>JBKEDS010000062.1:0-4846 GCA_047975545.1 Flavobacteriaceae bacterium | reverse complement strand
GTGCCTTCGGAAGCCGATGAGGCTACCTCGATTTTCCCCCGGTGCAAATCTACAAGCTCTTTGGTTAGGGCAAGGCCAATGCCCGTGCCTTTGGCTTTTTTTCCCGATTTCGATTGGTAAAATAGGGTGAAAATATTGTTCAGCTCTTCTTCCGGAATACCTGCGCCCGAATCGGAAATAGCTATTTTTATGGTGTTTTTTTGGTTTATGGGCGATGCCAATAATTGAATATTGCCCTCTCTCGGGGTAAACTTAAAGGCATTGGCGAGAAGGTTGTACACAATGTGTTCGAATTTTTCCTTATCGTACCAGGCTTCGGATAGGTTTTGGGGGCAGTTTATGGTAAAATCGATTTGTTTAAGCCGGGCTTGTTCCTTAAAGGAAAGTGCAATGCTGTTAAGTTGGGCGTACAAATTGTTTTTGCTTACGAACAATCGTGTTTTTTCCAGTTCCTTGTCCCTTAGCGAGGTAAGTTCAAAAGCTATTCTGGATAGGCGTTTTACGTTGTTCGATATAATTTGAAGGCGTTGTTTTAACAGTAGGTTGCCGTTTTTTTCGGCCAAGTCCAACATATTGTCTATTGGGCTGGATATTAGGGTTAACGGGGTTTGTATTTCGTGCGACATCTTGGCAAAGAACTTCATTTTTTCGGCGTGCAGTTCTTTTTCCTTACTGTTGCTAATTTTTTCCGAGATTAATGTTTTTCTTAAATCGTACCATTTTTTTATGGCAAAGCCTACTAAAATAAAAATAAGGGCATATAAAACATACGCTGTTGGGGTGTTCCAAAACGGTGGCGCTATGGTAATGCTAATTTGCTTGGCGGGTACATTCCATACGTTTTTTTCGGTGCCGGCCTTAACCTCGAACGTATAGGTGCCGGGCGGGATGTTGGTATAACTGGCAAGCATTTCGCTTTGGGCGGTAATCCATTGGTCGTTAAAGCCAACCAACCGATAGGCATAATAATAATTGGGGTTTAAAATATTGCCAATAGCATTAAACCTAAAGGCAAACGACGATTGGCTCGGTTTTAGTTTTAAGGCTTTAAGGTTTTCAATATTTGAGGTAATTTGTTCGGGAATTAAGGTTTTGGCCGGTTTGTTTAATACGTCTATCGAGTGGATAAACAGTTTGGCATTTAAATCTTGCTTTTTAATGTCGCTTGGATAAAAACCGTTAAAGCCATTAACGCCACCAAAGTATAGTTTGCCGTTTTTGTCCTTAAAAGCGCTATGGGTTAAAAATGTGTTGCCCTGAAGGCCATCTATATCCAAAAACGTATTTATAATAGAATCTTTTACGTTAAAATGAACAATGCCGTTTGAGGAGCTTAGCCAAATATTGTCTTTGTTTTCGGCCAATACCGCTTTAAAATCAATATCCTTAAACAGTTCAAAATTCTGGTAGGATTGGTATTGGTTTGTATCGGAGTTAAGGCGGAATAGTTTACCGTGCGAACTTACCAGCCACAATATTCCGCCATTATCCAAGCTCATGTGCCTAATGCCGGGGATGTCGTTTTTGTATGCCGTTTCGTTATAATATTCAACACGGTTAAAATACGATTGGTTTATATCCGAAGCATTTTCGCTAAATTTAAAAAGCCCGCCTTTAAAAAAGCCAATCCAAATGGTGCCGTTGGCATCTTCGGTAATACACTCGCCAATATCGCCCTTAAGTCCTTTGGTGTTGTTTTCAAACGACGCCAATAAGGTTTCGTTGCTGGCGTACACATTTACCGATAAGTTTGAAGCTACCCAAATGCGCTGCTTAGAATCCGTAAAAACAGCCCTAATATCCGTAGCGGTTTGGCCCATACCGTTTTTAATGGCCATGTTTTTAAACGTATCGTATTTTGGATTGTAATGCCAAAGCCCGTTTTTGTAAGTGCCAAACCATATATTTGAAGCGTTGTCCTCGGTTATAGCCTGAACATAAAGCCCCTTTTTAGCATCATTGCCCTTAAAATATTGTGCTTTTGTTGTCGTTCCGTTTTCTTGGGGGGCTATTTTGGTTATTCCTGTGCCATCGGTTCCTGCCCAAAGCGTACCGTTTTTGGTTTTGTATATCGATAATATCCTTGAAGGGGTATTGTCATCGGAACCATGGTAGTAATTAATTTGGTCGTTGCGCTCGGGTAAAATATTAATACCGCCAAAGTTTGTGGCCACCCAGATGTTGTTGTGGTTGTCCTCAAAAATATCCAGTACGGTATTGCTGCTAAGCGAAAATTTATTGTTGTTTTCGTGTGTAAAATGCACAATGTTGCCCTTGTTGGAATCGATACGATAAAGCCCGTTGCCATCGGTTCCTGCCCAAACAAACCCCTTGCTGTCGCAAAAAAGCGAAATAAACATTTCGTTTCGTATATTGTATAAAGGAGGCTTAAAAAAATGGTTTTGTATAAAAGTTTCATTTTCAATATCGTAAACAAACAAACCAAAGGTTTCGGTTCCGGCCCATAGCCTGTTGTTTAAATCAATTGTAATATAAACCGCACCCGGGTAGTTTGAAAATATGCCATTAATAGGAATTAGTGTTTTATGTTGAATGGAATACCGAAAAACCTTGCCACGGGTTGTGCTAATAAATAAGTCGCCTGTTTGGCTTTCAACAATATTAACAAATTCCAAGGCATTAGGGGAAATATTGGCTACGGAGGTTATTTTTTCAAGCTGTAACGATTCAAAATTAAAGTTGAAAATGTCACCGTTTTTTGCGCCCAACACCACCGATTTTTTAGAATGGCTTACAATGTTAATGGGGGTGTTGGTTAAACTTTCAAACTCATGGTAATTCCCTAATGTGTCGCAAATTGCTACACGTCCGTTTTTGGAAATAATCCAAACATTGTTTTTAAAATCCTTGCTTATGTAATCTATATAATCATCAGGGGCTACTTCCTTAAAAATACTGTCAATAGCGGTGTGGTAATAATTATACCCATCGTATTTTGCATATTCCGAAGAATAATTAAACCACATGTAACCATTTTGATCTTGGTCAATTTCGTTTACATGCCGATTTGTTTTTTGGGAAGAAGAATTTATATTGATAAAGTTAGACTGTTCTTGTGAAAGAGTACTCTTGTTAGTAAAAAAAAATAGAAATAACACACAGGTTTTTAATGAAATATAATTATAAAATTTCATTATTTTTAATAGAAGAAAAGTGTTTTTTGTCCATTGCATTGCGTAAAAATAAAGACAATTATCATTTAATTGAAATTATTGAACGGCACTTTTTAAAAAGTGTAAAATTTCGTCATAGAAGTGGAAATATTCATCTATTTCCGTTAGGTTTTAAAATATTACCCGTTGTTTGTCTAAATTATCATCTCTTTTTTTAATTTTAATCGTCAAATTTGAAGAATATTATAAAATTTTAAAATAGTACTGTTGCGTTTATAATTCGTTGTTATTAAACAAGTTAAGTTGTTCTTTGAAATTTTGATTGATCGGCTTTTTGGTAAACAGCTCGTTTACAGGTGTTTTGGTAAAGGTCGATGTTCCCAGAACCTGTGTCATTTCGTAAATGGAATAGGGACATTTTATCCGGTGCTTCAGGTACGCAATTATCAGATAAGTGCTTATCGCTACCCATAACTGTGTTTTTACGGCGTTTTCCGAATGGCCCCAAAGTGTCTTGACCTCCAAGTTCTGCTTGATCCATTTGAAGAACACCTCTATCTGCCAGCGACTCTTATATATCGATGCGATCTGGATCGCATCGAGTTCAAAATCATTGGTCAGGAATACGAGCCTGATATCCTTTTCGGAGTCGTAATATTTTATGCGCCGGATTTTATCGGGGTAGTTCCTGCGGCTCTTGGCCACCGACAACCTTATGGACTGGTCGCATCTGAGGCCTGTGGATTTATCGACCTTTCTGGATTCGACAGCCCTGAACCTCAGGTTGCTTTTGGCACGGACCACGAAGAACGCCCCAGCGGCCTCCAGTTCGTACAGACGGGAGAAATCGATATAGGCCTTGTCCATGACGTAGGCAGCCCCGGCCACGACCTCTATCTCGTCCAGTGCGTTCACGTCGTGGTATTTCCCGTCCGTAACATATATGAAGGTCGGTATGTTGCCCCGCAGGCTTAAAAGTGTATGCATCTTTACCGCGCCCCTCGAGTATTTGCCATGTGCCCAGGCCATGAGTATATAGCTTACCGAGATGGTCGTCGAGTCCAGCACGAACACCTCCCTGTCGATACCTTGCAGGGATTCGTGGTTGTCCGTGTACAGGGGCTTGACAAGGCCTATCAGGTACGACCCGAAATCCGCATATATCCGCCAGTCCCTGCTCTCGTTGGCCCGTGCCAGCGTGGAATGGTCGACGCTCCGCTTTATGCCCGAATGGTACAGTCGGCTTTCGTGCGCGCCGAGACAGAGGCAGATGTCCCGGAACCCTTTCCTACCGGTCAACTGCCCATAGAACATATGCGCGAACTGGCTCCAGCAGTTCAGCCCGCGTGTCCTGTAATCGCCCTTGTAGCGGTCGACACATTTTTGGAACTCGTAACGGCTGACAAGCGAGAGCACCTGCGCAAAAACATATTTACCCGTATTCATAACCTTGGCTTTTGCCAAAGTTATCGGTCAATTCAAATCAAAAAATCAAAGAACGTTTCGCAAATACTATATTTACTATACTTAACAGAGACTGGACGTTTCTTAACGCAACAGTACTATTTGGCGATACAAATATCCGTAGCCCTTCCTTTCGATCCAAATTCAACTCCAGACGACTTCACTAAGTTTAACCCAAGGATAGATCAAATCTGGGCAGTTCATTTGCTATGATCAGTTTCATCCGGCGAAGGTGGGTCAGTTTACCC
>JBKEDS010000027.1:0-125476 GCA_047975545.1 Flavobacteriaceae bacterium | reverse complement strand
GCACAAGAAAAATTTACGGTAAACGGTACCGTGGTCGATGTTAAGGGGGTGCCTTTGGTAGGCGCCAATGTGCTGGAAAAAGGCACGTCCAACGGAACATTAACCGATTTCGACGGTAAATTTGAACTAAAACTAAAGGGCGGAAGTTCAACCTTGGCCATATCCTATGTAGGGTTTTTGTCCCAAGAAGTAGCCGTACAAGAACGTATTAATGTAACCATTGTATTAGAAGAAGATTTGGCCGAATTGGGCGAGGTGGTAATTACCGCCTTCGGTACGCAAAAAAAATCGAGCGTGGTATCGGCCATTACATCGGTTAAGCCGGCCGATTTACGTATTCCCTCAAGCAACTTAACAACTGCATTTGCGGGGGCTGTTCCCGGTATGATTTCATACCAAACATCGGGCGAGCCCGGTGCCGATAACGCCGAGTTTTTTATTCGGGGCGTAACAACGTTTGGCTATCGTGCGGAACCATTAATTCTTATCGACGGTATGGAGTCCAATACCGACGATTTAGCCCGTTTGGATGTAGACGACATCGAAAGCTTTTCGGTTATGAAAGACGCCACCTCGGCAGCCCTTTATGGCTCAAGGGGCGCCAACGGTGTTATTTTGGTAAAAACCAAAGATGGTGTTAAAGGAAAAGCCCAAATATCAGTGAAGTTTGAAAATTATATATCGTCCAACACCACGGACATGGAGTTTGCCGACCCGGTAACCTACATGACCCTATGGAACGAAGCCTTGCAAACACGAGGCGCTTTATATGCCGGCGAAACAACGCAAAGCGAGTACTCGCAAAACACCATTGATGCGGTAATGGCCGGAAAAAACCCTTATGTATACCCTGCCACGGATTGGATGAAAATGTTGTTTAAAGACCAAGCCGTTAACCAACGGGTTAATATTAACGTGTCGGGGGGTGGCGATATAGCCAAATACTACCTATCGGCAACCTATACGCACGATGGGGGTATTTTAAGGATTGACGACAGAAACGACTATAATACCGAAATTAACCTAAATAAATTTCAAGTACGTTCCAACAACATCATTAACATAACCAATAAGTTGGAAGCCCGTATACAAACCTATATAGCGGTAGACGATTATACAGGCCCCTTGGGCAGTGCTTCGGATGTGTTTAGAAATGTGGGCAATACAAGCCCCACCAAATTCCCGGCGTATTACGAACCCGATACGGCTAATTTATACAATCCTAATATTTTATTTGGAAACTTCGAGGAAGAGGACCTTTACGGAAATCCTTATGCCGAATCCATAAGGGGGTATAGAGATAAATCGACCTCTAAACTAAATGCCCAAATTAATTTAAGGCAAATTATTACCGATAACCTATCCTTACGGGCAAAAGTAGGCTACGATAGAAACTCCGAATTTACTGTAAACCGGGCAATGGTACCGGCGTATTACAATATAGGTTCGTACGACGAGGTAAACGATGTGTATACTTTAAGGCTTTTAAATGAATCCAGCAATCCTGAAAACACCTTGGATTACGCAGGCGGAAGCCCGGAAGTAAGCTCGGTGTTTTATGGCGAGTTTGCGGCCGACTACAACAAAACCTTTAACGAGGTACACGATTTTCAGGCCATGTTGGTATCTACCATACGCGAAAAATTAAACAACAATGCCAGTGATAATAATACGGGTACGGCACTTCAAAACTCGCTGCCAAGCCGAAACATAGGGCTTGCCGGACGTTTTAGCTATGGCTATAACTCAAAATATTTTGCCGAGTTTGTATTTGGTTATAACGGCTCCGAACGGTTTGCTAAAAAAGAGCGTTGGGGCTATTTCCCTTCCTTAGGATTGGGGTGGAACGTGTCCAAGGAAAAATTTTGGGATAAGCTAAGGCCTGTGGTTAACAACTTTAAAATTACAAGTACCTATGGTTTAGTAGGTAACGACGATGTTAGTGCCCAACGGTTTTATTATTTATCCCAAGTGGAGTTAAATAGTGGAAACCGGAGCGCTTTATTTGGCGAAAATTTTCAAGGTTCTTCATTAGGGGTATCTATAGATAAATATGCCAACGACCAAATTACTTGGGAAACTGCCAAAAAATTCAATTTAGGGCTGCAATTTGCCTTCTTTAATAACAAAATAGAATTAAATGCCGATTATTTCCATGAAATGCGCGAGGATATTTTTACCACACGTTCAGGTTTGCCCGCATCGCTTGGGCTTGCTGCTTCTATTGAAGCCAATAGCGGTAAGGCCAAAAGTCATGGGATAGAGTTTAATGTTAAAGTACGCGAAAACTGGGGCAAAAACTGGTGGGTGCAAGGTACCGGTAACTTTACCTATGCTACAAGCGAGTATTTGGAGTACGACGAGGTTGATTACTCGGCAACACCTTGGCGTTCAAGAATAGGCAACCGCATTAACCAAAGCTATGGCTATGTGGCCGAGCGTTTGTTTATAGACGATTACGATGTAGCCAATAGCCCCGAACAACAGTTTGCGGGCGGTTATGGGCCCGGCGATATTAAGTATAAGGATATTAATAACGATGGTATTATAGACCAATCGGACATCGTGCCAATAGGCACCTCCTCCAAACCCGAAATTAATTTTGGTTTTGGTTTTTCGTTTGGCTATAAAAACTTCGATTTTAACTGTTTCTTTAATGGCTTGGCTAATCGAACCTTTTTTATCGACTCCGAAAAAACAGCACCTTTTATCACCAACACCCAAGAAGGCTTCCGTGGCGAACGTAACTTGTTAAAAGTATATGCCGATAACCACTGGTCCGAAGAAAATAGGGATGTTTACGCCCTTTGGCCAAGGCTTTCAACTACTGTAGTAAGTAACAACGCCCCACCAAGTACCTGGTTTATGCGCGATGGTAGTTTGTTGCGCTTAAAACAATTGGAAATAGGCTATACCCTACCTAAAAAATGGCTGGGTAATGTGGTGGACGATATACGTTTTTATGCTAGCGGTACCAACTTGTTTACCTTAAGTAAATTCGATTTATGGGATGTAGAACTTGCAGGAAACGCATACAAGTACCCCATACAACGTGTGTATAACATAGGTGTAAGAGCAAACTTTTAAAAATGAAAATCATGAAAAAGACCATAATATTAACGCTATCATTGTTTGCCATGCTGTTTTCGTGCGACAATTACCTCGATGTTGTGCCCGACGATACGGCAACCATTGACGATGCGTTCGACGACCGAAATTCGGCACTGTCATACTTAATGACCTGTTACAGTTGGATGCCGCAATTGGGTAACCCAACTAAAAACCCCGCTATTTTAGGTAGCGACGAAACGGCATACAAATCCAGCCAATACAATGCCATAGATGTTTTGGCTTTAGTATCAATGCACGAAATTGCCCTTGGGGGGCAAAGTGCCGGAGCATCCTACGCCGATTACTGGGCTGGAAAAAATTCTGCAGGTGGATCCTATGGCGTAAATAGCCTATACAAAGGTATTCGCGATTGTAATATCTTTTTGGAGAAGATAGATTTGGTGCCAGGAATGGATGCCGACGAAAAAAGTAGGTGGATAGCCGAAGTTAAATTTTTAAAGGCCTATTATCATTTCTACATATATAGAATGTATGGCCCCATTATTTTGGTTAAGGAAAATGTTCCGGTTGATGCCGGTACCGACGACTTCGAACAGTTTAGAAGCCCTATTGAAGAATGTACCTCGTACATTGCAGGCTTGTTTAACGAAGCTGCGGCCGATTTGCCCCTAACCATTGCCGATAGAACCTTGGAGTTGGGGCGCGTAACACGGGTAGCCGCCTTGGCCATGCGTGCCAAAACCTTGGTATGGGCAGCAAGCCCCTTGTTTAACGGTAATACCGATGGTGCAACTATTATAGACTCCAGAGGCACAAAACTATTTCCGGCTTACGACGAAACCAGATGGCAAACTGCCGCAAATGCCTGTAAAGCAGCTATAGACGCAGCAGACGAGGCTGGTGTTGTTTTATACGAGTATAATGTAGCCGATGTACCCCGTCCAACAGGTGTAAACAGCCCCGACGATGTACCAAGGGAATTGTTACGGGTAATAACCCTTAACCAAGCCTTAGCCGAAAGATGGACGGACGAAAAAATATTCGTGTCTACCGCAGGTCTTGCCGGAACTACATTACAGCGTTTGGGCTTGGCCGCTGCATCCGAAAGCCTGAAAAGTGCCGGGATATACAGCCAATTTTCGCCACCATTGCATATTGCAGAGCAGTTTTATACCAAAAACGGCGTACCCATTAACGAGGATACGGTTTGGGATTACGATGCCCGTTACGAGCTAAGAACCTACGACGCCGCTACCGATGAGGATATTGATGCTAACGGTGTTGCCGATAACCTATACTACGTTAAAGATGGCGAAACTACCATTAACCTTCATTTCGATAGGGAGCCTCGGTTTTATGCCAGTCTCGGTTTCGACCGTGGCATTTGGTACGGCAACCCGCCTGCAACAGGAAATGTTAACCCCGGTTGGACCGATAATTTCTTAAAAATGTACGCTGGCGAATATTCCAGTGGCGGTGGCGCCAGACGAAACACGACCGGGTATGTGGCCAGAAAAGTGGCTAAATACAATACGTCCATTAAAAATAATGCAACATCCATTTCTTCTTATACATTTCCCGAAATGCGTTTGGCAGGCTTATACTTGTTTTATGCCGAATGTTTAAATGAAGTGGGCAACCAAGCTTTGGCCATAGAATACCTCGATAAAGTAAGGGAGCATGCCGGACTTAAAGGCGTGGTGGAATCGTGGACAAACTACTCGTCCAACCCCTCGAAACCAAACAGCAAGTCCGGATTACGGGAAATTATACAAACCGAACGCCTAAACGAATTGGCTTTCGAAGGCCAACGTTTTTGGGATACCCGTCGTTGGAAAACAGCCGTAGCACTGCAAACACAATCGCAAATGGGGTGGAATACCGAAGGCGAAACTGCCGATGCCTTTTTTACGCCGGTATTGCTTTCAAAATCTACGTTTTCGTTTAGGAATAATTTATTCCCTATCCCAACGGACGAATTGTTGGATAACCCGAATTTGGTTCAAAATCCGGGGTGGTAATTATTAAAAAAAATTAATATGAATATGATGAAAAGAATTTTAAATTACATCCTACTACTACCCGCTTTGCTAATAGTTTCCTGTGGCGAAGAAGAGTTTGTAGGACAGCCCGGGACCGACGGCGTTGCTCCCGGAGTGGTTTCAAACGTAAGTGTCGAGAATATTAATGGCGGTGCTATACTACAATACACCTTGCCATCCGACAAAGACATTATGTATGTAGAAGCAACCTACGCTGTAAATAGTGGATTAACCCGAATAGCAAAAAGCTCGAAGTTTATCCAAAACCTTTTAGTCGATGGTTTTGCCGATGTTACCGAAGCCAATGTAGAACTAAGGGCTGTGGATTATAGCGGAAACAAATCCGAACCCATAAACGTTACCATAAACCCGCTTACGCCACCTTATAAATTGGTGCGCGAATCGTTGGAAGTAACAAGCGATTTTTCCGGTGTGCTTTTGGAGTGGGTAAACGAGTATGCCGCAAAAATAGGCATTACCGTACTAACCGAAAATGCCTTGGGAGAATTTGTGCCTTTTAAAACCGTTTACGAAGATTTTTCCGATTATAAGGAAAACGTAAGGGGCATGGATACCATTACCCAAACCTTGGGCTTTTTTGTAAAGGATAATTACGGCAACATAAGCGATACCCTCTACGGCGACTATAAGCCGCTTTATGAAATCGAGTTGGACAAATCGCTTTGGACAGCGCTTAGGTTGGATACCGATATACCACAGTTTGCAAATGCCAGACGGGTCGAAAAAGGTTGGGATGGCAATACAGACCAAAACTGGAGCAGTGCCTATGTAAGCACTTTCAATAGCGGTAGTAAAGAATACCTGCCGCACCACCAAACCATCGATTTTGGGGTAAACTCGCGTGTTAGCCGATTTATTATGCACGGTGTTAAAAACTGGGGCTACGAAAGAACCGGAATTAAAACCTTCGAAATTTATGGCACAAACAATGAAACGTTGATACAGCGGGAATCAAATGGCGCTTATGTTTGGCCAGATGGCGACGACCCTAATGTTACCGATAACTGGCGGGAAGAAGGTTTAGATGGTTGGGATTTAATAAGCGAGTTTGAAATAATAAAACCATCCGGGTTACCGGGAACCGATATTGCCGATGGCGATAACGATTATACTAATGCCGGTGTTGAGTACAATTTTCCTCCTGGAACCGATTCGTACCGTTATTACAGAATTCGTACCACCGAAGTATGGGACTCCAGTTCCAAGCACTCCGGTTGGGCCGAGCTAACATTCTTTGGCGACCCGGAAGATTAATCTAAAAAAATATATAAATGAGAAATTTTTTAATACTATTAAGTTTATCGCTGTTAACCATAGTTAGCTGTACCGATTTAAACGAAATGCACCAACCGTACTTAGACAGGGGCGAAACCATTTATACCGAAAAACCAAGCGCATTAACATCTTTTCCCGGACATGAGCGCGTGGGCTTGGCTTGGATAATGCTTTCGGATGTATCGGTAACCGGCGCCAGGATATATTGGAATAATGGGCAAGACTCGACCGATGTAGCATTTACCGTTACTTCGGGTGTTTTGGATACCATTGCAGCCATAATCCCGAATATTGACGAAGGCAGCTATATTTTTAACGTAAAAACCATGGACGATTACGGCAATATGTCCGTACCCGTACAAGTTGCCGGAACCGCCTATGGCGATTTGTATATTGCAGGCATACTAAGCAATAACAGAGGGATAGCATCCTACGAATTAGAAACCGATACCCTTGTGTTTACCATGGAAACCGTAGATTACGACGATTACTTCGATAGCGAGCTAAAATACACCAATAACTCTGGTAACGAACAAACAACCGTATTAACCGATGAGGCTAAAACCGAGTTCGAAATAAGTCTGGACGATATCGATATAACCCAACCTATTTATTACAGAAGTATTTATCGCCCAGAAGATGCCATAGATGTATTTTATACCGACTACGAGCTTTACGACGAAGAAATTAATTAACCAACCAATTTAAATAATGAGAAGGAAAATCGGGAGTAATCCCGATTTTTCTGTTTTGTTGCTATTGGATGTGGCTGAGCCTGTCGAAGCCACCATTATAATCAAATAGATATATTTTATCATAAATAAAAGAGACGTTTCGATATTGCCGCAAATTTTTATTTGCTCCTCTTAATATCAAATGCTCAACGTGACAACCGATAGAAGTTATATGACATTTTATACCATTTCTGCCTTAAAATTACCCATTAAAATTTGCTCTTTTTCGCTTAAACAAAAAATAGCTGTGTTTTTTCTGGGTAATTTTAAAACAAAACGGGTATTATTTAGTTTCTTCTATATTAAAACAAGACTAAAAACAAAAACGGATAAAAAATAATTTTTCAACAAAAATAAGTGTGCAATTTAAAAATCTTGATTATATTTGCACACCTTTAGCGGGCGTGGTGGAATTGGTAGACACGCTAGACTTAGGATCTAGTGCCGCAAGGTGTGGGAGTTCGAGTCTCCCCGCCCGCACAAACAAAACGACTTAAATTATTGATTATCAATTTTTTAGGTCGTTTTTATTTTGTCTTTTCCCCTAAATTTCCCCTAAAAATTAAAAAAAACCAGTTTTTAAAACTAAATGCCTTGTTGTTGAACTTAACAAAATGACATCATTAAAAAACCCCAACTTTTACGGTTGAGGTTTAAAAAAATTCTGTGGTGGGTTTTTAATTGTCAAGGTCGGGGAACTTTATTTTTTGTAGTTCGTCCAACACTTCAAAGTCCCCAAGTAGTGCATATAGTAATTTGTCGGCTATTTCGAGCGTGTTTATTACGTCCCACAAATCAGGTTCTACAACTATATTGCTTTCGATACCTTGCAAACAACCACTACTAACATTGATAAGACTTTTAATTTTTAAAGCCATTAGGTAGTGGCTCGGGTAGGTTTCAAGGGTTAAATAGTAGCGGTCTTTAATGCGCTCGTTTTCATGTTTGTGAAAGGCGGTTAGCCCGTTTAACAAATCGTCGATTGTTAATGCTTTTTTTGTACTCATAATCTATAAATTTTAGGAATTATAAAACCCGTATGGGTTAGGTGTCCTAACGCTTTATAGAGCGTTTGCGTTGCTTTCGCAGACCGCCACCGTACCACACGGGCAAGATTGTTTTTTAAAGTCATATCTATAAATTTTAGGAATAGCAAATATAAATAAACCTATCTTTGTTTTTATGAAAAAGCTAATTTTAATAATCGTTGCTATACTTTTACTGGTGTTTGCGCCAGTTGTGTACGTGTACGTTATTGGCATTGCTTTTTGTGGTTTTTGTGTACTTGGTGGCATTGGCTTATTGTATTTAGCAATTTTTACAAGTCCTTTCGATGTATCAGACAAAAATGACTAACACAACAATTTTACTTTTTTAATAGCTGTTTGCGCTTTTCTTTCCAATTATTGGCACTCATATAGTTTTGTACGGTGCGATAACTACAATCCAGTAGTTTTGCTATTTCCTTGCTATTCAAGCCCTTGCAATAGTATTTAAAGGCTTTGGCTTGGTGTTGTGGTGTTTCTTTCATAATGATTAACGGTATAATGGCGGTGAAATGGCGGTAAATATACTTTTTATGGTTATTCCTGCAACGTACTTTAAAAGAAGCGTTTTAACGCACTTTTTTACATGGTTATACCCCATAAGGGGGCATAAGGCTAAAACGCTCCCTGTGGGCTTGGTTTTATGTTTTTAGGGCAACTATTAGGCATTTTCTAATTGTTGAATTACTGCAACCATATTTTTAAGGTCTGCGGTTGGTGTGTTTTTATCTTTTGCCATTTCATTAAGGCGGTTTTTTAAACTTGCTAATGTTTCGGCATCTTGGTTTATTGACGGTTTCCAGTTATAACGCCTTACCCAACCGCCTAAAGTTTTAGGCGATACGCCTATACGGTTGGCTGTGTTTTTTTGCGTTAAGCCTTGTTTTATTAGCTTGTAGGCTTCTTGTTGTAGTTGTTCGGTTTCTTCGGTGGTTTTTCGTCCGCCTTTGTTTTTTGGTGTTTTCATTTTTGATTGATTTTAAATATTAATTTTTGATGTTCATTTGTTTTATTAACCGCCTTGCACGGTAGCTGTTTAGCACTATGGGGGCGGTTTTTTGTTGTACCGTTACCCGATACACGCACCGCACCCATTGGGGTGTGGTTGCAATTTCGTTTTGCTCCAAGTGGTCGGCATACGTTCCAGTACTGGTTTTGTACTCGACCAGTAAGCGCAAATTTGTTTTGTGTAGGTTTGCCAGTAGCTTGGTTAAATTCTTGTTTTCGTGGTTTTTTTGTTTGTGGCGTTTTTGTTTTCTCTTTTTGGCGTGGGCGGAGTTGTTGCACCTTTTTGAGCAATACAAAGCGATGCTTTTTTTGTGCGTTATATCCGAGCCACAAACACAACATTTTTTTTGTTTCATTTTCGGGGTTTTTTTAGGGGTGTTTTTTGTTGTTTTATTGATATGTGATTTGTCCACGTTGTAACGCTGTATTGTATAGGTTAATTTGTGGACATTTTGCCTTTTGAAATCGTGGTTAATTTGTGGACAAAAAACGGCTGTTAAATCATTTGCTTTTTTGCCTATTAATTCGGCTATATTTTTATGGGTTGTAGAAGTGCTGTATTTCTGCATTAATGCGTTAAAATGCTTCTTTGCACGGTAGCGTTGTTTTCGGTCGAAATCGTTCCAGTTTCGAGGTGTAGCGTAATACAGTAACTTTTTTTGTTCAAACTGTGTAAGCTGTTTGTAATTCACTTGCTTGTCATAATAAATAATATCGTTCCAGTACGTTACTAAAAGACTACCTAAAGGCTTAATTTTAGCCGTATTGGTTAGGTCTGCAAGGGTTGTAATGCCGTAAGGTTTTAGAAATTCCATTTTATTAACTGCCACCTCAATACGTGTAAGGTTTTGGGTTGGCTTTTGGTATTGTTTGCCTTTGTCGTATATTTTTAAGTCGGCTCGTTGTTGGTGTATTTTTTTGCCTACGGTAACGTTTTCTATTCTAATAGCTGTAAACGTATAATTGCCGTAACAAACGAGGTTTTTTAATAGTGTGCTTGTTGGTACTGCTGTTTTTATATTTACGCCAAATTCCATATTGCGCAATATTGCAGTATCGGGGTTAATGCTAAACTTTTGTTGTAATTCGGTTATTACTGTTTGTAAATCTTCAATAGTAAAATCGTTGGCGTTATGTTTGCCGTTATTGAAATATTTATGTAGCGAACCACGAACAACGCAATAGGTTTTATTAAGGTGTTTTTTAGAGGGAATAATTAAGAATTTCAGACCTCTGTACTGCGCTATCAAAGTGCCGTTTAACACTTTGCCAGTTTTAGCGTTTGCGTATGTACAGAAGTCTAAAAAACGATTATTAAACCACTCGTTTGCGCTTATTGGCACATCTATTTTAACCCCGTCAATCATTACCCAAGCAACAAACTCAATGCAGTTTCTAAATTGGCACTAACTAAGTTGTAGGCGTGGCGTGTTTCGATATAACCGAGTTCGCCCAACTTACACGCATTACGGGAATTGCTAACGAATAGATACGCCCCAACGTCCTTGACTGGTGCAGGGCGTTCGTCTTGCTTTTTGGTTGGTTTTGGATAACCGCCAAGCGTATCAATTACCGTTAGTAGTGTTTGTTTTTGCTCGGTTTGGGTAAGTAGTTCAAACCCTGCCAGTACGTCCATTGCGCTTTTTACTTGGTCTATTCTCATTGTGCGGACTTTTTGGCGTTGATAGACTGTAATGCGTTTAATACTTCGGCCTCTTTAAACCTTACTTTGTTGCCTATGCGGTAAGCAATCAAAATATTAGCCTTGACCCAGTTATGTATGGTAACGAGTGAAATGCCTAACAATTCTGAAACTTCAAAACGTGTTAATAGTTTTTCGGTAAAGGGGTGTTTTTTGTTGAGGTTGTTAATTTTTTGTTCAAGGTCTGAAAACTTTTGTAGTAGTGCTTCCGCTGTAATGTGTTGAACTTGTACGGCTGTAAAATCTTTGCTTTCCATAATATTGTTTGTTTATTATAGTGCAAAGGTGTGGGCGGTTCAAACTCGTTAATTCGACAATAACGAGTTTGTCGGAAAAGTTTTTTTTTAGTCTAACTTTAATTTATTAAGCAAGTTTTTAATTATATAACTATGCTTTACGCCACTTGTAGCCTTGTTTTTGCCGTCTGACAACTTTTTTGAAGTTATTACTCCATTCCTATTAAAAAACGCTTTTGTATTTTCTATAATAATACCAAAATTGCTTATTTTAAATAGTTCTACTCGGTTTAATTCAGATAAGAAATATTGCAAATCGGCTAACGTTGTTTTATGCTTCAACTCAATAGGTTTTTTAAATTGCTTTATATCATTTGAAAATAGATTTTTCCAATCGTCTAAAGTGGCATTAAATAAGTCTTTTGTATTGTCGTGTATTATTTGTATTTGCAAATCAAAATTATCAAAATTAGGGCGT
This sequence comes from Flavobacteriaceae bacterium, assembly GCA_047975545.1. Classification (GTDB taxonomy): domain Bacteria; phylum Bacteroidota; class Bacteroidia; order Flavobacteriales; family Flavobacteriaceae; genus JBKEDS01. The sequence goes on along the minus strand of JBKEDS010000027.1, from coordinate 113,862 downwards.
AGTGTATATACTTGTTTCGGAGTTGTTGGGCGGTTTGCAGTCGTTTTATTTTCTTTTAATTTTGACAGTTCATTATTGATTTTTTCAATAGCTGTACTATACTCGGCGTTCATCTTAAAATAAGTGTCATTATTGGGCGGTTGTAACACTCCGTTAATATCGTTTAAATGTTTGGTGTATTGTATTTTTAATGCAGACAAACAAAGATATTTATCTTTTATGGTTGGCTTTTGTAGGCAATCGTTTATTTGCTCTTCGTCTAAAACATACCAATACAAAACATTTATTTGCTCTTCGATTTTTTCTATAAATTCAGCTAAAATATTTTTGTAATATTCGCCGTGTGTTTTAGGACGATTAGACTTATTAACGTTTTTAAATAGTATCGTTTTTCCGTTTATTGTTATCTTAAAATCATCGTTTACTAAATATTCAATATCTTTATTTTTATTATCTTCAAAATATTGCTTTGCCATTTTGATACTTTCAATAAAGTGGCTTCGCTTTTCGGTTGCAGTATCATATAAATTTGATGCTTCAATAATAGCGTTCCAGTTGTAGAGTTCCATTTTTAAAAATGCTTTAAATATTGTTTAAACTACTTTGCCACTCTTAGAACATCGGTATAGCCTTGTTTGTCTTGTTCGTTTGCCCAAAAACGTTTTAAGGTTTCGGCGTGTTCCTTTTTGGTTATTTTGATATACCTTAAAAAAACGGCTTCGGTAGTATGCCCAGTAATTGCCATAATAACCATGTTAGGCAGTTTGCCGTATAGGTTTGATGCAAAAGACCGCCTACAAGTGTGCGAACTTATTAACTCGTATTTTGGATATGTTCCCGCTTCTTTGCGTTTGGTTTCGGGGTTCATACGTGCGCCGTCTGTTGGTTCGTCTATACCTACCGTTTTGCATATTTCTTTGATATAAAGATTAAACCTTTGTTCGGATATGGTGTAAGGTAATTTGCCGTTTCTTTTTTCTAAAATGGCTTTTATTTGGGCGTGTAGCGGTATAACAACGGGTTCGCCAGTTTTAACGGTTTCTATTTCAATAAATCCTTTTTTTAAGTTTATGGTTTTTAGCCTTAAAAAGTCGGATATTCTTAACCCTGTACGCAAGCCTATTATAAACAAATCACGTGCATTGTCTAAACGTTCGGAGTTGGCAAAATCGAAGTTGTATATTGCGTTTACTTCATCTTCTTTTAAATACGTGTCTTTTGTTTTGTTTGATATACTCATAAATTCCGAATGTTTGTATTGCGGGTTTATGGGTAAGCCGTCCAGTTCTATATTTTTACACCACATTTTAAAGTTTGTAATGTAACCGCCTATTGTGTTGTTACCCAGTTTTTCAACCGTTCGGCAGTAATCCACAAAATCACGGTACAATTTTAAATCAATGTTTTCAAAACGTAGTTTTACCTTATGGTAATCTTCAAAGGCTTGTATTTTGTATAATGTTGTTTTGTAGTGTTGTATTGTACGCTTTGATATTGGTTTGCCTTTGTGTAGCCGTTTAGGGCTTTCATCAATAAATTTTTGCACCCAATCGGTGTAATAAATTTTGTGTAGTTCGTTGGTGGTTACTCTACCAAAAAAAGTATATACAACATCTTTTAGCCACGTTTTAGCGATATTGGTTTTGTTGAGGTTGGCGGCAGTCCATTTGTCTAATATGGTTAATTCTAATTCTTTTAGTTTAGAATTTATTAAATCTTTGTTTGTGGTATTGGCTCGTTGTTTTAATTGTTGTTTGTTAGAGTTCCAGTCTTTGCGGTTTATCCAAATACCAACCGAACAACTAAAATCGTGTAACTGGGTTGGCTTAAAACGACAAATTATGTTTGTCGGGTTGTTTTTGCCTTTGAGTATAAAATTTACTTTCATAACTGGTTAATTTAGTTGTAGCAAAAATATACAAATCCCCTATAATTCCCCTAAAAAAGTGTATTTATTTTAATCTCACTTAATTTGTTTTAATTTAAAAAATATTTGTAAACCCTTTTAAATATTAAGTTTTTAAGTTGATTTTGTGTAAAAATCTAATTTTTGAAAAGTGCCGAAATAAAGGGGGTGTTGTTATCCCCGCCCGCACATAATAAACGACCTGAAATATTGATTACAAATATTTCAGGTCGTTTTTGTTTTGGGCTTTCTCCTTAATACTCTCCTGAAAATTAAAAACCACGCTATTAATACCATTTCTGCCTTAAAATTACCCATTAAAATTTGCTCTTTTTCGTCTATGCTTCAAAATAAAACTTAATCGTAGCTTAGGCTATGCTTGCGTTTTCTTTTTCGCTTAAACAAAAAATAGCTGTGTTTTTTCTGGGGAATTTTAAAACAAAACTGGTATAACACCAACAAAATGCCAAACAAAAAACCAACGTGTTAGTCGGGTTTCTCGTGTAGCTTGTTTTAAGCTGTCTTATTATTCTTCGGAGTATATTCCTTACTTCGATATTTCCCTTACCCTTAGGGTATTTACCATACCTCTTTCGGCAACGGGCATGGAGGCCAAACTAATAACCATATCGCCTTTGCTTACATAATTATTGTCCCGGGCAATCATGTTAATGTCCCTTACAGTTTCGTCGGTGGATACATAACGGTCGTAAAAAAACACTTTTACGCCCCATAACATACTTAATTGGGTTAAAATACGTTTGTTGGACGTAAACACCAAAATATGGCACGATGGGCGCCAAGCCGAAATTTGGAATGCGGTATACCCGCTATTGGTTAAGGTTGAAATTACCTTGGCATCGATTTCGTTGGCCATAAGTGCCGCATGGTAGCAAATGGATTTTGTAATGTAACGGTTGGTACGGATGTGCGGTGGCATTTGCGGCACTTTTATAAGAGGCGAATCTTCAACATGTATTAAAATATTGGCCATTTGCCTAATTACCTCCACCGGGTATTTCCCTACCGATGTTTCGCCCGAGAGCATTACCGCATCGGCGCCGTCCATTACCGAGTTGGCCACGTCGTTTACCTCGGCACGGGTCGGGGTTAGGCTTTCAATCATGGTTTCCATCATCTGGGTAGCAATAATTACGGGAATACGTGCTTTTTTGGCACGTTGCACCAATCGTTTTTGTATAATAGGCACTTCCTCGGCGGGTACTTCAACACCCAAATCGCCACGGGCTACCATAATGCCGTCGCAATGCGATACTATGCTGTCGATATTGCGTACGGCTTCGGGCTTTTCAATTTTGGCCACAATGGGTATTTTATGGGCGCTATGTTCGGCAATAAGCTCTCGGAGTTCTATTAAATCCTCGGCGTGGCGCACAAAAGACAGGGCAATCCAATCCACTTCCTGCCCGATGGCAAATTTGGCGTCCTCAATATCTTTTTCGGTTAGGGCGGGTTGCGAAATATTGGTATTGGGCAGGTTTACCCCTTTTTTGGATTTTAGTGGGCCGCCTTGGATAACTTTTGCCTTTACTTCGTCTATGGTATTGGTTGAAACAACTTCGAATATTAATTTCCCGTCGTCCAACAAAATGCGCTCGCCGGGCTTGGCGTCTTGCGGAAATTTTTCGTAAGTCATGTAAACCCGTTTTTTGGTGCCTACAAAGCGCTCGCCTGTTGCAAAAATTATTTCGTCACCGGGGGCTACGTGTTGTTCGTCCTCCATAACGCCCACACGCAGTTTTGGGCCTTGTAAGTCGGCCAGTATGGCAGCGTTATAGCCAAACTCGTCGTTAAGCTCGCGTATGTAGCTTATGCGCCTTTTAACATCGTTATAATCGGCGTGCGAAAAGTTTATCCTAAACACATTGGCGCCTTCGTCCAGCATTTTTTTTAATATGTCCTTGGTATCGGTGGCCGGGCCTAAGGTGGCCACTATTTTGGTTTTTTTTCTGATTGGCATTAGCTAAAAATTAAATTGTCCTTCGATTTCAACGTGTCTGCATCCACGCTAAAAGCGGTAACGACACGTGGTATTTTTAAAATGTTGTTTATAGTATGTTGCTCTTCCAAAGTATCGAGTCCACCTTCAATCTTTAAAAAGAAATTTATTTTTTTATGTTCGGGTATTAAATAGGTGGTTTGGGTTATTTTTTCTTCGGTATTAAACAATGAATTATAAGCCGATTTTTGAACCCGTTCGACCTTACAAATATTGGCTACCATGTTCCATGTTATAAAGGCTTTGGCATCGTCCCATTCGAAAACGGAGTATGCCGATTGGTTTGCGCTAAACTTCAAATCCATTAATCGTCTTGTTAGTTTAATGCCTAATTGTTTGTTTAAAAGATAGGCTAAACGGTAGTCTTCAATATTACAATGGATGGCTATTAAGCTGTACGGAGCTTCATCGAAAACGTCGTTTAACATTAGTTTGTGAACGGCCATAACATAGTTTAACGGCGGTAAATATAGTATTTAATATTTTTAGTTATAATAAGTTTGTGTTAATCTTGAAAATAAGCAAAACTACAACGTTTTCGTAATTTGGTTTGTTTGAAAAACTTTGGGTTATTTTTTTGATATTTTATTTTGAAGCGCAAAAAACGCCCGCTTGGAGGCTTTTTCCTCGGCTTTCTTTTTTGAGGTTGCACGGGCTTTGGCCACCACTTTATTGTCTATGGATAGTTTTACCGAAAAATGTTTTACATCGTCGTTGCCCGTATCGTCGTAAACGTGGTAGTTAAAGGTTTTCTTTTCCTTTTGGCACCATTCAATAAGCAGGCTTTTGTAGCTTATAACCTTTCCTTCCAGTTTTTCAATATCCACATACGGATTAATAATGCGCTCATGGATAAATTTTTCGGCGTATTTGTAGCCGCGGTCCAAAAAAATAGCACCTACGAGGGCCTCGAACAAATTGCCATGTATATTATCGCCAAACTGTCCAACGGGTATTTTGCTATGCACTAAATTAATTAGTTCCATTTCCTTGCCCAACTCGTTTAAATGCTCCCGGCTTACTATTTTGGAGCGCATTTTGGTTAGGTAGCCCTCATCGCCACCGGGTACTTCAAGGTATAGGTGCGTGGCAATTACGGCGCCCAAAGTGGCATCGCCCAAAAATTCCAAACGTTCGTAGTTAACGGCATTGCCCTTATTGTCCAACAAGTTCATGGAACGGTGGGTAAAGGCTTTGGTGTAAATACTAAGGTCCTTTGGCTTAAAGCCGAGTATTTTGGTTAACTGCATAAAAAAATTCCCGTTGCGTTTAAAACGGGAATTTAATATGTTACGAATGTGCTTCATTCGATTTTTCTAATCTATTTTCTTGAACAACACACAGGCGTTGTGTCCACCAAAGCCAAAGGTGTTGCTCATGGCTACTTTAATATTGCGTTTTTGAGCCTTGTTAAGGGTTAAGTTTAATTCCGGATCAATGTTTTCATCAACCGTAGTATGGTTTATGGTTGGCGGTACAATACCGTTTTCCATAGCCAAAATTGTAGAAATAGCCTCTATGGCGCCTGCGGCACCAAGTAAGTGGCCGGTCATTGATTTTGTGGAATTAATGTTAATATGCTTAGCATGGTTTCCAAAAACTTCGGATATAGCTTTAAGTTCAGCCACATCGCCCAGTGGGGTAGATGTACCGTGGGTGTTAATGTGGTCCACGTCCTCGGGCTTTAATCCGGCGTTTTCAAGGCAATTTTTCATTACCGCAACAACGCCTTTACCGTCGGGGTGCGGTGCCGTCATATGGTAAGCGTCTGAAGACAACCCTCCTCCTATAAACTCTGCATATATTTTAGCGCCCCTTGCCTTGGCATGCTCGTACTCTTCCAGAACAAGTGCTCCGGCACCTTCGCCCAATACAAAGCCGTCGCGTGTTGCGTCGAACGGGCGTGAGGCTGTTTCGGGGCTGTCGTTTCTGGTAGAAAGGGCGTGCATGGCATTAAACCCGCCCATACCGGCTATGGTTACCGCCGCTTCGCTTCCGCCGGTAATAACCACATCGCAATGGCCCAAACGTATGGCGTTTAGGGCATCGAACATGGCATTAGCCGAGGAGGCGCAGGCCGAAACCGTGGTATAGTTGGGCCCCATAAAACCGTGTTTTATGGATATATTGCCAGGGGCAATATCTGCAATCATTTTAGGAATAAAGAACGGATTGAATCTTGGCGTACCATCACCTTTTGCAAAATTTAAAACTTCGTTTTGGAAGGTTTCCAAACCTCCAATACCAGCCCCCCATATAACACCGGTCCGCAATTTGTTTATGGAATCGACATTTAATTTCGCATCTGCAATAGCCTCATCGGAGGCTACCATGGCATATTGCGTAAACCTGTCCATTCTACTGGCGAGCTTTCGGTCTATAAAGTCGGTGGCATTAAAGTTTTTTAACTCGCATGCAAACGTTGTTTTAAACTTTTCGGCATCAAAATAGGTTATAGGTGCGGCGCCGCTTTTTCCACTAATAAGGCCTTCCCAGTATTCGTTTTTGGTATTGCCTATTGGTGTTAAAGCTCCTAATCCTGTGACTACAACTCGCTTTAATTCCATAAAGTATTGGGCTTATTTTGCTTCTTCTATATATGCTATAGCTTGACCTACAGTTGCAATGTTTTCAGCTTGGTCGTCGGGAATTTGAATGTCGAATTCTTTTTCAAACTCCATAATTAATTCTACGGTATCCAAAGAGTCGGCCCCTAAGTCGTTTGTGAAGCTCGCTTCGGTAACCACTTCGTTTTCGTCTACTCCTAATTTGTCTACGATAATCGCTTTTACTCTTGATGCAATGTCTGACATAATTTTTAATTTTAAGTTTTAATTCAGTTGGCAAAAATAAAAAACTTTATTTTTAAAACACATCTTTGTTAAAAAAATGTGAGGGTAATTTACTAAATTCCTTTTAAGTATTTATATTTTAGCCACTAATTTATTAATAATTTTTTCTGAAACTATTTTAACATTATAATTCTGTAATATGAAACGTGTTGTAATTTTTGCGTCCGGTAGCGGTACTAATGCTGAAAATTTAATTAGGTTTTTTCAAAACAGCGATAATGTTTCTGTTGTTCAGGTGCTTACCAACAATCCGCATGCCAAAGTTTTGGAGCGTTGCAAATTGCTGGGTGTTAGCGCTTTATCTTTCAATAAAATTGCTTTTGCAAAAACCAACGACGTACTAAATATACTAAAGGCCACTAACCCCGACCTAATTATACTGGCGGGTTTTTTGTGGAAGTTCCCCGAATTTATCCTTAACCAATTTCCAAACAGGGTTATTAACGTACACCCTGCGCTTTTGCCAAATTACGGCGGCAAGGGCATGTACGGCATGCACGTGCACCGTGCCGTTGTGGCCAATAAAGCACCCAAAACGGGCATTACCATACACTACGTAAACGAAAATTACGACGAGGGCGCTACTATTTTTCAAGCCTCGTGCGCCGTTTTTCCAACCGATACGGCCGAGGACGTGGCTGCCAAAATACACGAACTGGAAATGGAATATTTTCCGAGGGTGGTAGAAAAAATTTTATTAGAACAGCAATAATTAATTCAAATTGAATGAGATCCTGAAGCAAGTTCAGGATGACAAAATGAGCAAAAAAAAGAAAAAATACTACACCGTTTGGAAAGGCTTACAAATAGGCGTTTTTGATAATTGGAACGATTGCAAAGCCCAAATTACAGGTTATGAAGGCGCACAATATAAATCGTTCGAAACCTTGGTCGAAGCCCAAAAAGCCCTTAATAGCAGTTACTACGACTATATCGGGAAACCAAAAACCTTTAAAAGCACCCTTTCGCCCGAACAACTTAAAAAAATAGGCCTGCCCAATTACAACTCCATTGCGGTTGATGCCGCCTCCAGCGGAAACTCGGGCATTATGGAATACCGCGGCGTAGACACCAAAACCAAACAGCAGTTATTTATTCAAGGGCCTTTCGGGGAAGGCACCAACAATATTGGCGAATTTTTGGCCATTGTACACGGTTTGGCGCTTTTAAAAAAACACAACAGCAACAAACTTATTTATACCGACTCCAAAATTGCCATAAGTTGGGTGAAAAAGAAAACCTGCAATACCAAATTAGAACGCAGCCCAAAAAACGAAAAAGTATTTGAATTGGTTGATAGAGCGATAAAATGGCTGCAAACCAATACCTATACTACCGCCATTGTAAAATGGGAAACCAAGGCCTGGGGTGAAATTCCCGCCGATTTTGGGCGGAAGTAGGGCTTTGGGATTTTTTTTCACTTTACAATCTCCATAAAATTTTGTTTGGTTTCCCCAATGTTGGTTCTACATCAAAATAAAAAAGCCACTAAAAACAAGTGGCCTTTTATTTGTTTCTTATTGCAAGTTGCTATTTTACAATTAAATGCTGTGTTTTTATAATACTTCCTTCAACCGAAACAAGCTTTAACAAATAATGCCCGGTGCTTATTCTATCTAAATTAAAAGATTTGTTTTTCGATACATTTCCTTTTAAATCGACTTGTTGCACCCGACGCCCTAACATGTCGTATACCTCTACATGGCTTAGTCTTGGGGCATTGTTTTCGTTATATTTTATATAAACAATACCTACCGTGGGGTTGGGGTAAACGGCTATTGAAGATTTGTTTAAAGCCGTTTTAGGAACGCTTAGCGTTGTTGCGTCTACCGTATAGCTTAAATGTAAAACCGGTCTATAACTGCTATTACTTGCATCCATGGCATGCGCACGGCGCATGGTCGATGTCGTGCCTAATAGATTATTGGGGGCTTCTATTTTAACAACAATGCTTTGCCCTATGTTCCAATTATTGCTATTAATGTTATTTTGGATAAGCGCACTTAAATCTGGGGTTTGTTGCGCAGTACCACTATCGTCCGAAGCCCACGGGTCAACAGTCCAAGTTATAGGGGCCGAATAGGTTCTTTCCGAAAAATTATTTACGGTTTCGGCAAGAATAAGTGGATTGGCTGCTGCTTCTACACTTACTAACAAGGTAGCCGAACTACTATGGTCACCCTTGGCCGTAAATTGTATATAAGCACTGGTAATGGTTGCGCCTTTAGGGATATTAAGATTGCTAAATTGGATGGCGCTTATTTGATCGTCTCCTGCAAAACTATCGTATACAAACTCTAAATCGGAACTTCCCATATCAACATCACCATTTGTAACCTCTTCTTCGCCATCGTAGCTTGCCGGAACACTTAAACTATCGCTAAATTCGCCTACAATTAGTGTTATTTCTTGGGTTGCAATGTTGCCGTCGTTATCTGTGGCTATTACCTTAACGGTATGTATGCCGTCAGTAAAGGAAGTTGTTACGTTATAGGGGCTACTGGTAAGGGTTTCCAAGGTGGTGTTATCCACAATAAATTCAACCGAAACAATAGAACCATTAGGGTCGATAGCTTGGGTTTCTAAAGTTACATTTGTTCCATTTTCGATAAATTGGTTATGCTCGTGTGAGGTTATGCTAACGGAAGGCCGCAAATTATCGAATAGGCCCGTAACAATTAAGGTGTAAGCTTGGGTGGCAGCGAGTGTGCCTTTATGGGAAACGGTGATGGTATAAGTTCCCGAGGGATTTTCAATATCTATTTTCTCAATGTTGTCTACAATATTATCGGCTTGCGTAGCGGCAGCCGAGGGTGTTTCCGGATTTAATTTCCAAGGAAAGTAGGTGTTGTTATTAGCATCGGTTATGCGCACATCTAAATCGTTTATCAATCGAGGTGTACGGTTGTTAAGTTCGTTTACATTGTTTTGCGCCTCGCCCGGTTGGTCCGTCCAAGTAATAGATGCCATTAAGTTTTCAAGTCCGGATGCCGTAACATCAATAGTATAGGTGTTTCCCGGGGTTAGTGTTAGTTCGGAAACAATTGCGTTGTTACCATGGTCCAAAATGGTTTGTGCCGCCTTTTGTGCATTAATAAGCCCCCAACCATACTTGTAATCGGGGCCATTGGCCGATCCGGTTTCGTCGGCGGTATGGCAAACCAATCCGCGGGCGGTTGCCGATTTCATATAAGCATTATTCACATTATGGTAATGCTGTTGCAGGAGCAAAACCGTTCCTGCCACACTTGGCGTAGCCATAGAGGTTCCTGTTTTGTAGCTATATTCGTTAACCTGTGTGTCTTCGTTGTAATTTGATGAATACGTATTTACGCCTTTTGCCGATATGTCGGGTTTAATACGGCCGTCATCGGTTGGCCCCCACGAGGAAAATCCGCCCAATGCCACGCTCGATGGTCCTGTATAATTGGATACTTCTTCTACGGCGGCTACGGTTAATCCGTTTTTGTTACACGACATATCGGTTAATAAATCGTAACCTGTACCACCGTCGTTCCCAGCCGAAAACACCCCTAAATAATAAGGTGCGTTGTACATAATCTCGTCGTAAGTTCTTGCCTTGCCATCATATTGTCCGGGATAAGCCGGGGTTAAATCGGCTCCTACACCATAAGAATGGCTGGATACTAAATTACCGTTAGCTGCTTCGGCAGTAACTTCGGCAGCATCGCCTGACGAGGAGTAGGCTTTCAGTTGGGCTTTGTACGCCATACCTTTTGTAGCACCGTTATTAAACGATGGCCCGCCAATAAGGGTTCCGGCAACATGCGTAGCATGGTCGCTTAACTCGACAGATGCTTGGTCGGTATCCGAATAGATTACACGACCTTCAAACAATTCGTGGTTTAAACTTGGCGAACCACCTTCCCATAAGGCCATAGTCATTCCAGCACCTGTTAAGTTTAAACCCATGCCGCCATTAGGATATAGTTTGTTGGTCCGCGCCGTTATTCCGGCGCCTTGATTTTCGTCGGTATAATAAATGGGTTGTAAATCCGGGGTAACGCCCATAAGACGAGATACCGAATTATTGGCGTTTTTCTTTTTTAAAGGCCATCTGCGCTCTGCGGCAAGTTGCAAGGCTAAATTGTAGTTTTTTTCGAATTCGGTTTCGAAAGTGCGTTCTAATTGCTTGAGCTTATCTACTTTATAAGTAGAAATTATTTTCTGCTTTTGCTTTGCGGTTTGTGCAAAAATATGGGTTGAAATTAATGCAAATACACAAAAAACAAGAATAGGTAATTTTTTTTCCATAATACATGGGGCTTTATGTTTAACAAATTATTTTTCCAGTTACCTTTAAAAACAACAGGTATCCTAATTTTTTTGCAAATGTAACAAAACCAAAATGGTTTTTTTTATGGTTTTTCATTATTTTGTTGAAAGGCAAATCTTCTGCCGATTTTGGACGGAAGTAGGTTTTTAAATTCACAAATTAATTATTGTTCTTGCAACAAACCTACGTTTTATTAATTTTGGTACAATTTCATCCCTAATTTAAAAAGAAACTTGTACCTTTTGCACATGCTACCCCGTTTTAGAACACTAATACTGTTTGTGTTAATTTTCTTGGCCAAGCTCCCTGCTTTTTGCCAAAACAATAGTGTGCCAAATTTTAGGAACGGTTATATAGACGAAGAAATTTTTCCTACCGCACACAAAGGCAAGCAGCCTATTAAAACCTTGTTAAGCCAAGGTTACAGGGCTTTTGTTATTACCCAAGGCAGTCATTTTGAGCAATCTGAAATGGTTGGTTTAAAAACATTTTTTAGCGAAAACCCAAATACCATTATCGCTTTTATTTTTGAAACCGACACCAAATGGGAAACGCCCTTAAAAGCATTTTTTAAGGATAATATTATCCATTTGTCCAAAGCGCAACTTCCCATAGTACAAGATTTAGTTGCCAATAAAAAACAATTGCTGTTTTTTGGCAATGCCGAAAAAAATACTTGGTTGCTTTACGCAAAATTGGGAAAAACATTCCCGAGCGCCTATAAACACGTATTTGTAAAAAATAATCCCCGTAATGTTTTTACATATTTTGAGTACGACAGTTTATACCATCCGGCTACCGCAAACAAAACCTTGGATACCATTGCAAGCCCAAAAATAACATCCCTTAACAATGCCGTTAACGCTTATTTGTACAGAACAGGAAAATTCCCGAATTTTATTACAAACAGTCCGCCCGACTCTATCAACGCTATTAAAAATAGGCTTCCGTTAACGGTTAAGGTCGATGTACTGGACAGTTTGGGCATATCCTTGCCCAATGTACACTGGAAGGAAAACCCCATGCTTGTTAGCAACGGCATTGCGCATTTAACATCAAAATCGTTTTCGTACAAAAAAACGTCCGGGCGCTATACTGGCATATTAAATGCCGTGCCGTATAAGGAAGGCTACGATTTTATACCCGAAATATTTTCGTTTAACGCCAATACCTACGACAATTTTAAAATATTTAAATCAAAACAGGTAAGCCTTTCCAAAGGACTTGTTTTTTATCTTCCCTTGGACAATAAAACCGATTTTTCGGGTATTTCGGTTTCCGAAAACAATCTGCACTATAAAAAAGATTCGGTTAAAAACCATTTTGCGTTTTTTAAGACGGTAAGCGATAATTTGTATTTTGAAACTAGCCCGCCACTAAACAATATAGATGCCATGAGCATATCGTTTTGGTTTTGCCCCGGTAAAAAAGGCGAAAACCACTCGATACTTTCGGCAGCCGAATCGTTTGTATTTAAACTAAGAAAAGGGCATTTGTGCTTAACCTTTCCCGGAATTAAGGATGTTATTAGCGAAAAATTTAATGTGGCCCTTAACACTTGGCAACATGTTGCCATAACCTGTACCAACGATAATTCGGTAAAATTTTACAGAAACGGTAATTTGGTAGACGAAATAGCTATTAAAAATGTTATAAAACCCGTGCGCAACAGTTTTATTTTGGGCAGCGACCAGTGGGGGGAGTTATACGACGGCGGCCTTAAAAGTGTTGCTTTCTGGAACCGTGCCATTAGCCCCGAGGAAGTTTCGGCCGTTTACAAATACAATGTCGACGGTTATTCGGAAAAACACACACTCCCGACTATTATTGGTATATTGGTGCTTGGTGTCCTGGCCCTTACATTTGGCATTGGGTATTACTTAAAAAAGAAAACAAAGCCAATACCAAACAAGTCCACTACGGAAGAAACAGATATAACCACTTCAAAAACCAATGATGTAATACAGTGTTTTGGCAACTTTAAGGTTTTGGACAATTCGGGGAAAAACCTATTGGATGACCTCTCGCTAAAGAAAAAAATATTCCTTTTCGTGGTGCTTTACCACACCCTGAAAGAAGGCGGTATTTCGCCCTCGAAACTATCCGAGGTTTTGTGGCCGGGATATAGCCCAAAAAGGGCAAAAAACATACGCAGCACCTATTTGCAAGCTATTAGAAATTGCGTGTCGAGCAATAAATTGAAGATTATTTACGAAAACAAAAAATGGTCCATTTGGGTTAATAAAGATATTAATATTGATTTGAAGCACTATTTTAAACTGCACGAAAAACTATCGGCTTTTAAAACTTTTGATGATTCCGAACAAATTAAATGTATCGAAAAATACATAGAAGTTATTGATAAAGGGACTTTAATAAACGATTTGCAATCGGAATTGGTGGACGATTATAAAACCCGCACCCACACCGAAATAATCGACAACTTGGAGCGGTTTTTAAACTACGGTTACCACAACCCCAATCCTGATTTTATTTACCGTTTGGCCAGTACCATTTTTATTTTCGACCCCACTAACGAAGATGCCCTAAAGCACAAACTACGAGTGTTAAGCGATAAAAACAAGGCTAAAAAATGCTTCGAACAATTTTCCAAGCGTTGGGAAGCGTTTTATAACGAAACCTATAAAGCCGACGAAACCATAACCAAACTGCTGCAGTAAAACTTGGTTTATTCCATTAATACGATAATTTCTACTTCAGGAATTTCAAAAGGCGAATACACCACTTTGTAATTTTGGCCTTCCTTTAAATTGAAGCCCTGTGTTTGGACTATTTCCCCCTTGTTGTTTATCCGGTATTCTATATTTTCATTTAATTGAAAATCCATTTTGGTTTCTTCGGAAGTTATCGAAAATGCTGTTTCGTTTATTACTGAAATTGTTCCGGTAATTTGCTTTCGGGTTACATGGTGTATTTTTTCGGGCTGCCAAACAGGCCCTTTGTCTATCGCTACTTTTAAAAATTCACTTAAATCCAAACAAATAACGGGAACCGTGTAAGATGAAATATTCTCGGGAAGAAAAACGCTAAGCGTTGCGTTGTTACTGTTTTGTTGAAATATTAATGCCTCGTCGCTGCCAAGCAAAGTGGCCTTGTTAACCGTAGATGTTATACCGTTTACGTTAATTTGTGCGGTATCGTGCCAATTAAACACATGCAGGTACACTTTGTTTTGTTTCGACGTTATGGAGCCCCAAGGATATTCGCCGCTAAAAGGCGAGCCTTTTGTTTGGTATATGGCTTCGGCGTTTACGTCCATCCAATTGCCAACGGCTTTAAGGCGTACCAGCTCTTCGGGGGTAAATGTTCCGGCCGGCGTTGGTCCCACGTTCAACAAAAAATTGGAATTTCGGCAAGCGGTTTTCGACAGCATGGCAATAATGTCTTTGGACGATTTCCAATTGGCATCGTTGTTGTCGAAACCCCAATTAAGGCGCATGGTCATAATCGATTCGACATAATTTTCATTACCCGCCGAGGCAATTTCCCGGTCGTTTAAATTGGAGTAATCGCCCAAGCCGTTGCCTATCCTGCTGTTTATAATACATGCCGGTTGGTGTTTTCGCACCAAATCGACACACATTTGGTTTAGGGCCTTATGGCGGTCCACGCCCATATCGAACCAAAACAAATCGATGGTGCCGTAATGGGTTAGCAGTTCTTCCAATTGTTCTTTTACCAATTTTTTGTAGGCTTTGCTAACGGCGCCCGTATTGTTTCGTACACGTATATGGTTTATCCAATCCTTTTCGTGCGAGTAGTAAATACCAACCCGCATACCTTGTTTGTGGCATTCGTCTATAAACTGTTTTATAATATCCTTTTTGTAGGCCGAAGCCTTTACAATATTCCAATTATTGATTTTGGTATCGAACATGGCAAAGCCGTCATGGTGCTTGGCCGTAAGTACCATATATTTCATGCCCGCATGTTTTGCCGCCTTAACCCATTTTTCGGGGTTGAAGTCTGTTGGATTGAATTTGCGGGCGGCGGCTTCGTAATCTTCTTGGGGCATGTTGGAGGTTAGGTAAATCCATTCGCTACTGGCGTCGCCCATTTCCTTACCATAATCCGTACCGGCATATTCACTACCAAAAATGCTGGAGGGTCCCCAGTGTAAAAACATACCAAACCTTGCGTTTTCCCACCATTGCATTTTGGCGGTAAAATTCAAGCTATCCTTTTTTTCTTGTCCGTATAGGCATGATTGAGAGATAACGAACAGCGTAAAAGTTAGTATTCCTATTGGTATGTTTTTTGGGGTTTTCACACGAATAAATTTAAATTAAACATTTGATTTTAAACGCTTTAAACAATATGGCAAAAAAAACCGAAAGATTACTGTCCGCTATTTTTATTCATGTCCTTTTGCGGAGGTCTTTATCTTGGCTTTGCTAAATCCCTCAATGAG
Organism: Flavobacteriaceae bacterium; assembly: GCA_047975545.1. Lineage (GTDB taxonomy): Bacteria > Bacteroidota > Bacteroidia > Flavobacteriales > Flavobacteriaceae > JBKEDS01. The sequence goes on along the minus strand of JBKEDS010000027.1, from coordinate 98,355 downwards.
GGTTTCATGCGTTAATATTATTTATCCATCCAACTTAATTGTTCCCATTTGGCTTCACCATCGTTTTTTTGTGGCATACCGGGCGTACTTCGGCCATTGTTTACGTATTGGGTAAGCAAGGTTTTTAATTCGGCTACAATTTGGGGATGGTCATTAAACAAATTCGTGGTTTCCGAAGGGTCGTTTTTAATATTGTAAAGCTGAAACGGCGGTGTTGTTACGGTATCTTTTGAAGGGTTGGGGTAGCTCCATCCACCGGAATCGGGGCAAAGCGCCAATTTCCAATCGCCCTTACGAATGGCAAAACTGCCGTTTATGGAATGGTGTACCGTAGCTTCCCTTTTATAGGCTTCGGTGTTTGGGTTTTCAAAAATCGGGAACATGCTAAAACTGTCTTCGGCTTCGTTATCGGCCAGTTCGGCATTGGTTATATTGGCGCAAGTGGCCATAAAATCGGTTAAACAAATGGTTTGGTTACACGTTGTACCTTTTTTAACCGTATTTGGCCATTTTACTATAAAAGGCACACGGTGGCCGCCTTCAAAAATATCGGCTTTTGTGCCCCTATAAATGTAGCTTGGGTTGTGGCCTTTAGCCGTAAGTGTTTTATAATCAGCACGGGGTGAGCAGCCGTTATCGCTGGTAAACACGATTAGGGTATTGTTATCGATACCTTGTTCTTTTATGGTTTTTTCCAATAGGCCCATGTAATAATCTACCATCATTACAAAATCGGCGTAGGGGTTTAGGCCGCTTTTATCCTTCCAGTTTTCGGTTGGCAAAATAGGCGTGTGCGGCGAGGGCAACGGTAAATACAGAAAAAATGGTTTATCGTCCTTGGCATGCGATTTTATATAGTTGAAGGATCGTTCGAAAAAATTGGGCGTTACCGCTTCATGGACAAAATCGGGGGCTGTTGGACCTTTGCGCCACATGGCTTGGTAGTCGGTATTTTCGGTGGTATCGGTGGGGATGGCCGTTGGCATGCCGTTTTCAACATACACATAAGGCGGCATATCCAACGAACCGCAATGGCCGTAGGCATAATTGAAACCATAGGCGTTTGGTGCATTACCTATGGGCTTGGAAAAATCGATGTTACCGCTTTCGTCCTTTGCCCAATCCCAGCCCAAGTGCCATTTGCCAATAAAAGCGGTGTTATAACCCTTGTTTTTAAGTAATTTGGCTACCGTTGTACGGCTGGAATCCATAAGTGCGGGCGAATCGCCATAAACAACGCCCCGCTTTAGGGTAGAACGCCAATTGTAGCGCCCCGTTAACAAGCCGTATCGGGTTGGGGTACACACCGACGACGAGGTATGCGCATCGGTAAAGCGCATGCCTTCCGAAGCCAGCTTATCCAAATTCGGGGTTTTTATTTTGGAATCGGGATTGTAGCAACTTAAATCGCCATAGCCCAAATCGTCTGCCAAAACATAAATAATATTGGGGCTTTGGGGAGCTTTGGGGGTGGTTTCTTTTGTTTTACAGCCTGTAGTTAAGGTGCCAAATAAAACGACAGCACAAAACTTTAATATGAAATTATTTTTGAAGGGTTTCATTATTTGCGGTTTTTTGGGGTTATCGAAACATCGATGTGTTTCATGCGTTTGCTTAGTTTTTTTACCAGTTTAGGATTGTTTGATGCTATATTGTTTTTTTCGCCAATATCGTCCTTTAAATTGAAAAGGCTAACAGGGAATACTTCTTCGCCATTAGGCCAACCAATATCTTTTTTAATATGGAGTTTCCACTTGCCATTGGTGTAGGCTTCCAAATTTCCATTGCGTCCATAGTACAGCATTTCAAACTTTTTATTGAAGGGTTCTGTTGGGTTCAAAATAAAGTCTTTAATATCCCTGCCGTCAAGTTCTTTTTTATTGGGTAATTGTCCTCCGGTTATATCGGTCAAAGTAGGCACGATATCCAAGGTTGAAACCGGAACGTTGGTAACAATACCTTTTGGTATTTGTGCCGGCCAGCTTATAATACCGGGTACGCGCATACCGCCTTCCCATGTGGTGGCTTTTCGTCCCCGTAACGGGCCTGCCGAACCGCCATCTTTTAATGTTGTTACGGGGCCGTTGTCGGAAGTAAATATAATAATGGTGTTGTTTAAAAGTTGTTTTTCTTTTAGGGTTTTTACTATTTCGCCTACGCTCCAGTCCAATTCCTGTATAACATCGCCGTACAAGCCCCTGTTACTGGTGTTTTTAAAGGCCTCGGAAGCATGCCAAGGCACGTGCGGCATATTGTGGGCTAAATACAGGAAAAATGGCGTATTGGTATTTTCACCTATAAAATTAACGGCGGCATTGGTCCACTTTTGGGTAAGCAAATCTTGGTTTATGCCTGCTTCAACAATAGTTTCGTTAAGATAAATGGGTAATGGTGGCGATTGGTATTGGTTTTTTTCATAAAAATACCCATCCATATCGTTGGAATACGGTACGCCGAAAAAATAATCGAAACCTTGGTTATTGGACATAAATTGTGGTTGGTGCCCCAAATGCCATTTGCCCACGCAAGCCGTTTTGTAGCCTTGTTGTTTTAACCGCTCGGCCAATGTAACCTCATCGGGCGACAAACCATGCGTGGAATAGGGATAAACCACCTCGTTATGCAACCCAACCCGTTTAGGATATTTACCCGTAAGTAAAGCTGCCCTGGAGGGCGTACAAACCGATGCGGGTACGTAAAACTGTTGGAACAATATACCGTTATTTGCCAAATTATCGATGTTTGGCGTTTTTAAATCGGTTGCACCATAACAGCTTAAATCGCCATACCCTTGGTCGTCGGTAAAAATAATTATTATGTTGGGCTTGGAACTTTCCAAAGTTTGTGAAAACCCAAAATTTATGGTTGCTAAAATTAGGGTGGCAAATATGTGCGCTGTTTTTAATATTTTCATTTTTCTGTTAAAGCTTCTATGTTAATAATTTTTGTATCGCTTTTTTTGCCTTCATCATCAATGGTTATTGCTTTTATAATTTTAATATTTTGAAGGGGTATCGGTGTTTTATAGATTTCCGATTTTTCGGTGGGTTCGCTGCCGTCGGTAGTAAAGTAAACCGTACCGTAAGCATCTAAACTAAACAGGCTTATGGCGTTGCTGGTTTTATCGACATTAAATCCGGGCGCTACCAATGTAGGGAATAAATGCGCATAATTGGCTTGTGGTGGATGGTTGTAATATTTATCGAGATAAATAGCTACGGCCGTGCTGTAATTTAGGTTTTTCGGGATTTCGTTTTTCCAGCTTACCTTAACGTGTTTTGCGTTTTTGGGCAAATTAATAATTCCGTTGGAAACGTTTACTTTTTTATTATCAACAAGAACGGATGTTGGTTTAATAAACCAAGGCAGGTGCAAATAAAATTGTTCCAGTTTGTCGTTCCAATTGGTATCGATATGTATGGTGAAACTATTTTTTTGGGTTGTTAGTTTATAACTTACGTCCCCGAAATAGGTAGGGGCTTGGTTTACGGTTATGCTTTCGCCATTTTTTATCCATTCGGGCGAAATGGCCGATAGCAGATGAACATTGTTACCTTCTTCCCGTACCAACATATTGCGCAATAGTTCGATGTACCTTGCGCCCATCCACCCGTGCGGTTGCCTGTTGTTACCGGGGTCGCGGTTGCCCCATGGGCTTGGGCGCCATTCGAAACCGGCATGCGTGCTACTGGTGTGTACAAGTACGGCATACATATCCTCGATAACGGCTTTTTGGTTTCCTATTATTAAATTGCCGTTGGTAACATAAAATGTTTCGTAGTGGTGCAGCCCGCGCTCGGGAAGTTCCTTGCCGTTTAAAATGCTGTCCTTGGCCACATAGGCATTGCAGCCGCTGTATGTTGCTACGCCTTCCATGTAGTTATAGGTTCTAACGGTTTCCAAAGTTGTTTTAACAATGGGGTCGTTTTTATCTATGGCCTCGAAAGGATAAAGTCCGGCGGAGGCATTGGCCCAATCGTAGCCGTCTTCAACTTTGTCCATTCCCGGGGGGATATAGCCTCCGGTAATATCGGTAAGTTTTTTTAGTTCGGTTTTAAAGTTTTGGTTAAAATGGTTGTAAAGTTGTGTCCACTCCTCGACATCTTTTTCCTCGCCCATTTCCTTGGCCATAAGTATGGCATAGCGCAGCCCCAAAATTACCCAAAAGTTATGGCCCGTATAATGGCCGTCGATATGCTCGTTATCGTAGGGCCAAGTTTTGGGCCAAAGCCCCCTATCGTCCAAACCAACTTGGCTTTTAAAGTCCTGCATATGGTTTCCCAAAAGCTTGTATGTTCGCTCTAATAAGGCTTTATCGTTAGTTTGCCGGTAATAGGAACCTAATGCCCATAATATTTGCCCCCAATAATCGTAACAAAATTTATTGTAAATGCCCGTGCGTTGTCTAAAGTGAAGATCTTTTCCCTCAATATCGTAAACAAAGTAAGGTTCTAAAATGGTTCGGCTATCTTTATGAAGCCCAAGCATATCGTACATTCTGGCAAAGTAGGCGTTATCGCGAACATAAAAATAATCGTACTGGAACTCGTTGCATTTTTGAATAAAGCCTTCACCGTGCTCTAAAATATCCCGTGCTTGCAACAGGTTTAAATATGAAGTGATGTAGGTGTCCATAACTTTTTGCTCGGGTACGGAAAATACCGAAAGTGCTTCAATTTCTTTCTTCCAAAAGGTTTCAACGTCTTGTTTTATTTCAGAATAGCTATTTTTTTCTATTTGATTTATTTCGGCGATATGCGTGTTGGAAATAGGCACAAAGGGCATTTTGAAGATAAATGCTTTGCTCTCGCCCACTTTTAAATGTATTGAGGTGCTTAATTTATTATCTTTTTCCGAAAACACATTGGGATATTGCAATACCATGTGGTTGGCTTGAAAAGCAGTACCGTTGCTAAAATTAAAATTGTCCTGGGCATTTTTGTAGGTTTCCAGATCCAAATACTTATCTTGGTACCATGGCGTACAATAGGTGTTGTGCTTTATAAACTCCTTGGTGTACGATGCGTTGAGTATGGGCTGAAAACCAACCCCCAGTTTTGTTGTTTTATCTTGGTCGGTGGTATTTGTAACCGTCCATTTAATATAGGTAACCAAATCGTTTTTAGGGTTCATTCCCAAAGGTGCCGAAAATGCTTCCAAGGTGTAGGTTATGCCCGATTTGGAAACATTAAAGCCCATAATGGGCAAATGCCCGTCCTGTAAAGTTATCACCCGTTTTTTTATGGTTTCAAGAGTATTGCCATACAAAAATTCGACCCCAAGGAAAGCCGATGAAAACGTACCGCCATTAGTAACGGCCATAGCTTCGGGCGCATTTTTAAAACCTAATTGTTCTACGGCGTTGGCCATATAGCTGAAGGCTTCTTTTTTTTCGGTTTCTACGGATTCGTTTACCTGTGCAAATGCGGCATTAGCCAAAAGGCAGATAAGCCCTATTTTTAAATTTTTTAATGTATTCATTGTTATATTGGTGCTTAGCTTTTGGGCTTGGGGTTTAATTTACTCGAATTTTTTTAATGGTATGTGGACGTTAAAGCTTAAATCGTCGTCCAATAACATGGCGGCACAAAACAGTACGGCAGGCTTTCCTTGGTTGTCGAACCAAATTTGTGGGCGCTCCAAATGTTTTAGCTTGGTTATTGTGCCGTTTTCCCACTCAATTTGTGGATACGATACCAAAGGGTTTTCGGAAACCTCCCAATTAAAGCCGTCTTCGGATTGAAAAAGCACCAAACCACGATCCACTTTTAAATAATCGCCATACTGGTCGTCGGCAATGGCGTAATATTTACCTTCCTGAAACCAAATAAACGGGTCTTCGGCAGTGGCCTCTGTAAGTGTTGGTTGCTCGGCAATGGTAAAGGGTCCTTCGGGGTTTTTGGCCGTTGCAATACATTGTATGGCCGTAAATTCTTCGGATTTTTCGGAGCCTTCGGGCCTGGATTTAAACATCATGACATACGTACCGTCGGGGCGTTGGCAAACACTGGGGTTTACCATATAGCCGTGGGCGGCTTTGCCTTCTTGATAGTCTATCAATGCTTTGTCCTGTACTTGCCAAGGGCCTTCGGGGCTATCGGCAACGGCAACGCCTATACGCTGGCCGTAGGTTAAATTGCGCCTGGCACCCAAGCCATAATCCTTTTTATGGTGCGAAATAAAATAAAGGTAATATTTACCATCGAAATATTTTATGTGCGGGTTATGTGCCGCTTGCTCGTTCCAAAAGCCTCCACCAAAGCCTTTTAGTATTGTTTTTTGGTAGGTGTACGGCCCTAATGGCGAGTTTGAGGTGGCATAAGCAATTTCCGATTCGGGCAACCAACCCTTAAACTCCGATGCTTTTGGCCATCGGGAGTAAAATAAATGGTATACCCCGTCGGGCGTGCTTACCATACTGGCGCCCCAGACATAATAATCGTCGTGTTTTAAAACGCTGTATGGTTTTGTTTTTTGAATAAGCGCATTGAAATTTAAAACCGGGGATACTTCCTTAACATCCTCCGTTTTGGACTTTGTTTTGCATGCAAAAAATAAGATGCAGAGTGTTATTGAAAATGTGAATTTTAGATTCATTTTATAGGGTGCTGGGTTGTTAAAGAAAGCTGTTTATTTTACTTTCGGCCTTTCTGTTTAAAAAAGCAGAATATAAACGTAAGTTGGTTTTTATGCCAACTTACGTTTAAATGCTAATTTAATTAGTACCCGGGGTTTTGGTTGGAAACCGATATGTTGGGGTTGTTCCTTATTTCTGCGGCTGGAATAGGCATTAATTCGTATTTTGAAAAATACCCTGCAGCCCAGTTATTATGGGGGCCGTTTGCAGCATTAAATTTGCCATCGGTAATTACTTTTTCTTTAAGGAATTTATAGTACGAATCGCCATTGCTTTTTTTCATGCGGGTTAAGTCGAACCAACGCTGAAATTCGCCAAAAAACTCGATACCTCTTTCGTCCGAAATGGCATCCCTAAACTCGTCTTGCGATAATCCGGTTTCCAATTCTGTTTCGTTGGAACGTAAACGCACCTCGTTAAATGCGTTGTAAGCTGCCGTTGTTGGACCGTTGTTTATTTCATTTTCAATTTCGGCCTTCATTAATAAAATATCGGCATAGCGCAAAATATAAAGGTTGTTGTTAAAGTTTCTGTCGTTACTATTGCCGGGGTCTTGGTATTTGTTGCAGCCCGGACCAAATGTTCTTGTGTTAGGATTGTCCGGGTAGCGTTTTACGGTTGCATTGGGGTTGTTTATGTTGGGATACGAGGTTAAAAATATTTGGTTTCTTGTATCCGTAACATAATCATTGGAAACATAACGGTCGTAACTGGCATGTTGCGTAATCATTTGTCCCCTTGTTTTTAGGTTAACGTAAATAGGCGCAATGTTGTTGGGCAGAAAATAATCGGCCATCATGCTGCCCCTGGCGGCAAAATCGGTATTATTGGAATCGTAAGTAAACTGAATGGCGAAAATTTCCTCGGCATTGTTTTCATTACTGATATTAAATACATCTTGGTAATTTGGCAACAATGAGTATGTGCTTATATCGAAAAAATCGTTTAATATACTATTAGCTTCTATCCATTCGTCCTGCGACATGTGTACCTTTGCCAACAAGCCCAATGCGGCGCCTTTTGTGGGGAAACCGTATTCGGTTTCCGTAACGGGTAAATAGTGGGCGGCTTCTAATAAATCGTCTTCTATAAATGTATATACATCGAATTTTGGCGTGCGTACGGGGTACAAATCGTCTTCCTCTAAGCTATATTCCTTTAACAAAGGGATGTCGCCCCACAAACGTACGGCATTGTAATAGTTGAGAGCCCGAATAAATTTCACCCTTGCTATTAAAAGCTGTTTTTCGTCGTCCGTGATTTTATCGGTTTCTTCTAAAATAGAAATGGCATAATTAGCCCTATCCCTTAAAACGGCAATGTTATCCCATAGGGGCTCTACGTAATCGTTATCGGAAGCTAAGGTTCCATCGTAAAAAGGCGTTGCAAAAGTGGCAACATGGTGGTAAAACTCGTCGCCACTATATCCTGTAACCACAAGAAATCCCTGTTTGTAATAATACTGTTCGGTTAGCATGGCATAAACCCCGATAACGGCTTGGTTTGCTTCGGCATAATTGTTTAAAAACGAATCCGGGGTTAGTTCGGAAAACGATTCTTCTTCCAAAATGCTGCTACAAGACGCAAGTGTGGCAAACACTAACAAAATTGAAATTATTTTTTTCATTTTTCTATTTTTTTATTTTAATGTTACACTAAGTCCTAACTTGAAGGTTCTTGGCAGGGGATATGCCCCTAAATCGATACCAGGCGATAAAGCGGAACTTACGCCACGAATTTCGGGGTCGTAACCCGAATACTTGCTTATTACAAATACGTTAGATGCCGAAATATAGGGTTTTATGGCACTTATTCCTTTTATATTTGGTCGCCAATTGTACGAAATGGAAATGTTTTGTAATCTTAAAAACGAGCCGTCCTCAACATAGGAGTCTAAAAAATCTTCGTTTGGGCGCTGCAGTGTTGGGCGTGGATAGGTTGCACTGGTGCTTCCTTGTACCCACCTGTTGTTATAGGCATTTGTGGTTTGGTTGTAACGCCCTTCCCAAATGTTCATGCCTTCCCAAACGGCATTGTTAAGGTTTAGCACATCGTTGCCCAGCATACCGTTAAATACAAGGCTGATAGAAAAATCTTTATAATCGAACGACGAGGTAATACCGTATATTAAGTCCGGTTCCGGGTTTCCTATAATTACCCTGTCCTCTTGATTAATTACGCCGTCTTGTTCGTAACCCGTAACTGTTCCGTTGCTATCGGTTACCGCTGTTGCTTGGTCTACATAAATAATATCGCCCAACTGGCGGGCTACACCGTCGATTGTTGGGGCATCGGCAAGTTGGTCGTCGGTAACATAAATGCCATTGGTTTTATACCCATAAAAAAGACCTATGGTATTGTTTAAATATGAAATATTAGGCGAACCCATACCGCCTATTTCCGTTCCTATCATAAAGTCTTCGCCGTCGAGACCTTTTACTTTTGAACGGTTTTGCGAAAGGGAAAGCCCTATGTTCCATTTGGCATTTTCGTTTCTAATAACATCGCCATTAATAGAAAACTCCCATCCTTTGTTGCTAATTTCCCCTGCATTTACATAAGTAGAAGCATTAGGGTAAATTTTGTACAGCAGTAAATCCTCGGTGTCTTTTTGGTAAACATCGGCTGTTATGTTCATACGGTTTTTAAACATGGCCAAATCCAAGCCTACATTGCTCTGCCAAGTTGTTTCCCAGCCTAAGTTTGGGTTGGCTATAAAGGTTGAAGCCGTTACTCCCGGCGAAATAACGCCGTTTATAGGATAGTTTACCCCTTCGTTAATTAGTCTTGTTTGCGTTACCAAGTTGGAAATATCTTGGTTTCCGCTGGCGCCATAGCTTAAACGCAATTTAAGTTCGGAAATATTGTTAGCGTTTTTCATAAACGCTTCGTTGTTTATTTTCCAAGCAAATGCTGCGGATGGGAAAAACTTCCATTGGTTGCTTCCTTGGAAACGTGAAGAGCCATCGTAACGCCCTGTAAATGTTAGTAGGTAACGGTCGTCGAACCCGTAATTTAAACGCCCAAACCCAGATGCCAAGCCCCATTCCTGATGGCTTGAAGAAGGCACTCCGTTAGTGTTGGCGCCAACAAAACTTTCGTAGCCTAATGCCGTTATTTCAAAGCCCGATGCGTCTACATAAAAACTTTTTCTTATCCATTTATGAATAGAACCTCCTAAAACGCCCGAAAGCCTATGTTTTTGGTTAAAAGTATAATCGAAAGCCAAAGTGTTTTCGTTAATATAATCGAAATTCCTAAGTTCCATTCGGGCTACCTTGCTTCCTGGGTCGTCATCGCCCCTGGATTGTCCTTGGCTTGTAAGCTTCCCCCAAAACGTATTGCGTAAGCTGTTGGAGTAATTAAAACCAAAGTTGGTTTTAAATTTAAGCCACTTTGTTAAATCCAAAGTTGCGTGCAAATTTGCTTGGGCAAAATTGGTGCGCATTTCGTTAGTGGTTTCTTCTATTTGAATAATAGGGTTATACTCGGCTTGATCGCCATCTTGAATAATATCGTCTATATTTATGTTATTGAATTCGTCCAACCAGTCGTTGTCGAACGCCTTAAATTGTACCGCCTGCGAAATTGGCGAGGTAAACCCATTTGTCCCTTTATTGGAATAAGGTACAATATTGGACAAGGTGTTGCTAAAGTAAGAATCCAGCCCAACCGTTAGGAAATCGTTGGCTTTGGCCTCAACATTTGAGCGCAATGAAATGCGTCGTTGATCGGATTTAATAATAATGCCTTCGGTATCGTTGTAGTTGCCCGAAAACGAATACTTGATATCGTTTTTGCCGCCACGAATAGAAAGGCTTAAATCTTGACCCAATGCAAAGCGGTACATCATGTCCTGCCAGTTTATGTTTTTATCATAAATACTGTACGACGAGTCATCGCCAACTGTGCCGTAAATAGGGTCGTTACCATCGTTTACTGCGGCTTCATCGTATAGTTGCGCCCATTGTTTGGAACTTAGAACATCTATTTTTTTGGGTAGTGAAGAATATGACGACGACATATTTAATTGAATAATGGCATTGCCCGATTTTCCTTTTTTGGTTGTAATAATAATAACTCCGTTTGCCCCACGAGAACCGTAAATTGCCGTGGCCGATGCGTCTTTTAACACATCGATAGATTCAATATCGTTGGGGTTAATCATAGATAAAGGACTCGGTGCGGGCGAATCGGCAGTGTCTACACTTGAATAAAAGGAAGATGCCGCGTTCATTTCAAAACCATCTATTATATATAGTGGTTGGTTGGAGCCATTTAAGGTATTTCCGCCTCGAATGGTTACATTAACATCGGCTCCCGGTGCGCCACCAATTGAGGTAACTTGAACCCCCGGCGTTGCCCCTTGCAATAATTGTTCGGGCGAGGACACAATACGTTGCTCAACCGATTTGGTATTAATTTTGGCCACCGACCCTGTTAAGTCCGATTTTTTCACCGAACCATAACCAATAAGTACAACCTCATCCAGCCCTACATTGGACGATACCAACTGTACGTTTATGGTTGCTTTTCCATTTACCGAAATGGTTTGGGTTTCCATGCCCATATACGAGAATTGTAATTTCGAGCTTGACGACGGAGCCGTTATGGAATATGCCCCATCGAAATCCGTGGCTGCCCCGTTTGTTGTGCCTACTACTACAACACTAACTCCCGGAAGGGGCAAGCCGGCCTCGTCGGTTACTGTTCCCTTTACTTGTTGCTGCGCATACATTTGAAAGGAAAACAATACCAAACTAAGTTGTAACAAAAGTTTTAGTTTGTTTTTCATACGTAAATAATTTGTGTGAATTAAAGTTTAGCTGTTAATTTTTTCCCAATAATAGAGTATGCAGGGGTAAAAAAAGGAGTAAAAAAAGGGGTACTAAGCCCCGTTTTTTGTAAAAATTATTAAAAATATGCTAATAAAACAGTGTTTTATTTGCGCTTTTCCTTATTGTTTAAGATCGCCTTCTATTTTTAAGGTCAACTCAATAAACGCATTTACGCTTAACTGTTCGGGGCGCTTGTTAAATAGGTCGTCGGCTTTTAAAGCATCGCTTAAGTTGAAGATTTTTAAACTGTTGCGCAGGGTTTTACGGCGTTGTTGGAATGCTGTTATTAAGCGAATTAAATAAGACCGAAAATAATATTTTAACACTTTTTTGTCTGAAATTTTGGATAGTCTGTTTTTTTTTACATTTGAGGCGTTTAAATATTTGAATTTTTAACTTTAAGCCAATTAAAATGAAGGTATTTAAACGCTTTTGCGTCCATGTTTTTCCGTAAATTTAAATTTTTATTGCAAAAAAGTGAAATTTGTCGTGTATCCACGAAATAAATCGCTTAGTACAATTAAATAAAATTTTATGAAAGCCCATAATGGGCATTTGGCAGGGCAAAATTCGATACCCACCGAAATAATTAAATAACTGAACCACAAGTTCTTGGTAAAATTTAAATAGATGAAACACTGCTTTAAATATTTAACACTTTTAATGCTGTTCTTTTCCTGTTCGGAAGAAGAAACAGAACGTTATTTAATAGCCGATGAATATTATAAAGCACAAACTTTTGTGTCGACCAATAAAAACATTGACATTAATAACGATGGAGCGGTTAACACCAACATATTAAATGAATTAACAAATTGCTCCCCCAACCCCTACGATTTATTGATAAAGGAGTTTAATAGCAGTATTTTGGTTTGTTTTTATTTGCCAATACAATATATCGATTTTGAATGTTGTCCAAGTGGTTCGGTAGAATTTGCAATGGGCGGGTTTAGCCTTAGCCTCGACAACAAAACCGATATTGTAGAAAACCTCGAAATTGGCAATGGTGTGGTGGTTAAGTATTTTGGTAAAACATCCGAACAAAATTATAAACTAATACTAACGTGGGGTTTTTATGATTTTTCGGTTTCCGACTATATTGCCACCGAGTTTGAAATAAACTACAAATACATAGAAACAATTAAAGGCAGCTAATTTTTTTATTTACGCTTTCCCTATTATTAAAGGTCACTTTCAATCTTTAAGGTCAACTCAATAAAAGCGTTTACGCTTAATTGTTCGGGCCGTTTGTTGAATAGACCATCGGCTTTTAAAACATCGCTTAAATTGAAGGTTTTTAAACTGTTGCGCAGGGTTTTGCGGCGTTGTTGGAATGCTGTTTTTACCACTTTAAAGAATAAAGCTTCGTTGCAGGGCAGCGTGTAATTGGTTTTTCGGGTAAGCCTTAAAACGCCCGAATCTACCTTTGGTGGCGGATTGAACACCTGGGGTGGAACGGTAAACAAATACTCGGCATGGTAAAATGCTTGGGTTAGCACCGATAAAATACCGTAAACCTTACTACCTTCGGACGAGCAGATGCGTTGCGCTACTTCTTTTTGGAACATACCCGAAAATTCCGGGATTTGCTGGCGTATATCCAAGGCCTTAAACACGATTTGGCTGGATATGTTATAGGGAAAGTTTCCAATTATGGCAAAGGGTTGGTCTTTGAACACTTGGTTTAAGTCGAATTTTAAAAAATCCTGCTCTATAATTCTCGGGGCAAGGTTTAAATAGTGGTTTTGCAGGTACTCGACCGATTCGGTATCTATTTCTATAACATAGGTTGTTGCTTCTTTTTTTAATAGGTATTTGGTAAGCACGCCCATGCCGGGGCCTATTTCCAAAACATTGGCATAGCCGTTTAAAGTTAAGGTGTCGGCTATTTTTTGGGCAACATTTTCATCGTTTAAAAAATGTTGGCCCAGATGTTTTTTTGCCTTTACTTGGTGTTGATTGGAGTGATTTGCCAAACCCGATTTATTTAATGTTTTATTTGAAATTCACGGTATATTCGTCTATAACCTGAAGCTCTGTTCTAAACGATAATACCTTATCGCCAAACAATTTAAAGGCTTCGCTCTGTAGTTTTTCGGCATCGTGTTTTAAAAAGTCGTCCAAGGCCTCGCGGGAATGCGAGCGGTATTGCACCGAATAGGTTACGCCCCCCATTTCCTCGTCTACCAAAACTTGGGTTAGGGTGGCTTTTTTAAACTTTCCGGTGGCCAATACTTGCGGAATATGCTGTTTTATCCAAGCTAACCATTGGTCGTGTATGCTTTCGTCTATATTCGAGGTTTCGTTGTATATGTACATGGTTTCGGGTTTCGGGTTTCGGGTTTCGGGTTTCGGGTTTCGGGTTTGAAATTTTAAAGCAGCAAAGTTACAAAGAAACATAGTGGAAAAGTTATAAAAAAGAGGGATTACAAAGTGTTTTGGGTTTGAGGTTTGAAGTTTTAATTTTGGGTTTCAGGTTTTTAAACTCTTAACTCAAAACTAATTTATAGTATCGCCACGTAGCGCCCTAAACCGTTTTCGGGCATCGATAAAATAAATGCTATCGGCATGGTTAAAAATAATTTGTTCGTATAGGGTTTTGGCTTCTTCGGGTTGGTTTAGTTTGGTTTCGTAAAGGTTGGCAAGGTTAAAAAGGGCATCGTCTATTAAAACGCCATCGCTATAATTATCTATAATAGCCTTGTAGTTTGTAGCCGCTTTATCGTATTGGTTTTCAATTTCGAACAATTGCGCTTGTTTAAACAAGGCTTGGGGTATAATGTCCTCGGTTTTGTGTGTTTCTAAAATATGGCTTAAAACGGTAATGGCTTCGGTGTTTTTGTTTTGAAAGGCCAACAAATCGGCTTTGGCATATTGCTTTAGGGCTGTTTGTAGGGAATCGGAATATTTATTGTCGGAAATCAACAGTTTTAAGTCCAAGGCATCGTTAGCGATAAGCTGTGAGGTGGACGATTTTAATACTTTAAGCTGCGATTCGGCCCATTTAAAGTCGCCTTTGTAATAACTGGCCTTGGCCACTTTGTAGCGTGCCTCTTGCGATAAGGTGCTGTTTTTTAGGTTACGCTGTATTTGGGTATAATAAATCAAGGCCTTGTTAAACTGCTCCTGTAATACCAAAATGTCGCCCAATTGCAGTTTTATTTGCGCTTTTTGAACTTCGGTTAGTGGCAGTTCCAAACTTTTTTCAAGAAACGAAATGGCTTCGGGGGCATCGGTTTTATAAAAGGCCAAAAAACGGGCGTAGGCAATTTGAAGGTTTAGCGTGGGCGAACCCAATCCGTATTGTTCAAAAAGGGTTTTATACTTGCTTTCAATTTGGGCATATTGTTTTTTATCATTTTCTTTTATTTGAAGCTCCAACAAGTGGTATTCGGCATTAAGTGCCATATCCTTGTCCTGCGAGGTTTCTATTATAAAGGTGAAAATGGTCTTGGCTATTTCGGTTTCGCCCTCGTTAACCGCAATAAGCGCCAACTCGGCTATTTTGTACAAACTTTCGGGATTTCGGTTAAAAATGGCCTTTTCCTGCATAAAGGCCTTGCCAAATTCTTTTTGCTGGATAAACAACCAGCTTAACAACTCGTTATAAATAAGGTCGGGATTTTGTTGTATTTTTTTAAGCAGAACTTTTTTAAATAATAAATTGTTCGGTTTTGTGCCGTCCTCGCTAATAAAATCGTTAATGGCCCGTTTAACATTATTAACCGATGTGGGGTTGGTTTCAATAAAATCGATATACTTATTGAACATGCCCTCGATATTGCCCTGCTCGCCGTAAAGTTGTGCCAATTGGTAGTTAAAGTTTAAATCGGGCTTTAGCTGCATGGCCGTTTCGTAAGCCTTAACGGCTTCGTTTAAAAGCGTGTGCAACTGAAAACTCCTTGCTATGGAAAATACGTAGTTGGGCTGCTCTTCAATACTTTCAAAGGCTTTGTCGTAATATAAATTAGCATTGTTGGCATCGCCTTTAAGTTGATAATTATAGCCTAATTCGACAAAAAAAGAAGGATATTTTATGCGCTCCATAACCTTTAACAAAAAGGCTTCGGCTTCGGCATATTGCTCCAATTCTTGGTGCGTGGCTACAATTTGGCTTATTATGGTAACGTTGGACGACGATTGCGCATATACTTTTTTGTACTCGTAAAGCGCCTTTTCAAAATCGCCATTTTTAAAATATTCCCTTGCCAGCACTTCGCTTTGCGAAAATACCGACACGGAAACCAACAGTAATAAACTACATAAAAACTTCACACGAATAAATTTAATCTAAATATTTTATTTTTAGTGTTCTAACAATCTTTTACAAAGCAACCGAACCCCCAGCTTTTATTTATTTTCCTTTGTTGAAACGATTGCCCTGGCGGTACAAAATTCCTCGACGAGGGTTTCATGTTGCTAATATAGTAAATGTATTAAACCCACTTTGTTTTTTTTAACTGAGTTAAAAACAGATATAAAGCGATTTTAACTAAATCATGGGCTTTTGTCCATAGGTTTGTAAACGGACTTAAAGTCCAATATTCGTGGCGTAAAAATATTTGTAGAAACTGAAAGTCTTGCACTAAGGGTGCATACTTGCCTGCGGTAGGTAGGGTTTCAACTAACGCCTGAGACTAATGAATTTCCAGATTAAAACTCAAATTTTAATTGAACACTAACCTGTTTTTGCTCGGGTTTCGTCTTGGTTTCGGTATTTAAGTTGGATAAGGAAATACCCAGCAACCGTACCGAGTTGGTTAATTTTTCCTGATAAAGCAAATCTTTGGCCACATCCAAAATAAGGGCTTTTTCGCTAACAAAATAAGGCAGGGTTTTGCTTCGGGTTTGCAGGGTAAAATCGCTATACTTTATTTTCAGGGTTATGGTTTTTCCGGCCACCTTGCTTTTTGCAAGCCGTCGGGAAACCTCTTGGGCAATATGTTCTAATTTTTCCAACATAAAAATTTCGCTCGACAAATTTTCGCTAAAGGTGCGTTCGGCAGCCAGGCTTTTTCTAATACGGTTTGGTTTTACCTCGCTGTTATGAATACCGCGAACCACATGGTAATAATAACGCCCCGATTTGCCAAAGTGTTCGTCAAGGTATTCAAACGTTTTTTGTTTAAGGTCCAAGCCCGTAAAAATACCCAACTGGTACATTTTTTCGGCGGTAACCTTGCCCACGCCGTAAAATTTCCGAATATCCAATTGCTCCAAAAACGCCAACACATCTTCGGGGTTAACCGTTTTTTGCCCGTTGGGCTTATTGTAATCGCTGGCCACTTTGGCAATAAACTTGTTAACCGAAATGCCCGCCGATGCCGTTAAGCCTACTTCGGTAAAAATACGACTCCGAATTTCCTTGGCAATCAAGGTGGCACTGGGATTGCCTTTTTTGTTTTGGGTTACGTCCAAATAGGCTTCGTCAAGGGAAAGCGGCTCGACCAAATCGGTATAGTCCAGAAAAATTTTCCGTATGTGCTTCGAAATTTCCGAATACCTATCAAAACGTGGCCTAACAAAAATAAGTTCAGGGCATAGTTTTTTAGCCAATATGCCCGACATGGCACTTTTTACGCCAAATTTTCGGGCCTCGTAACTGGCGGCGCTAACAACACCGCGCTTTTCGCTTCCGCCCACGGCAATGGCTTTTCCCTTTAAATCGGGATTGTCCATTTGCTCCACGGAAGCATAAAAGGCATCCATATCTACATGAATAATTTTTCTTGTATTGGGGTTGGGTTGCATGTTGTAAATTTATAATATCTTTAGCAAAACAAAATCATTTTCAAACACAAACATTAGATTGAAAACAGCAATTATTTTAGGAGCAACAGGATTGGTTGGCGATTTGGTTTTAAAACAACTTTTAAACGATAACAGATATGCCAAGGTAATTGTTTTTGGGCGGCGTTCCTGCGGCGTACAACATACTAAATTTGAGGAGCGTATCGTGGATTTGTTTAATTTAGAAACAAATGCCGACAAATTTAAAGCCGATGTCGTGTTTTGCTGTATAGGCACCACAAAGGCAAAAACGCCCAAAACCGAAACCTATGCCAAAATAGATTACGGTATTCCGGTTGCGGCGGCAAAACTCTGCAAACGCAACAACATTGAAACCTTTATTGTTATTTCGGCCTTGGGTGCCAACCCAAATAGTTCGGTGTTTTATACCAGGCTAAAGGGCGAAATGGAACGCGATGTACTGGCGCAAAACATAAAAAACACCTTTTTGTTGCAGCCTTCCATAATTGGCGGCAACCGACAGGAAAAACGTAGTGGCGAGTTTATTGCCAAAAACGCAATGCGTATTGTTAACCCGTTTTTAATTGGCGTACTGAAAAAATACAGGGCCATTAAGCCCGAAACCATTGCCGCTGCCATGATATGGTTAGATAATAATGTGTATAGCGAAAAACGAATCCCCTCGGATAAAATTAAAGCACTGGTAATCTAAATGATAGAAATAGAACGTAAATTCTTAGTAAAATCGAATGTTTTTAAAACCGAAGCCTTTAGGCAAACCCGAATAACGCAGGGCTTTTTAAACACCCACAAGGCACGTACGGTGCGGGTTAGGCTAAAGGGTGAAAAAGGTATTTTAACGGTTAAGGGCGAATCGACAAACGATGGCTTGGAACGTTTTGAATGGGAAATCGAAATTTCGAAAGCCGAAGCCCAATCGCTTTTAAAACTATGCGAAAGCGGTATTATAGATAAAATACGCTACGAAGTAAAAGTAGGAAACCATATTTTTGAAGTCGACGAATTTTACGGCGATAACCAAGGCCTAACCATAGCCGAAGTTGAACTAAAAACAAAAACCGAAACCTTTAAAAAACCCGAATGGTTGGGCAACGAGGTTACCGGTAATATAAAATATTACAACTCGCAATTAAGCAAACACCCTTTTAAACTATGGAAAAAATAAAATACGGTATTTTAATGTTAACCTTAATTTTTGCTCTGTCCTGCAAGAACGACAAAAAAAAGGAGGCACAAAATCCCGAAGCGCAAACTGAAACCAAAACAGATTCCGTTGTTATAGAAAAAGAACAACCCAAAACCATAGCCGAAATCAAGGCCGAGCTAACCCAAAAAGGTTTTAAAACCTTCGATTATATCGACGAGCAAACCCAAGACACCATTTTAATGCAGCAATATTTTATTGTATTTTTAAAAAGCGGTGCCATACGCTCGCAAAACGAAGAAGAAGCCGAAATACTGCAACAGGAACATTTGGCACATTTAAGCAAAATGTACCAACTGGGCTACGCCGATATTTCCGGCCCTATTGGTAACGATGGTAACCTGCGGGGCATATCCATTTACAACGTACCAACCCTAAAAATGGCCGATAGTTTGGCCAATGCCGACCCCATGGTAAAAGCAGGCCGCTTAGAAGTGGAAATACACCCGTGGTGGGCGGCTAAAGGGTTTTCGTTGCGATAAAATGAAATGGCTGCAAGTTGTACTACAGGTTATAAATGCCGTTATTATTCTAACGGTACTAAACATTCATTTTCTAACTAAGGAAAACACCCATTATAATTCCATAAATTTTTATACGTTTCCGTTACCGATTGTTGCTGCAATCGTTTTAATACTGTCGGTTTTTCTAAAGTTTAAAAAAATTAATTTTATTGTTGCCGGAGTCTTGCTAACAATATGGGTTTCCAGAAGTTTTAAAATCCATATTCCCGATAAAGTAGCCGAAACCGATTTGGAAGTTGTGTTTTGGAACGCCTCCAGAACAAACGGTTTAGAAGCTGCATTTAAATTAAATAATGGTGTTCCCGATATTTTGGTATTGGTTGAAAGCCAAACAGAAAACATAGCGGCATTAAAGCAACAATACCCTGATTTATATTTTTATCAAAATGAAGCGGAAATTTTTATTTCATCAAAAACACCCATTGAAATTATAACCGATACTGTTTCAAAATACGGTTCGACGGCCGTTCATTTTAAAACACGAGCGCTTCATCTTTATGCAGTCGATGTTACCGGAAGTACCGATGTGCCAAGATCTTGGGAGCTGGGTTTTGTTAACAAAACAATAAAAAAAACCAATAATACAATAGTTTTAGGCGATTTTAATGTGCCTTACGAATCGAAATACCTAAACTATTTAAAAACAAATTTTACCCATACCTTTAATGAAAAAGGGAATGGTTTTAGGGAAACATGGTTTTACAACATTCCGCTTTTGTCATTGGACCATGTTTGGGCATCCAAAGATTTAAAAGTACTAAAAACCGAAAAAACGGGTACTTTTAAAAGCGACCATAGTATATTAACGACCTATATTAAAAGGTGATTTTGTGAAAAAAATCGTTTATCCGACAACACGCAAAAAAAACAGGATGTTAAACATGATATTGTTTTCATAAGAAATAACTTATTTTAGTATTTTTAGCTTTTAATAAATCCACATAAACTATGTCTTTAAAAAAAATTGGGGTTGCTATTGCCATTTTTGTTAGTGCAATGGCGTGTAAGGAAAAAGTAGATACCAACAACATTTTCAAGTTTCGCGACTACATAAGCTATACCACAACAGGTGTGGTTTCCGTGGCCGAACCCATTCAAATAAGCCTAACCAAGGATGTTGAAGGGTGGGAAATGGGCAACGAAATAACCGATAACATTATAAGTATTTCGCCCCGTGTCGACGGCAAAATTGCGGTAGTAAACGCCCACACTTTGGCTTTTACGCCCGATGAGCATTTGGACCCCGCAACCGAGTATACCGTAAGCGTTAAGCTAAACAAAATACTTACCGACATTCCCAGCGAGTTTAAAACCTATACCTTTCAGTTTAAAACCATAACGCCAAGTTTTACTATTGTTACCAACAATTTACAGTCGTACAGCAAGGAGTGGCAATATTTAAACGCCGTAATCCGTTCGGCCGACGTACTATCCATTCAACAAGCAAAACAACTGGTGGAAGCCACCCAAAACGGAAAAAAACTACCGCTCGCTTTTAACGAATATTACGAAAACGCCAAGATTTTCGAATTTAAAATAGACAGCATTAACCGTAAAATAGAGGATAGCAACATTTTAATAAAATGGAACGGCTCCGCCATAAAAGCCGAAAACAAAGGCGAAAACACCGTACTTATCCCGGGCATTGAAAACTTCACCATTGTTGGTGTCGATGTGGTGCAGCACCCCGAACAATACCTATCGCTTAACTTTTCCGACCCCTTAAAAAAACAGCAAAATTTCGATGGTTTGGTAACGCTGCAAAATACCAAAAACCCAAAATATATTGTCGATGGCAATGTGCTTAAAGTGTATCCCGACAGCCGATTGGTGGGCAACATCCAAGTTGATGTTTTTCAGGGCATAGCAAACACCGACGGCTATAAACTTAAAAAACCGTTTTCCGAAATTATAGCTTTCGAAGAGCTAAAACCGCAAGTACGCCTCATTAGCAACGGGGCTATCTTACCAAACTCGCAGGATTTAAAATTCAACTTCGAGGCCGTTAACCTAAAAGCGGTCGATGTTCGTATAATTAAAATTTTTGAAGATAACGTACTTCAATTTTTACAGGAAAACCAGCTAAACAGCAACAATACCTACGACATTAAGCGGGTTGGCCGCCGTATAGCCAAACAAACCATACAGTTACAAACCGAAGCCGAAAACACAGGTAAGTGGAAAGCGTACAGCATCGATTTATCCAACTTTTTCAAGGCCGATGCCGGTGCCATCTATCGGGTAGAGCTAAGTTTTAACAAAAACTATTCGCTTTACAATTGCGAAAATAACGTAGCAGAAACCTCGGAAGAAGATGATGAAGACTATTACGAAGACGAGTACTATTACGATGAAGACGAATACGACAATTCTGAAGAAGATGAAGACCGCCG
Organism: Flavobacteriaceae bacterium; assembly: GCA_047975545.1. Lineage (GTDB taxonomy): Bacteria > Bacteroidota > Bacteroidia > Flavobacteriales > Flavobacteriaceae > JBKEDS01. The sequence continues at coordinate 76,987 of JBKEDS010000027.1, read as the reverse complement.
CGAGGAAGCCTACTGGGACAACATAACCTACCGTTACAAAAACTACACTTATAATTGGCGGGAAGAAAACAACCCCTGCCACAATGCCTATTATGGCGAATCTAAAATTGTAAGCCAAAACCTGCTGGCTTCAAACCTTGGTGTTATTGCCAAAAAAGGCGCAAACGGTACCTATTATTTTGCCGTAACCAATATTTTAACCACGGCCCCCGAAGCCAACGCTACGGTAAAACTGTACAATTACCAACAACAGGAATTGGCAAGCCGCCCCACCGACCAAGATGGGCTAATACTGTTCGATATCGACAATAATGCCGCATTTGCCATTGTGTCCAAGGGCAACAATACAACCTATATTAAATTAGACGATGGCAACTCACTGTCATTAAGCAAGTTCGATGTGTCCGGAAACCGCTTGCAACGTGGCCTAAAAGGCTATATTTATGGCGAGCGTGGCGTTTGGCGCCCGGGCGATACGCTTCACCTTAATTTTATGCTTAACGATGTGGCCAATCCGCTACCAAAGGCGCATCCCGTAAAAATGGAAATTAAGGACCCCAGCGGAAAATTGGTGTACAAAAACGTAACGTCCGATAACGTAAACAACATTTATACCTTTACCGTGCCTACCAATCCCGAAGATAAAACAGGGGCGTACGGCGCAACCGTTTCGGTTGGCGGGGCTTCATTTTACAAAGAATTAAAAATTGAAACCGTTAAACCCAACCGCTTAAAACTTAAAATGGATTTTGAAGACGAAGTGCTTATCGGCAACCAATCCCTTCAAGGCAATTTAAACGTAAACTGGCTGCACGGCGCACCGGGAAAAAACCTAAAGGCCGAAGTAAAAGCCAAGTTTAGCACCTCGTACACGGCTTTCGAAAATTATAAAAATTACGAATTTAACGACCCAACCCGCAATTTCAGCACCGAAGAATTAACCATTTTCGATGGTAGGGTAAACGAAAACGGTACGGCAACCATTAGCAAACCCTTGGATGTTGGCAAAAACGCACCGGGCATGTTAAACGTTCAGTTTTTGGTTAGGGCTTTTGAAAATGGAGGCGATTTTTCCATGGATGCTTTCACCAAACAATATGCACCTTACGATGCGTTCGTGGGATTACGCTCACCCGAGGGAAAAGCCTACGGCTCGTTTTTTACCGACGAAACCCAAACCTTCGATGTGGTGGTGGTAACGCCGGATGGCAAGCCTGTACAACGCAACGATATAGAAGTTAGGGTTTATAAAATTGAATGGCGTTGGTGGTGGAATTCGTCTTACGACAACCTATCCAGCTATGTATCCAGCACCTACCACAAACCGTACTTAGATGCCAAGGTAAATACCGATGCCAAGGGCAAGGGCAGTTTCAGTATAAAAATTCCCGAGGACGAGCGCGGGCGCTACCTTATTCGGGTATCGGACCCCGTTAGCGGCCACGCTACCGGGCGAACCGCCTATTTTTATAAAAATTGGTACAGCCAGCCAGGCGATAAGGAAGCAGCCAAAATGTTAGTATTTTCGTCCGATAAGGAAAAATACAATGTTGGCGAAACCGCTAATATAAAATTCCAATCGGGCAACGAGGGCCGTGCTTTGGTAAGCATAGAAAATGGTTCCGAAGTACTGGATTACAAATGGGTAAAAACGCAACAGGGCGAAACCACGGTGCAAATCCCGGTAACGGCCAATATGGCGCCCAATGTGTTTATTAATATTTCGTTGTTGCAGCCCCATGCCATAACGGCAAACGATTTGCCCATTCGGTTGTACGGCGTTATCCCCATGATGGTCGAAGACCCCAACACCAAGTTGGAACCCGAAATAAAAATGCCCGATGTATTGCGCCCCGAGCAAGATTACGAGGTTACGGTTTCGGAAAAAAACAATAAAGCCATGACCTATACACTTGCCATTGTTGAAGAGGGCTTGTTGGATTTAACCCGGTTTAAAACCCCGAACGCTTGGGACGAATTTTATAAGCGTGAAGCCTTGGGCGTACGCACATGGGACGTTTTCGACGATGTTATTGGCGCATACAGCGGCAGTATAGACCAAGTGTTTGCCATTGGTGGCGACAGCGATGCCGCAGGGGGCAAGAACAAAAAAGCAAACCGATTTAAGCCCGTAGTAACCGTACTGGGTCCCTTTAGTTTGGCTGCCGGAAAAAGCGCCACGCATAACATAAAAATGCCCAATTACATTGGCGCAGTTAGGGCAATGGTAGTTGCCGGAAACCACACTAACGAAGCCTACGGAAGTGCCGATAAATCGGTGCAGGTTAAAAAACCGTTAATGGTATTGGCCTCGCTGCCAAGAAAATTAAGCCCAGGCGAAAAAGTAACCCTTCCGGTTACCGTTTTTGCTATGGAAAACAAAGTAAAAAACGTAGCCGTTAGCTTAAAATTAAGCAATGGTATTTCGGTTGTAGGTGAAACTACCCAAAATTTAACCTTTGCAAAACCCGATGAGCAAATGGCGTATTTCGAGTTGGACGTATCGCAGGCAAAAGGAATTAATACGGTTGAGGTCTTGGCCTCGGGCAATGGCGAAAAATCGTCGTACAAAGTCGAAATAGACGTGGTTAACCCAAATCCATATTCGTCGCAATCGGTTAACGATATGGTGACAGAAAACGGCAGCAAGGTTGTTGAGTTTTTAACCTTTGGTGAGGTAGGAACCAATTCGGCCGTTATCGAGTTTTCAACCTTACCGCCAATGGATTTTACCCGCCGTATGGAATTTTTAATCCAATATCCGCACGGTTGCGTGGAGCAAACCACATCGGGCGTGTTCCCACAACTGTTCTTGGGCGATATTTTCGATTTAACCTTCGACAAAAAACAGGCCATAGAAAAAAATATTAAGGCGGCCATAACCCGTTTGGGGCATTTTCAAAAACCAAACGGCGGGCTAAGCTATTGGCTGGGCGAAAGCGCAACCGACGACTGGGGCACCAGCTATGCCGGCCATTTTATGGTTGAGGCCGAAAAGAAAGGCTATGTGTTGCCGCTTACCTTTAAAAGCAATTGGCTAAGCTACCAAAAACAAGCCGCGGGCAGTTGGCGCCCATCGTACCGAAGCTACAATACCGATTTGGCACAAGCCTATCGCCTGTACACCTTGGCCTTGGCGGGAAGTCCCGATTTAGCGGCCATGAACAGGCTGCGCGAGTTTACCGAAATTTCAAACGAAGCCAAATGGCGCTTGGCGGCAGCTTATGCTTTGGCAGGACAGAAGGAAGCTGGCGAAAAATTGTCGCAATCGGCTAACATTAACTTTAAGCCTTCAAACTACAACTATTACACCTATGGTTCGGTAGACCGAAACCGTGCCATGGCCTTGGAAACCATGGTGCTTACCAAAAACCAAGGCATGCGCGGCCTTGCCGAAACTATTGCCAAGGATTTATCGAGCAACCGTTGGATGAGTACGCAAACCACGGCATACAGTTTGTTGGCCATGGCCAAAATGGTTAATGCTAATGGCGGCAAAGCACTTAAAGTTAATTATACCATAAACGGCAAGACCGAAAGTATAAACACCAAAAGCGCCATTGCGCAACGCAGCTTGGGTATTGCCGATGGCGTAAATTCGGTTACGGTTAACAACGAACTGGGCAATGTGGTTTATGTAAACATTTTAAATTCGGGTAAACTACCGCTTGGCAAAGAGCTAACGGAACAACGGGGTTTAAGTGCCTCGGTAAGCTACACCGATTTGGATGGCAATAAAATAAACATTTCCAACCTACAACAAGGCCAGGATTTTGTGGCCAAGGTAAGCGTAAGCAACCTAAAGGATTATAGTGTGCAAAACGTGGCATTAACCCAAATTTTCCCGTCCGGTTGGGAAATTGTAAACACCCGCTTTACCAGCTATGGCGACAGTACCGTAAGCAACGCCCGCTATACCGATATTCGGGACGACCGTGTTAATTTTTATTTCGATTTGCCCGAAAAAGGAAAATATGGCACCAAAACCTTTAGCGTTATGTTAAACGCTTCGTATTTGGGTACGTATTATTTACCCGGCGTTCAGGCAGAAGCCATGTACGATAACGACTTTTTGGTACGGGGCAAGGGCCAATGGGTTACTATTGATAAATAGATTATTGAGTTCATTATGAAGAAAAGAATCATTTTAAAAAGAATAGGTTGCTTTTCAATATTAGGAATGCTAATTTAATGAATAACGTTGTGCGATGACGCTATTATATTACGAATAAACGTAAATTCCCTTAACTTCGCAACGTGAACAACATAACGGCCTACATAAAACGCCATAAAATAAAATCGGCTATAATTGCTGTGCTGTTTCTTTGCTATTACTTTTGCTTGCCAAGGCAGTTGTTTAAAAACCGAACGGCAACGGTAATTACAAGCGCCAACAACAATTTATTGGGCGCACAAATAGCACCCGACGGACAATGGCGGTTTCCGTTTAACGACAGTATTCCCGAAAAGTTTAAAACCTGCGTGCTACTGTTCGAGGACGAATATTTTTACTACCATCCGGGGTTTAATCCCGTTTCCATTTTTAAGGCCATGCGCGATAATTTAAAATCGGGAAGCGTTAAGCGTGGCGGTAGCACTATTACCCAGCAGGTTATCCGTTTGTCGCGCGAAAACCAAAAGCGCACTTATTTTGAAAAAGCCATAGAAATTATTTTGGCAACCCGTTTAGAACTGCGTGAAAGCAAGGATAATATTTTGGCTTATTACAGCAGTAATACCCCTTTTGGCGGCAATGTGGTGGGGTTGGATGCCGCTGCTTGGCGCTATTTTAACACCAATGCCCGGCAACTGTCGTGGGCCGAAAGTGCTGCCTTGGCGGTTTTGCCCAATGCGCCAAGCTTGATTTATCCGGGGAAAAACCAAGAAAAACTGCTTAAAAAACGAAATACGCTTTTAGGAAAATTATTGGCACATGGGATTATCGATTCCCTAACCTACCAATTATCCATTGCCGAGGGATTGCCCCAAAAGCCATTTCCGTTGCCGAAATCGGCACCGCATTTGCTTCAAAAAATAACAAAAACCAATTCGGGACAGTATATTAAAACCACCATAGACGAAGCCTTACAGGAACGCGTAAACCACATTGTTGGCATGCACTACAAAACCCTAAGCCAAAACGAAATTTACAATGCCGCGGTTTTGGTCATGGACGTAAACACCCGACAAATAAAGGCCTATGTGGGCAATACCCCAACCGATAAAGCCCATCAAAAGGATGTTGATATTATTGATAAACCCCGAAGTACGGGCAGTATTTTAAAACCGTTTTTATATGCGGCCATGTTGGATTCGGGCGATATTTTGCCCAATACCCTTGTGGCCGATGTGCCCACGCAATACGGCAGCTACAACCCCGAAAACTACAAGCAAACTTACGATGGCGCCGTTTCGGCCAGTCGTGCCTTGTCCCGCTCGTTAAACGTGCCTTCGGTTAGGATGCTTCAAGAATTTGGGTTGGATAGGTTTCATCATTACCTGCAAGCCTTACAGCTTAAAGATTTAAAATATACGGCCAATCATTATGGCCTGTCGCTAATTTTGGGCGGTGCCGAAAGCAATTTGTGGGATTTGTGCAAAAGCTATGCGGCATTGTCTTCAACCTTAAACCATTTTAGCGAAAATTCAAGCGAATATTTTACCAACGAATTTTGCGAGCCTACTGTTTTTGCTTCGGAAAGTGTGGATTTTGGACGAAAATCTTCAGAAAAAATACTGTTCGATGCCGCTTCGGTATATTTAACCTATGAAAGCCTAAAGGAAGTTAACCGTCCCGAAGGCGATGAAAACTGGGAGTTTTTCGATGGTTCGAAGCAAATAGCGTGGAAAACGGGAACCAGTTTTGGCTTTCGCGATGCTTGGGCCATTGGCTCTACCTCCGATTATGTGGTGGGCGTTTGGGTGGGCAATGCCGATGGCGAAGGCCGCCCCGGACTGGTTGGCGTACAGGTGGCGGCGCCTATTTTGTTCGAAGTGTTCAACCTACTGCCCAACAGTGCTTGGTTTGCCAAGCCTTTTGACGAAATGCAGGACATTGAGGTATGCCAAAAAAGCGGCTATCGGGCATCGCAATACTGCGATGTTGTGGATACGGCTTACGTACAGATTAGCGGCCTTAAAACAAAACCCTGTCCATACCATATTTGGATTAATTTGGATAAAACCGAAACGTTTCAGGTAAACACCTCCTGCGAGCCTGCCGATAATATTGTGGGGAAATCGTGGTTTGTACTGCCACCACTAATGGCATATTATTACAAAACAAAAAATCCGTTTTACAAACCATTGCCCAGATACCGAGCCGATTGTTTGGGCGCCACCACCGTAAGTATGGAATTTATTTATCCCAAGGACGATAACAGTATTTTCCTACCCAGGGATTTTAATGGCAAAACCAATGATTTGGTACTACGGTTGGCGCACTCCAAACCCGAAACCACCGTGTTTTGGTATTTAGACGATACCTATGTGGGCACCACAAAAACCATACACGATATGGCCTTAATACCCAAGCCCGGCAAGCATACCGTTACCGTTGTTGATACTTACGGCAATGCGGTTAAACGCGGGTTTGTTGTTACGGAGTAGGTAATACTTTCACAAAAAACGGATGGAGTAAAAAAAAGCCACTCAATTTCTTGAATGGCTTGTTGTTACTAAGCTCCCCCTTTTGACTAAATCTCGAAACATTTAGGTTGACAATCAACTATTTATGTTTATTGTCAATCCCTTTTTGGGTTCGAAACATATTTTAATTTTTCTACTTCAATGCTGTTTTAAGCATGCTTTTAGCTTCTTCAGCCTTTTCAGGCGAATCAAATATCTTCTTAAAAAGCTTGTCTTTTTCTTTGGCAAACTTTTGTACAGCCTCTAACTCTTCCAGAGTCATCTTAGGCTTTCCTGCCCAGAACTCAGTAGATTTTTTTATTTGATTTTCTACTAAATCTGTTAATTTTTTAGACATCATAACTTTTGTAAATTTAACTGTTTTGTTGTATTCTCAAACAAACTTTAAGGTTTTAAACCTATCAAAACAAATTGATAATCTTTTGAGTTTTTCACTTTATATTCTTCTATATTATTAATCTTTATGCCTTTGGCTATTATAGAATTAATATCTTTTTCTTTAATTATTCTTATTCTTTCTCTACCATTTCTTATAACTATCTGTTTTCTTTCAATAATGTTTATCGTATTATTTAGAAACCCTCCAGATATGCTTAAATTCTCTTTTAAAGATTTTAAATTGATAGATATTTTCTGTTTGTATATTCTATGTTTATGAACTGTATTTCCAAAAAATGCAATAACCGCTTTCGGTTTTGCTTGAAAAAAATACAATGCAGCCATAAACACAGTCGCTAACACCTTATCATAATCATTGTTGTTTTTCTCTGCTGTATCGTTTACAACTAATTCGCCTCCAATATTTTCAAGGTTACCAAAACCTAAATTATACCAATTTCCAGTGTCGGATATTGGAGAAATTGAAATCACTTTTGTTATATCTTCTTCTCCTGTACTAATAAATCTATACTTACACTTATAGACACCATCATCTCCAATACCTTCAAAGTTTAAACTATACGCTTGCTTTAAAAACTCCATTCAATTTTTTAACAATTAAAAGAGTCACAAATATAACTATTTTTCAAAAGAGACATCATAATTCAAACTACTTACATACATTATATTATACGCAAAAAACGCTTATATAGTTACATTTAAAATCGATTTAACCATAATTTAACCTTTTGAATTAGGGATGATTTTGATTCTCATTCTATTTACTTTGTCTTTTAGGGTATCTTCCATATACGTTTTTACATATTTTCTTTTTGGTCTTTTTTTGTGGCTTTCTACCTTTTGGACCTAACATTTCTTTAGCGTAGTCTATAGCTAAACAACATATGTTACCATAACTATCGTCTTTTTCATTTTCATGGTAGGCATTGATAAAATTAAAATATCCCTTTTGTGCTTTTGGATGATTTTTAGCTTGTAATAGAATACTATAAAATGGTAATCTATATGGCTTAGCAAAAAATGTGTTTACATAAATTTTTAATTTATCATCAGACACATAAATTTCATTATCTAAAGTTTTATATTTTTCTTGACGTTCTTCATTTGTTTCTTTGTGCCGATCCAAAAATCGTTTAATAACACCTTGTTTATAGGCATTATAATCTTCTTTATATTTATAAGGAAAAGCGGCTATACTATTTCCTTTTTCATCTTGTGGATATAACCAAAGCCCACCTTTAAGGCGCTTTTTTACTTTTCTTGGCAACCTAAATTTATCACTCATATAATGTGGTTATTTTCTAAAGGTACAATAATTTTCATTTAAGTGCTTAATTTCCAGGTGTGCAATTATTCAACTCCAAAAGTAAATTTTAATAATTGCTGAAAGCATAACCAAACTTTTAGAAAAACATATAGTCCTGCGATTAAGTCTTTTTAAATGTGTACGGAGTGATAAGTGGTTTCGCTCTATGTGATTAATGCCTCTAAATTTTGTAGAATGTATTTTATCTTCAATTAAATAATTATACATAGGTAACTTATCGGTAAATATTTTCTTTGAATTTGATAAAAGCAACGTATCGATAACCTCTTTAAGGTTTCGTTTATTTCTTCTGCCTACCTTTAAGCAAACGGGACATTTAGTTATGGAATTTATTGCATAAATAACCCAAATAGGTCTTTTTTTATTGCCTATATATGTTCTTAACTCATCAACTTCGTAAGTTTGATAGCGTATAATTTGAGGTTGTTTTATTGCGCTAGCAATATATAAAATACGTTTAAGTAATGTCGTTGTTGATATTTTAAGTACTCTTGCTGTACTACGTATACCTAAACCTTCCTTTGTTAAAATTACAATTTGTTGATTAATGTTTTCGTTGTAAGCTTGATATGTATAATCTTCAACAAACTTTCTTCTGCATGATTTACAGAGGTAGCGTTGTTTATTATAGCTTGTAAACCCGCTTTTTATTATGTTTTGTGAGTGGCAATGTTTGCATTGATTTTTCATAACACCATATTTGAAACACTAAGTTCGTGAAAAACGATTTTAAAGCGTTTTAAGAGCTTAAAAAGAAAAGAGATGAACGCTTGCCCATCTCTTTTTTAATCAATTATATTATTTGTTTACTGAAAATCAGTGTTTTAATTTTTAAAAATTACTCCAACACCACATCTGATACATTACCATTATCAAAAGGATACAAACGAAAAAAGCCACCTTTCGGCGACTTTTCCTATAAAGCTCCCCCTCTTGGGCTCGAACCAAGGACCCTTTGATTAACAGTCAAATGCTCTAACCAACTGAGCTAAGGAGGAGTGTTTGCTTAGCTTTTAGCTAAGCGAGTGCAAATATATATTTAATTTTATTTACTGCAAACAAAAAATTAAAAAATTATTTGAAAGCCTTAAAAATGTCGTTACCATTGGCAAACAGCACCAAAGCTATTAAAATAAAGAATCCGACCATTTGGGCATATTCCATAAACTTGTCGTTTGGTTTTCTGCCTGAAATCATTTCGTAAAGCAAAAACATAACGTGGCCACCATCCAAGGCGGGAATGGGCAATAGGTTTAAAACACCTAACATTATAGATAAAAATGCGGTAATGCTCCAAAACACTTGCCAGCTCCAATAATCGGGAAAAATATCGTAAATAGCCTTAAAGCCCCCTACGCCTTTGTAGGCACCCGTGCTGGGGGTAAAAATAGCTTTTAGTTGCTCCCAATACGATACTATTTTTTCGTTAAACTTATGTACGCCTACGGGTATTGATTCAAAAAAGCCATAGGTTTTTGTGTTGAAACTGTAATAGCCTAATTTTTCTAAGCTACTTTCGTTTAACATGCCTACCTCTACGCCAATTTTGCCTTCGCTACTAATCTTTAAAGGAACGCTTACCTCGGCATTATCGCGCAAAACGGTAGCCTCGACATTTTGTTCTTTTAACTGTTTAAGGGCATCGCGCACCTCGTCGAAGTATTTTGTTTTGTTGTTGTTTAGGGCCAATACAATATCGCCTTCTTTTATGCCGCTATTAACGTTGTACGACGTGTCCGGGATTTTCCCAACAACAAAAGGTATCCTTAGGCTAACAAATTGGCCTTCGTCGGCATCGATTAATTGTGCCAAAAAATCCTCGGGCATTTTTATTGTGGACTGTTCGCCGTTGCGTTCTATGGTAATTTCTTTTCCGAACATAACCTTTTCGGGAATTTCGGAGAATTTCTCAATTTTATTGCCATCGACCGCAATTATTTTGTCGCCCGTATAAAGCCCGGCCTTGTTGGCTACGGTGCTTTCAATCCAAACGCCATCGTTTATGTTGCTGTTGGATAAAAACTTATCGCCATAAGCATAGCTCATGCCTATATAAATAGCTATGGCCAACAAAAAGTTTACCGTAACGCCGCCCAACATGATTATTAACCGTTGCCATGCGGGCTTGGAGCGAAACTCCCAGGGTTGTGGCTCCTTGGCCATTTGCTCGGTATCCATACTTTCATCAATCATACCGGCTATTTTTACATAACCGCCAAGGGGCAACCAACCTATGCCGTAAACGGTTTCGCCTATTTTCTTTTTAAATAATGAAAATTTTACGTCGAAAAACAAATAAAATTTCTCTACCCGTGTTTTAAATAGTTTGGCGGGGATAAAATGCCCCAGCTCGTGCAGGATAATTAGTAATGAAAGGCTCAACAAAAATTGAGATATTTTAATAACAAACTCCATATAGTTTCAATATCGTGTTTTTACAATCGCACAAAAGTACACTTTTAAAACCAACTTAAAAAAGGCTATGGCGCAATGCGGTTGTTTTTTAACACGAATTTAGGGCATTTGTAATTTTTTGGTTTATATAGTATTGGTATAAGCCGTATTTTTGCAGGCAGAAACTTATTTGCCATGTTGTCGTTTTTTAAGCCCTATAAAAATTTTGCCATTGTTTTTGGTGTTATTTCCATTATTATAATTTCCATTATTTACAATACCCTTAACGTTTATCAGCCTTTGCCCATTTACCAACCGGCCATGGTAAATACCGAGTTGGTGGACAGTACTGTTCAATATCAAAAAAAATATCATAAAATAGCCGATTTTAAGCTCGTTAACCAAAATGGCGATACTATAACGCAGGATAATTACAAGGATAAAATTTACGTGGCCGATTTCTTTTTTACCACTTGCCAAACCATCTGCCCGATTATGACGACCCACATGGCCGAGGTCCAAAACCAAATTTTAAACGATAACGAGGTTATGCTGCTTTCGCACACCGTAACGCCCGAAATCGATACCGTTGCGCAATTAAAACGCTATGCGGTGGAAAAAGGAGTTGTGGATAGCAAATGGAATATGGTTACGGGCAATAAAAAACAAATTTACCAACTGGCCCGAAAAAGCTATTTGGCCGTAAAGGACGATGGCGATGGCGGCCCTTTTGATATGGTGCATACCGAAAATTTTATGCTAATCGATAAAAAACGCCAAATCCGTGGGTTTTATGATGGTACAAACCCCGAAGAAATTAAGCGTTTAATAAAAGAAATTAAAATTTTAAAAGACGAATACACTCAATAAGCATGGTTTTCACCACTTTTCAACCCTAAACATTTCGGCTTTAAACTTTTTACCTTACTTTTGCTTCTTTAAATTTAATCTAAATAAGGTTGCAGCATACATTGGCAGATTTAAAGCGTGGCGAACGGGGCATAATTACCGATGTGTCCTCCGGGCATATTCCGTTAAAACTATTGGAAATGGGCTGTTTGCCCGGCAGTTTTGTCGAGCTTGTACAAATAGCCCCGTTTAAGGATCCCATGTATTTAAACATTAACGGCTCACATGTGGCTATTAGAAAGGAAACAGCCGTTCATATTTTAATCGATAAAGTAAATGGGTAAACACATAAATGTTGCTTTAATAGGTAACCCCAATACGGGGAAAACCTCGGTGTTTAATGCCCTTACCGGGTTAAACCAAAAAGTGGGCAACTACCCCGGTATTACTGTCGAAAAAAAAGAAGGCATTTGCAAACTTCCCCGCGGCGTTAAGGCGCATATTATCGATTTGCCCGGCACCTATAGCCTAAACGCCTCGTCGCTGGACGAAAATGTGGTTATAGAACTGCTTTTAAACAAAAACGATAAGGATTTTCCCGATGTTGCCGTTGTAGTTTGCGATGTTGAAAACTTAAAACGAAATCTGCTTATATTTACCCAAATTAAAGATTTGGAAATCCCTACTATTTTGGTTATTAACATGGCCGACAGAATGGATTATAAGGGTATTTCGTTGAATATCGATTATCTTGAAAAACAACTAAACACCAAGATAGCCCTTGTAAGCACCCGAAAAAAACAAGGTATAGACCATTTAAAAGACCTTATTGCCAACTATCGCGATTTAAATACGGAACCAAGTATGGATACCTCAAAAATCGATGAAGATTATTTTGGTCGGTTAAAAAAAGCATTTCCCGGGCATTTGCCGTATAAACTTTGGCTGGTTATTACCCAAGATGTTAATTTTGGAAAAACCACCCGAAACGAATTTGAGGGCATTGCCAATTTCGAAATAAAAAGCAATACGGCCTTAAAACGCCTGCAGCAAAAGGAAACCATAAAACGCTACCAGTTTATTAATAGTGTTTTAAAACAAGGGCTAACCATAGACGCAAGCCAAGCTAAAGACCTTCGCAGCAAGCTCGACAGGGTTTTAACCCATAAGGTCTGGGGCTATTTAATATTTTTTGCCATCCTGCTTTTAATGTTCCAAGCCATTTACGATTGGTCGGGCATCCCTATGGATTTTATTGATGGGGCATTTGCATCGCTTGCCGAATGGGCAAAACAAGTCCTGCCCGCAGGGCCATTTACCAATCTGCTTGCCGAGGGCATTATTCCCGGTCTGGGGGGTATTGTTATTTTCATTCCGCAAATTGCCTTTCTGTTCTTTTTTATTTCCATTCTCGAAGAAAGCGGGTACATGAGCCGTGTGGTGTTTTTAATGGACCGTATTATGCGCCGGTTTGGCCTAAGCGGAAAAAGCGTAGTACCCTTAATTTCCGGAACGGCCTGCGCCATACCCGCCGTAATGGCCGCCCGAAATATTGAAAATTGGAAAGAACGCCTTATTACCATTTTGGTAACGCCCTTTACCACCTGTTCGGCCCGATTGCCCGTATACCTGATACTTATTGCTTTGGTTATTCCCGAAGGCAATATTTTTAACATCAAATATTTTTCCTTTAGCTACCAAGCCCTAACCCTAATGCTGTTGTACCTTTTAGGCTTTGGCGCAGCGGTAATTTCGGCGGCTATTTTAAGCAAAACCTTAAAAATAAAAGGGAAATCGTATTTTGTTGTTGAAATGCCCAATTATAAACTGCCCTTATTTAAAAACGTGTTTATTACGGTAGTTGAAAAAACAAAGTCCTTTGTGTTTGGGGCGGGAAAAATAATTTTGGGCATTTCCATAATTTTATGGTTTTTGGCCACCATAGGTAGCAACGAAAACTTTAAAAATGCCGAAGCTATTGTTAAAAACCATATTGAAAACGAAGGGTTTAGCAGTATTCAGCAATTATCGCTACAAAATAAATTGGAGCGTTATAAGGCAAGTTTGGAAGAAGAAGAAAACATAACCGCAGCCACCCAAATAACCGACTCGCTAAAGGCCAAAACCCCCGAGTTTAAAGCCGAAGTTATCGACGATGAAATTGCATCGATTAAATTGGAAAACTCGGTTTTGGGCACCATAGGAAAAGGGGTGGAGCCGCTAATAAAACCCTTGGGCTACGATTGGAAAATTGGCATTGCCCTGGTAAGCAGTTTTGCCGCCCGCGAGGTTTTTGTAGGCAGCCTGGCAACCATTTACAGCGTGGGCAGCGAAATAGACGACGAAAGCGAAAAAACCATAAAAACCAAAATGCGCAACGAAACCCATGCCGATGGCACAAAGGTTTTTACATTGGCAACGGGTATTTCGTTACTGTTGTTCTATGCTTTTGCCATGCAGTGCATGAGTACCTTGGCCATTGTAAAGCGCGAAACCAATAGTTGGAAATGGCCACTGCTGCAATTAACCGCTATGAGCGGCTTGGCCTATATAGCAGGACTTATAGCCTATCAGTTTTTAAAATAAGGTAACATGAACACCATTGTACAAAACATACTGGTTTATATAACGGTTGCCATTGCCGTTGTTTTTATTGTTCGGAAATTTATTTGGAAGAAAAAAAAGGCCTCGGGAAAATCCTGCGGTGGCGGCGATAGTTGTGGATGCGGTTAATATGCCCAGATTACTTATAGCCATTGCTGTAAACTGTTTTTTCTAATTTATACCACCAATAATCTTTATCCAGAATATCTCTTTTTGATTCAAACAAGGGGGCATTAAAACTAAAATCATATTTAGTGAAATTATTTTCATTTGATAGATATTTATAAATAGGTTTAAACTTATCCGATGCGCACCCAATAATACTACCGCCCTTAACAAGGTTACAAAACACTAAGGAACCCATATCGACACCTTCAATCCTTTTTATCCTTTGTAGGTCGTAAAGGTACACGTTATGGTCATCCGCATAAAGTGTTTGATTGATTCTTTTAAGACTGGAATGAACGCCTTTAATCAATTTTCCATCCCAATATACATTATCCCCGGCAGTGGCTATTTTTGAGTTCCAAAGCGACAGCAATTGTTCAGGTTTTTCTTTGGGATGCAATTTTTTCCATTCTTCTCTATATGTGTCGTCAAAAAATAATTTTAAATCCTGCTCTTTTATGATTTTTCCGCTAGGACCGTAGTAAAAGTGGTTTTTGTCTTTTGCATAGTATTTACTTATGGGTTTAAACGAAGGAAAATCAATCTTTCCTTTTATGGGGGTCAAAAACATTTTTTTTGAATTGCTTTTCTCGATTAGCGAGAACCCATATAGGGTTTCTTCGTTCCTGAAGAATGATTGGCTTAACCATTCACAATCATTTGGGCTGACTTTAATGGCGTTGCCCATCCTGTTTGATAAAACTAAGTTCGTAAATTTTCCATTTTCCTGAAAATAGTTCTCAATTAATAAGTTTTCAACAACTGAAATTGTACTTATTATTTGGTAGTTTCTTCCGTATCCGTATCCTATTTTTCCTGTTGGAAATGCGTTTTCTGGTAATATCATTTAAATTGTTTAATGAGGCTTTTATTGAATTTCAATTTAGGGCTACCCCAAAGCCACGTCCAAAGTCATCATAATAATAAAACCGCCTATAAAGCCAAGGGTTGCAATGTCGGTATGTTTGTCCTGTTGGGTTTCGGGAATCACTTCTTCAACCACCACAAAAATCATGGCGCCTGCCGCAAAAGCTAAAGCATAGGGCAAAACGGGCGTAAAAAAGGTAACGGCAACCGCCCCGATTACGGCGGCAACAGGCTCGACAATAGCACTTAACTGCCCATACCAAAAACTTTTAAACTTACTAACACCATGGCGGCGCAACGGCATGGAAACGGCCAAGCCCTCAGGAAAATTTTGGATACCAATACCCAGGGCCAAAGCTACCGCGCCGCCAATTGTTGCCTCAGGAATACCGGCCGCAACACCGCCAAACAAAACGCCTACCGCCAAGCCTTCGGGAATATTGTGCAAGGTAATGGCCAAGACCAAAAGCGTGGTGCGGTGCCAAGGCGTTTTTACGCCTTCTTTTTCGTTTTCCTTAAAGTTGATGTGCAAATGCGGCAAAAACTTGTCCAACCCGAATAAAAATAAAGCGCCAAGCGAAAATCCAACGGCAGCGGGAATAACCTTTACAAAACCCTCGCCGGGGCTCATTTCAATACCAGGGGCCAACAAGCTCCAAAAACTTGCCGCTACCATAACGCCGCCCGTAAACCCCAGCATACCATCCAACAAAGCACGGTTCATGCCTTTAAAAAAGAATACCAGCGATGCGCCCGCAGCGGTTACAATCCATGTAAAAAGCGAGGCATAAAGTGCACCGAGAACAGGGTCTATACTTTCAAAATACTCAATTACTGTATTCATTTTTTAATTTGTAATTTTTACGAATAGGTTGTTTGAAACAGATTTGGAAATGTTCAATTCTTGGTTTTCGTGCAGGATAAGCATCGATTCGTCGAAGGCTTCTTTTCCTGTAATTTTAAAAACCGAACCCAAGGCAATATGTTTTTTGTTCAGGTAATTTAAAAATGATTTTGACGAGTCCCGAACCCCAACGCATACGCAGGTTTGGTTTATTTGTACGGCGGCCAAAGTTACTTTATTGGTTTGCGCAATTTGCCCTTGCTTATTGGGAATAGGGTCGCCGTGCGGGTCGTGGGTGGGGTGTTTTAAAAACGCCTCTAACTTATCTGTTAACTTTAGGGATTTTATATGCTCCAATTGTTCGGCTACATCATGGACTTCATCCCATGAAAAATCCAGTTTTTCAACCAAAAACACTTCCCATAGGCGGTGCTTCCTAACCACTAATGCTGCTGCTAATTGGCCTTGCTCGGTTAGGGTTGCGCCTTGGTATTTTATGTAATTGACCAATTTTTTTTCGGCCAATTTTTTAAGCATATCGGTTACCGATGAGGCTTTGGTTTCTATTTTATCGGCAATGGCGTTAGTGCTAACCGTTTTGGTACCTTGTTTGCCCAAATGGTAAATGGCTTTTAAATAATTTTCTTCGGATTGGGTTGTCATTGTCAACTATTTCAAAAACAAAAATATCATTTTTTACTTTCATATAAAAATATATTTAGATTAAGCTAAAAATTAATTGAAATTCAAAATAAAAATGCTATCTTTAATCTATGGCGCAACACAACGAACTTGGTAAAAAAGGCGAGGCGCTTGCCGTGGGTTTTCTTGTTGAAAAGGGCTATACTATTGTTGCCCAAAATTATAGGTTTAATAAAGCCGAGGTTGATATTATGGCGACGAAAGAAGGCGTACTTGCCGTGGTTGAGGTTAAAACACGGTCGAGTACCGATTTTGGAAACCCGCAGGATTTTGTAAAGCCAAAACAAATACAGCAATTGGTTAAGGCGGTGGATTACTATGTAATTAGCAATAATTTAAATGTAGATGTGCGGTTTGATATTATTGCCATTGTTAGGCAAAATAAGCAATTTGTTATCGAGCATTTAGAAAATGCGTTTTTTCATTTTTAATTTACCGAATTAAGGACACTTTTTAAGGCTTCCAGACTTTCGGGCTTGGCAATAATATGCTTGTCCTTGTCAAGCACAAAATAGGTTGGGGTCGAGGTAATGCCGTAGTTGTTTCCTATTTGGTTGTCCCATTTGCCTTGGCCGTAAACGTGTATAAAATCGGGAAAATCGTAGGTTAGGCTTTTCCACGCATAAGGTTCGTCTTCCAGTCCAACGGCAACTACTTTAACTTTACCCTTGCTTTGGGTTTTTATGTATTGTTCTACTTTTGGCACCTCGGTTAAACAATGCGAGCAGGTACTGCTCCAAAATAAAACCACGTAGTATTTGGCGGTATTTAAGGCGCTTAATTTGGTGGTTATGGGTTTTTCGTCCTTTTTGTTTTCAATTTCAAACGAAAAATCGGGTGCTTTTTCGCCAAGTGATATGCGTTTGTACAAGCTTAGGGCTTCAATTAGTTGGTTGTCCTTCAGGGTTTTTGCAATGGTAATTAAATAACGCTCGGCAATATAATTGGCAATAGTTTCTTGTTTTAAATCGGAAAATTGCTGCCATAAACTAACCAGTAAAACCCGCTTTGTTGGGGTTGGGGCTTGCTGCATGGCTTTGCAAAACGCATCGATATTGGCCTTATAGTTGGCATCTTCACTTAAATTATCATTGGTAATTCCAAAGATGTAATTAAGCATGCGTTCTTCAAGAAAATTGGAGCTTTGGAGCGTTTCATTAGTAAAATCGACATGGTCGAAATAATGGGTTTCCAAATTTTTTATATAGGTCTTGGCTTCTTGATACCCGGTTGGGATGTAGGGCTTGTTGGCTTTTATAAAATTTAAGGCTATGGTACCCTGCGCCAATTTTTCGAACTTTTCCTGTGTTTCCCGTTGCGTTTTAAATATTGAGGCTAAGGTTTTTTGCTTGCCTTTTTTGTCCTTGTAAAAAGCGGTAATATTATGGGTTATAGCCAACATATCGGCAGTATAGGTACTTAGTAGTTTGTTTTCGGAAGACGATAGGTGTTTTACGCCCGTTTCGGCATTAAAGCTAAGTTCGATATTTTCTTTTCCGTTGTAGATAATATCGAAATTGTAATCTTCCTGCGGTACGGCGTACACAATTTTGTACATGCCCTTGGTGGCGGAAGTATCCAAAACAAATTCAAAACTTCCGTCCTCTTTAACAGTTGCATTTGTAACGTAATCGGATAGGGTGGGAGCCGATTTGTACAGTAATAATACCGTGTAGCTCTTAGCGGGTGTAAACACGCCTTTTATGGTGTGTTGTGCCAAAATAATATTGGAAATAAATAAGGTTGTTAGAAGAATAAAAAATTTCATGGGTGTTGTTTTGTGTTTTTTGTGTACAATTTTCATTCCTTAAATTGTTTATACCGTTACATTTCTGAAATTATCGTGTTCCATTGCTTTTTATGCTCAAATTTCAAGGCTGTATCATTTTCAATCAAGTTCACGTAGTTTTCGATAAACTCGGAAGTGTCCGAAAGCAATCGCAAATAATATTTCAAAGAATGTGTCAGTCCGTTGGCAATTACGTGGCAACCGTGAATGTTTTTGATACGGTCAATTTCTTGGTCGATTTCGTCTTTCTGTGAAATGTCAATGTTTGCCGTTGAAAGCAAGTAATATCGGTTTACTTGAGTTGTCTTGAATTTTTCAAAGGCATCTTTTACAAGTTGGGCTGTAATCGCAATTCCGTGTTTTACTTCAACCGCTTCAAATGCTCTTTCCTTTTCATCAACGATGTCAATGTCACCAATACGTCCACTTCTCGAATCTGCCGAAGTATGGCTTTCCATTGGAAGCAAGGTTTTCCCTTCAAAACGTTTGGTTTCGTTGATTAAACATTGATAAGCAGCATATAAAGCCAAAACGGGAAGTCTTGAAGCGCCTTCTGCCGAATATTTGGTGTCAAAGTGTTTTGAAAGTAAATCTACAATTGTAGCAATGGGAAGGTTTAATGGTTTCGCCAAATCAATTTGTTGCGAATTTCTTTGAATGATTAAGCCTTGAAATAGGTAACTTAAAACATCATCAAGTTGATTTCCTTTTTGTATGAAATCTATGGTTTCCAAAAATGCTGTTTTCAATAAAGCCGGTCTGATTGCTCCTGAATAGTTAGTGTCATAAGGTACTTTTTGCTCCAACGAACGAGTTAGCCAACCACTTTCAGCCATTGCGGGGAATTTTACACTTTTCAAAAATGGTGTGATATACTTTGTGTCAAAAGTCCTTCCTGAATAGCCGTTTTCTATACTTGTTTGATGGTTTCTAATATCCTGTTCGGGATTTTGAATTTTATAAACCAAACTTGTGATTATCACGGTCAAAACAGCTTTTGCAGATTCTGATTTATCAAGAATTATTTGTAGATGTTTTGAAATAGCGTCATTTAAATTTGACTTTTTAAAATCATCCGAACCTACGGTTTTCATTGCTTCAGCAAATGCTTTTTCAAGCAAGTTGGTTGGCTCCATTCAAAATAGTTTTGGTATTTAATAATTGGGTTTTGATTTGTTCTGCAACGGCTTTTATCATTGGAATTGCAACAGAATTACCGATTTGTTTGTACAATTCGCCACGATTGTAAATCATTTTAAAATTGTCTGGAAATCCCATAATTCGGTAACATTCATCTATGGTCAGTTTTCTTACTTTTTCTTCGTGCAAAATCCAAAATCTGCCCGAAGATTCTTGTGATGGCAAAGCAGGATGAACACCTTCGGTTGAATAAATCCTGTTTGGTTGTTTGTGTACTCTCGATAAGTGTTCCGTTCCCGGTCTCACTCCGGCTTTTCTAATGGTTTTGTTTCTGTATCCTGCGAAAATCAATCCTGAATCTTGTCTTTTCTGTTCGTCAAGAATGGTGTAAGGTTCATCAAGCCATTCAAAATCATTCTCCTTGTCCAAGAAATCTTTAAGAACAGGTTTTGGCTGTTTTTTGATTTTTGAAAAGTCGAATTTTTTATTCTTATGTCCAATGATGATGATTCGTTCTCTGTTTTGTGGCACACCAAAATCGGAAGCATTCAGCACTTTTTTTGAAACCACGTAACCAAGTTCTTCCAAATGCTGAACGATTGTGGCAAGGGTTCTTTTTTTGTCGTGATAGACCAAATGTTTTACATTTTCAAGCAAAACTACTTCGGGTTCACGCTTTTCTATAATTTCAAAAACGTGATAAATAAGTGTTCCGCGAGTATCTTCAAAGCCTTTCATTTTTCCCGAAATACTAAAAGGTTGGCAAGGGAAACCTGCACAAAGTACGTTATGTTTGGGAACAACATTTAAGCCTAATTTTGTGATGTCGCCAAATGGCACTTCGCCAAAATTTAGTTCATAAGAGCGTTGTGCGTGATGGTTAAATTCGGAAGAAAAAACACACTTTCCGCCAAGTTCTTGCAGTGGAATCCTGAAACCGCCAATACCTGCAAAAAGGTCGATAAAAGTAAAATCAGGATTTTCAGGTGCAGGAAAAGGAATATCCCAATTTATGGGAAGCATTGCCTGTAGTCCCGAATCGTTGGCAATGTTAATGCCGAGTTCTTCGGAAAGTTGGGTGTAATATTCGTCAGCCTTTTGTTTGTACGATTTTGACACTCCATTTTCGTGGTTATGCAGATAATGGGTCAGAAAAGCCAAATCTTCGGCATTGCCGTTTAGTTGTTCAACTTTTAGTTTTTTTCTTATTGTTGAATAATTTGTCATTATTAGAAGTTTATTCCCTCCTTTTTTTTAATTAAGCTTAAAAGCCAAATTTACAGAAGTTTTACATCTGAACCAAAAGAAAGTCTAATGGAGCAACTACGCCACAATTGGTCTTAACACCTGCAACGCACGGTTTACGGTTTTTACGTTTTCAAAGGTAAGCAATAAACGCAAGCCGTTTCGGGTTTGTTTTTCCTTCATCCTGCACGAATTGGGATTGCTTTGCACAAACTGGAGTACTTTCGAAAAACTTTGGGTTTGGTAAAACGGGCTTTGTTGGTCGTTAATAAAATAGCCTATAAGTTTGCCGCCTTTCATAATTACTTTTTCAAAGCCTATTTTGGCGGCCAACCATTTAATTCGTACGCTGTCCAGTAAATCGGTTACTTGCGGGGGCAGTTCGCCAAAGCGGTCTGTAAGTTCGTTTTCGAATTTTTGCAGTTCGTCCTCGGTTTTTAAGTTGTTAAGCTGGGTGTACAGGTTAAGGCGTTCGGCAATATTGTTAACGTAGCTGTCGGGGAACAACAGCTCGAAATCGGAATCGATGGTAACGTCCTTAACGTATTGTTTTTGGTTTTCGTCCTCGTTGTACAAGTCCTTAAATTCGTTTTCTTTAAGTTCCTCAATAGCTTCGTTTAATATTTTTTGGTAGGTTTCAAAGCCAATTTCGTTAATAAAACCGCTTTGCTCGCCGCCCAACAAATCGCCTGCACCACGAATTTCAAGGTCTTTCATGGCAATATTAAAGCCGCTGCCCAACTCGCTAAACTGTTCTAAGGCCGTAATGCGCTTTCGGGCATCGTCGGTCATGGCCGAATATTCGGGCGTAATAAAATAGCAAAAGGCCTTTTTGTTGCTACGCCCAACACGACCCCGCATTTGGTGCAAATCGCTTAGTCCGAAATTATTGGCGTTGTTTATAAAAATGGTGTTGGCATTGGGTACGTCCAACCCGCTCTCGACAATGGTGGTACTTACCAGCACATCGAAAGCGCCTTCCATAAAGGCCAGCATGAGTGCTTCTAATTTTTTACCGTCCATTTGCCCGTGGCCAATACCTATTTTGGCATCGGGTACCAAACGCTGTAACAGGCCGGCAACTTCTTTTATGTTTTCGATACGGTTATGGATAAAGAAAATTTGTCCGCCCCGTTGTATTTCGTAACTAACCGCATCGCGGATTACTTCTTCGTTAAACCTAATAACGTGGCTCTCGATAGGGTAGCGGTTTGGCGGTGGGGTTGTAATAACCGATAAATCACGGGCCGCCATTAAGCTAAACTGGAGCGTTCGGGGTATGGGTGTGGCCGTTAGGGTTAGTACATCGACATTTTCCCTTAGGGTTTTTAGTTTTTCTTTTACGGCAACGCCAAATTTTTGTTCTTCATCTACAATTAACAGCCCCAAATCCTTAAACGTAACGGCTTTATTGGTTAGTTGGTGGGTGCCAATAATAATATCGACCGAGCCATTGGCAACGCCCTCCAAGGTGTCCCGTTTTTCCTTGGCGGTACGGAAACGGTTAACATAACCAACGGTAACCGGAAAATCCTTTAAACGCTCGCGAAACGTGCGGTAGTGTTGGTAGGCCAAAATAGTGGTAGGCACCAAAACGGCTACTTGCTTGCCGTTGTCCACGGCCTTAAAGGCAGCTCGAATAGCTACTTCGGTTTTACCAAAGCCCACATCGCCGCATACGAGCCTGTCCATGGGGCGCTCACTTTCCATATCGGCTTTTATATCGGCCGTTGCGGTGCTTTGGTCGGGCGTATCCTCGTAAATAAACGAGGCTTCCAACTCGTGCTGCATATAGCTGTCGGGCTGGTACTGGTGGCCTTTTTCGGTTTTGCGCTTGGCATAAAGTTTTATTAAATTGAAAGCAATGTGCTTAACGCGCGATTTTGTTTTTTCCTTTAGGGCTTTCCATGCGGTGCTGCCCAGTTTGTAAATTTTGGGCGGTTTGCCGTCCTTGCCGTTAAATTTTGATATTTTGTGTAACGCATGGATGCTTAAATACAGCACGTCCCTTTCGCCGTAAATAAGTTTTATGGCTTCCTGCATTTTACCCTCGACATCTATTTTTTGCAAGCCGCCAAAACGCCCGATACCGTGGTCGATGTGGGTAACATAATCGCCAACATCTAAATTGGTAAGCTCCTTTAAGGTTATGGCCTGCTTTTTGGCGTAGCCGTTTTTAACGTGGAATTTGTGGTAACGCTCAAAAATTTGATGGTCGGTATAGCACAATATTTTATTGTCGGTATCAATAAACCCTTGGTATAGCGACAATACTATGGTTTTGTAGGGCTTGACCTCAAGGTGCGAATCGTCGAAAATATCGTGGAAACGCTTGGCCTGCTGTTCGCTTACACAGGCAATATAATTGGTGTAACCCTTGTTGTAATTGGAGTTTAAATCTTCAATTAATAAATTGAATTGTTTATTGAAGGAGGGTTGCGGTTTTGTGTTGAAAGTGAAAATACTGTTTTCTTTTTCATTGTTGAAAACGGTTGTTGTACCAAATTCTATAATTGAAAAATCCAACAGTTGTTGTTTTAAAGCCCTTGACGAACAAAACAATTCGTGAGGTTCGGCATGTTTGATGTTTTCCGATAATTTTGAAAACGCCTCTACGGCTTTGCCATAAAAATCGTCTATCCTATCAAAAAACAAATCGGCATTTTTAAAGCCTATTACCGTTTTTTGGGCAATGTAGCTTAAAAAACTCTGCCTACTTTCGTGCACCATTTTATTGGCCACGTTGGGGATAACGCTTATTTTTTTTATTTGCGAGGTCGATAATTGGGTTTCCACATCGAAAGTACGAATGCTGTCCACCTCGTTGCCAAAAAACTCGATACGGTAGGGTTGGTCGTTGGAAAACGAAAATACATCGACAATACCACCGCGTACCGAAAATTCACCCGGTTCGGTAACAAAATCGACCCGTTTAAATTGGTATTCAAACAATACTTCGTTTACAAAATCGATAGACAATTTATCATTTAAAGCTATTTTTAGCGTATTGCGCTCCAGTTCTTTTCGGGTAACCACCTGCTCGAAAAGCGCATCGGGATAGCTTACTATTATAGCGGGTTTTTTTCTGGAATTAATACGGTTAAGCACCTCGGCACGCAATAGCACGTTGGCGTTGTCGGTTTCCTCAATTTCGTAGGGGCGGCGGTAACTGCCGGGGTAAAACAGTACATCGGTATCGCCGCAAAGCTGTTCCAAATCGTTAAGGTAAAAGGCGGCTTCTTCCTTATCGTTAAAAATAAGCAGAAGGGGTAATTGGGTTGCTTTAAAAACATTAGCTATTACAAACGAAAAGGCTGAACCCACCAAGCCTTTTAAATGCAACCTTGCTTGACCTTGAGCGGAGTCGAAAGGTTGGGCAATAGCAATTTGCAGATTTTGCATTTGCGAAGCCTGTAAATAGGTTTGCGCGATATTTTCCTTACCCACGTATTTTTTAATTTATGGCAAATATACGGGTTAGGTTTTAGTACGAAAACCGTTTTGGGGATTTTAGGTGAAATAAAAAACCGTTTCGATAGGCCTTAAAAAATATAAAGCCAAAAGGCATCTCTTAAAAATTGATTGTAAAGAATAATGAAAAAAATTGTAGGTTTGCACCACTAAAACAAAATTATATGTCATTTTCCGATTTATTTGATAGTGGATTTAAAAAGCGTAACGAGGACCACTTTGCTGCCATAGTGCGTGTTGCCATGGACGATGGCAATATTAGCGATGCCGAAAAGGCTTTTTTGGATAGGCTTGCGCGCAACTTGGATATTAGCGATAGCGATTACGCCGAAATTTTAAAAGATTATAACAGCCACCCCATTAACGCACCCCTTGGTTACGACGACCGCTTGGAGCGTTTGTACGACTTGGTTCGTATGGTTTATGTGGACCATATTACCGATGAGCCCGAAACCAGTTTGTTGCGAAAAATAGGCGTAGGCCTTGGGTTTCATGCCGTAAATGTAAAATATATTGTGGACAAAGCCCTAAGCGTTGTTAAAAATGGCGCCAACTTGGAAACGTTTATTTACGAAATGAAAAATATGCACAAATAATTAAAATGTGGTGCCTATATAAGCTCAAGGGTCGACTTTTTTGTCGGCCTTTTTTATTTAAAATTAACATTTTATTAACGTTTTAGTTTATACTTTTACATTAGTTTTTATTTAGAGTTTAAATGCCAAAGTTTAATCTTATATTTTTAACGTTTGCGTTAAGTTTTTGCACCACTTTCCTTTTTGGGCAAGAGGCAGATTATTTGGCACCTACCAACGACAATACCCCAAAGCACGATTTTAAGTTAGAGCATTCGTTAAATGCTTTGGCGGTTTCGGTAAACAATACTTTTGAGGAAACAGTCGATTTCCACCCCGAGAAAACGCCTACCAGCCAAAATCCGTTTACTGCAAGCGCTGCTTACCAAACCGTTTGTAAAACCGAACTTAAAGCATGTGTAAAAGCATCGAAACTACTTAATTTAAGTGCTGCCGTACGTGTTTTAATCTATCCTTTCCATTCATTCTTGTAGGGAATCTTTATTTTTTATTTGTATTTAAAACTTGGCTATTGTTGTAATGGCCGGTATTTCTGTATTCCAAAAAATAATTTAAATTTTTACAAGATGAAACTATCATTTTTATTAATAGCAGCCATTTTAGTTGCAAGCGTAATGCTCCCTTTTGTCCTTTTTGTTTTCAGTAGCACAAAAAGTAAAATAGGCATAAAAAAACAAGCCAATTTACTAATAAAGGACAATGGTATAACCTACAAATTAAAGGATATTTGGCGCAATAATTTTATAGCCATTAGCCAGGACAATTTAATATTAACCTATTTGCAATGCCGTACCGCAACCCCAAATGTGGCATACAATATAAACCTTAAGGACGTATCGGCCTGCAATATTGTTAAAAACTACAATAATTTTAAAAATGCCAAAGGCCAAAATTTGGCGCTAAAAAGCTTGGCCTTGGAATTTGTGTACAAACTGCCCACAATGCCCAATACCCTTGTTACGTTTTTTGATGTAGATGAAGATATAAATGAAGATTTTGAACTTCAGCGTATCGAGAAATGGCATGCCTTAATTAAAGAAGCCGTTTTGGAGCATAGGATTGTTAGGATGGCGTCTTAATTTTGAAGTGAAATTGAGTATAAAGCAAACGTCATTTGCGAGCGAAGCGAAGCAATCTCATTATAAAAACGGATTGCTTCGTGCTTCGCAGTTGACGGTTTTTATTTCTTATGAAGCTTTAACTGAATACGTTTCCTCGGAATATCAACTTCCAGAACAGATACAATAACTTGTTGGTGAAGGCTTACGTAGGCATTAACATCGGACACGAAACCATCGGATAGGTTGGAAACATGGATTAAGCCGCTTTCCTTTATACCAACATCTACAAAAGCCCCGAAATTGGTAATATTGTTAACAATACCGGGCAATAATTGGCCTTGCCGCAAATCTTGAATGGTTTTTATGTTTTGGTTAAAGGCAAATACCTTGGCTTGTTCCCTAATATCCAATCCGGGTTTTTCCAATTCTTTTACAATATCTTGTAAGGTAGGCAACCCGATTTGTTTGGTGCAATAGGCATTTAAGTCGATATTTTGTAATACGCTTTTGTTACCTATTAAATTGGCAACCGAAACGTTTTCGTGTTTTGCCATTTTTTCCACGATACCGTAACTTTCGGGATGTACTGCCGAATTGTCCAAAGGGTTTTGGGCGTCGTGTATCCGTAAAAAAGCGGCACCTTGCTCAAAAGCCTTACTGCCCAGTCGGGCTACGCTTTTTATGGTTTCACGAGAAGTAAAAGCACCATGTTCATTGCGGTAAGCCACAATATTTTCGGCCAATTTCGGGCCTATGCCCGATACGTAGCTTAATAAACTTTTACTGGCGGTATTAATGTTTACGCCAACGGCGTTAACGCAATGTTCTACTACATGGTCCAGCTCGCTTTTTAATTTGCTTTGGTCCACGTCGTGTTGGTATTGCCCCACGCCTATGGATTTGGCATCGATTTTTACCAATTCGGCCAAAGGGTCCTGCAAACGGCGCCCGATAGACACCGAACCCCGAACCGTTACATCGTAATTTGGAAATTCCTCGCGAGCAATGGCCGATGCCGAATAAATACTGGCGCCCGCTTCGCTTACCACGAATACCTGCACATCGGTCTTGAACTTTATTTTGTGGATTAAGGCTTCCGTTTCGCGCGATGCCGTACCGTTGCCTATGGCTATGGCTTCAATTTTATAGGCTTCGGTTAGCGTGCTTATTTTTTTTATAGCTCCTAAAGCATCGTTTTTTGGCGGGTGCGGATAAATGGTTTCGTTGTACAGTAATCCGCCTTGGGCATTTAGACATACCACTTTGCAGCCGGTGCGAAACCCGGGGTCGATGGCCAATACCCGTTTTTGGCCAATGGGTGCGCCTAACAGCAATTGTTTTAAGTTTTTGGCAAATACCAAAATAGCGGCATCGTCGGCTTTGGCCTTGGCATTTTGCAGGGCTTCGTTGCTTAACGAGGGCAACAGCAAACGTTTATAGGCGTCGTTAACGGCTATGGAAATTTGCTCGGAACAAGCATTGTTAGAACGTATTATGCGGTCTTCAATTTTTGTTAGTGCCCGTTCGTCGTCTATTTGAATTTTTGTTTTTATAAATCCTTCTGCTTCGGCACGTAAAATGGCGAGCAATCGGTGCGATGGTATTCGGTTAAGGGATTCTTCCCAATTGAAATAGTCCCTAAATTTTTGGGCGTTTTCGTCGTTTTCGGCTTTTTTTGCCACTTTGGTAGCAATGGTTGCAAAGCGTTCTAACTGATACCTGATGTTATTGCGTATATCGGTACGTTCGTTAATCCACTCGGCTATTATGTGGCGGGCGCCTTCTAAGGCATTGTCCACCGATTTAACTTCACCTTTAATATATCGAAACGCCAAGGATTCTACATCGTTTGCATTTTGTGCCATGATTATTTTGGCCAAGGGTTCCAAACCTTGTTGCCGTGCTTTTTCGGCTTTTGTTTTTCGGCTTTTTTTATAGGGCAGGTAAAGGTCCTCCAAGGTTGTTAAGCTGTCGGCGGTTTCTATTTTTTGTTTTATTTCGTTAGTTAAAACGCCTTGTTCTTCCAAAGCCTTCAGTATGGTTTCCTTGCGTTTTTCCAAGGCTTCGAACTGTGTTTTAAATTTTACGATTTCACCTATTTCAACTTCATTTAAATTTCCGGTGCGCTCTTTTCTGTAGCGTGAAATAAAGGGGATGGTACAGGCTTCGTTTAGCAATTGCAACGTGTTTTCAACGGCTTGTTTTGGTAGTTGTGTATGTGTTGTTATGTAGTTGGTTATGGATGCCATTCCGTAAATTTTGGTTCAAAAAAAAAAATCCCGCCTTCAAAAATACTATTGAAAACGGGATTTCTAAATTATATTGTTCTAAAAATTTATTCGCCTGCTTGTTGTTTGGCGTCTTCTATCATTTTTTCGTTTGGAATAATAGCAATGTTTACACGACGGTTTTTGGCACGGCCTTCGGCTGTACTGTTGTCGGCAACGGGTTGCTGTTCGCCATACCAGTTGGTGGTTAGCCTGCCGCTTAATACCCCATTTTGGGTTAGGTAATTGGTAACGGCATTGGCACGGTTTTTAGAAAGGGTCATGTTGTACTCGTCGGCTCCGGCACTATCGGTATGGCCTACCACGAGAATATTAGTGTCGGGATATTCCTTAAAAACACCTATTAGTTTATTTAGGGTTTCTTGCGAAGCCGCATTAATGTTGTATTTGGCGGTATCGAAATACACGCCGCTGGTTTCGTCGAAGGTTACCACGATACCATCGTCCACCCGCTCGACCTGCGCACCGGGTATTTCGTTTTCTATCTGTTGGGCTTGCTTGTCCATTTTATTGCCGATAAGTACACCTGCACCACCACCGATAACGCCGCCAATAACGGCACCCAGTTCGCCATTGCCGCCCTTGCCTATATTGTTGCCCAAAATAGCGCCCAAAATAGCACCTCCGGTAGCGCCAATAACGGCACCTTTTTGTTTGTTGTTGGCATTTTGTACCGATTTACAATTGGTAAAGCTCAAGGTTGCCAAAACGGCCAAAAGGAAAAGTCCAGATTTTTTTATTACTGTGTTCATTATATACGATTGTTTTAAATTTTAGTGAAATTCATGGTTATGGTAAAGGGTTTGCCATCGACGTTTAGGGTTTGCTGCCACTGCATATCGGTATCGGACAAGGCCGAAAGTTTTAGCCTAAACCCTTGATTGGTTTCCGATTTATGCTTGGCATCGGTGGGCTTTAATAGGAAACTGTACAGCCCCGTTGTGGCATCGACCTCTTGTATAGTAAAGATAAAGTTGCGGTCGCCTTCGGTGCAATCCAAACCGTTAATGCTGTAAATACCGGTATTGTTGTTGGGTATAAATTGCCATGTGCTGCCCTCGAAACATTCTTTAGTGGCGTCGTTTAACAGGGTAACATTATAAGTTCCGGCCTCGCTGTACGTAATCGTGCTAAGCGCCCAATTGCCTTTAATTACTTTTTTGGAATCCCTAACAACTTTCGAGGTTCCGCATGCTACCAAACTAACGGATAGCAATACTATTAATAGTTTTTTCATAATGGGTGAATAAAATTTTTAAGTATATACGAAAGTAATGCTTTTTGAGGATTGTATGCCGTGGAACTTTGTTGTTTTTTTTAACAACATCCATAGTTCTATGACACGAATAGCAATTTTCGGTCACACGTAATAAATGTGAAATTGGTATAAATTGAAAAAGGAGAAGTAACTAAGCTACTTTTTTAAGCAAATCGAAACACGGGCATTTTGTGCAGCGTTTATCCTCGCTTTTTTTATATTTTTTGCAGCAACTGCTTTTAACCTTGTCGGGAAGCACAATGCCCGCAAGTTCCAGTTTTTTTAATGCTTTTTTTTTCTTCTTTTTGCCCAAAATTCGTTGTATAAAACGATTATATCGCGCAAATGTAGTTTATTTTAATTAAATCTAAATAAAATATTTTAAAATTTATGAAAGTATTTAATGTTATCTTTTTTGAATATCCGTATTTATACCTAAATAAATATTTTTTGTTATTCTGAACCTTTCGACTAAGCTCAAGGTAAACTTGAAGTGAAGAATCTTTATAGGCAATAAAAAGAGATTCTTCGTTCCTCAGAATGACAGAATCCAATAAATCTAAGGTAATTTTAGGTATGAATACGGATATTCATTTTATTTTTTCAACTTAAAATATCCCATTTAAGGCGTTTTAAAATTCTAACGGGTTAACCTGATGCGATTGCCCTATCAAATCGTTTAAAACCTGAATATTCCCATTGGTAAAAAATTCGGTTTTTGGTTTTTCCGAAGTTGAATTTAATAAACCGTACTGCGTTAAAACGGCTTTTGTTTGTCGGGCAACGGCTTCGCCCGAATCTATTATTTTAACGTGTTTCGGCAAAAGGTTGTGTAATAAGGGTAGGAGGTAAGGGTAATGGGTGCAGCCCAAGACCAAATAATCGATGTTGGCATCCAGCATGGGTTTTAAATAGTTTGTTAGGAGTGTTTTCATTTCTTCTGAAAACAATTTTCCGTTTTCAATAAGTTCTACAAGGCCGTTTCCCACTTGCTCGATAACTTTAATATTGGATGCAAATTGTGCCGAGGTTTTAGAAAACAAATCGCTGCTTAGCGTGCCTTTGGTTGCCAAAATGCCAATGGCACCTGTTTGGGTTTGCAGGGCAGCGGGCTTTATGGCGGGTTCTATGCCAATAAACGGCACATTATAGGTTTGGCGCAATACCGAAATAGCATTTGTGGTGGCGGTATTGCAGGCTACTACTATTAATTTACAATTGTTTTTTAAAAGTAGCTCGGTGTTTTTTTGGCTTAGGGCAATAATGGCTTTTTTTCCCTTTGGCCCATAAGGGGCATTGGCACTATCGGCCAGGTAAATGGTGTTTTCGTTGGGCAGGAGTTGGTGTATTTCCTTCCAAATGGAAGTGCCGCCAACGCCCGAATCGAAAAGGCCAATGGGTTGTGTGTTCATAGTATAGCAAAAATAAAAAGAGGCTGTCTAAAATGATTGTCATTCTGAACGAAGTGAAGAATCTTAAAAAAATAAATTGCTTATTTTCAATATAATAAGATTTCTCGATATTTACCGCAAACTATGTTTGCTCCTCTTAATATCAAATGCTCGAAATGACAAAAAAACACTTTTCAGACAACCTCTTTTTATCGGGTTTATTTTATTTGGAAATTAATTAGATTCCCATTTCTTTTTTAACATCGTTTAGTAAATCTTTACCATCGGTTAAAATGGCAACGCCTTGCGAGGCATCTAAAACATAATCGAAACCTTGGGCCCTGGCCACTTTTAAAATGGCGGTTCTGGCTTTTTCGGTAATAGGTTTAATTAAATCCAATTCCTTTTGTTGCAAATCTTTTTGGGCATCGGCTTGGAACTGTTGGATGCGTTGTTGTTTTTCTTGGATTTCTTGGCCACGCTTGGCATTTTCCTCTTCGGTTTTGGTAGCGGCTTCGGTTTCGTATTGTTTAAGCAAGGTTTGAAACTCGGTAATGGAGTTTTGTATATCGGTTTGATAGGTTTTGCTTAAGGTTTCCAGCTCGCTTTGGGCGGCTTTCATTTCGGGCATGGCCGCAACCAGTTCCTGGGTGTTAATGTGTGCTACTTTGCTTTGCGCCTGGGTAAAGCTAACAGCGCCGATAAGTAATGCAAATGATAGAAAAATAGTTTTTAATTGTTTCATTGTTAATAGTATTAATGTGTGTTATAAATTGTTAATTGTTCAAGTTATTTATACTGTCCTTGGCACGTTGGCGTTCCTCTAACAGTTGTTTGCGTTTTTGTATAAGTTCTTGCCTTCGGGCTTCCATTTCGGCCAAGCGTTCTTTGCGTTTTTCTTCTATAAGCTCGGCCCGGGTTTTTGCGGGTTCGGTTGTGGTTTCTTGTTTTTCTTCAACTTCCGTGCTATTGCTTTTGGCGCTTGTGGCTTTGGTTTCGGCCTTTACACGGGCGTTTATAACTTCTTGGCGTTCTTTTTCGCGTTGCTCCAATAATTGTTGGCGTTTGGCTTCCATGTCTTGTTTTCGGGCTTCGCGGGCATCCAAAATATCTTGTCGGCGCTTTTCGGCTGCGGCTTCGCGCTCAAGCTTTTTTTCTTCTATGGCGCGTTCACGGGCTTCCAATTCGGCATTTATTTCGGGCAATATTTCTTCGTTTTCGGCGGCCTTGCGTTCGGCTTTGCTTTGGGCTTGGGTGCGTTTTGCCGTTTTTGAAATACTGCGGATAATTACCTCGCTTAAATCGTACTGGCTCCGGGAGTACAGCATTAGGGCATCGGACGAGGCTTTGTCGAAAATAAAATCGTATTGCCGGGTTGCGGCCAAATCCTGTACCGCCGCAAATATTTGATCCTGTATGGGCTGCATGAGCTGTTTTTTCTGGATAAACAAATCGCCATTGGGACCAAAGCGTTTTTGTTGGTAATCC
Source organism: Flavobacteriaceae bacterium (assembly GCA_047975545.1). Lineage (GTDB taxonomy): Bacteria > Bacteroidota > Bacteroidia > Flavobacteriales > Flavobacteriaceae > JBKEDS01. The sequence continues at coordinate 44,458 of JBKEDS010000027.1, read as the reverse complement.
AATATTTCGCTTTCTTCAAAGGCTATATCTTCTTCACGCTCGTCTATAAGTTCTTTGGTTAACAGTGGCTTTTCGCTGTTTAGGGCGTTTCGTTTTTGGTCTACGGCGTTTAATTTGCCGTCGATTTCCAACTTCCACTTATTGGCTTTTTCGTTTAACTGCGCCGTGGCATCTTGGTACTCGGGAATATTTTCTAAAATATACTCGGTATCAATATAGCCAATTTTTATGCCGCCCCGTTGGGCTTGAACAGATAGGCTTAGGGTAAAAACTAATGTTAGTAAAAAAAGAACGTTGTTTTTCATCTGTTTCATTATTTAGTCGATTATAGTTTGTAATTCTAAAAACGACAGATGATTGGTTTTATTCTATCGGCCGTAAGAATTATGGTTTCCAAAATTAATGAATTTTAACATTAAAAAATTTAATTCCCGGCTAAATCGTTAAAATGGTATTAGAAAATATCGTGCCAAAATTAAAATTGTTGCCCGATAATAAAATGGGTTTCCCAACCGTGGGCTTTTGTTCCTTTGCCGGTAATGGGGTCGAAACCATAACCAAAATCGATACCCAGCAAACCAAAAGCGGGCATAAAAATACGTACGCCCAAGCCTGCCGAACGTTTAAGCTCGAAGGGATTATAGTCTTTAAAACCATCGTAGGAAGCACCGGCCTCAAGAAACGACAGGGCAAATATTTTGGCCTGGCCTTTAAGGGTTATGGGGTAGCGCAACTCCAATGAAAATTTGTTGTAAATGGTACCGCCGTCGTTAGAGGATAAGGACTGGTTAGGGTATCCTCGCAAAGCAATAGCTTCACGACCATCTAAGCTGTAAGTGCCCATACCATCGCCCCCAAGGAAGTAACGCTCAAAAGGGATAATGCCGCGGTCCTTGTTATAAGCACCAAGGAAACCAAACTCGGCGGTTGGGCGCAATACCAAGTTTTTGGTAATTTGGGTATACCATTCGCCCTTAAAGTTTATTTTGTAAAATTCCAACCAGTTGTAGCGTTCTTGGTCTATTTCGGCCATACGCTCGTATTCGGAAGCAACCGAACTGTCCAGTCCATCGTATTCTTCTTTTAAGGCTTTATAATCCACATTGTTAAATAAGGAATAGGGTGGCGATAGTTTTGCCGTTACGCTAAACCTTGAGCCTCCGGTGGGGTAAATGGGGTCGAAGGTGGTATTGTCGCGGGCCAAGCCAACCGAATAAAACAGGTTGTTGGAAAACCCGTCGCCAAAGGTAAACAATCCGGTGTTATAGTTGTTTAAATCGTAGCGTTGGTAGCCCACGTATTGCGACAGGGTAAAATAATCGTCGGGTACGGTTAAACGTTTGGCCAAACCAAAGGTAACACCCGTAATATTAAAACTTTTGGACTTATCGGCTTTGTAGTTGCTATAATTGTATAAAAACTGTTTGGTATGCGATAGCGATGCCGAAAACTGTACGGGGCGTTTGCCACCCAACCAGGGTTCGGAAAACGAAAAGCTGTAAGTACGATAAAATTGGCTGGCTTGCAGGCGTAAGGCTAGTTTTTGGCCATCGCCCATGGGTAGGGGTTTGTAGGCTTCTTTATTAAATATGTTTTTTATGGAGAAGTTGTTAAACGACAGCCCCAAAGTACCAATAAAACCGCCGCCGCCATAACCACCTTGTAGCTCGATTTGGCTGGAACCGGTTTCCTTTACCGAATATTCCATATCTATGGTGCCTTCGTTGGGGTTGGGGTTGTTAAAGTTGGGGCTTATTTCCTGGGCATCGAAAAAGCCCAATTGCCCAAGCTCGCGTACGGTACGCACGACGTTTTGCTTGCTGTACAGTTGGCCGGGACGGGTACGTATTTCGCGGTAAATTACGTGGTCGTTGGTTTTGTCGTTGCCCACAACGGTTACGTTGTTAAAATAGGCGGGCTTGCCTTCGGTTATCCTTATTTCCATATCGATAACGTTGTTATCGGCGCTAACTTCTACGGGGTTTATGGTGGAAAATAGGTAGCCGCTGTTTTGGTATAGGTTGGTAATGTCCTCGCCGTCGGGCTTTGTGTTGTCGGCAATGCGCTTTTGCAGTAATACGCCGTTATAGGTGTCGCCATTTTTTATGCGGAGCAACCGGTTTAACTGCTGGTTGCTGTATACGGTGTTGCCTATAAACGCAATATCGCCAAAGGTGTATTTTTCGCCTTCTTCTACGGCTATTTGAAGGGATATGGTTTTGTCGTTGTTGTATATTATGCTATCGGACAGTACACGGGCATCGCGATGGCCATTTTCTTTATAAGTATCGATAAGGCTTACCAAATCTTCTTTGTAATCGGCTTCGACGTATTTGGAGCGTTTAAGAAACCGGACAGGGTTTATCTGCTTGGTTTTTTTCATGCTTTTTTTAAGTTTTTTATCGCTTAAAATGGTATTGCCCTTAAATATAATATTGTCTATTTTTACTTTTTCACCTTTGTCGATGTTTACTACCATGTTAACACGGGCGGTTTGCAGGGAGTCCTTAACGTCTATGGTGTTTATTAAAACCTTGGTGTTTAAAAAGCCTTCTTTTTTGTACTTGTTGGTTAGGTAGTTTTTGGTGGTAGTAATAAGGTTTTCGTTAACCTTGGTACCTTTTTTAAGTTTGTTTTCGTCTATAATGTCTTCAACTTTACCTTTTTTTACGCCGTTTATTTTAACCTCGTTAAGTTGGGGCAAATCGGATAGTTGTATTTGCAGGTATGCGGTATTGCCTTCTATTTTGGTAACGTAAATTTCGATATCGCTAAAGAGTTTCGATTTCCAAAGTTTTTTTATGGCGTTGCTAATATCCTCGCCGGGAATGGTTATTTCCTTGCCCTTGCTTAGGCCGGAGTAATTAATAATGGTGGATTCGTTAAAAACCGTGTTGCCCTTAACGGTTATATCGCCAAGGGTGTATTTGCCGCCTTCTACATAGGGTTTGTCCTGGGCTTTTATGGTTACACTTATTAGAAGAAATAATACAACAATGCAGTGTTTTAATGCTGAAGTTAATGGTGCAATGTTAGCTGAGTTGTTCGCTTGTTTTCCCAAATCGTCGTTCTCTTTTTTGATATTCATAAATGGCTTCGTACAAATTTTCCTTTTTAAAATCGGGCCATAAAATGCTTGTAAAATATAATTCGGCGTAAGCAATTTGCCAAAGTAAAAAGTTACTTATGCGTTGCTCGCCACTGGTCCTTATTAGCAAATCTACATCGGGTAAATCGTGCGTGTAAAGATGCTTATTTATAATGGATTCATCAATTTTTTCGGGCGAAATTATATTATTTTTAACTTTAATGCTAATCTCTTTAACAGTATTTAGCAATTCTTCCCGCGAACCGTAGCTTAGGGCTATGGTTAAGGTCATGCGGGTGTTGTTTTTTGTAAGGGCGATAACCTCGTTTAATTCGGCAGATACTTTTTTGGGCAGGGCGCTTAAATTGCCTATGGCCAAGAGTTTTATGTTATTTTGGTGAAGCGATTTTAGTTCTTTTTTAAGTGAAGACACCAAAAGCTTCATTAAGGTTTCCACCTCTAATTTTGGGCGGTTCCAGTTTTCGGTTGAAAAAGCGTATAGGGTTAGGTTTTCAATGCCCAGTTCGGCACTGGCCTCGACCGCTTCCTTTACCGATTTTGCGCCGTTTTCGTGCCCAAATACCCGTAATTTGCCTTTTTGTTTGGCCCAACGCCCATTGCCGTCCATAATTATGGCAATGTGCCTGGGCAGTGTTTTGTTTAGTATAGTTGTTTTTAAATCCATTTTATTCCGGGGGGCAATAACAGGGGCGTTCGCCGAACGTATAGGTTAAGGTAATGCCCGAAAACACATACCAATCGTTGTTGTTTATATTGCCGAACCTAAATTGCGAGTTCGAGGAATCGGCGGGCAAGCTGCCATCTAAACCATCGGAAAACGTGTAGCGTGCACCAATTTCTGCAGCCAGTACAAAACGATTTGTTAGAGAGGCTTTAAAACCTAAGCCCATGGGGATACCCAAAGCCCAGCTATAGGTGTTATCGTTGCGTTGTTCGCCGCTAACAAAGAAAAAATCTTTATGGTTGGCAGCGGTAATACCCGTAAACATATAAGGGGTTGCTACCCGGCGTTTTTTATGTAAATCGAAATCGAGAAAATTAAATTCCACGCCTGCCGATATTTCGGTAATACTTGTTGTAAATTCTAAGCCCCTTTGTTGGCGTCTGGGGTCGTCCGACTTTGCGTCGACACCTTTTAAATCGGAAATCAACAACGAAAGCCTGTATGAATGGCGTTTGCTGCGGTTCCATTTATAAATACCGCCAAAAGCAAATTGGTTTGGCGCAATATAATTGGTGGCGCCCACATCGCCAATAAAATTACTGCCCCCCACAAAAATACCGATTTCGTTAATTTGTGAATGACTAAACTGGATGCTTAAAACGCTTAATAACACTATGATTAAATACCTCATAACGGTTTAAAAGTTTGCAAATATAATAAATAAGATGAGCTAACACTATTAGATTAAAAATGTATTAGTGTTATGTCAAATTAAAATTGACAGATGGGATTGCTTCCTCCGCCGTCGTCGCAATGACGTCATTGCGAGAAGGAGGCACGACGACGAAGCAATCTCCATATTGAATTTTAGAGTTGACATAACATTAGTGTAAAACAGAAATTAATTTAAAATATTGTTTTAATTGCGTTTGTCTTCGCCCCAGAGTAGTTTTTTTCTTAGGGTATCCAGAAAACTTTCGTTAAACAAGTCTATCATTTTAATTTTAAAGTCGGCTTTTTTAATTGTAATAAGCGTGCCATTGTCAAGGGTGGCAATTCTGGAGTCCAACGACACAAGGTGGTTGTCCTCGCGGCCGTAAACTTTTAGCTGTATTTCGGTAGAGTCGGGTATTATTAATGGGCGGGCACTTAGGTTGTGCGGCGCTATTGGCGTAAGTACAAAACTATTGGTGGCCGGCGTAATTACGGGGCCGCCACAACTTAGCGAGTAGCCTGTCGAGCCTGTTGGGGTAGACACAATTAGGCCATCGCTCCAGTACGAGGTTAGGTACTCGCCGTCCAAATAGGTTTCTACGGTAATCATCGAGGTGGTGTTTTTTCGGCTAACCGCAATTTCGTTAAGGGCAAAATTAAGGCTTGTAATGTCGTGGTTTTCGGGCGTGGTTTCTATGGACAGTAGGCTGCGTTCGGATATTTTGTATTTACCATCGATAATGTTTTGTATGGCGTTTTCTATTTGGTCTACCTGTATGGTGGCCAAAAAGCCCAGCCGGCCCGTGTTTACGCCAATAATGGGAATGCCCATATTTTTAACAAGCTCTACGGCACGGAGTATGGTGCCATCGCCCCCAACGCTTACCAAAAGGTCGAACGAAGTATCCAAGGTATCGAATGTTTTTATCGATTTTAGCTTGGCAATATTTGCCGATTCGGTTTTTAAAATGCTTAAAAACTCGGCCTCAATGTAAACGTCTATGCTTTTTTTGGATAAAAATTGGCACAAACGCTCGACCGAAACCGTTGTGGTATCGTTATAAAACCGTCCAAAAACCGCAATTTTCATCATTTATATATTAAGGTATTTATCCAAATAATCCGAGCGTTCTTTTAGGCTTTCCAAATAATCGTCCTCTTCATGGCCCGAAACAATCGTATAGCCGTAACGCCTAAAAGTTTGAATAATATCGTTTAGCCCCGTATTGCCAATTTTAAGGGTTACTTGGGCAATATCCGAACTCATTTTAGACACATAAGCCCCAAGCAAGCGGCCCTGGTTGGATTCTACAAGTTGGCTTATTTCGCTAAACGAATAATCGTTAATGCCCTTTTCAACAATAAGAATACTCCCGGTTTCGGATATAAAAGGCGATGCGTTAAACACGCTAATAACGTCGTTAAGCTCGTAATAGCCCAAATACTCGTTTTTATGGTTTAAAACGGGCATGATGTTGGCCGAGTTTTCGGCAAAAGCCCCCAAAACATCCAACAAAAGCGCAGTGTCCCTAACGTAAAAAGCCTCGATGGCGTATTGGTAATCCGAAAACAATTTGTTGCTATCGAAACAATGGGCATCGGTTTCCGAAAAACAACCAATATAATTGTTGTCGCTATCCTTAAATGGTACATGGGTATAGGTAAGCTGGTTAAACAATTTTTGCAAATCGCTTATCGTGTTTTTGTTGGTTAAGGGTTTTATGTCGTTTATAATGTAATCCTGTAAGTTCATGTTGTGTTACGGATAAGTGTGCAAATTAATCAAAAAAAAAGTACATAAGGCTTTTCTACTTTGTATTTTTGTTGTTTAAAACTTAAAATAAATGACAAAATTAAGTGTTAACATCAACAAAATAGCAACCCTGCGAAATTCAAGAGGGGGCAATGTGCCAAACGTCGTGCAGTTTGCCAAGGACGTGCAACGCTTTGGTGCGCAAGGGGTAACCATACACCCAAGGCCGGACCAGCGCCATATACGCTACCAGGATGCCCGGGATTTAAAGCCCGTGGTTTACACCGAATATAATATCGAGGGCAACCCCGTAACATCGTTTATCGATTTGGTGCTGGACGTAAAACCAACACAAGTAACCTTGGTGCCGGATGCCGAGGATGCCATAACCAGCAATGCCGGGTGGAACACCATTAAGCACAAGGGTTTTTTAGTTGAAGTAATAAAGGAATTTCAACAAAACAACATAAGGACCTCCATTTTTGTCGACCCCGTTTTAAAGCAAATCGAAGGCGCCAAAGCCACCGGTACCGACCGTATTGAATTGTACACCGAAGCCTTTGCCCACCAATATAGTTTGGGCAATAAAAACGGCATTACCCCCTATGTTGAAAGCGCTAAATTAGCGGCCGAATTAGGTTTGGGGCTAAATGCAGGCCACGATTTGTCGCTGGATAATATTGAATATTTTAAAAAGAATATTCCGCAATTGTTGGAAGTATCCATAGGCCACGCCCTGATTACCGAAAGCCTGTACTTGGGTATTGAAAATGTTATCCAAATGTATTTGCGAAAACTTAAAACATATTAAAACGGGGCTTCGACAGGCTCAGCCACCAAGTAGTATTCTTGTATATTTTGAAAGGTGGCTGAGCCTGTCGAAGCCACAATTTTTTAAATTAACCACAACAGTTTCCCTCCTTTGGGGGGATTAAGGGATAAACATGATTTTACATTCAAACATATTGGGCAACGGACAGCCATTTGTAATCCTGCACGGATTTTTGGGCATGAGCGATAACTGGAAAACCCTTGGCATGCAGTTTGCCCAGCAAGGCTACCAAGTGCATTTGGTGGACCAGCGCAACCATGGCCACAGTTTTCACGACCCCGAGTTTACCTACGAAGCCATGGCGGTCGATTTAAAGCGGTATTGCAATGCCCATAATTTAGAAAACATTGTGCTTCTCGGGCATTCCATGGGCGGAAAAACAGCCATGCTTTTTGCAGCCCAACACCCCGAAATGTTAAGCAAACTTATTATTGCCGATATTTCGCCTCGTTTTTACCCCATACACCACGATACTATTTTAAAAGGACTTTCCATGTTGAATTTCGATGAAATAAAAAGCCGTGGCGAAGCCGATAAAGCACTAAGCCAATACATACCTGATTTTGGTACCCGCCAATTTTTGCTTAAAAACCTCTATTGGGCCGAAAAAGGAACATTGGGCTTGCGCCTAAACTTGCCTGTTTTAAAAGAAGAAGTAGCCGAAGTAGGCGAAGCCCTGCCCAACCAAGCTGTTTTTAATGGCGACGCCCTGTTTTTGCGCGGCGACAGGTCCGAGTATATAGGCGTGGGCGACGAGGGTATTATAAAAATGCACTTCCCCAAGGCACAAATACAAACCATAGCAAACGCCGGGCACTGGCTGCACGCCGAAAACCCAAAAGATTTTTTTAATGCGGTCATGGGGTTTGTAAAGCAAAAATAAATGTAGTACTTTTAGCCGAAATCCACTTTTCATGAAACACCCATTATTAAGTTTTAATCACACAGCAGAATGTTAATTTGGGTGTTACATGTGACCTTTAAAAAACAATAAATATTAACACATGAAACACTTTATTTTCTGTTTATTTGTTGCGTTTTCTATCTGCGCTTTTTCCCAAAACAAGCATGAGGACGGGCCTTTTAAGAGATATTACGATACGGGTGAATTAAAAACCGAAGGTATGTACCGAAACGACAAGAGAGTTGGACGGTGGAAAAGTTACTATAAGAGCGGCCAATTAGAGCGAAGTTATATCTATGCTCCAAATGGTCTTTTTTCGGGGGTCGAGGAGCGATACTCTGAAAAAGGTGTTTTGGTCTATATGTCGAAAGTAAATACTGAAGGTGGAATAGATGTTACCCAATATTTTTCTTCGGGAGAAACCAGGGTAACGGGCAGCGAAGTATATTTAAAAGCAAATAAAGTATTTGTTCCCCAGGGTATTAGCACGGAGTATTTTAAAGAAGGAGGGGTAAAGGTTGAGCGTTCCTTTCAAGATGGAATGCTTCAAGGTATTTGGAAACAATACTATGATACAGGAGAGTTGGAGTGGGAAGTTGCTTACACAAAAGGAAGCATGTCGGGGTCTTATAAAAACTATTATAAAAACGGGAAACTTAAAATAGAGGGTCTATGCAAAAACAACTTAAAGGAAGATATTGAAAAACAATACGATGAGAATGGCGGGTTGTTAAAGTCGTTAAAGTACAAAGAAGGTCAATTAAAAAGCCGAAATGCAGAAGATATAAAAATACCCTACGGCGACTTGGAAAGAGTTCCCCTTTTTCCAGGTTGTGAAGGGATGAATAGTTACGATACCCGGAATTGTGCATCTAAAAAAATAACCGAATTTGTTCTAACCAATTTCAATACAAGGTTTTCCCATCAAATGGGTTTAAAAGGAGAGCAAAGAATAACTGTAATGTTTTACATTGATAAAAACGGAAAACCAATAAAAATTACAGCCAAATCAACCCATAAAGCCATGGAAGCGGAAGCGATTAGGGTTATAGCGCTTTTGCCTAAAATGGAACCCGGCATTATATTTGGCGAGCCCGTTACAATGCCTTATATGTTGCCAATAGTATTTAACATACAGTAATCAAAAGAACCATGAACTTCATCCTAAGAATCCTCCTAAACGCCATTGCCGTGTTTGCCTTGGCTTATATATTGCCGGGCATAACGGTAAATACTTATGTAACGGCCATAATCGTGGCGGTAGTGTTATCGGTGCTAAACCTCTTGGTAAAGCCAATACTGGTCGTGTTTACCTTTCCCATTACCGTAGTAACTTTGGGCTTGTTCCTGCTTATAATAAACGCATTAATAATCTTGTTGGCCGACAAATTAATTAGCGGTTTTTCGGTAAGCAGTATCTGGATGGCCATATTGTTCAGTATTCTGCTTTCCATCTTGCAATCCATCCTGTATTCCTTAACCAATACAAAAGAAAATTAGCTAAAAATCAATCCGTTAAAAACTTTGTTGGCTTGCGAAAATATTGTACTTTTGCAAGCCCAATTTAGTTTGGGCAAAATTTAGGTTAACAAACGCCTTAAAGGCTTCATATCATTTTCAAGATGAATATTACAAGAGAAAACGTAGATGCGTTAAACGCAATAGTAAAAGTAGATATCGCCAAGGAAGATTACAGCGATAAAGTAGAAAAAATATTGATCGATTACCGTAAAACCGCCAACATTCCCGGTTTTAGAAAAGGCCACGTACCCATGGGCATGGTAAAAAAACAATACGGAAAAGCCGTTTTGGTAGACGAGGTTAACAAACTATTGCAGGACGCCCTAAACAAATACCTTACCGAAGAAAAATTAGACGTTCTCGGCCAGCCCCTACCCAAACAACAGGACCATATCGATTGGGATGCCGATTCGTTTTCCTTTGAATTCGAATTAGGCCTAGCGCCCGAGTTTAAGGTAAGCGTCGATACCAAAAAAGGCGTAACCCAATACCACATTATTGCCGACGACAAAATGGTAAACGAGCAGGTTGAAAGCATTCAAAAGCAATTTGGCAAACTGGTATCGCAGGATCAAGTTGAAAAAAACAGTGAAATAGCGGGCGTTTACAAAAACGAAGCCCGTGAAATTGAAAACAGCGTTACCCTAACCTTAGATAAATTTAAAGATAAAGCCACCGAAAAACAATTTGTGGGCGCAAAAATAGGCGATGTTATAACCTTAAATACAAAAGGCCTTTACAACGACGACCACGAACTTATGCACGCCCTAAAACTGGGGCATGACGAAGTACACGGTTTGGATATCGAGGTTACCTTTACCATTTCGGAAATAAACAAACGCGAATTGGCCGACTTGGACCAAGAACTTTTCGATAAAATCTTCGGGAAAGATACCGTTAAAACCGTTTCCGAACTAAAAGAAAAAATCAAGGAAGACGCCGAAAAACAATTTGCCCAACAAGCCGACCAAAAATTTTTAAACGACGTAACCGAATATTTGGTAGACAATACAAAATTCGATTTGCCAGCCGAGTTCTTGCAAAAATGGATCCAGCAAACTTCCGAGGACAAAGCATTGGATAGCGACCAAGCCAAGGACGAATACGAAAAATCGGAAAAAGGGCTGCGTTACCAATTAATCGAAGGCAAGCTAATCGAGGACAACGATATTAAAATTACCCTGGACGATATTAAAGCCCACACCCGCCAAATGATAAAAGCGCAAATGGCACAATTCGGGCAACTTAACCCTTCCGATAAGGAGTTGGACGATATTTCCGCCCGAGTATTATCAAACCAAGACGAAGCCCGTCGTATTTCGGAGCAGTTGGTGTCGCAAAAATTATTAACGCTTTATAAAGAAAAAGCAAACGCCAAAACAAAAGAACTCAGTTACGAAAATTTTGTTAAAGAAGTTTATGGCGACCATTAGTTGTATTAGCTTTACAGAATAAATGCTTATCTTAGGGGCTGTCTAAAAAGTAGTTTGTTGTCATTTTTGTAGGAGTCGAGAAATCTCATCTAATTAAAAATCAGAGGTATAATTTTCTTAGACGCTTCACTTTAGTTTATCTTGAGCAAAGTCGAAAGATTCAGAATAACAAACTTTTTGGACAGCCTCTAATTTGTTCATTATATAAAGCCTGTTCAAATTAAGGTGGAACAAACAATTAAAAACAAAAACAATTATGGATTATTCAAAAGAATTCGAAAAATTCGCAATAAAGGACCAAGGTATCAGCAGCACTTACTATAACAAAATAGTAAGCAGCATGTACCCCGTGGGGCTTACCCCAAATATTATAGAAGAACGCCAAATGAATGCCGTGGCCATGGACGTATTTTCGCGCTTAATGATGGATCGCATTATTTTTATGGGCACCGCCATTAACGACCAAGTGGCCAATATCATTCAAGCACAGTTGTTGTTTTTGGAAAGTACCGATGCGTCCAAGGACATTCAAATATACATCAATTCGCCCGGCGGAAGCGTTTATGCCGGATTGGGCATTTACGATACCATGCAGTTTATAAAGCCCGACGTAGCCACAATATGTACCGGAATGGCCGCCTCAATGGGCGCTGTCCTGTTATGTGCGGGCGCCAAGGGCAAGCGCAGCGGCCTAACACACTCCCGCGTTATGATACACCAACCATTGGGGGGTGCACAAGGTCAGGCCAGCGATATTGAAATAACCGCAAGGGAAATTTTAATTTTAAAAGAAGAACTGTACAAAATTATAAGCAAGCACTCCGGTCAAGAGTACGACAAAGTATATGCCGATAGCGACAGGGATTATTGGATGAAAGCCGATAAAGCCAAAGAATACGGCATGATAGACGAAATTTTGGCAAGAAACTAAAATTGATTAAGATTGCTTTGTTGGTAACATCATTACGAGGAGGCACGACAAAGTAATCTTGGTATAACGTGCGTTTCCTGCAAGGTTTTTAAAACATAGTAGTGTCGTGCCAAATTGAAATTGAGGAAGGAGATTGCTTCCTCCGTTGTCGTCGCAATGCCGTCATTACGAGGAGGCACGACGAAGTAATCTCTTTGTAAGTTGAAAAACAAAACTGCCGTATTGCATTTGCAACGGTATATGTTTCCTGCAAGGTTTTAAAAACTTTGTGGGTATTACAATATAAACAAATAAATTCGAAAGAAGTTATTTAGAAAAGAAACATTAAATGGCAAAAGTAGAATTAGAATGTTCGTTTTGTGGCCGTAAAAAGTCCGAAACCAATTTATTAATAGCCGGGTTGGATGCCCATATTTGCGACCGCTGTATAGAGCAGGCCCATGGTATTGTTATAGAAGAATCCAAACAAAACGACACCACCGATTTATCGGCCGAATTAAAACTAAGAAAGCCCCAGCAAATAAAGGCGTTTTTAGATGAATATATCATTGGGCAAAACGCCACAAAAAAGGTAATGTCCGTTGCCGTTTACAACCATTACAAGCGCTTGTTGCAACCCACCTCCAAGGACGATATCGAAATACAAAAAAGCAATATTATTATGGTGGGGCAAACCGGTACCGGAAAAACCCTAATAGCCAAAACCATAGCCAAAATGCTTAACGTACCCTTGGCCATTGTCGATGCCACGGTACTAACCGAAGCCGGCTATGTGGGCGAAGATGTGGAAAGTATATTAACCCGATTGCTGCAAGCCGCCGATTACAATTTGGACAAGGCCGAAAAAGGCATCGTGTTTATAGACGAAATCGATAAAATTGCCCGCAAGAGCGATAACCCGTCCATAACCCGCGACGTGTCGGGCGAGGGCGTACAACAAGCCCTTTTAAAACTATTGGAAGGTACCGTTGTTAACGTGCCGCCAAAAGGCGGTCGCAAGCACCCCGACCAAAAATTCATCGAGGTTAATACCGAAAACATATTGTTTATAGCCGGAGGGGCTTTCGATGGTATCGAACGGGTTATTTCCAAACGCCTAAACATGCAGGCCGTGGGGTATAGTGCCTCAATATCCGATACCTTTGTGGACCACAACAATTTACTTCAATATATTATCCCAAAAGATTTAAAGGATTTTGGCCTAATACCCGAAATTATTGGGCGTTTACCCGTGCTTACCCACATGGATCCCTTAGATGCCGAAACGCTACGGGCTATTTTAACCGAGCCTAAAAACGCCATTATCAAGCAATACAAAAAACTGTTCGAAATGGATAATGTCGATTTTTCGATAACCGAGGGCGCTTTGGATTATATAGTTGAAAAAGCCATTGAATACAAACTGGGCGCAAGGGGCTTACGCTCGTTGTGCGAAGAAATTTTAACCGATGCCATGTTCGATATGCCAAGCAGTAACGACAAGGCTTTAAAAGTAACCAAAGCCTACGCCGAAGATAAATTGCTAAAAACAGCACTAAAAAAACTCAAGGCGGTTTCTTAGTAAGTAAATTTATATAAAATTCAAAAGGTGATTTTTCCGGTAATCGGGGGAATCATCTTTTTCTTTATATACTTGTTTTGTCTTAAGGGCACCTCTAAAAACTACTTATCCCACTTCATACAAAATCCTGGAGGGATTTTTTTGAAAAGCACAGCAAGGTCGTTTCTTTTTGCTATTTACATAAACAACCTCTTAATAAAATTACTGCTCTTTTATAAATTTAAGCGTTTCTTTTTTGTTACCATTTGTAGTGGTTAACAAATATAAGCCAGAATCGAGGTTTGAAACATCAATAGTTAAACCTTTATCCCCTGTAAGGACTAATTGCCCCAAGGTATTGTAAATTTTAACAGTAGAGCCTTCTTTTAAATTTTCAATATGCAATATGCCTGAAGCTGGATTTGGGTGTAGGGTGATTTTTTTGTTTAAGTCGAATGATGATTGACCTAATGTGGAATTGTCATATTTTATTTCACAAGTGCGGCATCTTGGAATGTTGGCACCGTAAGCGTAAGCCGGCCTCCAGAAATATTGTAAGGAACAGGCAACCCTGTTGTAACATCTTTAACATATTCAGGTAGTGCAGCAGAATTTACGGTTAATGTTACACCACTAACAGGTGCGGGTGCGCTATTAGGATAACCCCCCGAAGAATAATCCGTTGGATCGGTTCCCGAAGGCGTAATAATCCATTCCAAATTATTGCTGTAAGATGCTAAAAAAGTGGTTTTGTTATTTTCTTCTTTTGTGAAATAATTGGCATAATAAAACGAAGATCCGTTAGATTCCATAAACGGTCGCTCGGAAACATTGTCCAAAGCAGCTTTAAAGGCTGTTTTTGCATTGTTAAAGGTTGAGCTATTGTGCCATTGCCATGAAGTATTTTGAGAAATTACAATTCCGCCCGAATTTTCAAATTCATCAATTTTACTCTGTAGCTCGGGAGCAATAATACTGGTATTGGGTAAAAACAAAACTTTGGCATCTTGAAATAAGCCTTGTTCTATTTGCGAATCCGTTATAACACCTATTGGTACCCGCTGTTCGTGGGCGCTATGGTAAGCGCCGTAAAACGCCGAAAGAAAGTTAGTCCACCCGGCACTTGTTGTGCCCAAATGCTGTTCCAGAGCTTTTTCATTAAAATGAATTAGTAGCCATCTTAAAGGTTTAGAACTTTCAAGTGCGGGCGATACTGTGTTGCCGTAGGTTACGGCATCGACAAAATCCATGTCGGGCGATTTTATTTCCCTCATATCTATATTAGCAATGTTGCCAAATGAAACCATACCGGCCGAGGCCGCTTTTAATACATTAGATGGCACATAGCTCATACCGGGAATCCAATAATGGGCAGGACGCCCATCGCCAACATCTCGCGACAACGTATATGCCAAACCTCGCCACAACGTGGCATTTGGCTTACGAATGCCGTAAGGTACACTATTTAATGCCACATTAGCAAGATCCCACTCTGTTTTATGCGCATGCGAAACACGCAATAAATCGGAGTTTAGGTGCCTGTTTATCATTCTAGGAAAGGTATTGCTCCCAATGATCATTACAACTTCGGGGTTTTCGGCCATAATGGCTTGTCGCCATTTGTAAAACGTTTCAAGAACGGTGGCATTGTTAAAATTTTGATAGTCTTTATAGGTTTGGTTTTGCAAATAAACATCGGTAGTTGTGGGTATCGATTTTCCTGTTAAATTTTGGTATTTGGTCTTGCAATTGTTGCACCAACACCCCTCGTTTGGCATGTGTAGCTCATCAAAATAAATACCATCGCCCCCCATTTGCACAAATTCAATTAAACGGGTTTGGATTAGGTCGGCAGCAGGCGAATTAAAACACAACATAATGCCCCTTCCGCTTCTTTCAACATCATTACCGTTTTTGTCCTTACATTTATATTGTGGGTAATTAACGCTTAAATAGCCGTCGGTATAGTGGTTATAATAACCTATCATCTTAGTATTATGGTCATGGGCTTCATCTAATGCTTCTTGTATAATATTCCGTCCACTTTTGGCTAAGGCAGTCCAATCGCCCCAAGCACTTTTCCAGTGTATTGGGCTTTCATTAGTTTTTACGTGCCTAACAAAAGTATTTGCCCCAATTACGTTAATTACTTTTTCTACCCAATGGCTATAAAGGGTATGATCGGGGTTGTTGTAATATGGCCCAGCTACCCTACTGTGAATTTGAACCCGTTGGCTGTTAAACCAATCGGGTTGCTCATAACCAGTGATATTGGTTTTCCAATTTGGGTCGATTTGACCTATAACAACTTGGGGTATTAAAACAAGTAAAAACCCGAATAGAAGATAAAATTTCATAATTAGAAGATGATTAAGTTTAATAATGCAATGCCATAGCGAAATAACAACTCAACGATTAAAAAGACTTGGGGCGGTTGGTAGTTAAATCGTTAAAATTGAAAAAGACTACATTAAAAATTAAATACTTTATTTTTTTACAAAACGCTTTGTTGCGTTACCCTCAAGGGTTTTTACGCTTAATAAGTAAATGCCCGATTGTAAGCTGCCAATACCTATTTCCGTTTCCCTGCTTTGTAGGACGGTTTGCCCCAAGGCATTGTAAATAGTCACAGATTTTAAGGTAGTTGGACGGTTTAATCTGATGCTTAAAATATCGCTTGCTGGATTTGGGTGTATACTGAATAGTATTGCATTTCTTTCATTACTTATGCTTAAAGTAGTATCTACCGTAATATTGGAAAAAGCACTCCATTGGTCTGCAGCCTCATAAGCAGTTTTTGCGGCAGCCGAAGGCACTTTAAGCTCGCATCCCAAAGTATTAACACCATTAAATACGGTTGTGCCAAGGGCGATGTTACTCGGGTTTTCTTGGGCTACACTTATACTTGTTAATCCGGTACAGCCGCTAAAGGTGTTATTACCCAAAGAAGTAATCGAATTAGGAATAAGGATACTTGTTAACCCCGTACAGCCCTGGAAAGCAGAAATCCCGGTAGATTGTAAGTTGCCAAGGGAAACACTTGTTAATCCGGTGCAACCATTAAAAGAACTGTTCCCAATTGATGTTACTGCATTGGGGAAGGTAAGATTTGTTAACTCACTACAATCTTTAAACGTATTATTGCCGATAGAAGTTAGCGAACTTGGCAAAGTTAAACTTGTTAACGAGGTGTTTTGAAAAGAAACATTTCCGATTTCCGTAACACCATTAGGAATAGTTACATTAGATAGATTAGTACAGCCATTAAAAGCACCATTAGCTATTGCAGTTATCGAATTAGGGATTACAGCGCTTGTTATATTTGTATTAGTGGCAAAAGCACCAATTGCAAACGATGTAACATTATAAGTTACACTTGCGTTTGTTACCGTAGCGGGGATATTTGCGGTAGTACCCGTAAAACCTGTTTTGTTGTTGGCGTCAACGGCAACTTCAGTGGCGCTCGTTACGGTATAGCTTATACCACCAACCGTAAATGTTTGGGCAAAACCAGTGTACATGCCCGCAAGAAATAAGAGAAGTAATGTTTTTTTCATAATAAAAAGGATTTAAATTAATTTTCACTAAAATAGAATACGCAAGGGGTATAAACAGGGGTACTAAAACGGGTATTTTTAAAATTATTGAAAGAAAAATACCGTTTTATAAAGTTATTCTCTCAAAGAAGAAGATGCTCTTAGTCTTTTTCGCAAAAAAAAAGCACTTTAATTGAAAACATTCTAATCGAAAAAATGAAGAAATTGATTGCAAAACACATTAGAAATAGGCTTAGAAATAGAATTGCACCCAGTTTTATATAAAATATAAGCTAAACAACTGATTCAATACTTGAAAAAACAAAAAAAAATCTTGTCTCATAATCTTTTTACCAAGGTCTTTTATTGATGCAATTGCTTTGGCTATACCCAATTCTTCCATAAGGTTCATCTTAATAAATTCCAACCAAGCAGCATGGCTGTTTTATTAAAAATCCTTAATTTCGCACCTCGAAAAGAAAACAGATAACATGAGTGCTAAATTTCCTGAATACAAAGGACTTGACTTGCCAAACGTAGCCGAAGAAATCCTAAGCTATTGGCAGGAAAACAACATATTTGAAAAAAGTATTTCAACACGGGAAGGCGGAAAACCGTTCGTGTTTTTCGAAGGGCCTCCATCGGCCAACGGCCTACCGGGCATTCACCACGTTATGGCGCGTGCCATAAAGGATATTTTTTGCCGTTACAAAACCCAAAAAGGCTACCAGGTAAAGCGCAAAGCGGGATGGGACACGCACGGGCTTCCCGTAGAGCTTGGCGTAGAAAAAGAACTGGGCATAACCAAAGAGGATATAGGTAAAACCGTTTCGGTCGAGGCCTATAACGACGCCTGCCGCAAGGCCGTAATGCGCTACACCGACATTTGGAACGACCTAACCCTAAAAATGGGCTATTGGGTGGATATGGACAACCCCTACATTACCTACAAACCCAAATATATGGAAAGCGTTTGGTGGCTGTTAAAACAAATTTACGATAAAAACTTGTTGTACAAGGGCTATACCATTCAGCCCTATTCGCCAAAAGCGGGTACGGGCCTAAGCTCGCACGAGCTAAACCAGCCCGGAACCTACCAGGACGTTACCGATACTACCGTTGTGGCGCAGTTTTCCCTATCCCCCGAAAGGAAAAATTTAGATGCTTTTCAAAAAGCATTCAACCTAAAGGAAGAAGCGCTAACGCCCCCTTCGGGGGTTGGGGGGATTTTTTTCCTCGCTTGGACAACTACCCCTTGGACACTGCCCAGCAACACGGCTTTAACCGTTGGTCCGAAAATTGAATACGTTTTAGTTGAAACCTATAACCAATACACGTTCGAACCTATAAAAGTTGTATTGGCTAAAAAATTGGTAAGCTATCAATTTCAGGGAAAATTTACACAAGTTGAAAGCGAAACCGATTTTACAGCATATGCCCAAATTCCCCCTTCGGGAACTAAGGAGAAAATCCCTTTCCGCATTATTGCCGAATGCCAAGGCACCGATTTAGTGGGCATCCGTTACGAACAACTAATGCCCTACGCCCTACCCAACGACAATCCCGAAAATGCCTTTAGGGTAATTGCTGGCGATTTTGTAACCACCGAGGACGGCACCGGCATTGTGCACACCGCACCAACTTTTGGTGCCGACGATGCCATGGTAGCCAAACAAGCCACCCCCGAAGTACCGCCCATGTTGGTAAAGGACGAAAACGGAAACCTCGTGCCGTTGGTTAATTTACAAGGCCGTTTCCGCAAGGAAGTACACGACAATTTGTACGGCTTTGCAGGCGAATACGTTAAATCGGAATATTTGGAAGACAATGAGGTTGATGTTGAATACAAAAAGCAGAAAGAAAACTTAAAAGCGATAATTTCCGATTTAAAAAGCTATTTAAGCGTTGACGAACGCATTGCTCTTAAACTAAAAAACGAAAACAAAGCATTTAAGGTTGAAAAATACAAGCACAGCTACCCCAACTGTTGGCGTACCGATAAACCTATTCTTTACTATCCCTTAGATTCGTGGTTTATAAAAGTAACCGATGTTAAGGATAGGATGTTCCAACTTAACGAAACCATTAACTGGAAACCCAAGGCTACCGGAACGGGGCGCTTTGGTAACTGGTTGGCCAATGCCAACGACTGGAACCTATCCCGCTCGCGCTATTGGGGCATTCCGTTGCCCATATGGCGAACCGACGACAGTAAGGAAGAAATTTGTATTGGCTCGGTTGAAGAACTAAAAAACGAAATGGCCAAAGCCGTTAAGGCAGGCTTTATAAAGCAAGATATTTTTGAAAGTTTTGAAGTAGGAAACAATTCCGAAGCCAATTACGATAAAATCGATTTGCATAAAAATATTGTAGACGGTATTGTTTTGGTATCGCCAACAGGAAAACCCATGAAACGCGAAAGCGATTTAATAGACGTGTGGTTCGATTCCGGCGCCATGCCCTATGCGCAATGGCATTATCCGTTTGAGGCCCCCGAAGGGGAGGGTTTAGGGGAGGATTTATTTCCTGCCGACTTCATTGCCGAGGGCGTGGACCAAACCCGTGGCTGGTTCTATACGCTCCATGCCATTGCTACTATGGTTTTCAATTCCGTAGCTTATAAAAACGTGGTGTCCAACGGATTGGTGCTGGACAAAAACGGCCAAAAAATGTCCAAACGATTGGGCAATGCCGTCGATCCGTTTTCAACCCTATCCACTTACGGTGCCGATGCCACACGCTGGTACATGATTAGCAATGCCAACCCATGGGACAATTTAAAATTCGATTTGGAAGGCGTAGAGGAAGTAAAACGCAAGTTCTTCGGAACGCTTTACAACACCTATTCGTTCTTTCAACTATATGCCAATTTGGATAATTTCACCTATTCCGAAGCCGATATACCGTTAAACGAACGCCCCGAAATTGATAGGTGGATTCTTTCGGAACTACACACGCTTATTAAAAAGGTAGACGAGTATTATGCCGATTACGAACCCACAAAGGCCGCCCGTGCCATTTCCGATTTTACCCAAGATTACCTAAGTAACTGGTACGTGCGCCTAAGCCGGAGGCGTTTTTGGAAAGGCGATTACCAAGCCGATAAAATTTCGGCCTACCAAACGCTTTACACCTGTATGCTAACCCTGGCCAAACTGGGGGCGCCCATTGCACCATTTTTTATGGATAGGCTTTACTTAGACTTAACACGGGTTACGCAAAAAGAAAATGTTGAAAGCGTACATTTGGCCGAGTTTCCAAAATACAACGAAACCTATATCGATAAAACCTTGGAACGTAAAATGGAAAGCGCCCAAACCATATCGTCGTTAGTACTGTCCTTGCGTGCCAAGGAAAAAATAAAAGTGCGCCAACCGCTTCAAAAAATAATGATACCGGTTGCCAACCAACAACAAAAGGAAGAAATTGAAGCCGTAGCAGGCTTAATAACACACGAGGTTAACGTTAAGGAAATTGAATTGTTGGAAGAGGCCTCGGATATTTTGGTAAAACAAATAAAACCCAACTTTAAGGTTTTGGGCCCCCGCTTTGGAAAGGATATGAAGGCCGTTGCCAATGCAGTTACTAACTTTTCGGCAGAAGATATTAACAAAATAGAACAAAACGAAACTTTCGATATAGAAATTAACGGAAATTGTATAACTTTATCACTTAACGATGTAGAAATTACGTCGCAAGATATCGAAGGCTGGTTGGTAGCAAACGAAGGCGCATTAACAGTAGCATTGGACGTAACCATTACCGATAATTTAAAACAGGAAGGCATTGCCCGGGAGCTTGTAAACCGCATCCAGAATTTACGCAAGGATTCCGGTTTCGAGGTAACCGACAGGATTGATGTTACACTTCAAAAAGATGCCCAAATTGTTAGCGCCGTAAGCACGAACGAAGCCTATATTAAAACCGAAACCTTGGCCAATACCTTGGCTGTGGTCGATAATTTAGAAAATGGTATAGATATTGCATTCGACGATGTTAATACCAAATTGTTTATACAAAAACATTAAAAATTATGAGTGCAGATTTAAACGTAAGATATTCCGATAAGGACTTGGCGGAATTCAAAGAAATAATTTTAGAAAAAATAGAAAAAGCCCAACACGATTTGGAGCTTATAAAAAGTGCGTACATGAACGACCATAATAATGGCACGGACGACACATCGCCAACCTTTAAGGCTTTTGACGAGGGCAGCGAGGTTATGAGCAAGGAATCCAATTCGCAATTGGCCATACGTCAGGAAAAATTTATCCGCGATTTAAAAAATGCGCTTATCCGTATCGAAAACAAAACCTACGGCGTTTGCCGGGTAACGGGCAAGCTAATCCAAAAAGAACGCCTAAAATTAGTGCCGCACGCCACATTAAGCATTGAAGCCAAAAACATGCAGCAGTAAATGTTGTGGAATATATTATAGAACGTCCCAATTTTACGGGGCGTTTTTTTATTTTTGAAATTGAAGAAAAAACAAATGAACAAACTAATAAGCCTAAGCATGATAATTGCGTTTTTAATATCATGCAAGTCCGAAAATAAAACAACAAACGTCACAAACGAAAACACTTCCGTTGCCCAGCCAACCACTACTTGGGACAAATCCTATGGCGGTGTGGATAAAGCATACGACACCGAGCTTTTAAGCCTTAGGGAAAAAATGGCTCCAAAATTTCAAACCTTGGAATTTAAGGACAGCATTACAGGCAAAACAATGGCGTACAATTTATTTGTTCCAAAAGATTACGATGCCACAAAACGCTATCCGTTAGTGCAATTTATAGCCGATGCCAGTACCGTTGGTAAAGTTTCCGAAGCCCCATTAAAACAAGGTTACGGCGGCATCGTTTGGGCAACCGACGAAAGCCAGGCTGCAAACCCAAGCTTTGTATTGGTTCCTGCTTTTGCCGGACCGGACTGGGCGGTAAACGATAAATGGGAAACCAGCGACGAAGTTGCCATAGCGTTCAGGTTGCTAAACAGCGTTATTTCAACTTACAATATCGATAAAAATAGAATTTACACCACTGGGCAATCCATGGGCGGCATGATTTCATTTTACCTAAATGCCACCCATCCCGATTTTTTTGCCGCTTCAATTTTTGTGGGCAGCCAGTGGGATATTAACGTCCTGCAACCGTTAACCAAAAAAACGTTTTTCTACATTGTTTCCGCAGGCGACGAAAAAGCCTCAAACGGCATGAAAGAAGTTGGAAATTTATTAACGGCAAATAATGTAAAATATGGCATAACCGAATTTTCGGCGCAACTCCCACAAGCGGAACAAGAACAAAAGGTTAATACTTTAATAGAAGAAGGCCATAACATTAATTTTATACAATTTACGCCCAAAACGGTAACGCCCGAAGGCGTATCGGGCGGAGGTTCGGAACACATGTATTCGTTCGATTACGCCTATAAATTAAAAAGCGTCCGGGATTGGTTGTTCAAACAAAAGAAAAACAATTAAATGGCGCTTAAAAAATCCGTACTCCTTATTGCAACAATCCTGCTTATAGACCAAATAAGCAAAATATACATAAAAACCCATTTTAAATTAGAGGGAAGTTACGAGGTTTTTAGCTGGTTTCACATCTTTTTTATTGAAAACGACGGCATGGCTTGGGGTACCAAAATAAGCGATTTTGCATCCTTTATTTCCGAGCGTACCGCCAAAATAAGCCTAACAGTGTTTAGGATAATTGCTTTGTTTGGCATAGGCTACTGGCTGTACGACGCCACAAAAAAGCAAGGCTCCAAAACCCTAATTATAGCTATTGCCCTAATTTTTGCGGGTGCTATGGGCAATATAATCGACTCGGTGTTTTACGGGGTGTTGTTTAGCGACAGTTATCACGAAGTAGCCACCTTTTTGCCCAAAGCGGGCGGCTACGACGGCCTGTTGCACGGCAAAGTGGTGGATATGCTTTATTTCCCGATAATTAAGACCGATTTGCCCGATTGGGTGCCTTTTTACGGCGGCAAGCGCTTTAATTTTTTCGAACCCGTTTTCAACATTGCCGACGTGGCCATTAGTACCGGGTTTGTAATGCTTATTGTTTTTAACAAAAAAGCCTTTGTTAAAACCGATAAATAGTGTTTGGCGTTACACAATAATCCAATCCAACATCACTCCCCGAAACATCGGTAATTTCGGTTTCGGCCTCAAAAAACGAAAGTCCTATTTTAAGGGTTCCGGGTTTGCATTGGCTTAAAAATTTGTCGTAAAACCCTTTGCCGTAACCTACTCGGTTGCCTTGGGTATCGAAGGCCAATAGCGGCACAAAAACCACTTCTATTTTTTGGGTTTCAATTTCAATACCGCCAATAGGTTCGGGAATGCCAAAATGCGTTTTTTTTATTACGGTATTATCGGTTAATAAAAAATGAACCATATTGCCTGTGGCGAAATCGCTTTTCGAAATCACGATGTTTTTGTCCTTTCCCGATAAAACGTTCAGGATATAATCGGTATTTATTTCTTTTTTTTCTTCAATAGTTAAAAAAATATGGTAAAAGCTGAAGTTCCAAATAGGCAGTTTTAAAATTTGGTTTGCAATGGAAAGGCTTAAACCGTCAATATCACTTTCATTTAAAACATTTCGGCGTTGTTTATAGGTGTTTCGCAATTCGGCTTTTGTCATGGTTAGCGTTTTAATTTAGAGGAAATATGAAAAAGCGCATCGCCCTCGTACACCAAAGGCGATTCGTTAACGTTAATAATATAACCCGAATTGTCGGCCCTAACCGCATGGAACAACTTGCCGTAGGGGTCGGTAATACTGCCAATGGCATCGCCCTTTTTAACCAAGCTGCCCAATTTTACCGAAGCCTTGAACATACCCGATTTATCGGCTCGCAGCCATTTGCTGGCGGTAATAAAAACAATATCGGTTTTGGGTTTTGTTGCCCGGTTTTGGGCGTTAAGCATGTTTAGGTGCTGCAACAGTCGTTTTGCGCCGTTAAACCCGATGTTGGTTACGGTTTCGCTTATGTGGTACGATTTTCCGCCTTCGAACAACAGCATGTGCTTGCCTTGGTTAAGGCAGGTTTCGCGAAACGATTTTTTTAGGATTTTGGAGTACAGCACAAACGGCGCGCCAAATACCGTGGCCAGCTCGTTAAGCGTGACGTTTTCGGTAGAAATGCGTATTTGCGGGGCATTAAACCGCCCGGAGCCACCGGTATGGAAATCGACCACATAATCCACACAGGGCAGGATGTCGTTAATTAGTTTATAGGCCACCCTGCTGGCGAGCGAGCCTTCGGGAAAGCCGGGGAACACACGGTTTAGGTCGCGGCCGTCGGGAAACTCCCGCTTTAAATTTATAAACCCGAAAATATTAATTATGGGCATGCAAATTATCGTGCCGCACTTGGGCTTGTTAACGCCCGTGGCAATAAGTTTTCGTACTATTTCTACACCGTTAACCTCGTCGCCATGAATGCCCGCCGTAAACAACACAATGGGGCCCGGTTTTTTGGCGCGCTCGATAATTATCGGCACGTTTATGGGCGAGGCCGTATGTAGGTTGGCAATATCGAAATTGAGTTCCTTGCTTTCGTTGGGGTAAATTTTTGTACCTAAAATGCTAATAATATTGGTTTCGGGTGCGGCCATATTGATTTACGATTGACGGTTTTTGAGTTACGATTAGGGGGTATATTGTTTTTGGTTGTTTCGTTTATGGTTTACTGTTAATGCCTTTTGTTTTACAAGATTATAACCCCATATATTCCCCCGCTGGCGCAAGCATCTTGCTTGTGCTGTATTTCCTTATAACTAAACACCCCTGCTTTAAATTCATTTTTCTTTACCTTTTAGACTTTTTTGCTCTACTTTATTTTACCGTCACGAGCGGGACGCTCGCGCTAGCAGGGGATACATTAATTACCTCATTCTTCGCAATATTTTCCTCCATTAACAATTATTCCAATTTCTGGTTCTTTATTTAAAGCAGAATAATACTCCTTCCCTTTATAACCAATTGATATTTTAACCACTCTTTTTAATTCAAGCAACAATCTCGA
Source organism: Flavobacteriaceae bacterium (assembly GCA_047975545.1). Taxonomy (GTDB): domain Bacteria; phylum Bacteroidota; class Bacteroidia; order Flavobacteriales; family Flavobacteriaceae; genus JBKEDS01. Next base: position 19,475 of record JBKEDS010000027.1, on the reverse strand, counting down.
TTCTTGTTCCCTGCTAATTAAAAGTGACCTTTGCTTTGAAATCATAACACTATCAACCGTTTTGAAGTCTTTATTTAGAATAAATTTAATCATAAATTTACTCTTGCAATTATCCTCTGCATTCTTAAAGTTTATATTTTTTTTAATCACTAATTCCAACTCCTCCATGTTTTCGACTTTTATATCGTATTGGTCTCTGACATCTAAATCATTAGGTTTTTTATTATTTTGACCAGAGCAGTTGAAAAAAAGTAGTAAAAATGCTACTACAAGTTTTAATCTAATCATTATTTTGTGTTTTTCATTATTTCCATTGTAGGGTTAGTTTTAGTTGCCTCTCCATCGTAGTGATCTCTATGTCGCTTTCCTGTTCTTCTTTCTATTTCATCTTTTTGAGCCTTGTTGACTTCAATAAAACTATCCAATAACTCAAAGTAATGCCCTCGCTAGCGCAAGCGTCCCGCTTGTGCCGTCAAACAAAGTCAATCCATTTTTAGGCATCATATATCAATCTCTAAAATAGTTTGGTCCTCTTGGTAGTTTCTTGCACTACTATACTTCCAATCTATCGGGTTAGTTACAAAACCACTTTCAACAGGATTATTATGTATGTAGTCTATTTTTTGTTGTATTACTTTTTCACTCCATAATTCTATTGGTTTATTGTGTTGTTGCCAAAATTGACGTTGTTTTACATTGCTTTTTTTCTTACCTGCTCTTTCCATCATCCATAATAACCACTCTTTTCTGCTTTCTTGTGGATTTTCTTCTATGGTTTTTATTAGTTTTCTTGCTGTAAAACCTTTAAAATCTCGTATCAATCCCGAAGGGTCGTCATTGCTTGACCTAAATATTAAATGTAGGTGGCTTGGCATAAAACAATAGGCATATACTTCCATTCCTTTTTCTCTTCTGCAATAATTTATACTTTCTTCTAATACATTAAAATATGTTTGTCGAGTAAAAACATCTATCCAATACACGGTAGCAAAACTTATAAAGTATGCTCCGGATTCGTTATGAAATTTATATTTTCTACTCATTATTTCATTTTTTATAGCCTTATTCTTGCCGTCACGAGCGGGACGCTCGCGCTAGCGAGGGTTTTTCGTTCGTGGTTTGTTGTTAATACCTTTTGTTTTACAAGCTTATAACCCCATATATTCCATAACCGTTTCAAACTAACTATGCCTATTGCGCTCGATATAGGTAATAATGCTTTTGGCTATGTTTTTGCCCGTTGCGCCTTCGATGCCTTCCAGTCCAGGGGTGGAGTTTACTTCTAACAGCAAAGGCCCTCTTGCTGATTGCAGCATATCGACACCGCAAACGGGGAGTTTTAGCACTTTGCTGGCGTGCATGGCCAGGCGTATTTCGTCCTCGCTTAGCTTAATAACATTGGCCGACCCGCCACGGTGTAGGTTGGAGCGAAATTCGCCTTCTTTACCTTGGCGTTTCATGGCGCCCACGACTTGCCCGTCCACAATTAAAGCCCGTAAATCGGCACCTTTGGCTTCCTTTATAAATTCTTGGACTATAACCCGAGCCTCAAGACCGTTAAAGGCTTCTAACACCGATTCTGCCGCATTTTTGGTTTCGGCTAAAACTACGCCCAAACCCTGTGTGCCTTCCAATAGTTTTATAATTACGGGTACGCCGCCAACGTGCGCAATAACCTCCTCGACATCGCGGGAATAGTTGGTAAAAACGGTTTTGGGCATGCCAATTCCGGCTTTGCTCAAGCGTTGTAGGCTGCGCAGCTTGTCGCGGGAGCGCTGTATGGCGTCGGAGGTGGCTACGGTAAACACGTTCATCATTTCAAATTGGCGCACTACGGCACAACCATAAAAGGTTATCGAAGCGCCCACTCGGGGAATTACGGCATCGACATAATCCAAATAACGGTCCTTGTAATAAATGGTTGGTTTTTCTTTTTCAATAATAATATCGCATTTTAGGGGGTCTATAATTTCTACAAGGTGGCCTCTTTTGCGGCCTTCTTCGGCGAGCCTTTCGGTAGAATATAAATCCGGATTGCGGGATAAAATAACAATGTTCATGTATTTGGGTTTTTGTGAAAGGGTTATTTTTTTAGTGGTTTAAATATCGCTGTTCTTTATTGTTCGCCAAAATTAAAGGAAACGTTTTCCAAATCGACATCGACCAAAAATTTTCGTTTTAAAAATTGCCGGCCTATCAACACGGGAAACTTCATGTCGTCCCTTGTGCTTAAAGTTAGGTTAATCTTGTAGTTTTTTCCAAAAAAAACCACTTCCGATTTAATTTTATAACGATTTTCCTTAAAACCATTGCTGCTTTTAACGTTGGTTCTGGAAAATTCGGAAAACACGATTTCGGTTTTTCCAAAGTTTTCGTGCGAATTGCTGTTAAAAATACAGCGCAGGGTGTTGTTTTCCTCAATAATTTTGGAGCAATGAATGGCCGAGGTGTAAGCGCCCGTATCTATTTTAACGTTAATATTGTACAGTCCCAGTTTTGGGAAATCGACCATATCGACCCTACCCAGTATTTTTTTGCTCATCCCTTGGTTTTTAAAGTGGCACAATGTAGCAAATTATACCAATTTTATATTGAAATAAGCCTTAAATTATTTTGAGTATTTTGTGCTTAGGAAAGACAAAAAAAATGAGGCATAGCCGTAGCTACGACGATGTTTTTTAACGAAGCATAAGCGCAAAAGAACGAAATAATGAGGCTTATTTTTATGTGAAGTTGGTATTAGCCATTTAAAAAGCGTTTTCGAAAAAAAGTTTAACACATTTAGGGCAAGAAGCAATGCCCGCTAAGCCAATTAAAATAATTACCTTTGGTTTTCTATGGAAACCCCCGCTTTGGACATACAGCTAAAAACCTTGCCCGACTTACCGGGCGTGTACCAATATTACGATGCCAACGGTACCATAATTTATGTAGGAAAGGCCAAAAACCTAAAAAAGCGGGTATCGTCCTATTTTACCAAAACGCACGACAACGGCAAAACACGGGTATTGGTTAAAAAAATTGCCGAAATAAAGCACATTGTTGTCGATACCGAAACCGATGCCCTGCTGTTGGAAAACAACCTGATTAAAAAGTACCAGCCACGCTATAACGTTATGTTGAAGGACGACAAATCGTATCCGTGGATTTGCATTAAAAACGAACGTTTTCCCCGTGTGTTTTCCACGCGACGGATTATCAAGGACGGCAGCGAATATTTTGGCCCCTATACCAGTATGAAAACCGTACACACCCTGTTGGATTTAATTAAAGGCCTGTACAGCCTGCGCACCTGTAACTACGATTTGGCCGATGATAAAATTGAAGCCGGAAAATATAAAGTGTGTTTGGAATACCACTTGGGCAACTGTAAAGGCGCCTGTGAGGGCTACCAAACCCACGACGATTACAGCCAAAATATTAATGATATTAAGGAAATTTTAAAGGGAAATTTTAAGGATTCGTTAGCGCAATTTAAAATGCAAATGAAACATTTTGCCCAGCAGATGCAGTTCGAGGAAGCCCAGCGCATTAAGGAAAAAATTGAAATTCTGGAAAACTATCAGGCAAAATCAACCATTATAAACCCAAAAATAAGCAATGTCGATGTGTTTTCCATTGTAAGCGACGAAAGCTATGGCTACATTAATTTCCTGCAAATATCCTACGGCTCTATTATTCGTTCGCATACCTTGGAAATCAAGAAAAAATTGGATGAAACCGACAAGGCGTTATTGGAGCTTGCCATTACCGAAATACGGCAGCGTTTTCATTCAAAATCGAAAGAAATTTACGTGCCTTTTAAAGTTGAAGTTGGCAACGATTTAAAAGTAACCGTTCCGCAATTGGGCGACAAAAAGCATATTCTCGACTTATCGCAACGAAACGCCAAATACTACCGCATGGAACGCTTTAAGCAAGTTAAAATTACCGACCCCGACCGGCATGTAAACCGTGTTATGGCTCAAATGAAAGCCGATTTACGCCTACACGAAGAACCTCGGCATATCGAGTGTTTCGACAACTCGAACATACAAGGCACCAACCCCGTTGCGGCTTGTGTGGTGTTTAAAAACGGTAAGCCCAGCAAAAAGGACTATCGGCATTTTAACATAAAAACGGTTGAAGGCCCGGACGATTTTGCCTCGATGGAAGAAGTGGTATATCGCCGCTACAAACGCTTGTTGGACGAAGCGCAGCCATTGCCCCAACTAATTATAATCGATGGCGGCAAGGGACAACTATCATCGGCATTAAAAAGTTTGGATATTTTAGGGCTAAGGGAAAAAATAGCCATTATAGGCATAGCAAAACGCCTGGAGGAACTGTTTTATCCAAACGACCCCATTCCACTTTATTTGGACAAAAAAAGCGAAACCCTAAAAATTATCCAACAACTCCGCAACGAAGCGCACCGCTTTGGTATAGAACACCACCGCAATAGGCGTAGCAAAGGTGCCCTAACAACCGAACTGGAAACCATACCCGGCGTAGGCGAAAAAACAGTTGTAGACCTATTGAAACATTTTAAATCGGTAAAGCGGGTGGCTAACGCCAAGTTGGACGAGTTGGAAGATGTTGTAGGCGTATCAAGGGCGCAAAAGGTATACGAACATTATCATAATTAGGGAGGATACAATCGAAATGAAACAATTAGTTTTAACAGTATTAGTAGTTTGTGTTTGTTTTGAAGGGGTTTCGCAAAACAAGGAAACCAACGACACCCCAAAAGTAGGTTTGGTACTTAGTGGCGGCGGCGCCAAGGGTTTGGCGCATATAGGGGTTTTAAAGGTTTTGGACAGTATGGGCGTTAAGGTCGATTATGTGGCGGGAACAAGCATGGGCGCCATTATCGGTTCGCTTTATGCTTCGGGCTACTCGGGTAAACAGTTGGATTCGGTATTCAAAAGTATCGATTTCGACAAACTAATTCGCGACGACCTGCCAAGAAAATCCAAAGGCTTTTTCGAACGCCGAAATGCCGACCAATATATTTTGTCCTTGCCCTTCAATAAATTTAAAATTTCGTTGCCATCGGCCTTGTCCCGGGGGCAAAACACCTATAATTTATTATCCAAATTAACGCTTCATGTTAGCAATATTGAAGATTTTGAAAAACTCCCCATTCCGTTTTTCTGCATAGCAACCAATATAGAAACAGGCGAAGAAGTCGTTCTCGACAAAGGCAGCTTGCCCCAGGCCGTAATGGCCAGTGGCGCATTGCCATCCTTGTTTCAGCCCGTAGAACTGGACGGCAAGGTGCTTATAGACGGTGGTGTGGTAAACAACTACCCCATAGACCAACTCCGTGCCAAGGGCATGGACATTATTATCGGGGTCGATGTACAGTCCGATTTGGCAGCCATAGACAAATTAAAAACAGCACCCGACGTTTTGGTCCAAATAAACAATTTCAGGACTATAAACGATATGAAAAAGAAAGCCCCAAAAACCGATATTTACATAAAACCCAATATCGAAGAATATACCGTGGTATCGTTTAACGAGGGTAGCAAAATTTTAAAGGAAGGCTTACGGGCAGCGCTGCACAAGAAAACCGAATTGCAACAACTGGCAAAAGCACAACAACACATTAAAATGCCCAAAACAAAAATTGTGCATATCGACAGCATTCAAATAAACAATATCGATATAAAGGGCAACGATAAATATACCCGCTCCTATATTTTGGGAAAATTAAAGTTGAAAGGCGATGGCAAAACAAGCTATGCCAATTTTATCGACGGGGTTAACAACCTTATGGTTACCAACAGTTTCGATGCTTTTAATTATACCTTTAAGCCTTCGGAAAACAAACAGGGCTTCGATTTGTACACCAATTTAAAAGAAAGCCAAACTACGGCATATTTAAAGTTTGCCCTACATTTTGATAATTTGTACAAAAGTGCCGTTTTGGTCAATTTAACAAAAAAACGCCTGTTGTTCGATAACGATTTGGCCACGTTGGATATTATCCTGGGCGATAACCTCCGTTATAATTTCGATTATTTTATAGATAAAGGATTTTATTGGAGCATTGGCGTACATTCCCGTTTTAATCAATTTCACCGCAATATAAACGCAGGCTTGTTGCTAAACGACCCCGAAAACATAGCCGCAGGGCTAAACAAAATAGATGTGGAGCTGGAGGACCAAACCAACCAAGTTTATGTACAAACCTTTTTAAAAAAATATGCAACCCTTAGCTTGGGGGGCGAGCATAAACGCCTTAAAGTAGTATCGGAAACCTTGTTGAACAACACCGAAGATGATAAGCCTTACGTATTTGAAAAAACCGATTATTTAAGCCTTTTCGGAAAATTAAAATACGATACTTACAACAACAAGTATTTTCCAAAAGAAGGCCTGTTGTTCGATGGCGATTTGCACACCTACCTATACGCTTCGAGGTTTAATGAAAATTTTGAAAATTTTTCAATAGCAAAAGCCAAGTTCGGCTACGCCTTTCCCATTGCAAAAAAACTATTTGGCCTTGCGGAGGTCGAGGGCGGTTTTAAAATGGGCGATAAATCCACCAACACCTTAGATTTTGCCTTGGGCGGCTACGGCAACGAGTTTATAAACAACTTTAAGCCCTTTTTGGGTTACGACTTTATGGCACTTACCGGAAACAGTTTTGTAAAGGCCCGCTTAAAACTTAATTACGAGGTTTTTAAGGACAATTACATTTCGTTGGAAGGCAATTGGGCCAATATCGAAGACGATATTTTCGACTCCGGAAATTGGTTTTCGCTCCCCGATTATTCGGGCTACGCACTGGGTTATTCCATCGATACCTTTATAGGCCCGATCGAGGCCAAGTACAGTTTTTCGCCCGAACAAAAACGCAGCTATTGGTTTTTTAACCTTGGATTTTGGTTTTGATTTTTATGTAACAGATTGCAAATCATTCTTCTTATTTTTATACTTTTGGAACAGTAATTGTAATTTCAAAAATAAAAATCATATTATTTTTGTAGTTACATTTAAAATTTATGAAAAAGAAACTCCTTATATATTTAATGGCATTGGTGGTCCATGCTTCGTACCCGCAGCAAGAATCATCTTTTAAAGACGGCGAATGGCTCAAGTTTAAAATGAGTTATAGCGGCTTTTTAAAAGCTGGGAACGCCACCCTTTTGGTAAAAGAAACAAAACTCGACAACAAGGACGTATACCACGTATTGGGCAAAGGCTGGACCACGGGCATGATTAAGTGGTTTTTTAAGGTAAACGACCGCTACGAAAGTTATTTCGATCGCAAGGCCATAATACCTTACAAATTTATCCGGAATATAGACGAGGGCGGCTACACCAAGGACATCGAAATCGATTTTAACCAAGCCGAGAATAAAGCCCACGTACACGACAAAAAGCGCAGTACCAAAAAAGTGTTTACCACGCCCGAAGCCGTACAGGATATGGTGTCTACCTACTACTATTTGCGCAATAAAATGGACATTAACAAGTTACAAAAAGGCGACGAGGTTAAGGTCGATATGTTTTTTGATGAAGAAAACTACGGCTTTAAGCTGCAATACTTGGGCGACGAAATTATCGATACCGATTTTGGTAAGGTGCTATCCCTAAAATTCCGCCCCTATGTTATGGCAGGCCGTGTGTTTAAGGCCGAAGAAAGCCTAACACTTTGGGTGTCCAAGGACAAAAACAAAATACCCCTGCGCATAAAGGCCGATTTGGCCGTGGGTTCGCTCCGTGCCGACCTGGAGGCCTTTAAAGGTCTTAAATACCCGTTTAATATTGTGGTTAACAAATAGTTGTGTGCAACACAAAAAATGATATTAAGAACCCTATTTGTAATTTTTATTCTAATTTTTCTGTCCTACAAAACCACAAAAGAGGACACTGCGGCTGAACCGCAAAAAACGGAGCTAAATGTTTTGCAATTTCCCCAACAAATAGGTTTTGTAAACGATTTCGAAAAAATATTTACCGAAGAAAACATAAAATCCTTAGAAAACATACTTTCAAATTACAAAACCAATTACAATAGGGAAATTGCAATAATTACAATAGAATCCATACCGGAAAATATCGATTTTTACCAATATGCAATCCAAATTTCGGAGCATTGGAAAACAGGAAACGATAGTAAGGGGAATGGACTTACCATTGTGTTGAGCAAAACATTAAGAAAAGTCAGGATATCAACAACCGGCAAAACCAAAGCTCTTTATTTGTCGGACGAATTTTGCGAAAAAGTAATCCATGAAACAATGATTCCCGAATTTAAAAAAGGCAATTATTATAACGGTGTTTCACTTGGAATAAACAAATTGATTGAACAATGGATATAAAAGTCAACGACGTCCAAATACCGCCCTTCGAATTGCTAAATACAGGTTTCAATTTACCAAAACAGAAACCCGCCTATCAGGAATTAGTGCCCCAACCCAAAAAATAGCAATACATTAACACTTTTGCACAACAAAAATAACAGCTAAATTTATTAGATTTGAAGAATTTTAAAAACCACGGTAAAAACAGCTTGTTTTGTGGTTTTTTGTAGCAGCCAAATCAATCCTAACATACGTAAGCTAAAGTGCAAAAAATAAGTTTAATTAAGTCTATCAAAATTTCAAAAAAAATAAACAAAAGCAAACATAAGGCTTTTATGCCTTTATGTGTAGTTGCAATATTTTTAACCCTGTTTTTCATAAGCTGTAAAAACACCGAACCCCAGCAAGACGATATTGAGGAAGTAGTAGAGGAACCCGAAATTTTAGAGTTCGGCTTCAACCTTAACAATTTTGTGGTAAAGCGCGACACTATCCGCAAAGGCGATACTTTTGGCGTAATATTGGGGCGTAACAATATCGATTATTCCAAAATATTCAACATTACAGAAAAAACCAAGGATACTTTCGACGTTGCCAAACTTAAAATAGGAAAACCATACACCATCCTTTGTGCCAAGGATTCGTTGGAAACCCCAAAAATATTTGTGTACCAGCCCAACTTGGAAGAGTATATCGTGGTAAGTTTCCAAGATTCCATACATGCCTACACCGACCGAAAACCCATTAAATATGTAGAAAAAACGGTATCGGGTAATATAACGGGCAGTATATCGAAAATACTGGACGAGCAAGGCATAAGTGCCGCACTAACCTACAAGCTCGCCGACGAAATTTACGCTTGGACCATCGATTTTAGGCGCTTGCAAAAAGGCGATCAATTTAAGGTAGTTTACACCGATAAGTATATTGACGATACCATTTACGCCGGCGTACACGAAGTAAAAGCGGCCTACTTTAACCATAACAGCGAACCCTTTTACGCCTTTAAATACATTACCGATACGGTTAAGGGCACTTCCGATTACTATAACGATGCGGCCAAGAGCCTGCGCCGCGCGTTTTTAAAAGCCCCGGTGCAGTTTAGCCGAATATCGTCGCGCTACAACCTAAAACGCCGTATAGCTTTTTACGGGTTTAAACTACGCCCGCACAAAGGCACCGATTTTGCCGCAGCCGTAGGCACGCCCATTTTGGCAACCGCCAACGGCACCGTTACCGAATCCACATATAAGGGCGGCAATGGCAATTACGTTAAAATTAGGCACAACGCCACTTACGAAACTCAATACCTGCACATGCAAAAACGAAACGTAAAAGTGGGGCAGCACGTAAAACAGGGCGATGTTATTGGCACTATTGGCATGACGGGCAATACCAGTGGGCCGCACGTGTGCTACCGATTTTGGAAAAATGGCAAACAAGTGGACCCGTTTAAGGAAAAATTACCGCAATCGGAACCCATTAAGGAAGAATTAAAAACCTCGTATCTGGAATTTATAAAGCCCTTAAAATATAAATTAGATAGCATGCCTATTTATGAAGAAGAAGAAACGCCTTCAGACAAACATAATTTAATAACACAAGCAAATATTTAAAAAAAAATGGCACTACCAATTGTTAATCCCACCACGACAAACGCTTGGAAAAAACTTCAAGAGCACTATGCCAAAGTAGGCAATTTAAAAATGAAGGATATGTTTGCCCAAGACGGCGAACGGGCAAATAAGTTTACCATAACATGGAACGACTTTTATGTCGATTATTCCAAAAACCGAATAACCGAAGAAACGATAAAATATCTTTTACAGCTGGCCGACGAGGTAAAACTAAAAGACGCCATCAATAGCCAGTTTTCGGGCGAAAAAATAAACCAAACCGAAGGCCGTGCCGTATTGCACACCGCATTGCGCGCACCCGAAAACGCTAATTTTAAAGTCGATGGCATAAACGTAATGCCCGAAATATACCAAGTAAAAAGCAAAATAAAAGCCTTTACCAACAAAGTGGTAAGCGGCGAGTTAAAAGGCCATACCGGAAAAGCCTTTACCGATGTGGTAAACATAGGCATTGGTGGCTCGGACCTTGGCCCCGCCATGGTAGTCGATGCGCTCCAGTTTTACAAAAACCACTTAACCACGCACTTTGTAAGCAATGTCGATGGCGATCACGTTAACCAAATTATAAAAAAATTAAACCCCGAAACCACGCTTTTCGTAATTGTTTCAAAAACCTTTACCACGCAGGAAACCCTCTCGAACGCCAATACCATTAAAACATGGTTTTTAAAATCGGCCAACGAGGCGGCTATTGCCAAACATTTTGTGGCGGTATCCACCAACATAAAAAACGTTACGGCCTTTGGCATCGACCAAAATAACGTGTTCCCGATGTGGGACTGGGTAGGCGGGCGCTTTTCGTTATGGAGTGCCGTTGGCCTATCCATAAGCTTGGCTGTTGGTTACGATAACTTTAACAGTTTGCTTAAAGGCGCGCACAACATGGACGAGCATTTTAAAAACGAAAATTTTAAAACCAATATCCCCGTAATCCTTGCATTGTTAAGCGTGTGGTACAATAACTTTTTTAATGCCGAAAGCGAAGCCATAATACCCTATTCGCAATACCTAAACCAGTTTGCCACCTATTTGCAGCAAGGCATTATGGAAAGTAACGGAAAAAGCGTGGACCGGGCGGGAAAACCCATAAACTACCAAACCGGAACCCTAATTTGGGGCGAACCCGGTACCAATGCGCAGCATGCCTTTTTTCAGCTTATACACCAAGGCACCAAATTAATCCCGGCCGATTTTATTGGCTTTGCCCAGTCGCTTTACGGCAACCGGGACCATCAGGACAAACTCATGTCCAATTTCTTGGCGCAAACCGAAGCCCTGTTAAACGGTAAAACCGAAGCCGAGGTTTTGGCCGAAGGCACAACGGGCAGCTTGGTGCCTTTTAAGGTTTTCGAGGGCAATAAGCCAACCAATACCATATTTATAAAGAAATTAACCCCTGAAAGCCTTGGCGAACTTATTGCCATGTACGAGCATAAAATATTTGTACAGGGCGTTATCTGGGATATTTTTAGTTACGACCAATTTGGGGTAGAACTGGGCAAGCAATTGGCCAATAAAATTTTGCACGAGTTTAGCAATACGGCGGAGAGCAAGCACGATTCGTCTACCCAAAATTTGTTAAATTATTACAAAGAATTAAGAAAGTAATACAAAACAACTTAATAATTGCGATAAAAAGTGTTGATTTTAAGTAATTAACACTTTTTTTTATTTGTTAACAAAAGTTAAAATTCTTAACAATTAGGTCACATTCGTACCTTATTTATAAGTAAATTTGCTGCGACTAATTTCAAATAAATACTTATGAAAAAAATCTCTCGAATTTTATTGGTGCTTGTCATGTTGTTTGCTACTGCAAACATAATGGCGCAAGTAACCACGTCCAGCATGAGTGGACGGATTACTGATGAGCAAGGCCCTGTTATGGGGGCAACGGTAGTTGCTACCCATACACCATCAGGTACCACTTATGGTGCTGTTACAAATGGCGAAGGCCGTTATAATTTGCCGGGCATGCGTGTTGGCGGGCCATACCGCGTAGAAGTATCGTATATGGGTTACGGTACTAATACAACCGATAACATTACTATTGGGTTGGGTGCCGCTTATGTGCACGATGTGGTTTTAAGCGAGGAAAGTGTATCGCTGGATCAAGTTGTAATTTCTGCTAAGCGAACAAAATTTTCAACAGAAAAAACTGGGGCCACGACCAACATTTCCAACCAACAAATGACGGCTATGCCAACGGTTAACCGAAGTATTTCCGATATGGCTCGTGTTTCCCCTTATGCAAATGGCATGAGTATGGCTGGTGGCGATGGCCGTTCGACAAATTTTACGGTCGATGGCGCCAACTTTAACAATAACTTTGGGTTAAGCTCCAACTTGCCTGGTGGTGGAAATCCCATTTCGTTGGATGCCATTGAAGAAGTTCAAGTTGTTGTGGCACCTTTCGATGTACGCCAAACCAATTTTATAGGTGGTGGCATAAACGCTATTACCAAATCGGGAACTAATAAATTTAAAGGGTCTGCTTACACGTATTACACCAACCAAGATATGCGGGGCAACAAAATTGGCGATACCGATTTTGGGGTACGCCCTAAAGAGTCGACCACAACTTACGGTGCTACTTTTGGAGGGCCTATTATTAAAAATAAACTCTTCTTTTTCGTAAATGCCGAATCGGTAAAACGTCCCGGGCAAGTTGTTACCTGGAGGCCTTCGGAAGATGGTGTTGCCGACCTCGATTTATCGCTTTCGCGTACCAGTATTGCCGATATGGAACGGGTAAAACAGCATTTAATTACAAACTACGGTTACGACCCCGGGTCGTATAACGATTACCCGGCCGACGAAACCAATAAAAAACTTTTATTCCGTGTTGATTGGAACATCAACAACGACCATAAATTAAGCGTACGCTACAACCACACCAAAAACCAAGGTTGGAACGCTACAAATGGCAACTCGACCGATGCCGGTTACCGTAACCGTGGTATGGATCGCATTTCGCAATATTCTATGGCTTTTTCCAATGCTACATATTCCATGGACAATATTGTAAACTCGTTTGCTTTGGATTTAAACAGTAGGTTTTCAGACAAGATTTCAAACCAGTTCCTTGCCACTTATTCTAAAATAGAAGATGCCCGCGGCACAAATTCTTCACCATTTCCGTTTATCGATATTATGAACGGTGTTACAACCGAAGGAAACCAAATTTTGGAACCCTATATATCTGCGGGCTACGAATTGTTTACTTGGAATAATGCCGTAAACAACAACACCTTTACAATTATAGATAATTTAACCTATTATTTGGATAACCATAAAATTACGGGAGGAATAAGCTACGAGCACCAGTTAGCAAACAACTCCTATATGCGAAACGGAACAGGATATTACCGTTATGCCAGTATAGACGATTTTCTTAACCAAGCCGCACCAAGGGATTTTGCGTTAACTTATGGCTATAACGGGGAAAAAAATCCAAAAGCTGAGGTTGCTTTTAACCAATTTGGGATTTACCTTCAAGATGAATGGGACGTTAACGATAAATTTAAATTGTCCTATGGAATCCGTGCCGACTATTTAAAGTATGAAGACAACCTTATTCGAAACAATGCCATTTACGATTTAGATTTTAATGGCAAAAAAATCGATACGGGTAAATGGCCTGATGGAAACGTTCAAATATCGCCAAGAGTTGGTTTTATATGGGACATTAAAGGCGACCAAAGTATGAAACTTCGTGGTGGAACCGGAATTTTCTCCGGAAGATTGCCTTTGGTGTTCTTCACCAATATGCCAACCAATTCGGGTATGGTACAAGGAAGTTATGCCGCCACTACTACATATAATTCCGATGGTTCGGTAAATGTAGTAAACCCAGCCTTGGCCGGTTTGGCGGGACCAATGATAACCGATGTAAACGAAATGATTGAACGGTTAGGCTTGCCAAGTACAATTACCCCGGAAGACGGTGTTTTGCCCCGCGATATAAACAGTGTGGATCCCGATTTTAAAATGCCGCAAGTTTGGAAATCGTCTTTGGCCTTAGACTATGAAATTCCCGTGTCTTTCCCGTTTTCGGTTACCGTTGAGGGAATATATACTAAAAACATCCACGGCGTAATGCTTAAAAACTACAATCTTGAGCAACCGGACGACACATGGGAACGTTTTTCCGGCTCCGACAATAGGTATATTTATCCGGCCAGTGCTGATATTACCTATACGTCAAGAAATGCCTATGTATTGTCAAACACCAGTAAAGGTTGGGGCGCAATAGGAAATATTACGCTTAACGCACAGCCCGTAGAGGATTTAAATTTAATGGCCGCTTATACCTATACCGAATCAAGGGAAATATCGGGCATGCCCGGCAGTAACGCCTCTTCGGCCTATACGGGGCTTGTTCAGGTTAACGGACCACATTTGCCACAACTTGAGCGTTCGCAATACGTTGTGCCAAGTAAGCTAATTGGGTCGGCCTCATACAAATTGCCCTGGTTTAACGATAAATTAAATTTAAAATCGGCTACCTTGGTTAATTTATTCTACTCAGGATATTCGCCCGATGGTTATAGCTTTACCTATACAAACGATATGAACGGCGATGGTATTTCATCCGATTTAATTTACATTCCCAAAAACAGGGGCGATATTAGTTTTGTTACCACGGAAGATGAAGATGCTTTTTTCAACTTTATGGAGCAAGATAAATATTTAAAAAACCACAAAGGCGAATATGCCGGGGCAAATGCTGCCCGTAGCCCTTGGGTACATAAATTTGACCTTAGATTGTTGCGCGAATATTACTTTAACGTAGGCGACACCAAAAATACCTTGCAGTTTAGTTTAGACTTTATAAACGTTGGAAACTTGCTAAATTCCGAGTGGGGCGTAACCAAAAACAACAGTGTTTCAAACAATGGTAGGATTTTAACCTACGAAGGTAGGGATGCCAACAATGTACCATCTTACTCTTTTGCAAAAGTTGGTGGTGAATATCCTACCAAAACCTACGATTATAATTCTTACTACGGCGAAACTTGGAAGCTTCAGGTAGGCGTTAAGTATTCTTTTTAATAAGGGTATGAAAATCCAAAGCTATTATACCAGTTTTGTTTTAAAATTACCCAGAAAAACACAGCTATTTTTTGTTTAAGCGAAAAAGAAAACGCAATCATAGCCTAAGCTACGATTAAGTTTTATTTTGAAGCATAGACGAAAAAGAGCAAATTTTAATGGGTAATTTTAAGGCAGAAATGGTATTAGAGCATAAAAGTTTGTGTTCGGATTAATAAACCTTAAAAACCACTTCAAAAAACGAAGTGGTTTTTTTATACATTTTATTGCTACCTTTGCCACTAAACATTAAAAACACCTTAAACATGTACACTACTATATTAAACCTACACTCGTATTGGGCTTACTTAGTACTAATTATTATTGCTATTGCGGCAATAAACGCCGTTATAAAAACCCTTGGAAATAAAGAATATACAGCTAAGGATTTTAGGATAGCTTTATTTGGATTAATAGTTTCGCATATACAATTATTAATAGGTTTAATTTTGTACTTCGTTTCGCCAAGATTTGAACTTTGGGCCGAGCAGGGCGGCGGTGTTATGAAAAACGCCCTGGCAAGACTCTATTTGGTAGAACATCCGCTTGTTAATATAATAGCCATAGCCTTAATTACCATAGGCTACTCTAAACATAAAAAGAAACTAACATCGGCCTCGAAACTAAAAACAATAGCCGTATTTTACACCATTGCCTTAGTATTGTTATTGTCCCGTATTCCTTGGGCAACATGGCTTTAATGTTTTAGGGTAAAGTAAAACCCGTTACCCAATAAAAAACATGAACATAGAAATATTTCTGGAAAAATTAAGAAACACGCCCACATTGGTAGCATTTACCGATACCATTACGGTTGTCGACACGCATTACAATTTTACACCAACCGCATTTAAAAATGGCGATTTGTTAAATGAAGCCGGACAAAACTCAGGCTCATGCAAGTTGTTGGCATTTTCCCAATTACAAGGGTTAACCCAAGCAGAAACCCTGGCTTGTTTCGGGCAATATTATTTTATCGATGTGTTGCAAGACCCAAACGGTACGGGGCACCAAAACATACGGAATTTTATAAAAACAGGCTTCGAAGGCTTACATTTCCATGGTACGCCCCTAACCCAAAAATAAACAACAATGGAGGACTTACTAACCGAAATACGGCAATGCACCATTTGCAAAAATTTTTTGCCTTTAGGACCTCGCCCCATCGTTAGTGCCGCATCCCATTCAAAAATAGTTATTATTGGCCAAGCCCCGGGGATTAAAGTACACCAAACGGGTATTGCCTGGAACGACCCCAGTGGCAACCAATTGCGAAAATGGCTTAACGTAACAACCGAGCAATTTTACAATCCCGAAAATTTTGCCATTATGCCCATGGGCTTTTGCTACCCCGGAAAAGGCAAAAGTGGCGATTTACCGCCCCGCCCCGAATGTGCCCCACAATGGCACGGAAAATTATTCGACCAAATGGAAAATGTTAAGTTAGTATTGCTCATCGGGAAATACGCCCAGGATTACTATTTACAGGATAAGACCGAAAAAAACCTAACCGAAACCGTAAAAAAATTTAAAGCATACCTGCCCAAATATTTGCCATTGCCGCACCCCTCGCCACGAAACAGGTTTTGGTTGGCCAAAAACCCTTGGTTTGAAAAAGAAGTCGTGCCGGAGCTGCAAAATATTGCCAATGGTATTTTTTAACGAAGCATAAACACAAAAGAACGAAATGATAAGGCTTATTTTGATGTGAAATTGAGATAACACGTTTTTTCGGGCAGAAAAGGTATAAAATTTTAATGTCCCAATGCCAAAAGCCGCGACACATATTTCCCCAAAACATCAAACTCTAAATTCACTACCGTGCCAACTTTAAAAGTGTGAAAGTTGGTATGTTCAAAAGTATAAGGAATAATAGCCACGCTAAATTCGTCCTTTTTAGAATTTACCACCGTTAAGCTCGCCCCATTTACGGTAACCGAACCCTTTTCAATGGTTATGTTGTTAAGTAAGGTGTCGTATTTAAAGGTGAAAAACCAACTCCCATTAGCGTCTTTAATTTGCGTACAAACAGCAGTTTGGTCCACATGGCCCTGAACAATATGCCCATCCAGCCTATCGCCCAACTTCATGGCACGCTCCAAGTTTACGGTATCGCCAACTTGCAAATGGCTTAAATTGGTTTTTTCCAGCGTTTCCTTAATGGCCGTTACGGTGTATTCGTTGCCATTAATATTTACAACGGTAAGGCAAACCCCATTATGCGCTATGCTTTGGTCTATTTTCAGTTCGGGCGTAACAGTGCTTTTTATGCTAATATGCAAATTGCCATGGTCGTTTTTTAGGTTCGAAACCGTTCCCAACGTTTCAATAATTCCGGTAAACATGTTGAGGTTTTTTTAATTAAATTTGTGTCCTCAAAATTACGAACAAAACTTGATAATAATTTAATGAAGCAGGAAGAAAATACAATTGTTGGCATATCAATAGGCGATTTAAACGGTATCGGGGGTGAAATAATTTTAAAAACTTTCGAAGATACGCGTATGTTAGAACTGTGTACACCCGTAATTTTTGCCTCGTCCAAGGCCATGAATTTTTATAAAACGCATTTCAATTCCGAAATCAACTTCAATTTCATTAAAAGCCTTGATCAAATAACGGCAGGAAAAGTTAACGTGTTTACCTCGTGGAACGAACCCGTACAAATCGAGTTTGGCAAAGAAGACGCTACCGTGGGCAAGTACGCCATAAAGTCGTTGCAATCGGCAACACAGGCCTTAAAGGAAAGCCAAATTGATGTTTTGGTAACAGCGCCCATAAACAAACACAATATACAGTCCGACGATTTTAAATTCCCCGGCCATACCGATTATCTGGCACAGGAACTAAAAGGCGAAAGCCTAATGTTTATGGTAACCAATACCCTGCGGGTAGGATTGCTTACCGACCACGTTCCGGTTAAGGACATTGTAAGCAAAATTTCTGAAAAACTTATTACCGACAAAATAAATACGGTTTACAAATCGCTCCAAGCCGATTTTAAAATAAACCGCCCAAAAATAGCCGTATTGGGCATAAACCCCCATAACGGCGATAATGGCGTAATAGGCAACGAGGACGATACGGTACTGCGCCCAACCCTAAAAAAAATAAAGGATACGGGTAAATTGGTTTACGGACCTTATGCGGCCGATAGCTTTTTTGGGTCCAACGCCTATAAAAATTTCGATGCCGTAGTAGCCTCGTACCACGACCAAGGGTTAATTCCGTTTAAAACCCTATCGTTTGGGCAAGGCGTTAACTATACTGCCGGTTTAAGCAAAGTACGCACCTCGCCCGATCATGGCACAGCATACGAAATAGCGGGCAAAGGCGAAGCCAGCGAAGGCTCGTTTAAGGAGGCGGTTTACACGGCAATAGAAATATTTAAAAACCGAACCGAATACGAACAACTTACCGCAAACCCGCTAAGAAAACAGTCGAGAAAGGGATAGTTTTGCCCAAAAAACCTTATCTACAAAAAAATGTTTACAAGTAGGGTGGCTTAAATAAAATTTTATATATTTGCAGGCTCAAATTAGATGTGATTATGAAGCCATTAAAAGAATTTACAATTCCGTTTGTAGGTCTTAAAATAGGAAAGCATCAATTTGAGTACAAAATTGAGCAAGCGTTCTTTGATTATTTTGAATATAAGGAATTTAACAACGCCAATGTTGATGTTTTTATCGAACTGGAAAAAAAATCGACACTATTGGAGTTGCGTTTTAAAATTTCGGGTACCGTAAACGTAAATTGCGATATTACCAACGAACCCTACGACCAACCCATAAAAAACAAGTTGGATTTGGTGGTTAAGTTTGGCGACGAGTACAACGACGAGTTCGACGATATCCTTATCGTACCGCACGGCACCTACGAAATAAACGTACAGCAGTACGTTTATGAGCTTATCGTGCTTTCGGTACCGATAAAGCGGGTGCATCCCGGTATAGAAAATGGCACTTTAAATTCCGAAGTATTAAAAAAATTAGAAGAACTAAGCCCAAAAGCTAAAAAGAATAAAAAAACAGAGGACGGCAACATCGATCCTCGTTGGAATACATTAAAAAAACTATTAACGGATAAATAACGATAGAAAATGGCACATCCTAAAAGAAAAATCTCGAAAACAAGAAGAGATAAACGAAGAACACACTACAAAGCAACTGCGCCACAGATTGCCGTAGACCCAACAACGGGCGAAGCACACCTATACCACAGGGCCCACTGGCACGAAGGAAAACTGTATTACAGAGGCCAAGTGCTAATCGACAAGTCGCAAGAAGCAGAAAATATAGCCTAAATACTATGCACGCATACATAAAAACGCTCATTTAAGGGCGTTTTTTTTATGATATGCTTTTTCTAATGCCCAAAAACATGTAATTTGCATCAAAATACATTAAAAATTAGTGTTTTTTGCCGAATTTTGAAATGTTTT
>JBKEDS010000073.1:0-6554 GCA_047975545.1 Flavobacteriaceae bacterium | reverse complement strand
GCCAAGAAAATAGTTTTTACATGTGGTACAGGCGTTATGGTTATACTTTTAATAATGGGCGTGCCCAAAAATTCTAAAGTAAGTTTGTTGTCCCAGTTAAGCTGGTTTTTATCGCGATCCTTTATTTTAATGCGGTTGTTGTTGGTAATTTCAGGGGTTCTAACGTTTATGGTGAATGAAACGTTTTTAGTTTCCTTTTCGTTTAGTTTGAGTTGGTTCAGCATTAAACGTCTGGATTCGGCTTTAATGGTTGTGTTTGAAGGTTTTTTTCCACCCAGTAGAACATTAACCTTATAATGCCCTTCGGGGACTTTAACCGAAAAATAAAAAGGTTTGGTTGCCGTAATAGATTTTTTGTTGAAGCCGACGTTTGAAACCGATTTGAAATCGAAACCATAACCCGTAATATTGCTATATAATACGGCATTATTAACAACAATTCCAGAGTTGGTTTTGAGTTTCGAACCAAAGAAATAAGTTTCGCCCGAGTACGTGTTTTGCGCTTTAAGACCGATAGAAAACACGAGGTTTAACACAAAAAGCCCTAAAACTAATTGTTTGTTGGTTACCAATTTACAAAGCATTGAATAGTGTTTTGTTTTTTAAATTTCACTAAAAATAGTTTAAATGAAATGAACAACTATCCTGTACTGTGATGATACCTTGACAGCTAAAAGAAATATATGTGTTAGCGAGGCTCTTTGGCTATGGATTGTTTTTAACGCTGAAAACCATTGCTTTTGTAACCAGCGTATCGTTTTTGTTGCCCCACGAATTGTTTATGTAGTTAATAACATCGGCAATTTCATCATCGTCTAAGCCTAAGGGCGTCATGGTGCCGTTGTATTTTTTGCCGTTAACGATAAGCTCGCCCGAAATACCAAATTTTACAGCTTTAATGCTTGCTTTGATATTTTTTAAATAATCGGAGTTGGCAAGGGGCGGGTATACGCCTTTAACGCCTTCGCCGTTGGACAAATGGCAGGTTATGCAAAAATCGTTGTAAATATTACGGCCTCTTTCTATACTTTCATCCAGAGTATTGTCTTGTTGGCTGGTTTTTATGGTGAATGATAATAGAACCAATACTACAAGGCTTAAAATAAAATATTTCATTCGAATGAATTTAAGTTAAACATTTTATTTTTAGGTTTTTATGATGCTTAGAAAAATAACCGAAAGCCTACAGGCCTATGTTTTTATTCATGTCCTTTTGTAGAGGTGATTATCTTGGCTATACTAAATTCCTCTATGAGGGTTTCATCTATTTAAATCTCATCAAGAGCTTGTTGTTCAGTTATTTAATTGTTTCGTTGGGTATCGAATTTTGTCCTGCCAAACCTGTGCTGAGCAAAGCCGAAGTATGCCCATTAAGGGCTTTTACTAAATGTTATTGAATGGAAACGATTTTAAGGATGCCTTTCCCTTCAACCCCCAAATAAATATAGCCGTCTGGACCTTGTTTCACATTCCTTACCCGTCCTATGTTTTCGAACAATTTTTCACGTTTTATTACGTGGCTGTTTTTTAAAACCAAACGCTCTAAGTACTGAAATTTTAAAGATCCCACCAATATGCTGCCTTGCCAATCGGGGTAAAGTTTCGAGGTAACAAAGGCCATTCCGCTGGGCGCAATGGATGGTACCCAGTAAAAAAGTGGTTGTTCCATGCCTTCTTTTTCCGTTATATCTGTAAAAGGTGTACCATTGTAATTAATACCGTATGAAATTATTGGCCAGCCGTAGTTTTTGCCCTTGTCGATAATGTTAATTTCATCGCCGCCTTGCGGGCCATGCTCGTGCGTCCATATCTGTCCTGTTTCGGGATGTTTGGCCATGCCTTGCGGATTTCGGTGCCCATAGCTAAAAATAGCCTTTTTGGCATTTTCGCTATCAAAAAAAGGATTATCATTAGGAATAGTCCCATCGTTGTGAAGCCTGTATATTTTGCCACCATCTTTAGTAATGTCTTGAGGATTGACATCCCGTTCACCACGCTCGCCAATAGAAAAATAGAGAAACCCTTTGTTGTCAAATTCAATTCTGGAGCCAAAATGCTGTCCTTTTTTGGTGTTGGGCGAGGCTTTGTACAAAAGCGTTTTTTCAATAAGTGTATTGTTTTTTATCTTGGCGCGCATTAAGGCTGTATTGCCGCCGTCGCCGTTGCCGTCGGAAGAAGCATAGCTAAAATAAATCCAACCGTTGTTGGCGTAGTCGGGGTGAAGCGCTACATCCATTAAGCCGCCTTGTCCGCGAACGTAAATTTCGGGCAGGTTTTCTATATTGGTTCTAAGACCATTATTGAAGTGGATGAGGTTTCCCGATTTTTCCGTAATTAATAAGCTGCCATCGGGCAAAAATGCCAACCCCCAAGGAATATCGATGTCGGGTACTACTGTTTGGGTGCTGTAGTTAAGTGGAGAAGGTACTTGGGCTTCAATTTTGGAATCTGTTTGTTGTGCGCATGACAATAGAACAAACAATAATGACAGAATAATAGAATAGGCGGTTTTCATTAAAAAACGATTTTATTTTTAAATATACTGTTAAATACAACATCATGGGTAAATCATTTTGTTAAAGTTCGTTGGTCGGGGGGGGGGAGGTGCGTGTGTTGATAAATTAAAAAACACAAAAACTATAATTCATAAAACTACTAAAAAAACTATATTTGAACTTCGTGACTGTAGCGAACAAAGAAATTAAAAATTAAGAAGAATTCGTTATGATGGCTTTCAGAAAACCGATTTTGTTATTTTTTTTCATATCTATTTTAAACCTCAATGCCCAAAATGGCAATACAGATTATTCCGGTACGCCAATACCAAACAACGGTCCCAATATTATTCTTATATATGTAGACGATTTAGGCTATGGCGATTTGGGCAATTTTTGGCAAAACCAACGCACGGGAACACGAAAAATGGCCACTCCCAATCTTGATAAAATGGCCAACGAGGGTGCTATGCTAACCAACCACTACACGGCGGCACCGGTTTGCGCGCCCGCACGGGCATCGTTACTGGAAGGCTTGCACCAAGGGCATTCCAGCGTTCGCGACAACCAGTTCGATAAGCCCATAAATAACGGTTTAACCATGGCCCAAATGCTATCGAAAGCGGGGTATCGCACGCTCCACGTTGGAAAAGCGGGCGTTGCCGGGGCTCGGGATAAAAACAGCAATGAGGACCCCGATCCGGAAGCCTTGCCCGCACACCCCCTAAAACGAGGGTTCGACCAATTTTTTGGGTATTTGTTCCACATACAGGGGCACCAACATTATCCGCAAAATGGCACGACCAGGCATAAGGCTTATTTTACCGACGGCTATACCAATATTCAGGAAAATACCGATTTAACCTATACTACCGACGTGTTTACCGCCAAGGCAAAGCAATGGATTACAGAACATGAAAGCGCAAAGCCGCAACAGCCTTTTTTTATGTATTTGGCTTACGATACGCCCCATGCCATATTACAAGCCCCAACCCAAGCCTATCCCGAAGGGGGCGGTTTAAACGGCGGCGTACAGTGGACGGGCAATAATGCCGAAACCCCTTTGGTAAATACCGCTTCGGGCAAACGCGATTCGTACATACACCCCGATTATGCCAATACCGATTGGAACGATGCCGAAAAGCGACATGCCACCATGATTAGGCGGTTGGATAACGCCATTGCCGATATTATCCGGTTGCTAAAGGATTTGCAAATTGATAATAATACCATGATTGTGTTTACCTCCGACAACGGCCCACACCACGAGGCCGGGGCAGGCGGGCAGTATAAACAGGACCCACAATTTTTTCAATCGTATGCCAATATGAACGGTACTAAGCGAGACGTATGGGAAGCCGGTATTCGCATACCTGCCATTGCCCGGTATCCGGGCGTTATTCCGCAGTCGTTAAAGGTCGATTTTCCTTCCGGACAATGGGATTGGATGGCTACGTTTGCCGAAGCCGCCCATATACCTGTTCCCGCCGTAACCGATGGGGTTTCGTTAATGCCTTCGTTAAAGCAGGACAACAAAAATCAAATCGATAAAGGCTATACCTATCACGAGTATAAAGTATCGGGAAAAACGGAAAATTATACCGATTTCGAGCCCTCAAAGCGTAATCGCGAACGGGGCGAAATGCAGGTAATACGCATGGGCAATTACAAGGGCATACGGTATAATGTAGAAAGCCACGATGCCCCTTTCGAAATTTACAACATGGCTACCGATGTTAGGGAAAGCAATAATTTGGCCAACAATATGCCCGAATTACAACAACAAATGCACGATAAGGTATTGCAAATACGGCGCCCCGATAGTTCCGCGCCACGGGTTTACGATAGCGAACTTATACCAAGCGTAAAGGTTGAAGGCTTAAAAAAAGGCTTGGTTAAAAAAGAATACCAAGGCCGTTACGGTTGGGTGCCCAACTTTGATTATTTAAAAGAAGTGAAAGCTAAAAAGGTGAAAAATTTAAACTTGAAAACCAAATTTAAAAGCAATTTCGGGTTGTCCTTTACCGGATACATCAATATTCCCAAGGACGGCACCTATCAAATTTTTCTAAAGTCGGGAGCAAAGTGCCATGTTATGCTGCATGATATACATGTATTGGATAACGATTTCACTTTTACTTCCCAAGCACAATCGGCGAGCTTAAACTTAAAGGCGGGCATGCACCCCATTCGTGTTTTTTATCAGCAAAACCAAGAAATAAAGCCTTTTTTGAAATTGCAGCTACAAGGACCGGATTTAGAAAAGGCAGATATACCGGCAAGTATGTTGTTCAACTAAAAAGTGATATTAAACCAATTCCAAAGCAATGTTAACCATATTGCCAAATGTGTTTTCCCGGTCTTTGCTGGGTAGGCTTTCGCCCGTAACCAACGAATCGGAAATGGTTAAAATGCTCAAGGCGTTAACCTTGTGCTTGGCGGCAATACTGTACAGTCCCGCTGTTTCCATTTCAACACAAAGCACACCGTATGTGGCCCATTTTTTATAATGATCGGGTTGGTTGGAGTAAAATTCGTCCGACGAAAAAATGTTGCCCACATGAAACGGGAGCTTCTTGTTTTCGGCAACCATAACAGCTTTTTGGAACAATTTAAAACTGGCCGTAGGGGCAAAAGTACCCGAATTAAATGTCAGGGCATTAATACCCGAATCGGTGGAGGCCGACATGGCAATTACAATATCCCGCAAGTTTACATGGGCTTGGTACGAGCCGGCACTGCCAACACGAACCAAGTTTTTTACACCGTACTGGGTAATAAGCTCGTGCGCATAAATAGATATGGACGGAATGCCCATGCCGGTACCCATTACCGAAACGGTTTTGCCCTTGTACAGCCCCGTATACCCCAGCATGCCCCTAAGGGTATTAAAGCATTTTGGCTTGTCCAGAAACGTTTCGGCAATCCATTTGGCACGAAGCGGGTCGCCGGGCAATAGTATGGTTTCGGCAATTTCGCCTTGTTTGGCTTCAATGTGTACGCTCATAACTAATAATTTTCGGAGGAAGAATTTTGTCCCGTAACAATAGCAATACCCGAGGAAGTGCCAATGCGGTCTACGCCCAAATTAATATATTCCAATGCTGTTTTGTAATCCCTTATGCCACCGGAGGCTTTTATTTTTGCCTTGTTTTGTGCGGCTTGTTTCATAAGTTTAATATCGTGCAAACTGGCGCCCCGGTTTCCAAACCCCGTTGATGTTTTTATAAAATCGGCACCTGCCTTTATGGCCAGTTCGCTGGCTTTTATAATGTCTTGGTCGTTTAAATAGCCCGTTTCCAAAATAACTTTTAAAACCTTGTCGGGCAAGCCCTTTTTTACGGCATTTATATCGTTATAAACGGCATCGAAATCCTTACTTTTTAACCAGCCCAAATTTATTACCATATCGATTTCGTCGGCGCCATCCAAAACGGCCTGTTTGGTTTCGGTTACTTTGGCTTGGGTACTCATGGCGCCCAAGGGAAACCCAACAACGCAGCAAACTTTAACCGTGCTGTTTTTTAATTGTTCGGCTGCCAAAGCGGCATAACAGGAATTAACGCAAACGGTGCTAAAATGGTATTGCTTGGCTTCGTTGCACAAACTTATTATTTCCTGCTTTGTGGCCGTGGCTTTAAGCAGGGTGTGGTCTATATAGGCATTTAGGTTCATGGTATAAACTGTTTTTTTTGTTGCTTAAAAATACAACTAACCTATAAAAGAAAATAGAAGTTTGGATGGTTTTTGTGAAGGAAATAAGGGAAAACGGTACAATGGTCGGAACTAATCAAAAAATAAAAGCGCAAATATTTGAAAATCAAACAATTGCGCTCTTTGGCGGAGGAAGAGGGATTCGAACCCCCGGAGGTGTTACCCTCAACAGTTTTCAAGACTGCCGCAATCGACCACTCTGCCATTCCTCCTTTAGGGTGTTTTTTAATAACAGCCCTTAATTGCGGCTGCAAATATATAACCCTTTTTTGTTTCTTTCAAATAAAACCTGACTTTTTTAAAAAATTAATTTTGGTAATTCCACCATTAAATTAATCTATCTGC
>JBKEDS010000020.1:0-12750 GCA_047975545.1 Flavobacteriaceae bacterium | reverse complement strand
TATGGGCTGTAAGACGAGAAACCGAATGTCCATTTACCCTTTGATAATCCATCAAACAAATATAACGTTTTTAGAAGCTGAAAGCAAAATGCACTGAAAGTGCATAGTTTTAACTATTTTTGTGACCAATAAAACCATGAACATCATCTTAAAAATCAGCATATTTTTCCTGCTTTTGCTTCCTTGTGAAGAAAAAAAAATGGAAAATATTATTATCACCGGAAGCAGTACGGATTTTCGTTGGATTTCATATAGTTTTTATAATGGAAAAAGCGGATTTGAAACCATCAAGCACCAATATTCAAAAGATTATCCTGAAAAATTAATATTAGAAATTCCAAATACTGTAAATCGATACGGGTCAATTCAAACCGATAAAGGAATTTACAAGGTCTTTATCACCTCTGGCGATAGTCTATCTATACAGCGGCAACGGGGCGCTCTTCGTTGTCCAGATACACAAAAACATCTAACTTGTCCCAAATTTTAAATGTTTGGGGCACGTAACGGTTTGGCAGCAGCACTTCGTCGTTATCGCTATCTACCAAATATATGCCGTGGTTGGTTTCGCGCAGTATTTCAAGCGTGTTAATTTTTCCTATGTGTATCATGGGGCAAAGTTAACAATAATTCGGTTTTATTCTTTTTAGCGAATTGTTAATAATGAACAAAAAAGCGCTTCAATTTTAGTTGAAACGCTTTATATATAGAATAGCACTTTTTTTTTAATTATAAGCCGATTCTTTTTTAAAGTGCTTGGTTAATAAATAATATACCACTGCACGATGTTTGTTTCGGTTCGATTTTCCGTATTGTTCCATAACGGTTTGGATGCCCTTGTCCAAATCGGCACTATTTTTTAGTCCTAATTTATTTATTAGAAAGTTGTTTTTTACGGTTTCCAATTCTTTTTCATCGGAACCAGAAACGGTCGAAGCATCGGCGTTGTAAATTGATGGCCCACACCCAATGGTTACTTTTGTTAATAAATCCATGTCCGGCGTTACACCGCATTTTTCCTTTAAGTCGGCAGCATACTTTGCAATAAGTTCATCGCGTTTACCCATAATAATTTTCGTTTTTAAAGATTAATTAATTTACTGATACGACCCTGTAACAGCGGAAAAGTCACATAAATAGCTATTTCAAAAACTCGAAATACTTCAACAAAACCTCGTCGTTAAGGGTTCTGGGCGTGAAAATTTCCAGTAATTTAGGTTGCTCGCTTTCTTCGAAAAAGGTTTTTAAAGCTGTTTCCAAACTTGCTCCGTTTGATGCCGCTTTATACTTAATATTATACATAGCGCATAGGTACTTGGCCGTTAAATTATGTTTGGTTTCAAAAAACGTATCGAAAACCTCGGTGTTTTTTTCGCCCGGCAAAATCCTAAAAATGCCGCCACCTTCATTATTTATAACAATTACCCTAAAGGTATTGGGTATGTAGTTGTTCCACAGCGCATTACTATCGTAAAAAAAACTTATATCGCCCGAAATAAGCAGGGTTGGCTTTACTCCCGAAACCGCTGCCCCAACAGCGGTTGATGTACTGCCATCGATGCCGCTGGTACCGCGGTTGCAAAATACCTCTATGGTTTTGTTAATATTAAAAAGCTGCAAATAGCGTATGGGCGAACTGTTGCTTACTTGTAAGATGTAGCTGTTTGGAATGGCCTTTAACACCTTGTCGAAAACCGTAAAATCGCTAAAAGGCACGGTGTCCAAATACGCTTTATGCTTTGCCAAACGCTTTTGCTTAACGCCCGCCCAAGTGGCATTATAATCGCTTTTTATATAATGTGTTATTTTGGGTAAAAACAAACTAAAAAATTGGTTTGGCGAGGTTTCAATATGCTTGTTTAAACAGAAAAACGTATCGTTTGCTTTCTTTTTACCTATATGCCAATGCTGCTTGGGCTGATATTTACGTAAAAGCGATTTTATTTTTTTTGAAACAATCAACCCACCAAAAGTAACCAATATATCGGGGCTTAATTGTTGCTTTTCGGTTTCGGTTAGGGCATCAATAATTTGGTCTATGCTTGGAAAAAATTTATTGTGGTGCAGGTTCGATGTGGTTTCGGTAAATACCACAACGCTATCGTCCCCGGCAAGTTCGTCCAACCATTTTTTGTCTATGCTATTGGGGTGGTTAACGCCCACCAACACCATTTTTTTTGCGGCATTGTTCCAATCTTCCAGGCATTCCTTTAGTGTATAATCGTCTACTTCGTGCTTTACTTCTTCAGCAGCTATTACTTTTGGCGAAACACCCAAGGTGTTTACCGTTTGGTACAAAGGCTCGTCAAAAGGCACATTAATATGCACCGGGCCGTTTTTTGTTAAAGCGGTGTTTATGGCGGCGTTTATTTCTTCTTCATTATAAGTTTGAATATCCTTTTGAAGCCCCAAAAGCCGTTCCAGTTTATTTTCAATATTTTTCATTATGGGCAACTCTTCATTGCCGGGCAGGTTCATTTCGTCCTTTAAATCGAGCTTTAAATTGGCCGAATACAAAATGTGGTTTTCGTAAACGTTTTTTTGGTTAATGGTTTGCCCGTCGCCAATACCAATAAGGTGTTTTGGCCTATCGGCCGAAAGTACGACAAGCGGAATATCGCTATAAAAAGCCTCGGCAACGGCAGGATAATAATTAAGCAAGGCACTGCCCGACGAACATACCACCACTGTTGGTTTGCGCAACTGCTGTGCCATCCCGAGGGCGAAAAAAGCAGCGCAACGCTCGTCCACAATACTATAACATTTAAAATAGGGATCGTTGGCAAAGCCAATGGTTAAGGGCGCGTTTCGGCTTCCGGGCGATATTGCTATATGTTGTATGCCCTTGGTCTTGCACAAGGCTATAAGGGTTTGGGCAAGTGGTATTTTAGGATAAATCATTTTTTATGAAAAATATGTGCGTAAAAATAATGATTGTTGGACGATAAACAGCCTTGCGATGAAGAAAATAGAATGCTTAACTTTTTAGAATTTCGTGGAAATTTTACAGCACACTTCTAATTATCAAGGATTTTGCTTCGGTTTCCCGCCATTCGCTTTCGGCATTGGAATCCTTGGTAATACCTCCCCCAACATAAATTACAGCTTGGCTTTTAGCAATTTGCATACAGCGCAAGTTAACGTATAACTGCGTGCTTTTTTGGGCTACGGCGTAGGCCCTATTTTCAATATTGCGCTTGCCGGAACGGGGGGCTTTGGTAGTTTCAAAATTTAGTTCGCCCAAAAAGCCCGAATAAAAAGTGCGGTTGTAACCTTCGTTTTTTAAAATGAAATGTTTGGCCTCGTTTTTTGGATAACCGCAAACGGCAGGCGTGGGGTGGAGTACCGAAATAATTTTGGTTAGGGTCGAAGCTGTTTTTAACCGCGCCGAAATATTGTTTTTTAAATGCACCAGATTGCCTGCTTTTACGGTTTCGGTTGCCGAAATTTTTATATGACCGGTTAACGGGCTAAGCTGTTCCACGATAAAATCGGTTACAAATTTTTGCTCCTGTATTTCTTTTTCTTGCCAGTTAACTTGTAATGTGCCGTTATAGCTTTGCGTGCCCGCCAGAGCCATTATGGATAGCGATTGCCCTTCAATTTTAATTAAAGTTTCGGGTGTTGCGCCCAGCCACAGCCCTACTTTGGGATGGTACCAACAGTACACAAATGCCGAACTGTATTTTTGCAAAAGGCGCTTAAATATGGGTATTGGGCTGGTTTCGGAAATCGGTACGGTTTCGGTGCGGGACAATACTACTTTTTTAAACCGGTTGGCTTTAATGGCCTCGATGCCCTTTTCAACTAAATTAATATGTTGCTGTTTTAAAAGTGGATTTTCTTCGGAATTTAAAAATTCATGTTTATAATCGGGTACTGGTGAAAATGAAAAGCTAAAACTTTCGGATACTTCCAACGGTATTAAAACCGTATTATCAATGGCGTTAAAAGGCGAAAACACAAAGCCTTTTTCGGTAAATGTTTGTGCGGTATGTTTTTCATTGTTTTTTTGAAACAGTGCCTTAACTTCGGTTTCGGCAGGTTTTCGATAAGCTACAAACGGCAATGCACTTTGGTATTGGGCTTCAATACGCTTAAAAAAATATTCAAAATCCATTACCTACTTTTGTTTTGGTAATGAAATGGTTGATAGCTTGCAAACCGAAATAAGGTTGTTGGCCTGGTCGGTTACTTTAATATCCAGCAATTGGATGGTTCTGCCCTTATGTAAAAACGTGGCCTTGGCGTAAACAAAACCCGCCTTAACGCTTTTTAGGTGGTTGGCGGTAATTTCGATGCCACGCACGAAAAACTGTTCGGTATCGATAAAAATATGGCTAGCAAAACTGCCCACGCTTTCGGCCAATGCTGCTGTTGCGCCGCCGTGCAAAACGCCATCGGGCTGGTAAACCCTTGAATTTACGGGCATTCGGGCGGTTAAATAGTCAGGGCCGTAATCGACCACTTCAATTTGCAGGGTTTCCATTAGGGTATTTTTACAAGCGTCGTTGGCTTTTTTTAAAACCGTTTCTTTGGTTGCGGGCATAATAATATTTGTTTTTATTCGGCTTTCAAAAATACAAAATGATAATGAAACACCCATGATTGAGTCTAAATTACACAGAGGAATGTTAATTAGGGTGTTCCATGTGACCATTAAAAAACAATAAATATTAACACATGAAAGTGTTTGTTTTTTTAAACTTCAAAAAAAAGGGTGTTCCAAAAAAGAACACCCTTCATTTGCTATTAATTTGAGTTAGTCGCCTCTTGTTTTA
Organism: Flavobacteriaceae bacterium; assembly: GCA_047975545.1. Taxonomy (GTDB): domain Bacteria; phylum Bacteroidota; class Bacteroidia; order Flavobacteriales; family Flavobacteriaceae; genus JBKEDS01. The sequence goes on along the minus strand of JBKEDS010000020.1, from coordinate 7,969 downwards.
AAATTCCAAATCTGTTACCAAATCGAATTCGTCGTAAATAGCTTTATCTTTTAAGTCATCGAAAAAGCTGGCAGAACCGTAACGCACGTCGTACTTGGTCCTGTCCACTTTTAAAGTGGCCGTTGCTTTGTTACCGTAAATTGAAATTACAAAGGTAATCGGGGCGGTTCTTCCTTTAATAGTTAAATTGGCCGTAACATTATAGGCGTTTTTGCCCGATGCCTCCACGTTTGTAAACACTAATGTTGCGGTTGGGTGGGTTGCCGTACCAAAAAAGTCGTCGGATTTTAGGTGACCGTCCAATTTTCCTTTGTATTCGCCCTCTAAATCGGTAGTGTTAATGCTGGTCATGTCCACCACGAACTCCCCGCCTACCAATTTATCGTTATCGAACGACAAGGAGCCGGATTGTAGGTTAATGGTGCCTTCGTGCGAGCCGGTTACTTTGTAGCCTTTCCAAACGACTTTGCTGTTATTGGTTTTAATGGCTTTTTTTTCGGGGTTAACGCCTGCAAATGCTGCTGTTGTAAATGCAACTAAGGCTACTATTGCTAAGTTTTTAATCTTGTTTTTCATGTTTTTTGTTTTTAATAATTGTTTTTGATTTATTTATGATTCGTAATATCGTTTTTCCTTAATTATCATGCCGTCCTGCCATTCCTGAACGGCTACTTGGTTGTATTTTTGTTCGCCCAGTTTGTTATGCAAAAAATTGAAATACCACTCGACCATGGTTATTTTTTCGCCTATGGCTACTTTTAGGGGCTTGGCGCAACGAAACTCGATTATTCCGGATGCGAAAATTTCTTCTCGTTTTATATTCGATTTTTTTCCCTGGCAAACCAATCCCTTATTATCCTGAACAAGCACCCTATCGTGATAAAACTCGTTGAAAGCCTCAGCACTTTTTCCCTGTAACTTCAAATCGTTTATGGTGCTTATTTTTTCAATTAAGGTTGTCATATCCCGCTTTTCATTAATTTGATGATGCAAATATCCAACGGAAATTTTAACGGGAAAATGAAGTAGTTTATAAAATGATGTTAATCTGGTTTAATATTTAGCAAACGTTTTACTGCTCCTGTATTAACTGGCTTTTAATTTTGCTTAAAAATTCCTTGGTAATACCGAGGTAGGACGCTATCATATATTGTGGGATACGTTGTTCTATTTTTGGGTATTGCTCCCTAAAAAACAAATATTGTTCCTTTGCGCTTAGGCTAAAACTCCTAACGATTCGCTTTTGCGAAGCCACAAAGGCTTTTTCTATTATTTGCCTAAAAAACCGCTCCAGTTTGGGGATGCCTTCGTATAACCCTTCGATATTGTCATAGGAAAACATAACCAGTTCGGAATTTTCCAAACATTGAATATTAAAATCGGCCGGGGTTTGGGCAATAAAACTGCCCATGTCGGAGGTCCACCAATCTTCAATAGAAAACATGACGATATGCTCTTGTCCCTCGGCATCCACATAAAAGGTTTTGGTACAGCCCGAAAGCACAAAACACTCGTACTTGCACACGTCGCCCTGCTGCACGATGTACTGTCCTTTTAGGTATTTCCTAACCGACACTTTAGATTCCAAAAAATCTTGCTCGGCTTTTGTTAAGCTAACGTAGTTGTTTATGTATTGTAATAATGGTGCTATTTTGGACATGGGTTTTTCACAAAAAACAAATATATTCCTTTTGTGGTATTAGCGCTCTATTTTAATAATATATTAACGGGAAAGGACTTTGCTTATGGTTAAAATGACTTACTTTTGCAGCCATGCAAAACGAAAATACTTTTAGGTACGAGTTTGTGGTAATTATGGCTTCGTTAATGTCTATCGTGGCCTTGTCCATAGATGCCATTTTGCCTGCTTTGCCCGATATTGGGCGCGATTTACGGGTTGCCGATGCCACCAACAACCAATTGCTAATTACCATGATATTTTTGGGCATTGGTTTCGGGCAGTTAATTTTTGGCCCGTTATCGGATAGTTTTGGCCGAAAACCCGTAGTTTACGCAGGGTTTGCCCTGTTTTTTGTTGCCAGCCTTATTTGTGTAACCACCAAAAGTTTTGAAATAATGATTGTTGGCCGCATTTTGCAGGGCGTTGGGCTATCGTCGCCAAGAAGCCTTTCCACATCCATGATTCGCGATACGTACAGTGGCGATTTTATGGCTAAAATAATGTCGATTGTCGTTATGTTTTTTATTTTGGTTCCCGTTATTGCGCCTACTCTTGGCACGTTTTTAACGCATTTTTTCAATTGGAAATCGATATTTTATTTCAACCTTGTTTTTGGAATCCTTATAATATTATGGTTTGGGTTAAGGCAGCCCGAAACCCTCCCGAAAGAAAACCGTATAAAACTAACCCCACACTTGTTTATCGATGGTGCAGCCCAGTTTTTTAAACAAAGGGAAGCCGTGGCCTATACGCTAATATCGGGGTTTATCACGGGTTCGTTTATGGTATATTTAAGCACCTCGCAACAAATTTTTGAAAAACAGTACAATTTGGCCGATATGTTTCCTTATATATTTGCCAGCCTGTCCATTTCAATAGGCTTGGCCACTTTTTTAAACAGTCGTTTAGTGGTTAGGTTTGGCATGTTCCGCATTGGGCTTGCCTCGGCCGTTTTGTACGCCGCCGTATCGCTGCTTTATGTCATGCTATTTTGGTCGGGCAATAACCCCAATATTTATGTTTTGGTAGGGTTCTTTTCCGTGCAGTTTTTTGCCGTTGGCTTTTTATTTGGAAATTTAAGAGCTTTGGCCATGCAGCCGCTTGGGCATATTGCCGGAATTGGGGCCGCCATTAACGGTTTTATATCCACGGTTTTGGCCGTACCGATAGCCAATTTTATCGGCAAATTTGTGCATACATCGGTATTACCGCTTTTTATTGGGTTTTCGGTGTTTGGGGTACTGTCAACCTTGGTGTTTTTGTATTTAAAAAGGTATTCTGATGTTATGTTGAAAAATTAATTTTTTCAGTTAACCAAATAACCCCATTTAATTGTAAATAAATTGAATACGGAATTTTAAAAATATTAACCCCGCCTTCGAAAACTAAAATTCCGAATTAAAAACAATTAATTGAAGATTTATTTTTTAGTACCTTTACAAAGCATTCACCCAACAATTATCATACAATGAAAATATTAGCAATAGGCAAAAATTACGTGGCGGATAAAAGCGAAATTGCCGCAAATAAAACGGGAAATCAAATTATTTTTTCCAAACCCGAAACAAGCCTTGTTACAAACAATAAAAACGTGGTTTACCCAAACTTTACAAGCCAGTTAAACTACGAAGCCGAACTGGTTGTAAAAATAGGAAAAACAGGTAAAAACATTGCCTTGAGCGATGCGGCATCCTACATTTCGGAAATAGCCATAGGCATCGATTATACGGCAAAAGACGTTTTTAACACCTGCCGCGAAACCAAAGGCCCTTGGGATTTGGGCAAGGGCTTCGATGGCGCCGCCCCTATTTCAAACTTTAAGCCTATTTCCGATTTTCCAAAGCTCGACAATATTAATTTTAGCTTAAATATCAACGGTGAAGAAAAACAAAAGGGAAATACGGGCTTGATGATTTACAATTTTAACGACATTATAGCTTTTACCTCAAAATTTATGACCCTAGAAGCGGGCGACCTTATTTTTACGGGCACACCGGCTTCCGGAACGGGTGAAATACACAAAGGCGACCACCTTCAAGCCTTTGTTGAAGGGCATTTGTGGCTGGACTTCAAAATGATATAAAAACAAGGCCGTTTGTACATGAAAAACTCTATTGCAGAGCGGGTTTTCGATTTTTTAAAACAATACCCGCCGTTTAACCTATTGCAGCCCATCGATTTGCTAACCATAGCCGGACAGGTTTCTATTATATATTTAGAAAAAGGCGATACACTTTTTAAAAAGGACGACCCACCGAAAAACTATTTTTACTTTGTCCGGAACGGCGCCGTTACCCTTTACCACACCACGGCAAATAACACCTTGGAAGTTGTTAACATAAACGATGGCGGCGATATTTTTGGTGTTCGCCCATTAATTACCCGCGAAAATTACAAGCTAACGGCAACGGCCAATGAGGAGTCCATTGTTTACGCCATTCCCATCAATGTTTTCCAATCGGTTACCCGAAACAATGCCGAAGTTAACAAATACTTAATAACGGCATTTGCCACCAACACCTACGACCCCTATACGGCCGAGGAAACGGGCAAAATATTTGTAGATTACCTACCCAACAGCACGCACGATATTGTTAATTTCCAAACGGCACAATACTCCAAAAACCCGATTACCTGTAATTTAAATTCGTCGCTCAAGGATGCCGCCATAAAAATGAGCAAAAACAAAATAGGTTGCATTATTGTGGTAAACGAACATAAAAACCCGGTTGGTATTATAACCAACAGCGATATTAAAAATAAAATTGCCACGGGGCTATTCCCCATAGATACCTGCGTTACCAACATTATGAGCGCGCCCGTTATTACCGGAAAAAAAGACATTACGGTAGCCGACGGCCAATTGCAAATGATTAAAAACAGCATCGGGCATTTGTGCATAACCAAGGATGGCACCATAAACTCCAAACTTATCGGGGTATTGTCGCACCACGATATTTTGGTTACCCTGGGCAATAGCCCAACGGTAATTTTAAAGGAAATAAAACGCGCCAAGCGTACCCGTACGCTCCGTACCGCAAGACTAAAGGCCAACACGCTTATAAAAAGTTATTTAGAGCAAAACATACCCATAACCCATATTTTAAAGGTTATTTCAAAAATTAACGATGCCGTTACCGAGCGTGCCGTTGAAATTGCCCTGGAAAAACTGCCTGCCCCCCCGGTGGCGTTTTCATGGGTTGCATTGGGCAGCCAAGGCCGAAAGGAACAACTCCTGTTTTCGGACCAAGATAACGCCATTATTTTTGAAGACGTACCCGAAAGCGAATACGACAGCACCCAAGCCTATTTTTTGGAACTGGCAAAATTGGTAACCAAATCGTTAAACAAAATAGGGTTTGAATACTGCGAGGCCGATATGATGGCCAGTAATGCCGAATGGTGCAAATCGCTTACCGAATGGAAAAAACAGTTTTCCGATTGGATTTTAAATCCCGACGAAAAGGCCATTTTACTATCGTCCATATTTTTCGATTTTAGCAACGTTTACGGTAACGACAACCTAACCCTTGCACTAAGCAACCACATTTACAAAACGCTTGACGGTTCCAGCTTATTTTTTAAGTTTTTGGGAAGGGATGCCCTAAAAAGCCCATCGCCACTCGGATTTTTTAAACAATTTGTAGTTGAAAAAAATGGCGGCCAAAAAGATTTGTTCAATATAAAAAGCAGGGCCATTATGCCACTTGTCGATGCCGCCCGTTTGCTTATTTTACACAACAAAATTAAAGGCATAAACAACACCTCGGAACGTTTTGAAAAAATGGCGGAGCTTGAACCCAATAACAAAGAGTTGTTCCAATCCTGTTCCTACGCCTTTAAGGCCTTAACCAAGTTTAAAACCAAACAGGGCATTTTACACAACAATTCGGGAAAATTTATAGAAATTGAAGCCCTTACCAAAGAAGAGCAATTAAAACTGCGCCGTTGTTTTAAGCCCATTAACGAAATACAAGAAACCTTAAAATTAAGGTTCGACCTAAAAAACTTCAATTAAAATGGCGCTTAAACATTGGTTTTTTAAAAAGAAAAAGCGTTATCCCGAGTTTTGGGAAAACTATTTGGCATTGTTTAAAAAAAAGATAAATTCCGAAATTCAAGATACCCGCTTTGTGGCCTTTGATACCGAAACAACAGGCTTCGATAAAAAAGAAGACCGTATTTTATCCATAGGTGCCGTTGCTATTGTTGGAAAAACCATAGATGTAAACAACGTTTTGGAGCTGTACTTGGAGCAAGATGTGTTTAAGCGCGAATCGGTTGAAATCCACGGTTTAATGAAACGCGGCACCGAAAAGAAGATTTGCGAGCTTGATGCCATTAAACTTTTTTTGGAGTATATAGGCAACAGCGTTTTAATTGCGCACCATGCCAATTTCGACCGAAGCATGATTAACGAAATGCTGCAACGGCACGGCTTGGGCAAGTTAAAAAACCATTTTATCGATACCGCTACCTTGTACCGCCGATCGCTTCATGTTATATACCGCAACAATATAAAACCCTATTCGCTGGATTTTTTAAGCAAGGAACTAAACGTACCCACCGTAGACCGGCACACCGCCACCGGCGATGCACTTATTACGGCTTTTGTTTTTTTAAAAATATTGGCCCGGCTGGATAAACGAAAACATTTAAACTGGGGGTATTTGTTGAAGTGATATTTTTAGGCATATTTGGATATCAGCTTTTCCTTGATATAGCGGTAAATCCACACACACGATTCGCCCATATTGCCCCTAAAACAAAATGCTTTATCCTCAATTTTAAGGACAAAGCATTTTATCGCATTATATTTATAGCGTTAAGCCTTATTTGCCGTCCATGGAATATTTTCCAGGACCGGTTAAAAATATGGCAGCAAAACCAATTAAGTACAACAGGGCTTTTTCCTTAACCCCAATTGGGTCGCTGGCATGAACAACAAAGGCAGCAACCGCCATGGTAATAATAACGGGTATGGTAGCCCATTTGGTTTTAAACCCAATAAGCACTAAAACGGGGGCAACTACCTCACCTATTAAAGCCAAAATTAACGAGGTAGTTTCGCCCACGCCAATGGGGTCGGCAAATTTAATTGGGCTTTCAAATAACGAGCTAATTTTTGGGATACCATGCGTAAGCATCATGCCGGAAAAACCTAAACGTAATATTAATAATCCTAAATTAAAACTCTTGTTTGTCATATAAGTGTTTGTATTAATTAATTTCTTAAGTTGAAAATTATCGTAGCTTAGGGTAATTATTTGGATTTAGTTCGTGCATAACGGCATAAATGGCTTCAAAAATATCATCGGCCGATGGTTTTGAAAAATAATCACCATCGTTACCGTAGGCGGGCCTGTGCGCTTTTGCGGTTAAGGTTTTGGGCTGGCTGTCCAAATACTGATAAGTGTTTTGCGTATTTAAAATTTCGTTAAGGATAAATGCGGAAGCACCGCCAGGCACATCTTCAGTCCCTCGGCATCCACATAAAAGGTTTTGGTACAGCCCGAAAGCACAAAACACTCGTACTTGCACACGTCGCCCTGCTGCACGATGTACTGTCCTTTTAGGTATTTCCTAACCGACACTTTAGATTCCAAAAAATCTTGCTCGGCTTTTGTTAAGCTAACGTAGTTGTTTATGTATTGTAATAATGGTGCTATTTTGGACATGGGTTTTTCACAAAAAACAAATATATTCCCTTTAGCGATATACGCTCTTCTTCTGTTAAGGTTACTTTATAATGTATCATATGCTTTTTTACAGCAAAGATACAAAATTAACAGACGTTATTTAATTGCCCTGACACTAGGTGTCCACTATGCTACGGTGCAACGCTGGTTAAAGCGCTACAAAGAGCGGGGCATCGAACATTTGCTCTCACCGCTGACCCGCAACAAACCCTCTAAGTTCATTACCCCTGAAATCCACCAAGCTTTAGAGTCCCGTCTTCGGGACGGCAACAACCCATTCTCCGGCTATGTTGAAGTGCAGCAATGGCTATTGGACACCTATCAGATCAAGATAGGCTACAAATGGCTATGGGCCTATATGAGGGCCAAGATGGGCGCCAGGTTAAAAGTTCCAAGGAAGACCAATATCAAAAAGGAACAGGATGCCGAGATTTCCTTTTTTAAAACTGCCAGATAGGCTATCCGATATTAGAGACGGTCTAAATAAAGATAAGTACGACAGCATTAACCTGTATTATCAAGACGAATCCCTATTTGGACTAAAGACCTTTGTGGGCAAATGCCTTTCCGTGGTCGGGGCAAGGCCATT
>JBKEDS010000040.1:0-23503 GCA_047975545.1 Flavobacteriaceae bacterium | reverse complement strand
TTATATAGTAGAAAACGGGGGCGAGCAGCACCCCAACGCCAAGCTGAAGTTCAAGCAGGGCGATGTTATCACTTCCACGATAGAAACCGCCAATGGCGAAACCATAATAGTAACGCACGACTGCAACCTGCCCCGTCCGTACTCGTTGGGCTTTAGGGTCCAGGGCGCAAAAGGTTTATGGGAAAAGGACGGCGACCGTATTTATGTCGAGGGCGTATCGAAGCCCCATAATTGGGACGACTCCAAGGAATGGTTGGACAAGTACGACCACCCGCTGTGGAAAAAATAAGGCGAAAAGGCTATGGGTGCCGGGCACGGCGGTATGGACTTTTTCCTGGACCATGCCTTTGTGGAATCGGCCAAGGCCAACATAGCCCCGCCGATGGACGCCTACGATGCGGCGGCATGGAGTGCGGTAACCCCGCTATCGGAACTCTCGATAGAAAACAACGGCGAGCCACAGGATTTCCCCGACTTTACCCGGGGCAACTGGATTAAGCGCAAGCCTTATAACTGGATTAAGGATACTTACTAAATAAAACTAAATAAGCAAACTATGAATTAGAAACAAAAGCTAAATTTTTTAACAAAGAATTGGAACAATTCATTAAAAACTAAACAAGGAGAGATTTGAAAATTTTATGTACAAATCAAAAATTTAAACAAGTAAACTAACTTAAAAACGATGAGAAAAAAAGTGCCAAGATTAAATTTTAACGTCAGACATGTTTTGGTCTGCGTTTTAGCTGTTTTTTCAGTAACCAGTGTCGTATACGCTAATAACGACAACTTGGAGGAAACAAATGAAATATCAATTTCCGAACAGGATAGAACTATTAGAGGTACCGTTACCGATGCCCAAGGAACACCCATTATGGGGGCCAACGTGGTTGAGGTAGGCACCACCAATGGTATTGCTACCGATTTCGATGGAAATTTTGAGCTAAAGTTAATAACAGCCCAACCCAAATTAAGAATATCTTATGTGGGGTATGTGCCAACCGAGGTAGCAATAACAGCGCAAACACAATACAATATAACCATGCAAGAAGATGCCGAAGCCTTGGGCGAGGTGGTAGTAGTAGGGTTTGCCGAGCAAAAAAAGGCTTCGGTAGTAGGTGCAGTAACCGCAATAAACCCTAACGAATTAAAAACACCTTCAAGTAGTTTAACATCGTCGTTTGCAGGGCGGTTATCGGGGGTTATTGCCGTACAACGTTCTGGTGAGCCAGGAGCCGATGCTGCACAGTTTTGGATTCGCGGTATTTCTACTTTTGGAAATTCTAACCCGTTAGTGTTCCTTGATGGTATCGAGATTTCCTTGGGCGACTTAAACAGTATCGACCCAACAAACATTCAAAATTTCTCTATTCTTAAAGACGCTTCGGCAACGGCTATTTACGGTGCGCGTGGGGCCAATGGGGTTATTTTGGTGGAAACAAAACGTGGTGTTGAGGGCAAGGCCCAAATAAACATTACTTTAGAAAACTCGTTTAACACCCCTACAAGGTATCCCGAGTTTACCGATGGCGTTACTTTTATGAACATGTATAACGAAGCAAGACGGAACCAAAACCCATTCCAACCGGCGGTATATTCCGATGATAAAATACAAGGGACTATCGAGGGCAGAAACCCATACATATACCCTAATGTAGATTGGATGGATACCATGTTTTCCGATTTTTCGGTTAGAAAATACGCCAACTTAAACGTACGTGGTGGTAGCGAAACGGCAAGATATTACATGTCGGCTTCTATCTACCATGATAAAGGGATTTTAACGGAGTCTAACTTGTACGATTTCGATAGCAATATCGACAGCAAGCGTTTTAATTTTGTTAATAACGTATCGGTAGATGTTAGCCCGACTACGGAATTAGAATTAAACTTAAATGCCGATTTTATCGACTATAATGGACCTGCGATAGATGCTACTGATATTTTTACCAGTGTAATGAATGCCAACCCTGTAAATTTCCCAACGGTGTTTGAAGCACCCGAAGGTGCAGGACACGTGTACTATGGTAATAAATCCGGGGGCGTTTTTCAAGGTGCTTTTATTAATCCTTACGCCCAATTAACGCAAGGCTATAAAGACCGTTTTGCATCAACCTTTATTTCAACATTCAGGATAAAACAAAATTTCGATTTTATTACAGAAGGATTAAGTGCCAATGCTTTAATATCGTTAAAAAACTGGACAAGAACACAAACCATACGTACGTATGATCCTTATTTTTACGAAATTTCAAGTTACGATTTAGATCCACTTACCAATACGTATAGTTATGACCTTAACGAAATTGTTGATGGTACAGAATCGTTGTCTCAAGGGGCCAGTAATGAAGGAGATAGACAAATTATGATGCAAGCCTCTGTTAATTATGCCAGAACATTTGGAAAGCACGATGTAGGTGGGCAATTGGTATATTTACAAAGGGAATATAATAACAATGTTGTAGGTAGCGATATTACGGCATCATTACCAAGCCGTAACCAAGGGGTTTCTGGTAGGGTAACTTACGCTTACGACGACCGTTATTTATTTGAAGCTAATTTTGGTTATACAGGATCTGAAAATTTTGCCGATGGAAAACGTTTTGGTTTCTTCCCTTCGGTTGCCGTAGGTTATATTATTTCGAATGAAGATTATTTTAAAGGTTTGAAAAACACCATTAGTCTTTTAAAATTAAGAGGCTCGTATGGTGAGTCTGGTAACGATAAAATTTATGTGGGCAATACGCAAATACGCTTCCCTTATACCAGTAATGTAAATTTATCGGGAGGTGCGGGCTTTACATTTGGTCAAAATTTTGATAATTCCCGTAGCGGTGTTGCCATTAACCGATATGCCAACGAAAATATTACTTGGGAAGTTGGTAAAAAATATAATGTTGGTTTAGATATTGAGTTGTTCGATAAACTATTAATGAACTTCGATGTATTTAAAGAGGAGCGCGATGGTATATTTTTACAACGTGCAACCATTCCCGGAACTATTGGTATTGGTGTTACAACACCTTATGCCAACTTAGGTAAGGTTGAAAACAAAGGTATCGAGGCTGCATTATCGTATAACCATGCCGTACATAAAGATTTAATTATTAGCTCTAGAGGTACTTTTACCTTTGCACAAAACAAAATTTTGGCAATAGACGAACCTAATCAATTGTATCCATACCTATCCCGAGTAGGTCGCCCTGTAAATCAATTATTTGGGTTGCAAGCCGAACGTTTGTTTATAGACCAAGCCGAAATAGACGGCAGCGCCAGACAAACTTTTACCAGTTTGTATTATCCGGGTGATATAAAATACGTTAACACATCTGTTGATATAGATGGGCAAAATCAAATTGATGCTAACGATAGGGTACCTATGGGGCATCCGTCCGTTCCCGAAATTACCTATGGTTTTGGGGTAAACGTACAATACAAAAAATTCGATTTTGGCGTATTGTTCCAGGGTATTGCCAGGGTATCGTTCTTTATGAGGAATTTACAGCCCTTTGCGCAGTACCAACGTAACGTAATTCAAGAAATTGCCAACGATTATTGGAGTGAGGACAACCAAAACCTTTATGCTTTTTATCCAAGATTGTCCGAAAACGATAACCCCAATAATACACAAAATTCGTCTTGGTGGTTGCGCGATGGCGATTTTTTAAGGCTTAAAAATGCCGAAATAGGCTTCCAGTACAATAAAAATGTTAGGTTGTATGTAAATGGTGTAAATTTAGTAACCTTTTCTAAATTTAAATTGTGGGATCCGGAAATTGGTGGTGCCAACTCAGGAAACGGTTTGGGGTATCCTCCACAAACAACCGTTAATTTAGGAGCTCAAATTAAACTATAAAAAAGAAATAATATGAACTTGAAATATAAAATAAAAAAGACGCTAATTGTCGCAATGGGCAGTATGTTCCTGTTTACGTCAAATTCATGTAGCGATTATCTGGATATTGTTCCAGAAGACATCACGACCTTAGACGATGCTTTTAAAACGCCAGGAGCCGCCCTAAACTTTCTATATTCGGTTTATGGGTATATGCCGCGTGAAAACGATATGTTCGATGCTATAGGCTTATGGGGTACCGATGAAATTGTAACACCATGGGACAGAAGCTGGTATTATGCAAAACGCTTGATGAAGGGCGAATTAAACTCATCCGATCCATTTTTTGATTATTGGACATCTTCAGGCGATATCGATATGTACGATGGGATAAGACAAGCTTATATTTTCTTGAATAATATAGATAAAGCACCCGATTTTACCGCGGCAGAAGTAAGGCGAATGAAAGGTGAAGCTACCTTTTTAATAGCCTATTACCATTTCATTTTATTACGTCAATATGGTCCCATTGCTTTAATAGATAGTGAAATATCCCTTGATGCAGAAGGTGAAGAATTTTATCCCGAAAGAAGACCTTATGACGAATGTGTCGATTTTATTGCTGCTAAGTTTGACGAGGCTACAACGTTGTTGCCAACAAATGTATCTTCTTCCAGAGAACTTGGTCGTATAAACAAATCTATTGCAAAGGCCGTAAAAGCCAGAATGTTATTGTATGCGGCAAGCCCTTTGTTTAATGGAAATGCCGAATTTTATGCCGATTTTAAAAATGTCGATGGTGTAGAGCAAATGATTAGTACCTCTTACGACGAGAACAAATGGGTGTTGGCTGCTAACGCTAATAAAGATGCTATTGATACGGCATTAGGTGTTGGGCACGACCTATTCGAGTCTACTATAACAGGAGCAACAGAAGCCGAACAAGGTACTTTAAATTACAGATACTCTATGGTAGAACCTTGGAATAACGAAGTTATTTGGGGCTATTCAATAGCAGAGCCTTATTACGGGTGGCAACGCCACAGTATGCCACGTGTAGACGGTTTGGCATATAATGGCCAAGCGTGCTCTTTAAGTATGGTGGAAACCTTTTATACCGAAAATGGTTTGCCTATTGATGTAGACCCTAATTACGATGCCTACTATGCCGGTAATAAATTAGTATTAGCTGCTGATGGTATTCCTGTACTGCACCACAATAGAGAACCAAGGTTTAATGCTGTTGTAGGTTATGATAGAGGTGTTTTTGAAGTTAATGAAATCAATCAAGTATTGTATATGAGGCAAGGCGAAGCCAATGGTTGGACCACTGGTTCGGCTAACTATTCGCCTACCGGATACTTGGTTAAAAAAGGGGTACACCCACAATCTACAATAACCCAGTCTAACACCTCTTTAATACGATATCCATGGCCTTTAGTGCGTTTGGCCGAATTGTACCTAAATTATGCCGAAGCCTTAAACGAAGCCTACGGCACCGCAAGACATGTCGAGGTAATCCAGTATTTGGATTTGGTAAGGGAGCGCTCTAAAATTCCGGGCGTATTAGCATCTTGGGCACTTGTTGGAAAAACGGCATTTACTAAAGATGAAATGCGTGCCATAATCCAACAAGAACGCAATATCGAACTATGTTACGAAGGTCACAGGGTATGGGACGTTAGGCGATGGAAACAAGGCGATACTTATTTTAACACAAATGCAGAAGGGTTAAGTATTCAAGAATCTGCTGCTGCCGATTTTTATACCATAACCGATGCCGAAGTTAGGGTGTTCGAAAGCCCTCGCGATTATTTGTTCCCAATACGTATTAACGAATTAGAGAAAAATACAAATTTGGTGCAAAACCCAAACTGGTAAAATTTAAAATTGAAATACCCATATATTTTAAATTATATTTTGGGTATTTCAATACTGTTAAATAATAAAAAACAAAAATGGAAAAATATTTAAAAATCAAATACGTTTTGATGTTAACGGCACTAATGGCGTTAATATCATGTAGCGACGACGAAAATGTTTCGGTTGATGCGCCCGCAAATATTACGGCCGAGGCAAGCTATGGAGCAGTTGTATTTAACTGGGATTTTCCCGAAGCCGATAACGTGGTTTATGTACGTGTAGACTATACCGATGCCGATGGCAATGCCAAGCACCAAAAATTTAGTGAGCATAACGATGCCGCAACTATTTCAGGCTTAGCACAAATTCCTTACGAATTTACGGTAACGGCGGGCGATAAGGACGGTAATTTATCCCAAGCCACGGTTTTAACCGTAACACCTAACCAACCACCTTATCTATATGTTATAAGTACCGTTAGTCTTGAGCCTACCTTTGGGGGGGTAATAGTAAACTGGACAAACCCCTCGGGTGAAGATGTAGGTATTAACGTGGTGTATACAAATGCCAGTGGAACGTCTGCGTCCTATGTTGCTAACTCCGATGAAGAGGAAGGTACGGCCACCATATCGGGCATGTCGGCCGTGGAGCAAACCATAGAGGTTTATGTAACCAATAGTACGGGGGCGCAATCGGCTTCCCGATACTTTACGGTAACCCCTTGGGAAGAAGTATTGCTTGACCGTTCAGCATGGACGATTGAGGACTATGATTCCATATATGGCTCTCAAACACCAGAAAAAGTGTTAGATGGCGATACGGCTACATTTTGGCACACCGACTGGTCTTCGTCAGGAACAGGCTTCCCGCACTGGTTTGTTGCCAATATGCAAAGCGTTAAGGCCGTTACCAAAGTAGCGGTATACAACCGTAACCATAACGGAAACCTACCAAGTACCTTTAACCAGTTTACCATAGAAGGCAGCTTGGATAACGAAACGTGGATTGATATGGGTACCTTCGATTCCGCAGCCGTACTGGGGGCGCAAACCTTTACCCTCGATGCAGCTTACGAAATCCAGTACATCAAGTTTACGGCTCTTGGCTCATTTAAGGACGTGATATGGATGGCCATGGCGGAGTTTGAAGTATACGGATCTGAAATGTAAAAAGAGCATCTATTAAATAGTTAATAGTTGAATTTAGATTTAGTTTAAGCGGGGCGTAAAAAACGCCCCGCTTTTTTTGTGCTATAACAAAACAAAAACAAGAAAAAACCCCATTTTTTCCAGCATTTACCAAATACCCCACCTTTTTTGAATAAAAAACCCACTATAAAAACACTTGCCATTGTATAGATTTGGCATAAAGTAAAACCAAAAATTAACCGCCCCAAATTTCATAATAGCCTACTTAGTTATAAAACCTAATATTAACTAAATAAACAATTTTTATTATGAAATTAAAAACTACTTTTTTTAAAACGGCTTTTATGGCCGTATTTGTGTGCGGAAGTGTGAGTGCTCAGGATATAAATAGTCCGTTGGCTCATTACTATTTTGAAGGCAACACTACGAATTCCGGAACTTTAGGAACTAGTGCCGATTTGCAGGTTCTTAGTGGAACATCAACGTATAAAGCCTCAACGGTTGAGGCGGGTATGAGTGGTAATCAGGTTCTTGATTGCTCATCAGTAGGAAATGCTTTTACAACGGGTACAGATGGTTGGCAAGGTATAACGGGTAATAATGCGCGCACCATAGCGGGTTGGATTTATATTCCAGAAGCACAGTGGAATAGAACATCTACAATAGTTAGCATGGGAACTGTAGGGGATGGGGCACGTTTTACTTTTAAATATTATTCATACCATGGCCCAAGGGTAGAAGTAGAGCATAGTAATTCTGTACATACGGGAACTGGTTTGTGGGGAGGAACTAATCCCGCAAATGGTTCGATAAATTCTGATGAATGGACATTTGTTGCTGTGACAATGCCAACAGGAGGCTTGTTAGAAGATGTGGTGTTTTATGTTAATGACAACAAATTCACTAATGAACCAGGAACTCATGTACATGAAATTAACACGGCCCCTGGCCCTGTTTTGGTAGGTTCCCAGCCGACTAGCTCAGGTGAAGTTTGGGGAGTATTTGGAGGTCTAATAGATGGTCTAAGAATTTACGATTTTCAAGCCTCAGATGCTCAAATTGCGGAAATAAAGAATCTAACTACGCTAAGTACAAAAAACCAAGCCTTTACGGCCAACGAGCTAAGCATTTACCCCAATGCCGTTACCGATTACCTAAACATCGAGTCTACGGTAGCCAATAAATTCGATGTATTGGTGTTCGATATGTTGGGCAAAGTAGTAACAAGAACCAGCGTAGCCAATAAATTGGACATGAGCAGCCTTGCCACCGGGCTTTATATTGTTAAAATACGTTCGGGCAATAAAATATCCAGCTTTAAAGTGGCTAAAAAGTAAAAACTAACCAAATTTTATTAATAGCAACCAAAAATGGCTGTTGGAATTTCCAACAGCCATTTTATTTTTATCCAATATTATGTGGTTATACCAGTTTTGTTTTAAAATTACCCAGAAAAAACACAGCTATTTTTTGTTTAAGCGAAAAAGAAAACGCAAGCATAGCCTAAGCTACGATTAAGTTTTATTTTGAAGCATAGGCGAAAAAGAGCAAATTTTAATGGGTAATTTTAAGGCAGAAATGGTGTTATTTTTGGAGGTGAATATTGGTGGCCATACTGCTTTGTAAATTATTGCTGTCCTTCGGGAGGGTGCGTTAGGGATTGCAGCGGCATCCTTTTATGCCTTGGAAATGAATTGCGCAAACAAGGTTTTCCATAGGGGAGTGCTTTACTTTTAAGGGATGCCGAAACAAGTTCGGCATAAAAGATATAGCGGAAAGCCCGACCCGGAGCTTGCCGGAGGGTAACGCCCAAATTGTTTTAAGTATTGAAGTGGCTAAGCCATATTGTTAAACACAACCGTTTTTAAGCGTTTGTTGCGCCTTAAATAGCTTTGGATAATGTGTTGCGTGTCCCTATTGTTCTGCATTGGGGTAATAATGGTTTTTAAAACCTCAATGGTATTGATTTGGTAGTTTAAATTGAAATACCCTATGCCTTTAAACGTGCCGTTTTCTATAAGTATGGCACTATGTTCGTCTATATCCCGTCCTTTATCGATAATAACCATGTTTTTGTTGGCGTAGCTGTATTTGCTTATGGCTTGCTGTACCCGTTTGTTATAACTTTCGGCGGGTTCTTTTTGTATGCAGGCGCCGTTGCAGGTTTTAATGTCGTAGTTAAAGCAACTGGTTTTGGTGTTGTATAGTCCCGTTAGTTTTTGGCACAGATTATAATCGTTTATTACGGTGTTTAAAAAGGCCTTGCCGCTTTGTTTATTGCTAAAAGTGGTAATGGGCTTTTTGTGGACATCGGCAACTTCTAATTTTAGGTTTATATAATTGTTGTCGTCAATAAAACTGTATAGGGCGTGGGTGAACAGGGTGCGTTTTAGGGCACGGTTAAATTTTGGTTTTAAGCGTTTTATTTCTTCGCTTTCCTTTAAAAGGGCTACCAGTTCGCTGCCCGTGGCCTCGTAGGTGACCGAATGGACTTGTGCCTGTATTTTTTTCGATTTTGGGTTGGTATTGGTAAAATGCTGGTTAACCCGCTTTTTTATATTGTTGCTTTTTCCGATGTAAATAATATCGCCATTGGCGTTATGGATGTAATACACGCCCGTTATGGATGGCAGTTCGTCCAAAATGTCAAGATGCCTTGGCTCTAATTGGTGCTTGGGGTTAAGTTTTATGGATTGTTGGATAATTGTTTTGTCGGTATCCTTATCCAATAACAGTTTAAACAATTTTACCGTTGCCAAAGCATCGCCACTTGCCCGATGCCTGTCGGATACGGGGATGCCCAATGCCCGTACCAATTTGCCCAAGCTGTACGAGGCTTGTCCGGGAATTAAGTCTTTTGCCAGCTCTACGGTGCATAGCGATGGGCGGATATATTCGTACCCCAAACGCCTAAATTCGGTGGCCAGTATGCGGTAGTCGAAACTGGCATTGTGGGCAACCAAAATACAGTTTTCGGTAATTTCGATAATGCGTTTGGCTACTTCATAAAATTTTGGGGCGTTGCGCAACATGTTGTTGTTTATGCCCGTTAGGTTTACCACAAAGGGTTGTATTTCGCGCTCCGGGTTTACCAAACTAATAAACTGGTCGACTACGTTGTGGCCGTCGAACTTGTAAATGGCTATTTCGGTAATGCCTTCTTGGTTGTACTGGCCTCCGGTGGTTTCTATGTCTAATATTGCGTAAATAGGGTTTTTGGTTTATGGGTTTAACGGGGTAAAGTTAAAGGTTTTTTCCTTAAAACGGATTGTTGTACCGACCTTAGTTGTGCGTTAGGGATTGCAGCGGCATCCTTTTATATGCCGAGGGAACGCACGCGCAAATAAAGCTTTTACATGGGGCGGCACCTTGTTTTTAAGGGATGCCGAAAACAAGTTCGGCCTATAAAAGATATAGCGGAAAGCCCGACCCGGAGCTTGCCGGAGGGTAACGCCCAAATTATACTTTATTTGGTGTTATATTTCGGTTTTTTTTAGTTCGTTGTAGTTTTTGTTTAGGCGCTTTATTAAAATGCCGTAAATGAGTTTGTAAAATAGCCAAAAGGCTATTACGAATATAGCGGTAAACAGGAGCGTTACCAGCATGGTTATGGTAAGTTGCATGCCGTTTAATTGCTTGAATTGTTGCGATACCACGGGGTCTTGGGTAAAGGCGTAATATACGCCCAAGAGTAGGGAGGCGCTTATGGTTATTAGGTTGTACAGTACGTAGTACTTTATTATTTTTCGGGTTTTTAAAATGTTTTCCATAAGGGTTTTGGTGCTGTCGGTTACCGATATGGCTTTGTGCGATTTGTACAATAGGTATATAAACAGCAGGATAATGCCCGTGCTTACGGCGGTTAGTGCGTTTAGCAGGGTGTCGTTGGTGTAAATGGCATTTAGTTGTTTTCGGTAGGATTCGGAGGCGAAATAGGGGACTGTGTTTACCAAAATCCAAAACACGAGCTCGGCTATGCTTATGTAAAACAGGGTTTTTACTATTGACGACGATTTTTTGTGCAGCATGGGGTAAATATCGGCTGCCGATAGTTTTTTATGGGCGGTCGGGCGGTTCCAATCTTTTTTTAATAGTTGTAGTTCGTCCATAATGTTAAGGGTTTAAAATGGTTTTTAGCTTGGTTTTAATTCGGTTCATTTTTACTCGGGCATTTACCTCGCTAATGCCTAATGTGTTGCTTATTTCGGCGTAGTCCTTGTCTTCTAAGTACAGGAATATTAGGGCTTTGTCTATGTCGTTTAATTGGTGTATGGCTTGGTATAGCGTGCTTAGTTGTTGTTCTTGGACGTGGTCGTAATCTTCGGCTTTTATTTTAAATTCCACACCGCTAAAATCTTGGGTGCTTATGGTGCGTTTCGATTTTCGGTACAGGGTTATGGCGGTATTTAGGGCAATGCGGTACATCCAGGTGCTAAATTTGGCCTCGCCCCTAAACTTGGGGTAGGCTTTCCAGAGTTGTATGGTTATTTCCTGGAATAAATCGTTGTGGGCATCGTAATTATTGGTATACAGGCGGCACACCTTATGGACAATGTTTTGGTGCTGTTCCAGCAATGCTACAAAGCTATGTTCTTGCTCTTTGTTCAATTTAGTGGTTTAGTTGTTGTATTGGTAGTGGATATAGCGGTTTTGTTACAGTTGTTTTTGAGTTTTTTTTTGAAGGTTGAAACTAAACAAAAAACCACTCCGTAAAAATGCGAAGTGGTTTTTGTGTTTAGTTGTCGAGGAGCATAACCCCACAACTCATAACTCCAAACTTACTTTATCATGTCGTAACTACGCTTAATAAAGTTTGTAAGGGCTTCGCCTTTTAGCAAGCCTTGCGATAGGCAGGCTAAATCCAAACTTTGGTTTATTAGGCGTTGTTGTTTGTCCTTGGTTTTGGTGTTTAAAATTTCGCCCACCAAATCATGGTTGGTGTTAACTACCAAGTTGTACATTTCGGGCATATTGCCCATAAACATACCGCCACCGCCGGTAGCTTGCATTTCCTTCATACGGCGCATAAATTCGGGCTGCGTAATAATAAAGGGCGAGGCGTTGCTGTCCATAGCCTCCAATTGCACCATGAATTTTTCCGCTGGGATGTTTTCTTTTAAAACCGCTTCGAGGGTTTTCTTTTGCTCGTCGTTTAATTTTGAAATTACGGTGTCGTCCTTCTTTATTAAATTATCGATATGGTCGCCATCGACACGGGCAAACGCTATGTTTTCCTTGGTGCTTTCCAATTTTTGTATCAGGTGCGACACAATGGGCGAATCCAATAATAGCACTTCGTAGCCCTTGGCCTTGGCGGCTTCAATATAGCTGTGCTGGGCATCTTTGTTGGAAGCGTACAGGATTACCGTTTTGCCGTCCTTATCGGTTTGGGCGTCCTTAATTTTGTTTAAAAGTTCGTCGTAGGTAAAATAGGCACCGTCTACGGTTGGATAAAGTGCAAAATCGTTTGCTTTTTCGAAGAATTTTTCTTCGGAAAGCATACCGTACTCGATAACAATTTTAATGTCGTTCCATTTTTGTTCGAAATCCTCACGGTTGTTGTTAAACAGCGATTTTAACTTATCGGCCACTTTACGGGTAATGTACGAGGCTATTTTTTTTACGGCGCCATCGGCTTGCAAATAGCTGCGCGACACGTTAAGCGGAATATCGGGCGAATCGATAACCCCGCGTAGCATGGTTAAAAATTCGGGTACGATGCCCTCGACGTTATCGGTAACAAATACTTGGTTTTGGTACAGTTGTATGCGGTCCTTTTGTAGGTTTAAATCGCCCGTCATTTTAGGGAAATACAAAATTCCGGTTAGGTTAAACGGATAGTCTACGTTTAAATGGATGTGGAACAAGGGCTCCTCGAACTGCATGGGGTAAAGCTCGCGGTAAAACGAGCTGTAATCCTCGTTGGTTAAATCGGTTGGTTGCTTGGTCCAAGCGGGATTGGGGTTGTTAATAATGTTGTCGACCGTAATTTTTTTGTGCGGTTCGGTGGTTTCCTTGCCATCTTTGTCCGTAGTGGTTTTTGGGGTAAAATCGGGGTCGTTTATTTCCTTTGTTCCAAATTTTATGGGCACGGGCATAAACTTGTTGTATTTTAGCAATAGCTCCCTAATGCGGCCTTCTTCCAAAAACTCGGTGGAATCGTCGGTTATATGAAGGATAATCTCGGTACCCCTATCGGTTTTATCGGCTTCTTCTAAGGTAAAATTGGGCGAACCGTCGCAAGTCCAGTGCGAAGCGGGCGCATTGGTGTGCGATTTGGTAATAATTTCAACCGTGTTAGCTACCATAAAAGCAGAGTAAAACCCAAGACCGAAATGGCCTATAATACCGGTGTCCTTGGCCGAATCCTTGTATTTGTCCAAAAACTCCTCGGCTCCCGAAAAGGCTACTTGGTTAATGTATTTTTCAACCTCTTCGGCCGTCATGCCCAAACCTTGGTCTATAATATGTAGTTTTTTGCCTTCCTTATCTATTTTTACTTCGATTTTTGGCTGGCCGTATTCGGCTTTCGATTCGCCAATACTGCTTAAATGTTTCAATTTTAAAGTAGCATCCGTGGCGTTGCTAATAAGCTCGCGCAAAAATATTTCGTGGTCGCTGTATAAGAATTTTTTAATGAGGGGGAAGATGTTTTCCACCGAAACATTAATTTTTCCTTGTGTCATAATATATCAATTTTATGGTGTTTATGTTTTACAAGGCAGGTAATGACAAAAAAAATACCAAGAGTTAAAATATGACAAACTGGCATTTTTTTTAAGTTTATAAGGGTATGAAGTTTATGAGGTTATAAGTTGAAAGAGGTGTAGGTGAAGCAGTATTTAACTATAACTTAAACAGTAAAGCTCGTCTATTTTCCAACATCAATTTGATAATTAATCAGGTTGTTGTACCTTGTCTAAAATTAAATTGAAGAAACATGTACAATTCCAAAATAATAGGCTTGGGCAAATATGTACCCGATAATGTGGTAACCAACCACGACTTGTCCAAATTAATGGATACCAACGATGCGTGGATACAGGAGCGCACCGGAATTAAAGAGCGCCGTTGGGTAAAAACAGGCTCGGGCGATACCACGGCCACAATGGGCGTAAAAGCGGCAAGACAAGCCATTGAACGTGCGGGGATAGATAAAAACGATATTGATTTTATCGTGTTTGCTACCCTAAGCCCCGATATGTATTTTCCGGGGCCGGGCGTGCAGGTACAGCACGCTTTGGGCATAAAAACCGTTGGGGCTTTGGATGTGCGCAATCAATGCTCGGGCTTTGTTTACGCCCTTTCGGTAGCCGATAATTTTATAAAAACGGGCATGTACAAAACCGTTTTGGTAATAGGTAGCGAACTGCATTCGCACGGGTTAGACAAAACCACCCGCGGCCGAGGCGTTTCGGTAATTTTTGGCGATGGGGCAGGGGCTGCAATACTAACACAGGAAGAAAACACAAATAAAGGCATTTTGTCTACGCATTTGCATTCCGAAGGCGAGCATGCCGAAGAACTGGTGCTTGTAGCGCCGGGTATGGGAAAACGTTGGGTAAACGATATTTTAGCCGATAACGACCCCAACGACGAAAGTTATTTTCCGTACATGAATGGCCAATTCGTGTTTAAAAACGCCGTAGTGCGCTTTAGCGAGGTTATTATGGAAGGCTTGCTTAAAAATAATTTAAAGACCGAAGATATAAACATGCTTATTCCGCACCAGGCCAATTTACGTATTGCCCAATTTATTCAAAAAAAGTTTAAGTTGGGCGATAACCAAGTGTTTAACAACATCCAAAAATACGGCAATACCACGGCAGCATCCATACCCATAGCCCTAACCGAAGCCTGGGAAGAAGGTAAAATTAAAACGGGCGATGTTGTTGTTTTAGCCGCCTTTGGTAGTGGCTTTACTTGGGGTAGCGTAGTAATGCGGTGGTAGTGGGTTGCGATGGGTTTTAAGGGTAAAACAATACATTTTAAATATGAAATTTAGCAGTAAAAAAGATATGTTGTTTAGTGCGGTAATGCTATGGTTTAATACATTTCTTCTTGTAGGGGTTTTTCTGAAAATAATAAAGGGAGGAGTGCTTGACTATTGGGGCTTGCTCGTTGTTTTATGTGTTATAGGCTTTATTTTTTGGCTGTATTTCGGGACAAATTACGAGCTAACCCAAAAAGATGGGCTTATTTATAGAAGCGGGCCTTTTAGGGGGAAGATTAATGCGGGGCGCATAACAGAAATCGTAAAAGGAAAAACGCTTTGGGTTGGGTTTAGGCCGGCAACATCAAGGAAAGGATTAATTATAAAATACGACCAATACAACGAAATTTATATTAGCCCCAAAACAAACGAATCCTTTATAGAAAAAATACTAGAACTGAACGGTGAAATAAAAATAACCGAATAGGCTTCAACAAAAATAAAACAAAATAATGAGCAAAAAAACATTGGTTCTTGGGGCTTCGTTAAATCCATCAAAATATTCCAACCTTGCCATACAAAAATTGGTTGCCCATAACCACGAAACATTGGCTTTTGGATTAAAGGAAGGCAGGGTTTTAAATGTTGAGGTTAGTAACGAATTATTGCTTTATAAAAATGTAAATACCGTTACCCTGTATTTAAATCCCAAAAACCAAAAACAGTATTACAGCTATATAATATCCCTACGGCCTAAGCGGGTAATTTTTAATCCCGGTACCGAAAACCCCGAATTTTACGCTGTTTTAAAAACCAATGCTATCGATTTTGAAGTTGCCTGCACCTTGGTACTGCTTTCTACTAATCAGTATTAGGAACAGGGTGTTTTTCCCGAATCAATAAAAGGCCTATAAAAGTTAATAGCCCATTTAAGGGCAATAGTTCATACCCCACTTGGTAGCCCCCCAGCATTTTAGCTGGAATATTGCCCAAAATAGTTATTAAAATAACCGATGTTACGCAAACAATCCACACGTAGCGGTCCTTTATTTTGTGTTTTGTAAAAATACCAAACGCAAACAAGCCCAATAGCGGGCCGTAAGTGTAACCGGCAACGGTAAGCAGACTGTCAATTATATTTCGGTTTAAAATATGTTTAAAAAGTATAATAACTATAACCAATATAACGCTCATAATTATATGTACTTTTTTTCTAAGGCGTTTTTGTTGGTGTTTGGGGTGCTTTTCAATATCGGTAAAATCAATACAATAGGAGGTGGTAAGCGATGTAAGGGCGCTATCGGCACTACTGTACGCGGCGGCAATTAACCCCAGCATAAAGGTAGCCGATAGAATACGGCTTAAACCGCCATTAAGGGCAATTTCGGGAAAAAGTAAGTCGGTACTGGGTTGGCCGTCCATGGTAGGGATTCCAATGCCATTTTTGTTGGCGTAAATGTAGAGCAGCGCTCCCAGATAAAGAAAAAGAGTAGCCACTACCGTTAAAACCAAACTAAACCAAACCATGTTTTTTTTTGCATCTTTCAGCGATTTGCAGGTCAGGTTTTTTTGCATCATATCTTGGTCAAGGCCCGTCATGCAAATGGTTATAAACATACCCCCGAAAAAGGATTTAACAAAGTGGTTTTTGGCAAGAATATCCTCCGTAAAAAAAGCCTTGTTGTAATGTTTAATTTCTTCCGAAGCCAAAAAATCGCCAACACTCCAGCCCAAATTTGTTGTTAAAAAATAAATGGACAAACAAACGGCCGATAGCATAAAAACAGTTTGCAGCGTATCGGTAAAAATAATGGTTTTTATACCACCCTTATTTGTGTATATCCAAATAAGAAGAATTGAAATAATAACCGTAATTTCAAAAGGCACGCCCCAAGCATCGAATACAAATTGTTGAAGTACGATAGCCACCAAAAAAAGCCTGAACGATGCCCCCAATATTCTGGACAAAAGGAAAAAAAAAGCCCCTGTTTTGTGGCTTACATTGCCAAAGCGCCCTTTTAAATATTGATAAATTGAAGTTACCCCCAGATTATAATATATGGGCATAAGGATGTAGGCCACAACAAAGTACCCAACCAAATAGCCCAGAATAACTTGAAAGTAACTAAATTGCGATTCGCCCACCCATCCCGGAACCGAAATAAAAGTAACCCCCGAAAGGGAAGCGCCAATCATGCCAAAAGCAACCAAATACCAAGGTGCCGATTTGTTGGCCTTAAAAAAGGCGTCGTTGGAATCTTCTTTTCCGGTAAAGTACGATATCAGGATTAAAACCCCGAAATAGGCCGCAATAAGTAGTAGGATTTGTGTTGCCGACATGAATTTTGTTTTTCAAAAGCCAAAATACAAATAAGTTTGCAACCGTTGCGGGTAATCGTTCTTTTTTGGGAACTAATTTTTATAGTGGGTTTTATTGTTCGCAATTGTAAATACAATACAGTCCATACTTCAAGTTCAAAAAAAAATATGCTCAATTATTCTTTTTGCCGTATTCCTTTTTATTTGCTTTTAAAATGTTAAATTCGCAGCCATGGAATTTTCGTCTAAATTGTTGGAACGAGCCGTTAACGAAGTGTCGCAACTGCCGGGCATAGGCAAACGCACCGCTTTGCGTTTGGTGTTGCATTTGCTTAAGCAGCCAAAGGAACAAACTATTGCGCTTTCGCAAGCCTTGGTTAATATGCGCCACGAAGTAAAATTCTGTAAGTCGTGCCACAATATAAGCGATTTGGAGGTGTGCGAAATTTGCACAAGCCCCAACAGGGACAAAACCGTACTGTGCGTGGTGGAGGACATTCGCGACGTTATGGCCATAGAAAACACAAGCTCGTTTAAAGGTTTGTACCATGTGTTGGGCGGTAAAATTTCGCCTATCGATGGTATCGGGCCACACGATTTAAATATAGAAACATTGGTTAATAAAGTAAAATCGGGTACAATAAAGGAGCTTGTTTTTGCGTTAAGTTCTACTATGGAAGGCGATACCACCAATTTCTATATATATAAACAAATACAAGGTTTTAATGTTTATACATCCACCATTGCAAGAGGTATTTCGGTGGGCGACGAGTTGGAATATGCCGATGAGGTTACCCTAAGCCGAAGCATTGTAAACCGGGTGCCTTTTGAAAATTCGTTAAAAATTTAAAAACAAACTAACTAAACAAACCAAAATATGAACTGGGGAAAACATTTAATAAAGAAAAACTTTAACCGCATTATTTCATCTAACAGCTAATATTTTAATTAACATTTTAGTTTGGTGAAACTTTCCGTTATCGTTTTAAGTTATAACGTCAGGTACTTTTTGGAGCTTTGCTTAAAAAGTGTCCGGGCGGCTACGTCCAATATTGAATCGGAAATTATTGTGGTGGACAACCACTCGACCGATGATAGTTGCCAAATGGTAAAAACACTGTTCCCTGAGGTTGTGCTTATTGAAAACAAGGAAAACTACGGATTTTCCAAGGGAAACAACATAGGCGTAGCAAAAGCCAATGGCGAATACCTATGTATATTAAACCCCGATACCGTTGTGGCCGAGGATACGTTTGAAAAAAT
This sequence comes from Flavobacteriaceae bacterium, assembly GCA_047975545.1. Classification (GTDB taxonomy): domain Bacteria; phylum Bacteroidota; class Bacteroidia; order Flavobacteriales; family Flavobacteriaceae; genus JBKEDS01. The sequence continues at coordinate 5,142 of JBKEDS010000040.1, read as the reverse complement.
GTTCCAATTTGCGGCCGATAAAGAAAAACTGGGTATCGTGGGCTGCAAGTTTATAAACGGTGGCGGACAATTCCTGCCCGAAAGCAAGCTAAATATTCCCTATGTGCGCGTTGCCCTAAAAAAAATGTGCGGCAACCCGAACGAGTATCACGCCAATCACCTTAATCCCGACGATGTTGGAACGGTCGATGTGTTGGTAGGTGCGTTCATGTTTTTAAAACGACAGGTTTTTCAAGAAGTAAAAGGTTTTGACGAGGATTATTTTATGTACGGCGAAGATGTCGATTTTTCATATAAAACGCTAAAAGCCGGCTATAACAACTATTATTACGGCCAAACTACGATAATCCACTTTAAAGGTGAAAGCGCATTAAACGACAAGCATTACGCCCGGCGGTTTTATGGCGGTATTCAAACCTTCTACCAAAAACACCTCAAATCCAATATGGTTTTCGATTTTGTAATTTGGGCAGGAATTAAAACCTTTTACCTTTTTAGCCGAAAACAAAAGCCAAAGCCCAAAAACATTGGCCACTACGTTTTTATTTCGGATAAAGAAAATTCGGCTTTGCAAACCGCCTTGAAAAAACCAATCCAATTACAACAAAACACCCCCGTAACCGAAGAAAATGTCGAAGTAATTCTGGATGCCAATACTTTAAGCTATAAAAGTATTATTGCATTTTTAGAAAACAATGGCGCCCAAAACAAACCCATTACCTATAAAATATTACCACCAAGCGCCAACTTTATATTAGGCAGCGATAGCGGCTTTGTAAGAGGTGAAGTTGTTAAATTTTAGGACTTTTAATTAGAAATAATACAGTAAAATTGACGATTTTTAAGTAATTTTGCAGCCGTAAACCAAAAGCTACTACGACATAAAACATGGCAAAATTTGAACTTAAACTACCAAAAATGGGCGAAAGCGTTGCCGAAGCAACCATTACCGCTTGGCTGAAGGAAGTAGGTGATACCATTGAAGCCGACGAAACAGTGCTGGAAATAGCCACCGATAAGGTCGATAGCGAAGTGCCCTGCGATGTTGAAGGTGTTTTGGTTGAAAAACGCTTTAACGTTAACGACATTGTAAAAGTAGGCCAAGTGGTAGCCATAATCGAAACCGAAGGCGATGAAACCAATGCTTCGGACGATACTTTTGAAACCGATAAAGAGCTATCCGAAAACAAAGAAGCCGCAACGGCCGCAGTTCAGGTTGAAAAAAACCTAATACAAGCCCAAAACAATATAGCCCCCGTAATTTCGGGCGGCGACCGATTTTACTCCCCATTGGTAAAAAACATAGCAAAAAAAGAAGGCATAACACAACAGGAATTAGATGCCATTTCGGGAACGGGAAAAGACGGCCGTGTTACCAAAACCGATATTCTAAATTATATTGAAAACAGAGGAGCCATAACCGGAAAACCCCAAGAAAAAACAAGTGATACAAAGTCTGTTGTTCAAGTTCCCCAGATTGCTATTGTCCAAAAAACACAAGAAACCATTGCCCCAATTGTAGCCAATGGCGAAGACGAAATTGTTGAAATGTCCCGCATGGGCAAGCTCATTTCGCAGCACATGACCGATTCCGTGCAAACCTCGGTTCATGTACAAAGTTTTATCGAGGCCGATGTTACCAATATTTGGAACTGGCGCAACAAGGTGAAAAATGCCTTTGCCAAGCGGGAAGGCGAACCCCTAACCTTTACGCCCATTTTTATGGAAGTTATAGCCAAGGCACTTCGCGATTACCCCATGATGAACATTTCGGTACAGGGCGATACCATTATAAAAAAGAAAAACATTAACCTTGGTATGGCGGCAGCCCTGCCCGACGGCAATTTAATCGTACCCGTTATTAAAAATGCCGACCAACTTAATCTGGTGGGCATGACCAAAAAGGTGAACGATTTGGCAAACCGTGCAAGGACAAACCAATTAAAGCCCGACGATATAAAGGACGGCACCTATACCGTTACCAACGTGGGCAGTTTTGGCAGCATTACGGGTACGCCCATAATCAACCAGCCGCAAGTAGGCATTTTGGCCTTGGGCGCTATCCGGAAAATGCCGGCCGTAATTGAAACCCCCGAAGGCGACTTTATAGGCATCCGCCATAAAATGATTTTAGCCCACTCCTACGACCACCGTGTGGTAAATGGCGCCCTTGGCGGTATGTTCGTAAAAGCCGTAAAGGATTATCTTGAGGCTTGGGATGTAAATAGGGAAGTGTAAAAAACTGTGGCCTTGAGTAAAGAAACTCAGTATAACGATGGTTGTTGCAATTTTTTTTCGAATTGGCTCAATAATCACTGGTAGAAGAAAATATTTGCTATATAAAATGAAAATAAAAGTTTTAATAACGTTGTTTGCTTGTTTTAAGGTTTTCTCTGTTTTTGCTCAAATGGATACTTTACGTGTTGATGAAAACAACAGGCCGATTTCAAAATACAATTTTTATAAAAAAGAAAAATCGCCACTCTATTCTGGTTTTAGGTTTTCTACAGATACTTTAATTATTGAAAAACTTAGATATAATTACTTTTTTGGAAAAATAGAATCTCCAAAAAAGGAACAAATATTAAAACTTTTTAGCAAAAGACACCAAATAGATACTTCGAAAACTTTGGTTATCCATTATTTGGATACATTAAAATCAATAAATGATTACCCTAAAAGAAGCCGTACGATTTTTTATGATAGTTTAGGGCAAGAAGTAAAACATAGTATAAAACTGACCCATATGTATTCTGGTTTAAAAGTAGACGCAAGTAAATCTGGGGAAATAGCGAGGCATAAACACATACTCAATCACAAGGACTTTTTTTTAATAAATAAAAGATGCGTTAAGTCATACAAAAGAAAAAAAAACGTAGAGGTTCTGCATTTTTTTGGAGTTAATATGGGGCATCCCGAGGCGTATAAAAAAATAAAATGGTACAAGGATTATGGCTTTGTTTTGGGAAAGATTTTTGCAGATAAAACGGATAATTTCAAAAATATAATTTTACGCCCTAATGGCGAATTTTATGTAAGTGATTATTATATGTCTGTTGATGAGGTTTCGTTACGATTAAAAAACTGGGATAAAGAAAAAGAAAATTTCTACCAAACCATTAAATCCTTTTCTAAAATATAAATATTAAAAATGAATTTAAACCTAACCAAACCCATTTGCTTTTTCGATCTGGAAACTACGGGCGTTAACATAACTACCGATAGGGTTGTGGAAATTTCCATCCTAAAAATATTTCCAAACGGAAAGGAAGAAAGCAAAACATGGCTGGTAAACCCAACAATAAAAATCCCCAAGGAAGTAACGGCCATCCATGGTATTTCCGATACCGATGTGGTCGATAAGCCCACATTCAAGGAAATAGCTAAAGATGTTTACAACATGATTAAGGACTCCGACCTCGGGGGCTTTAACTCCAATCGGTTCGATATTCCGCTTTTGGCCGAGGAACTCCTGCGCGCCGAAATAGATTTCGATATGAAAAACAGATTGGCCGTCGATGTACAAACCATTTTCCACAAAATGGAACAACGCACCCTAAGTGCGGCTTACAAGTTTTATTGCAATAAAACCCTGGACGATGCCCATAGTGCCGAAGCCGATACCAAGGCCACCTTCGAAGTGCTTAAAGCGCAAGTTGAAAAATATGGCGAAATTGAAAACGACATCAAGTTTTTGGCCGAGTTTAGTTCCAGAAAACAATTTGCCGATTTTGCCGGATTTATAGTCTTTAACAAAGAAGGCGAAGAATGCTTTTCCTTCGGAAAATACAAAGGGCAAAAAGTAGAAGATATTTTACAGTCCGACCCCGGCTACTTTGGTTGGATACTTAATGCCGATTTTCCGCTGTACACCAAAAAAGTACTAACAGCCATAAAATTAAGGGGCTTTGGAAGTTGATAAGTTGTGAGGTTATGAGTTATGAAGTTATGGGGTATGAGGTTATGAGTTATGAAGTGTAAAGGCTTGAATCCCTAAACCCAAATACCCGCACACCCGCAACCCGAACACCCGAACACCCGCAACCCGCACCATGAAAATAATCTGTATAGGACGAAATTACGCCGAGCATATAGCCGAACTGGAAAACGAAAAGCCCGACGAACCCGTTGTATTCCTAAAGCCCGACACGGCCATATTATTAAAAAAGCAGCCGTTTTTTATTCCCGATTTTTCCAACGATGTACACCACGAAGTCGAAATTTTGGTAAAAATAAATCGCATAGGCAAGCATATCGACAAAAAATTTGCCCATAAATATTATAACGAAATAGGCTTGGGTATCGATTTTACGGCACGCGACCTTCAAAATAAACTAAAGGCAAAAGGCCTGCCGTGGGAAAAAGCAAAAGCCTTCGACGGTTCGGCGGTAATAGGCCATTGGTTGCCCATTTCGGAAATCGAGGATGTTAATGCCATTGAATTTTCATTATTAAAAAACGAAAATATTGTGCAAAAAGGCAATACAAGCCTAATGTTATATAAAATTGATGAAATTATCGAATTTGTTTCAAAATATTTCACATTAAAGATTGGAGATATTATCTTTACAGGCACGCCGCAGGGTGTGGGCAAAGTTGAAGCGAACGATAAACTAAAAGGTTTTATAGGCAAAACCGAAATATTTTCAATAACGGTTAAATAAAAACCGAAAGTTTAATTTCGTTAATCGTTCCCTTCGACAGACTCAGGGTACAAAATTGTTATACCAGTTTTGTTTTAAAATTACCCAGAAAAAACACAGCTATTTTTTGTTTAAGCGAAAAAGAAAACGCAAGCATAGCCTAAGCTACGATTAAGTTTTATTTTTCGCTTAAACAAAAAAGAGCAAATTTTAATGGGTAATTTTAAGGCAGAAATGGTATTAATCAATCGCTTTTCAAAAAAAAACATAAATTTCAAAAAAAACATGGGCAAGTATTATAGATTGAATAAAATAAAGGAGCTTGCCGATAACGACGAAGGTTTTATCAAGGAGCTGGTCGTGGTGTTTTTAAACGAAATCCCCGAGGATATTAAAATAATAGAAAAAGCCGTTTCAAAAAACGATTACGGCACAACCTACCAAGTGGCCCATAAAATAAAACCAACCATAGACCTTTTTGAAATTAACGCGCTCGATG
>JBKEDS010000019.1:0-43301 GCA_047975545.1 Flavobacteriaceae bacterium | reverse complement strand
TATTTTATTTCGGTTCAATTTAATGTTTTTCTATCATTTGTAACCTTGCCGGCATGGTTAACTTGTGGGATACTTTACTTGGTGTTTAGTAAATATCTTCAAAAGCAAAGTTGTAACAAACCTTGATAAATTTATTTTTTATAGAACCGATTTCATTGTTCAAAACCTTGTTATCATTCTATCTTAAAAACCTTGTGAGCTTCGTTTTAAAAGCGTTATTTTGGCACTACTGTTGAATAATTTTTGTTTTTCAATTTTTAACATTTTAGCTAAACACGGTTTTATGCGCTTTACATTATTAAAAGCATTTGTTTTTTGTATCCCTTTATTTGTTTTTTCCCAAAACAAAAACCCTCTAATAACCAATGATGCCGATGCCCAAACAAAATGGGTCGATAGCATTTACAGCACCATGGCCCTACCCGAAAAAATCGGGCAACTGTACATGGTACAAGTGATGTCCAACCAGGACAAAACCAAAAAGGACGGTATTGTTAAACTTATAAAGGATTATTATATAGGAGGTTTAATCTATTCCCTGGGAGGGCCCGTGCGGCAAGCAAAATTAAACAACGAGTTACAGGCTTTGTCCAAAACTCCCTTGTTAATTGGTATGGATGCCGAATGGGGCTTGAGCATGCGTTTGGATTCCACCTATGCTTTTCCTTGGAACATGACCTTGGGCGCTATCAAGGACAATAAATTAGTCGAACAAACCGGAAGGCAAATAGGCGAGCATTGCAAGCGCCTGGGCGTTCATTTTAATTTTGCCCCGGTTGCCGATATTAACACCAACCCAAAAAATCCTATAATAGGCAATCGCTCCTTTGGTGAGGACAAGGAAAACGTTACCCAAAAAGCCTTGGCCTTTATGAACGGCATGCAAAGTGCCGGCGTTTTGGCCAATGCCAAGCATTTTCCCGGCCATGGCGATACCAGCGACGATTCGCATAAAAAACTGCCCTTAATTACATTTGACGAAAAACGGATTGATTCCATAGAACTCTATCCTTACAAAACATTAATAAAAGAAGGGCTTTCCAGCGTTATGGTGGCACATTTAAGCGTCCCGAGCTTAGAGCCAAGGGAAGGCTATCCATCGTCATTGTCCGAACGTATTATAACCAATTTATTAAAAGGAAACTTGGAATTTGAAGGTCTTATTTTTACCGATGCCCTATCCATGAAAGGCGTGTCGACCTTTAGCGAGTCGGGCGATATCGACTTGGCGGCCTTTCTTGCCGGAAACGATGTTATGCTCATGTCCGAGGACGTACCCTCGGGCATAACCAAAATAACCGAAGCCTACAACAAGGGCGATATAACCGAAGCCCGGTTGGCGCACTCGGTAAAAAAAATTTTAATGGCAAAATACAAAGTGGGCCTCCAACAATACAAACCCATAGAAATTAAAAATTTAGTTAACGATTTAAATAGGCTAAAAGACGATATTTTATACGAAGAATTGTTCGAAAATGCCATTACCGTGGTAAAAAACCAAAACAACCTTATACCGTTTACCCATTTGGAAACCAAAAAAATGGCCTATGTGGGCTTGGGCGACGATAATGGAACGGCTTTCTTCAAAGCACTAAAAAAATACACAAAAATACACCAAGTAACAGGCAGTAATTTTGATGAAATAACGGCTCGACTGCAAGATTACAACACAGTAGTAATCGGGTTGCACCGCTCGAACGCCAATCCTTGGAAAGCACACGAGTTTACAACAGAAGAATTGGCTTGGGTGGAGCAAATAGCCCAATCGCATACCGTTGTGCTCGATGTGTTTGTAAAGCCTTATGCCCTTTCAAACTTAACGTCGATAAAAAACATAGAAGCCATTGTGGTAAGCTACCAAAATAGTGAGGTGGCACAGGAAAAATCGGCACAAATTATCTTCGGTGCATTACATGCAAAAGGTGTTTTACCCGTTTCCGTGGGCAATTATTTTAAAGCAGGCTACGGTGTCGATTTAAGCGCCATTAAACGTTTGGGCTATACCGTACCGGAGCGTGTGGGGCTGGATTCCGAAAAGCTAAAAAAAATAGATTCTATTGCCAAAGTTGCCATAAAAGGCAAGATGACGCCCGGAATACAAGTACTCGTTGCCAGGCACGGTAAGGTGGTTTATAACAAAAATTTTGGAAAGCACACTTACGGCGGAAAAGAAGCCGTAGGTTTCGACGATATTTACGATGTGGCTTCCCTAACCAAAATATTGGCCACGCTGCCCTTGGTTATGGAGTTGGAAGAACAAGGCATTTTGTCGCTAAACAGTAAATTATCCGAACTATTGCCCGAATACAAAGGCTCCAACAAGGCTAATATTACTGTAAAGTCCATGCTCTCGCACTATGCGCAATTACGCCCTTGGGAACCATTTTATTTTAAAACCCTGGATTCGGTTACAAAGCGCCCAAGTAGCACCTATTATAAAAAAGTGCGTAGCGATTTATATAATGTTGAAGTGGCAAAAAATTTATATTTACGCTCCGATTACCCCGATACCATTCAAAAAATTATTAAAGATTCCGATTTACTAAAAACACTTCGGTACCGTTATAGCGATTTCCCCTATTATATATTGAAAAAATATATCGAGTATTATTACGACCGTACTTTGGAGCAATTGGCACAAAGCCATTTTTACGAATCCTTGGGCGCCAACTATACCATGTACAACCCCTACCATAAAATAAGCAACAAAAAAATAGTGCCAACCGAAATTGACGATTATTACCGCTACCAAGAAGTGCATGGCTATGTACACGATATGGGAGCGGCCATGCAGGACGGCATAGGCGGCCATGCCGGAATTTTTAGCAATGCCAACGACGTGGCTAAAATTATGCAAATGTACTTGCAAAAAGGTTTTTATGGTGGAAAACAATATTTAAAACCCGAAACCATCGATAAATTCAACACAGCTTATTATAAGGATAAAGGCGTAAGGCGTGGCGTAGGTTTCGATAAGCCCCAATTGGGTACAGCAGGCCCAACTTGCGGCTGCGTATCCATGGACAGTTTTGGGCATTCCGGTTTTACGGGCACCTACACCTGGGCCGACCCCAAAACCAAAATTGTTTATGTATTTATGGCCAACAGAACCTATCCAAAAGCCGAAAACAACATTTTGCTAAAAGAAAATATACGAACCAATATACAGGCCGCAATTAGCGAGTCGATTATTGATTAATTTTAAAACACAATGCGAATAGGTATAGTATGTTACCCTACCTTTGGCGGTAGTGGTGTGGTAGCAACCGAGTTGGGACTGGAGCTTTCCAAGCGCGGCCACGAGGTTCATTTTATTACGTATAACCAGCCTGTACGATTGGAGCTAATTAGCAATAACGTACATTATCACGAAGTCATTGTTCCCGAATATCCGTTGTTCCACTATCAACCTTACGAGTTGGCATTGTCAAGTAAACTGGTGGATATGGTAAAACTGCACCGTATTGAAATCCTGCACGTACACTATGCCATACCCCATGCGTATGCGGCCTACATGGCGCAAAAAATGCTATTGGAAGAGCATATTTTCGTACCCATAGTAACCACTTTACACGGCACCGATATTACGCTGGTAGGAAGCCATCCGTTTTATAAACCTGCGGTAACCTTTAGCATAAACAAGTCGAATGCGGTAACGGCCGTTTCACAAAGTTTAAAGGACGATACCCTGCGTTTGTTCAACATTAAGAACAAGATAAACGTGGTACATAATTTTATCGATTTAGATAAATATAAAACCACGTTTACCGATTGCCAGCGGGGCATTATGGCAAAAGACGATGAAAAAATAATTACCCATATAAGCAACCTACGCCCCGTAAAACGGGCGCAGGACGTTATTTCGGTTTTCTACAACATTCAAAAAGAAATACCCGCAAAATTAATGTTTGTAGGTGAAGGTCCCGACAGGGAGCAAATAGAAATACGCTGCCAGCAATTGGGCATTTTGGATAAGGTTATTTTCTTTGGAAAAAGTAATGAAATAGACAAAATACTTTGCTTTAGCGATTTGTTCCTATTACCGTCCGAAACCGAAAGTTTTGGCTTGGCGGCGTTGGAGGCCATGGCATCAGGCGTTCCCGTAATTTCAACAAATGCGGGTGGATTACCGGAAGTGAACATCGATGGGTATTCCGGATTTTTAAGTCCCGTTGGCGATGTCGATGCCATGACCAAAAATGCCCTTTACATTTTAAACAACCCCAAGCGATTAAAAACATTCAAGGCGAATGCCCGAGCGCAAGCCCTAAAATTCGACTTGCATAAAATAGTGCCGCAATACGAAGCTATATACAACGAAACTTTAGCGGAATTCAAAAAATAGTTTTAATAAAAGAGGCTGTCTAAAAAGATTGTCATTCTGAACGAAGTGAAGAATCCAAAAACTATAAATTACTTATTTTCAATATAATAATATTTCTCGACTTCGCTCGAAATGACAATAAAACTACTTTTTAGACAGCCTCTTTTTATTATTGCAAACAGTATTAAAACTGATACCGAATGCCCAAGGCAATATCAAAATCCAAGTCGTCGTTATAATCGCCAAAACCTATTTCGGGCCTTAAATCCAACGACAGTTGCAACGGGAAATCGAAACTGTACTCAATACCAATATCGCCCCCAACAAAAATAGAGGTTTCGCTGTCGTCCATTTTAACGCCTTCCGACACATAATCCCAACTATACGAAGCAATACCGCCACCGGCGCCAACGTACCAATTAAAGTCGCCCTCAAGCGGAAACACCCATTGGTACAAGCCCGTAATTTTAAAACCGTCGTGGTTTTTACCGCTTCGCCAGCCAAGATCGGCCTCTAATCGGTTATTATCGCCCAAGGCTCGTTGGTACGAAATTTCGGCACCAAAACCATCGTTATCGCCAATACGCAAACCAATAGCGTTATCGGCAATGTTTTGGGCGTTGAAAGTTAGCACAAACCCAAAAAGGGCAAATGTTGATAAAAATAATTTCTTCATAACTGTTTTTTTTCTTTTGATGAATATTAATCCAAAAACGGAATTTTTTTAAAAATATTTCACCAAAAATAGCCAAAAAACAGATTGCTTTAATTTGTGCAAAAGAAATAAACAAGCCATTATACGAACCAAAAATCCATACGTTTTATTACGAACTGAAAATCTGCTTATTAGCATGATTTTGCCACGGATATTTTATCCTTTTACGAAGAACAATTATTTGCAAATAAATTGTCGGCCTTGTTTGTAAAAAATAATTTTCAATTGCTAAACAATTGTACCTTGGTTTTAAAGCCAAGCAAAGTTTTTTTACAAAAACCGATTGTGCCAGCTTTCGCTTGCGGGCACTTCCCAGTTTTCGTTAAACTCGGCTATATTGGTAACCAAATTATTAAACACGATGGTGTTTTTTGAAACGGCTTTTTGTTTGGCCATGGTTTTAAAATCGGTTAACGACTTGTAGGCAATAAACTCGCCTTGTTTATAGGATACGTTCATTTTGTCCAACAAATCGACTTGATAATCCTTTTCCAGTTGCTGGATAAAACTTACCGAGGCATCAATCGAGCAACCTGTTGCCTTATTTAAATTTTGGTTTAGGGCAATAACGATAAATCGTTTGTATTTTATTTGGTAGCCTGCTTGAAGATCGCTGCCGTGGGCAGTCCAATTATCAATAAAGGTGTTTAATTTTTCTTGTATTTCTTCTATTTCCACATCGGTAAACGAGCGGTTGGCTTGGTAAATCCAAACCCGGGATTCTTCGGGCAGTGTGTTAAAATCGACTATCATATTTTGTTAAAATAAAGAGTGAAAAATAAAGAGATTTTTCGCTTTGCCCAGAATGGCAAGTAAAATTCACAATCACTTTCGTTATATTGAGTGTAGTGAAACGTCTTTGTTTTTATAGGTTAAGCGATTGCGCTATTAATTCGGCAATATCCAAAATTTCTATTTCGGTTTCTTTTTCTTTGGCCTTAATACCATCGGTCATCATGGTATTGCAATACGGGCATCCCGTGGCTATTATGTTGGGCTTGGTTTGCAGGGCGTCTTCGGTGCGCAGCACGTTAATATCCTTATTGCCTTTTTCGGGTTCCTTAAACATTTGAGCACCGCCCGCACCACAACATAAGGCAGTGGCTTTATGGCGTTTCATTTCTACCAATTCGCCACCAAGGGTTTTTAGCACGTTTCGGGGCGCTTCGTATTCGTTATTGGCACGCCCGAGATAACACGGGTCGTGAAAGGTTATACGTTTGTTGTTTAATTGTCCCGGGGTTACGGTTAACTGTCCCGATTGTATCAACTCGTTTATAAACTGGCTATGGTGCTGCACATGGTAATGGCCGCCCAGTTCGGGGTATTCGTTTTTTAAGGTGTTGTACGAATGCGGACAGGCCGTAACTATACGCTTTACGCCATAGGCATTTAACACCTCGATATTGGTCATGGCCTGCATTTGGAACAGGAATTCGTTTCCGGCGCGCTTGGCCAAATCGCCCGTGGTGCTTTCCTCGATACCGAGAACGGCAAAGTTTACTTGGGCTTTGTTTAGTATTTTTACAAATGCCCGTGTTATTTTTTTCGCCCTATGGTCGTAACTGCCTGCCGAGCCCACCCAAAATAATATATCGGGTTGTTTGCCCTGGGCCATTAGTTCTGCCATGATTGGTACGTTTAGTCCTTCGGTCATTTTTTAATTTGTTTTTTGGTTTTCAGGCTTTAAGTTCTTTGTTTCAGGTTTTTATTCTTCTTAAAACTTTCCAGATTGGCTTATTCGTCCTTCCAATTTAACCTATCCATTTGGCTGTACGGCCAAGGCGCTCCATTGTTTTCAATATTGGTCATCATATTGTTAAGCTCGGTTGGTGCGGCGCTTTGTTCCATAACCAAGTAACGGCGTAGCTCGATAATGATAGACAAGGGGTCGATACTTACGGGGCAAGCCTCTACACAGGCATTGCAAGTGGTGCATGCCCAAATTTCCTCGGGACTTATGTAGTTGTTTAACAGTTGCTTGCCGTCGTCTACAAAAACGCCCTTGTTGGCATCGATATTTTTGCCTACTTCCTCCAAACGGTCGCGGGTATCCATCATTATTTTTCGGGGCGACAGTTTTTTACCCGTTAAATTGGCGGGGCATTGGCTGGTACAGCGCCCACATTCGGTACAGGTGTAAGCACTTAACAGTTGCACCCTCGATAAATCCTGTACGTCGCTGGCGCCGAATTTTGGCGGTAAGGTTTCTTCGGTTCCCTCGGCCGGAGCTGCAAATGGGTCGGCATTGGGGTCCATCATAAGTTTTACCTCTTTGGTAACGGCTTCAATATTGTTTAATTGCCCCTTTGGGGTTAATTTGGCAAAATAGGTGTTGGGAAACGCCAATAAAATATGAAGGTGTTTTGAAAAATACAGATAATTTAAAAATATTAAAATACCTATAATATGAAGCCACCATGCGCTTCGTTCTATAATATGAAGCATTTCGGGCGACAAACCGCTAAACCAAGGCGCAATATGCGAACTAACCACATTGCCCATGTTCATATTTTGAAATGTTATATCGGTAGCGTTCATAACCAAAAAGAGGGTCATAAGCACCATTTCGAAATAGAGGATTACATTGCCGTCGGTTTTGGGCCAGCCCTTCATTTCGGGTTTCCAAAAACGCTGTAGTTTTATAATGTTCCTTCGTATCCAAAATATGCTAACCGATAGCAGTACCAAAATGGCCAAGACCTCGAATACCCCTATTAAAACGCCATACAGGCTGCCAATGGACGAAAATATACGATGTGTGCCCAACAGGCCATCGATTATAATTTCAATAACTTCTATATTAATAATAATGAAGCCCAAATACACGACAATATGCAATATGCCCGCTATGGGGCGGCGTACCATTTTGCCTTGCCCCAAGGCTATTAAGGTCATGTTTTTAAAGCGCTGTTGTTTGTTGTCGCTAACATCAATACTACGCCCTAATTTTATATTGCGAATAAGTTTTTTTACGTTGCCCGCAAAATAGCCTATGCCCACAATAAGGATTATGGCAAAGCATATATTTGGCAAATATTCCATGTAGTAAATTAGTTAGTTTCTTGGTCTGTTTCAGCTTCGGTATAGGGGATTTCTTTTTTCGAAAGTATCCTAAAATACCGTTTTGGGTGTAGTTTTATATCCCGTAGCAGGGCATCCATTTCCTTGGTGGCGCTTTCCAGATTATTGTACAAACCTTCATCTTTTAACAACTTCCCTATCGAGCCTTCGCCCGACTCTACACTTGCCAAAACGCTGTTTAAATTATCCAAGGTTTTGTTTAGCGAGGCTACCGTTGTACCCATATTGGCATTGCTTAACTCGGCAACCAGGGCGTTTAAATTTTGGCTTGTGGTTTTAAAATTTTCCAGCATTGCCGTTATGTTCTGGTCGTTTTTGGCAATAAGGCTGTTAACCGAATTTGATGTGTTTTTAAACGATTTTAAAGTTGCGTTTAGCTCTTCAATAGTTCGCTTTAGTCCTTTTTCCGAGTCGTCGTTAACTACTTTGTTCAAACTGTTTATTAACGAATCGGTAGAGCGCAGCGTTAGGTTTAAATCGGTACTCAAGCCCGAAAAGTTTTTGGACAGGTTGGTTACCAAACCATATTCCACTTCCGAAGGCAACACGTCGCCGGGCTTGGCCAATTCGCCTTCTTTTTGGACTATTGCCAAACCGTTGCCGCCCATTAATCCGGTTTCGTACATGCGCACAACCGAATTTTTTGAAAATTGAAATTGGGCGTTTACCGTAAAGGCCACTTTGGTTTTACCCGTTTCATAATCGTACGAAATACTTTGTATTTTACCTACCGAATTGCCCTTAACCGTTACGGGCGATGCCGTTGTTAAGGCGTTATAATCGAAATAGGTATAATAAACATCGGTAGATTCGAACAGGTTTTTGCCTTTTAAAAAATTAAACCCAAATACAAAAAGGGCAATGCCCAATACTACCAATATACCTGTTTTTACTTCTTTTGTTAGTTTCAAACCAAAAATTTTAGATGCACAAATTTAAACATATTATCCGACAAAAGACAAAAAGACCGTTTTACTTTTAGAATATAGAAAATTGGGAAACCTTATGCCACAAGAAAACCTAACAATAGATTTATCAAATCCCCTCCTTTTTAATTAGCAGGCGTTTTTAAGGCATCGGCAAGGCTTATTTGCTTTCCGTTTTTAAAGGCAACAATAAAACCCGACTTATAGCCTTTGTCTTGTGCTTGTTTTTCAAGGGTTTTAGCTTCGTTGTAATTTGAGGTACTACCGTAAAAATATTTATACAAATTCCCGGTTTTGATTTTCGAAATAGCGTTAAGCCCCTTAAAATTATACGATTTTGTTTCCAACGATTTCGAGCTAGCTGCTATTTGCACCTTAAAGGTTATTTGCGGGTAAATGGCTTGTGTTGCGGCAACGGCATTGGTTTCTGCAGAAGAATCGTCCTCAAGCACATAATCGCCTTGGTTGCCGTCTATCGTTTTTTTGTATTCCAAAATGGCATTGGCAATGGCCTTGGACATGTCCTGTTGTCCCTTGGCGGAATTTAAATACTTTCCTTCGTTTTTGTAGGTTAAAAACCCAAGTTCTATAAGTACGCTGGGCATTACGGTTTGGTGCAGTACGATAAACCCAGCTTGTTTAACCCCCCTATTTTTGCGTTTTAGGGTATTGGTAAATTTATTTTGCACCAAACTGGCCAATTGTATGCTTTGGTCCAAATATTCCTCTTGGCTTATTAAAATGCTCATAACCGATTCGGGCGAATTGGGGTCGAAACCCGCATAGTTTTTTTCGTAATCGTCTTCTAAAAAAATAACCGAGTTTTCTTTTTTGGCCACCTCAAAATTGGTTTCGTTGCGGTGCGTACCCAAAACAAAAGTTTCCGTACCATAGGCCGAAGCACTTTTTGCGCCGTTGCAGTGTACCGATACGAACAAATCGGCATTGGCGTCGTTGGCTATCTTGCCGCGTTTAAACAAATCTATAAATACATCCTTTTTACGGGTATACACCACTTCAATATTTGGGTTTTTGCTTATAATTTTACCAACTTCCAAAACCACGTTTAGGGCAATATCCTTTTCCTTGTAACCGTTACCCATATTTCCGGGGTCGTGGCCACCGTGACCGGCATCCAAAACCACCACGAATTTCTTGGAAGCATTTTTAATGGGGTTGGCAAACGATACCAACGAAAATGTTAATACTAATATAAAAGATACGAAAAGCAACCGTCTGTCCGTTTTCATCTGTAACTATTTATTTATTTTTAAAGGTCAGATGGAACACCCAAATTAATATTTAGCTGTGCAATTAAGCCTTAGCAATGGGTGTTTCATGTGAAAACACTAATTTTTAAAATTTTAATTTGCGATTGATCATAGGGTTTGAAACAAAAGCACCTCTTCCCTATTTCTTTTAAATTTTAATTAAAAAACAATCAATCACAGAAAAATATATGTAATTTTGGCTTTTCAAAAACCGAGCCATTTTTTACAAAAATACATTTAAAAGCGTTGCGTACAAACAACTTTAAAATACTTTTTGCCCTAAGTTTTACAGTGCTTATTAACACGTTAAGCTTTGCTCAGGACATCCCGAAAAAAAAGCGGCCCATAAACCCCAGTGTTAAGGATAGTATTGTTGTAACGCCCGACAGTTTATTGGTTGAAACCCTTACCGAAAAAGCCCAGGATACCACGTTAACCGACTCCATTCCGCCCAAAAAGGAAACCTTGGAACACTCCGTAAAATACCACGCTACCGATTATACTACCTTTAACCAAAAGGAACACAAACTGTATTTGTACAACGAAGCCAGTATTGATTACGGCGATATGAACATAAAGGCGGGCAGTATTATTTTTGACTATACCACCAACACCGTTTATGCCAAGGGTATTACCGACTCTATAAACAATTATAGCCAAAAGCCCGTATTTTCGCAGGGCAGCAATGTGGTGGAGCCCGACTCCATCGTGTTTAATACCGAAACCAAAAAGGCCCTGATATACAATTCGAAAACCGAACAAGGCGAAGGTACCGTTATTGCTTCGTTAACCAAAAAGGAAAACGATTCGGTGTATTTTTTAAAAAATGCCAAATACACAACGGCCGAAAACCTGGACGACCCCGAATATTACTTTAAACTTAGAAAAGCCAAAATAGTACCCGGAAAAAAAATAGTTACCGGGCTGGCCAACCTATTTATTTACGATGTACCAACCCCCGTGGGCTTACCGTTTGGTTTTTTTCCGCAATCGGAAAAACAAACCTCGGGCGTTATTATCCCCAGTTTTGGCGAACAAAACGAAAGGGGCTACTTTTTACAAAATGGCGGTTACTATTTTGCCATTAGCGACCATGTGGATTTGGCTGTTCTGGGCGATTATTACACCAACGGCAGTTACGGTTTCCGCACCGAAAGCACCTATGCCAAACGCTATAAGTTTAGGGGCAATTTTGGGCTTAGGTACGAAAATTTGATAACCAGCGAGCGCGGTTTTTCCGATTATGCCCGAAATACCATTTACAACATACGCTGGTCGCACAGCCAAGACTCCAAGTCCAGCCCCAACTCCCGATTTTCGGCATCGGTAAACTTGGGAAGCAGCAAATACTACCGAAATTCCATAAACCAAATAAACTCCGGGGCATTTTTAAATAATACGCTATCGTCGTCGGTATCGTACTCCAAAACCTTTCAGGGCGAACCGCAAGTAAGCATTAGCTTGGCGGCCACACACTCGCAAAACACCAATACCGAAACTATAAACATGACCCTGCCCACCTTTCAAGGGAGCGTAGGCCGAATGTACCCCTTTGCCTCGAAAACAGGCTCGAAAAAAGGCTTAATCCAAAACATAAACCTACAATACAACCTACGGGGCGAAAACCAAATTACCACCACCGATTCGTTGTTTTTTAAAAGTGAAATGTTCAAGGATGCCGAATCGGGCTTTCAGCACAGCATACCATTAAGCACCAACTTTAAAATATTTAAATACTTTAGCGTTAGCGCCAGTGCCAACTACAACGAAGTTTGGGTATTTAACACGGTTGACAAATATTACGACTCGGTTGAGCGCGAAACCGTTACCGAGCGGGTTAACGGCTTCGATGCTTACAGAACCTACAATTTTAGCACCAGTTTGGGTACCACCATTTACGGGATGTTTAATTTTGAAAAAGAAGGCCAAGACCGAAAAATTAAAGCCATAAGGCATGTTCTCAGGCCTTCGGTTAGCTATAACATCAACCCAGCTTTTGATAAATATTACGACACCTATGAAGTTATTAGCGCCGACGGCCTAACCACCAGCGATGTGGAATATACCCGCTTCGAAGGCGGTCTTTATGGTGCGCCGGGCAAATCGTTTTCCAGTTCAATGGGCATTTCGTTGGCCAACAATTTGGAGGCCAAGGTACGCGACCGCGACAGCACGGCTACCGAACCAAAAAAAATTACCTTATTAAACAACCTTAATTTTTCCACCTCGTACAATTTTGCGGGCGATTCGCTACAATGGAGCCCCGTTAGGATGAGCGGCGGCACGCAACTGTTCAACAACAAAATGAGCGTTAACTTTGGGGCAACCTTGGACCCCTACGCCCTTGACAATAACAATAACCGAATAGACAAGTTTAACATCGACAATGGCGGTAGTTTGTTTCGCCTTACAAGTGCCAACCTAACCACAAGCTGGTCCATTTCCAACAAAGACGGTAAATCGGACAAAAAGAAAAACAAGGGTATTGAAGAAAACCTAAGAAGCGGTGGCCGTGACGATGATTTGTTTGGGGTTTCCGAAGATTACGCCAACCAACAATTTGCCAACGACGACGACGAAGAAGAAGACAAGCAAAGCGAGCTGTACCGCTACAAAATACCGTGGAGCCTGCGCATTGCCTATGCCGTAAATTATTCCAATTCCCGACGGCAAAACGAAATTTCGTCGCACTCGCTTATGTTTTCTGGCGATATAAAACTTTCGGAAAAATGGTCCGTGGGCGCCTCGTCGGGCTACGACTTAAAAAATGCGGGCTTTACCTATACCCAATTGCGGTTTGAGCGCGATTTGCTAAGCTGGCGCATGAACTTTAGCTGGGTACCCTTTAGCGAACGAAGCTCGTGGAACTTTTTTATAGGCATTAAATCAAGCATGCTAAAAGATTTGAAATACGAAAAACGAAGACCATCGGACGCTTCGCTATAATAAAACTGTTTTTTTAAATTCACACCAAAGATGAAAAAAATAATCACCACCAAAAACGCACCTGCCCCCATTGGCCCCTACAACCAAGCCATTTTAAACGGAAACACCTTATACACTTCCGGGCAAATTGCCATTAACCCCGAAACGGGCGCTTTGGTTTTGGATACTATTGAAGCCGAAACCAAACAGGTCATGCTTAACCTAAAAGCCGTTTTGGAAGCTGCCAACATGACTTTTGAACACGTAATAAAATCGACTATTTTTATCAGCAATATGGACGATTTTGCCAAAATAAACAGCGTTTACGGTAGCTTTTTTAATGAAGAAACCGCCCCTGCCCGCGAAACCGTACAAGTGGCCCGATTACCCAAAAACGTAAATGTTGAAATAAGCGTTATTGCGGTATTATAGTTTTTAAACCAAAAAAACATTTCTTTCAAATACGGTGGCTGAGCTTGTCGAAGCCACCTTTTTAATCAATGAAGAAAACCCTAAAATTTTTAAAACGGCTAATGATTGTATTTTTAAGCATTATAGCATTATTGGTATTGGTCGTATTTTTGTACATGCAGCAACCAAAGTTTGGAAAAGCCCCAAATGGCGAACGTTTGGAACGTATAAAGCAATCGCCGCAATACCATGACGGTTCGTTTAAAAACACATCGTTTACACCTACATTAACAAAGGGTTACTCCATGCTGGGGCTTCTTTATGAACAATTTTTTAAATTGCACCCCAACAAAACGCCCAACGGCAATATTCCCAACACAAAAACAAATTTACATGAATTAAGCCCCGATGAAACCGTTTTGGTTTGGTTTGGGCATTCGTCTTATTTCATTCAAATTGAAGGCTTAAAATTCTTAATCGACCCTGTTTTTAGCGGCAACGCCTCGCCAATTCCGGGTTCGGTAAAGGCCTTTAAGGGCGCCGATACGTATACGGTTAACGATTTGCCCAAAATTGATTACTTGTTAATTACCCACGACCATTACGACCACTTGGATTACCCCACCATAACCCAACTAAAAAATAAGGTAGCCCATGTTATTTGCGGACTTGGGGTGGGGTCGCATTTGGAATACTGGGGCTATAAGCCCGAAAACATTACCGAAAACGATTGGCACGATACCGTAAAAATTAAAAACAACATTAAACTGCACACCACGCCCGCCAGGCATTTTTCGGGCCGCACGTTTAAACGGAATAACACCTTGTGGCTATCGTATGTTTTGGAAACACCAAACCTAAAATTATTCCTGGGTGGCGATAGCGGCTACGACACCCATTTTAAAGCCATTGGCGACAAACACGGCCCTTTCGATTTGGCCATTCTTGAAAACGGACAATACAACTTGGCATGGGAAGCCATACACACATTACCCGAACAAGTGCTTAAAGCGGCTACCGATTTAAAAACCAAACGGCTGTTTCCGGTACATTCGGCTAAGTTTGCTCTGGCCATGCACCCTTGGGACGAGCCCTTAAACGAAGTATACAGGCTTAACAAATTGTACAACTTTCCTTTAGTAACCCCTATTATTGGCGAAAAGCTAAACCTTAACGATACCACGCAACAGTTTAAGGCTTGGTGGAAGGCGGTAGATTAATTACTGTTGTTTTTCGCTACCAACAGACCCTGTTTTACTTGGTATTAACTGGTAAACAAAATCGGGTTCCAGCAAATATTCTTCCTTTCGGTGCGACACGTACAGTATGGTAGTTTGGGTTTCTTTGGCTATTTTATTAATGAGCTGGCAAAACAAATGGGCATCGTGGTCATCCAGGCCATTGGTTGGCTCATCCAATATTAACAAGGGAGGATGTTTTACCATAGCCCTTGCAATTAGCACCAAACGTTGGTGGCCATTGGAAAGCGATAAAAAATCTTTTTTCCGTATATCGTACATGCCCAAAACTTCCAACCACTGTTGGGCTATTTTTATTTGTGCGCTTGTGGGCGTTTTATAAAGCCCAATGGTATCGAAAAAACCGGACACGACCATATTGCCAATGGAATCCAATCGGGTAAAGCCCCGAAGCATTTCCGAAGAAAAATAGCCTATTTTTTGTTTAATGTCCCAAACGCTTTCGCCACTGCCCTTTTTTGTTCCAAAAAGCACAATATCCTGCCCGAAAGCCTTGGGGTTATCACCAAAAATCATGCTCAATATGGTGCTTTTGCCCGAACCGTTGGGACCAATTAGCTGCCAAAACTCGCCTGTTTTAATTTCCCAGTTAATAGTGTTTAAAATACAGCGTTCGCCATACGATACACTTACATTGTTAAATTTAATAATCGGGTTTATTTCGTTGCCAAACGGCTTATCGGGCTGCGGCAGGACAGTTATAAAATTGGTTTTTGCGGTATTTTCTTCTTCTTTAATATTAAAAGGAAAAAGCGTATTGTTCTTTACCTCGTAAACCGTTTTTATAAAGGGTAAAATATCACGTTTTCGGTTGGCTATTTGAATGAGCAAAACCGTATTGCTTAATGCTTCTAACCTATTTTCTATATCGGTTTGGGCCTTAACGTCTAAATTTCCAAATACGTTATCGAGAATGATATACTCGGGGTTTTGGCTAATAATATGGTTTAAAAGTGCTTTTTTTCGTTCGCCTTCGGAAGAATTTTTTAAGCTGTTTTTAGTGGATGTTTCCACATCGAAACGGCCGTGCGTTAGTTCTTCTTTTATAAACCTATTCAGGCTTATTTCGGAAAAAAGAACGCCTCTTAAAGTTTTTAAATCCTTAAAGAGGCGGCCTTCCTGTATTTGCGCTATAATATTGCCCTTGCTTTCGGTATTGGACAAATAAAGGGCGATATGGTTTTTCAACATTAAAACAATTTTTGTTTAAACCTACAAGATTTTAAAAACCTTGCGGGGTATTTTTTGCCGTAATTTGTTAAAGGTATCGACTCTACCTCGTCAAGTTCGGTACAGGCTGCTTGACCCGACAAACCGTACTTTACCTTAACTACAATTTACTGGTGTGGAATGCCGCCAGGGCATCGATGGGGCGACGTACCACATTGCCCATAATAAAGCCCATTTCTTGTGCTACTTCACGGATTTGGTCCTGCGAAAAATAGGCTATTGAACCCGCAAAATGCACGGGGTCGGTTTTTACCCTATCGGCATATTGCATAATATAGTTTTTGGTAAATACCCGTATGCCGTCCTTTATTAGGTTTAAAATATAGTCGGAATCTTTATTTAAAAACATAAACTCGGCAAAACTGGCCAAATAGGCATTTGGGCTTGGTTGCTTGTACAGGTTGCTTTTAATGTAATCGGCATCGAGGTTGTATTTTGTTTCGAAAGCCACCCGAATGTTTTCGGGCATGTGGTTAAAATAGTAATCGCGGATTAGCTGTTTGCCGTAATAATTCCCGGATGCGTCGTCCATTAGGGAGTAGCCCAAGGAAATTACCCTTTGGTGCAGCTTGTTGCCATCGTAATAGCTACAATTGGAGCCCGTACCCATAATGCACACTATGGCGGCTTCGTTTTCGTGGTTTATGGTTGAAAAAACGGCTGCCATGGTGTCTTCTTCAACCGTAATTTCGGCATTTTTAAAAACGTTTTGCAAAACATCTTTTAAAACGGCCTTGGCCTTATTGGTTCCGGCGCCTGCACCGTAGAAAAACACGTGGGTTACTTCGGCTCGGTGCGTTACCAAATCTTCGCTTTCCTTAATGCGTTCCTTTAATTTTTTTTCGGAAATAATGGCGGGGTTAAGGCCTTGGGTCCTTATTTTTTCCAATAGTTTATTTCCATTTTGGTCTACCGCAACCCAATCGGATTTTGTAGAGCCACTGTCAACAATTAAAATCATGTTTATATAAGTTTTTTATTAATGCCCGATACTGTTACTCCTTCATACAGAAATTGCTTCGTCGTATCATTCTTCTTGCGATAATGTCACTGCGAGGCACGAAGCAGTCTATTGCTTGTATTATAGGGATTGTTTCACTTCGTTCGCAATGACGGTAACAACGGAGGAAGCGACCCCTACAAACTTAGTATAAAAAACTCCACAGGCTTACCGCAAGTACAATAAGCTGTGGAGTTAATGTTGTTTAATATTTCCGTATTGGATTAGATTTTTCTAATGTGCTGAGCAAGATCGACCAATTTAGTTGAATATCCAAACTCGTTATCGTACCAAGATACTAATTTAAGGAAATTATCGTTTAGTGCAATACTTGCGCCGGCATCGAAAACGCTGGTCATGGGTTCGGACACGAAATCTTGCGATACAACGGCTTCTTCGGTATACCCCAAAATGCCTTTTAATTCGTTTTCAGATGCTTTTTTCAAAGCTGCTTTAACGGCATCCCAAGAGGCTGCTTTTTCGGTTCGTACGGTTAAATCGACAACCGAAACATCGGGGGTTG
The DNA here is from genome assembly GCA_047975545.1 of Flavobacteriaceae bacterium. Taxonomy (GTDB): domain Bacteria; phylum Bacteroidota; class Bacteroidia; order Flavobacteriales; family Flavobacteriaceae; genus JBKEDS01. The sequence continues at coordinate 25,633 of JBKEDS010000019.1, read as the reverse complement.
GTACCCTAAAGGCCATACCTGTTAATTTTCCGTTTAACTCGGGAATTACTTTACCCACTGCTTTAGCCGCTCCTGTTGAGGATGGAATGATGTTGGCCAAAGCGCTACGGCCGCCTCTCCAGTCTTTTCTTGAAGGGCCATCAACCGTCATTTGGGTTGCTGTTGTGGCGTGTACGGTGGTCATTAAACCTTCAACAATACCAAAGTTATCGTTAATAACCTTGGCCAAAGGCGCCAAACAGTTTGTGGTACATGATGCGTTTGATACGATGGTATCTTTTGCGGTAATTTTATCGTGGTTAACACCCATTACAAACATAGGTGCATCGGCCGATGGTGCGGAAATTGCTACTTTTTTAGCACCTGCCTTAATGTGGGCTTGGGCTTTTTCCAAAGTGGTAAAAATACCGGTACAGTCCAAAACCACTTCGGCGCCTACGGCATCCCATTTTAAATCTTCGGGGTTGCGCTCGGCGGTAATTCTAATTTCCTTGCCGTTTACAACCAAATTTCCGTTTTTAATATCTACGGTTCCGTTAAAACGCCCGTGAACTGAGTCGTACTTTAATAGGTAGGCTAAATGCTCTACGTCCAAAAGATCGTTAATCCCTACAATTTCTACATCTGGTCTTGCTGCAGCTACCCTGAAAGCAATTCTACCAATTCTACCAAATCCGTTAATTCCTAATTTTAATGTTGACATAATCTTATTTATAAATGTGGTTATATGCTCATAATATCTGAGACACGTAATAATTCTAAATTTATTTTTGTTTTTCCTTTAATGGCTTTTGTTAATGGGGTTAGTTCCATTTTTCCGTTTAGTAAGCCAACCATGTAATTGGATTTTCCTTCCAACAAGGTTTCTACGGCCTTAACGCCCATCCGGCTTGCCAGCACACGGTCGAAACACGATGGCGACCCACCGCGCTGCATATGCCCGAGAACGGATACACGTACATCGTAACCTTCCATGTTTTGATCCACGTAATCTTTAAGTTCGAAAATATTTCGACCTATTTTATCGCCTTCGGCAACAATAACGATACTTGATGTTTTTCCTGTTTTGCGGCTTCGGTTTAAGGATTCTACCAATCTGTCCAAGCCCAAATCTTCTTCAGGAATTAATATTTCCTCGGCACCGCCTGCTATTCCGGCATTTAAGGCTATATGCCCTACGTCGCGCCCCATAACTTCTATAAAAAACAAACGGTTATGCGAGCTTGCCGTATCGCGTATTTTATCAATGGCATCGACCACGGTATTTAAAGCGGTATCGAAGCCCAAAGTGTGGCTGGTGCCAAAAATATCGTTATCGATGGTTCCGGGAATACCAATTACCGGAAAACCAAACTCCTCATTAAAAATCATGGCGCCCGTAAAGGTACCGTCGCCACCAATGGCCACAAGGGCATCTATTCCGGCTTCGTTTAATTTGTTGTAGGCTTGTTGGCGGCCTTCCTTGGTTTTAAATTTTGTGGAGCGGGCCGACTTTAAAAACGTACCGCCTTTGTTAATCATTCCTTTTACGCTACGGGCGGTTAATACTTCAAAATCGCCTTCAATAAGCCCTTCGTAGCCCCTGTACACGCCCATACATTCCACATTATGGAACGCACAGGTCCTGACAACAGATCGTATGGCCGCATTCATGCCCGGAGAATCGCCCCCAGAGGTAAATACGGCTATTTTTTTTATGTTTTTTGACATTAATTCTTTTTGATTTTTAAAGCCGTAAATTTACTAAAGAAAACCCATATAAAATAACTTTTGTAACATTTAAAGGTTTGATAACACAGACTATAACGTTTTAGTTGATAATTTTTATGGTTTTGGTTGAAAATGTGAAGGGGTTTGGGGGTGTGCGGGTATTCGGGTTGCGGGTGTACGGGTGATAAAAATGTTTAAGAAACACCTCGTTTATTTTGAAGATTTCAACTCAACGTAGTTGGGCAAAGCCGATTTACCCTCGGGCTGTTCGGGTGTTTCCAAAACATCGTCTTCTTTTACTTTCGATTTTGCAAAAATGCGCTGCAACAGTTCCTTAAAGGTATCGAACTCGACATTATAGGTTAAGCCAACACCTTGGGTATAGCCTACGTCCTCGCCAAAATTACGGATGCTGTTTTCGCGGTTAAACACGTTGGCGGTTAGGGTACCGTCCTGGTTCAATAAAAAATCGACTTCCACATCGCCCGCAATAACACTCTGGCTCGCTCCGGGCGCATCGCCAATAGGCACACCTACTTTGCCGTTTATGCGTACCCAATCGTTAATTTGGGTTTGCAGGGTTAACCCAACGCGGTCCTGCGATTGGTAATCGGGCGTATTGGCACCGGCCTCGTAATTCAGGCCAATGTTTACCTTATCGTTGCCTGTGGTAAACATGCCATTAATAATACCGTTTAAGCGTTCGGCAATGGTACCCGAAAAATTAAGTTCGCTTAAATTACGGCTAAACGACCCCGTGGAAATTAAGTACAGGGCTTGGTTTTGCTTATCGTCCGGCGACTCCAAGCGGTACTGAAGTTCGGATTTTACGGAGGAATTAACATTGGGAAACTTAAAATCGTAAATGGGGTCGGGGCGTTCCAAATCGCCCGTTAAGTTTATTTCAAGCTCCACGGGAATGCTTCGGTTTATGGGGTTGTCCAATAATGGCGACGGATTGGCCTGCGTTTTATAAACGGCAAAAATATTCAGTCGTGCTTTTAGCGGGTTGCCCTCCCAAGCTATGGTGCCACCGGGGCGCACCGTAAATTCTTTTTGTACCAAACCGCCGTAGGCAAAATTGTAAACGCCTTCGAACACCGAAAAATCGCCCCACATATTAAATTTTCCGTTGGTATTAATTTCTATCAATAAGCCCCCTACCCCGCGGCCTTTTAGGGAGTGGCCGGAGTTTTTATCGATTATTATTTCCACTTCGGCATCTTGGGTAACATCCAAATCAAAATCGAGCTCCAAACCTTCAACATCCTTAAACTCAAATTCTTTGCCTTGGCGCTTGGCTTCTTTTTCTTCTTTAGTAATAAAATGTAAAAAAGTATTATCGCCAAACGATTCGGTATCGCTTAACGGAATTTTAAAAACCGTGCCCGGGCGGGTTACGCCCAAAACGCTTATTACCAGTTTTTCGGTAGGGCCTTTAAGGGTTGCAATACCGCCTATAAAGCCCGTACCGTAATACAGGGCATCCTCGGCTTCTTTGGTGTCCAGCACCAATAAATTGGGCGTGCCTATTTTTAAATCTAAATCCCAGGCTGAAAAATTAACATGGTTTAAAGCCCCGTTTAGTTGCCCTTTGGTATTGTACTTAGTATCGGTTAGCTCAACATTGTTAAACACGAAACTTTGGCCTTTTAGGCTTACGGAAGCCGCTTGGTCGAACTTATAATCGACATTAAGGTACGGCACGCCCAAGCCTGCTTCGTTCAATTTTAATTCGCCGTTTATATCGGGCTTTTTTAGCTGCCCCGTAACGCTTATTACCCCCGAAGCCAAGCCCCTGATATTGGACAGTACGTCCTGTAACAGCGGGTTTAGGGGCTGTAAGTTAAAAGCGTCGAAATTTAAATCCAGGTTAATTTCCGGGCGGTTGCGCACTACCGCAATATCGCCAAGTGCCCTAAACGATTTTTTAATATCGTCCTTTATGGTTAAATCGATATTGTAGTTGGTTAAGTTGTCGTTGCCCGTTATCGAGGCATTAAACGAACCGAGATTAAAATGGTTTACCGCAAAATTGTCGATTACAATATTGGTCATGGGCAGATAATTGCCGTTTTTTTGAAGGATGTTCAATTCGCCGTGAACATTTCCCGCCAAGGTCAGGCCATCAATATCGGGGGTTATTTTTGTTAAATCGACGTTTTTAAAATGGAGCTTTAAGTCCTTATTGGTAGAGTCGGTAGCATGCCCCACCAAACTAATGGCTTCGTTATCCTGCTTAACGGTTAGGCTATCGATGTTAAATTGGGAAAAATCCTTATTGAACGAAATTTTGTTCCGTGCGTTGTTTTCTTCATTTACATGCCATGTAACGTCCTTAACCGTAAAATCGGATTTTTTAAAGCCCACCACCGATTGGTTTTCACTATTTATGGTATGGTAAAAACTCAGGTTGTAAACGTCCTTGTTTTGTTTGCCGCCCTTAAATTCGGAACGCATAAACAAGGTATCGTTTAGCGTTACATTTATTAAGTTGAATTTGGATACGTTATAATACTTGGTTTTTAGGCTATCGGCTTCAACATAGGTATTAAAAAGCGGATTGCTGTTATCAACCTGCAACTCGATATTGTTAACAAAATAATCCAATAATTTTATTTGTGGCGATTTAAAGGTTAGCCTAAACTTGGTGTCGTTACTTTCTACACGGCCACGGATAAAGGTGTTTTTTCCCAGTTGGATTTCGGGATAAAACACCTCGATAATTTTATTGTATATTTTGAAGTTGAAATCGGCATATTGGTCCTCCTTCACCTCAAAAGGTTCGTAATTTGTATAAATGGCACCAATAGAATTTTGCACCAGTTTCGGCAATTGGGCAAACAGGAAACGGCCTTTTAACTCGCCTTCGATAATGTCGGGCGATTGGATGTTTAGGTAGCGAGTATCGCCTTCGAACTTCGAGGTAATTTCCAGTTGGTCGAAGGTGTAGGTATCGTTTTGGTTGTGGTACGAGGTGTTGTTAAAGGTAATTTTACCAATGGCATCGTCCACCCCGCTGCTGTTCATATTCATTTTAACCCGACTTTTAAAAATGGAAATCGTGTCCTTTTTTATAAAATTAAGGGCATTTAGGTCGGCATAATCCACATTGGCCTCGAAATCGTATTTGTTTACGGTTTCGGAAAAATCGACAAGCCCAAGGAAGTTCATTTTTAAGTTTCGGTCGTTGGCAACCAAATTGCCGTCGAAAATTTTATTCCTAACGTTTCCGGCAACCTTAATGTTTTGGTATTGGTAATGGTTGTACGCCAAACTAAACACATCGCCCTTTACCTGCGTATCGACCTTATCGGTGGTAAAGCCTTTGCCTTCGACATTAAAATTAAGGGAAGCCAAGCCTACGGTGGGGTCGTTTAAAAAAGTACCGAAGTTAAAATCCTGGAAAACCACATCGCCTTTGTACGAAGCGTTATCGATGTTGTTTATTTTGGTAATGCGCAAATTGGAATCGACCTTGCCTATATCGGTATTAATTTTAATATTGGCATTTACCGCTTGAGTGGTTACCACGGTTTTGCCCGTAATTTGAAATTTGCCGAGCCTATCGAAACTGGATGGAATGGTGGCGCCCAAAACATTGGGCAACAAATGCTTTAAATCCTGATATGTAGAGGTTAAGTTGGAAAAATCGGCATTCATATAAAAATTATCGGGCTGGCTGTTCAATAAATTTTTAAAACGTATGTTGCCGTAAATTTTGGTGCTGGAACTGGTATTTAGCTTTAAATTGCTAAGCAGCAAATCGTTTAGGGTTCCCGAGGCCTCGGTATCGAAATTGGCTATTTGTCCTTGGCCAAATTCGTTATAAAATGTGTTAAGCTCGTCCAACAAAACACTGGAGTTGGTAAAGTTGGCCTTTAACTGAACCTTATCTTCAAAAAACGCAAAATCCTCACGGTTGTAGATAAACTGTAATTGCCCGTTTAAAACCGAACCGGGGGTTTTAATACTTAGCTCGTTAAAGGTCATATTGGTTAAGGTGTACGCAAAATTAGCCGATAGGTTTTTCATTTTAAGCCCCCTGCTGTCGTTAAACGCCAAGGTGTTTATTCGGGTGCTTACATCGCTGCCGTTTATTAAAAAATTGGTAGCGTTAATGTTTAAGTTGGTAAATTCCAGAATTTTCGGAGTTTCCTTATTTTCGTCGATAAGCCTAAACGTGCCGTTGTAAATGGACACATCGCTGGACGACAACAAAAATCCGCTTGCTTCGGGGCTTGGGTTATCGTCTTCAAACTTTCTTACAAAAACATCAAGATTGGTTTCGGTTTCGCCCTTGTGGGTTTTAATGTTGAATATAAGATGTTCAACATCAATATCGCCAAAAGTTAATTTTCCGTTTACGAGGTTGCTTACGTTAATAATGGAGGTATTCAGCTCGGCTATGCCTATTAAGGTATCTTTTTTATAGTCTTGGACAAAAATATCCTTCAACTCCACATCGCCGTTAAATTGCAGGCTAACACGGTTAATAAAAATGTTGGTTTTAAATTCCCGGTTTATTTTGTTGGTAGCGTATTGCCCCAAACTGGTTTGCACGAACGGCAACGACAGCACCAAAACCAATATGATGAAAAGCAGCAGCAAAATGCCCACCAGTTTGTACGTTATTTTGAAAAATTTTTTAATACGTCGTTAGATTTTTAGTTTACATTTTCCTTAAAAAATAATTAAGTAGCTTTGCAGGGGCAATGTTGGCACGCTTTAATCGTTGTCAAAATTAACAATTATTATGCCTAAATATTACAATGGCAACACAAAATATTTTTATTTTAGGAATTGAATCCTCCTGCGACGATACGGCAGCCTCGGTAATCCATAACGGCCGTATTTTAAGCAACGTTATAGCCAGCCAAAAAGTACACGAGGAATATGGCGGCGTAGTACCCGAGCTGGCTTCCCGGGCGCACCAGCAAAACATTGTTCCCGTAGTGCACCAAGCCTTAGAAAAAGCCAATATTACCAAAGCACAATTAAGTGCCGTGGCCTTTACCAAAGGCCCGGGGTTAATGGGTTCGCTGCTCGTGGGCACATCGTTTGCCAAGTCACTGGCTTACGGCCTAAACGTTCCGCTTATAGACGTAAACCACATGCAGGGCCATATTTTGGCGCATTTTATAGATGAAGACGGCTTTAACAAACCCCCGTTTCCGTTTTTGGCCATGACCATTTCGGGCGGCCATACCCAAATTGTGCGGGTAGATAATTTTTTTGAAATGACCGTTATAGGCGAAACCATAGACGATGCTGTTGGCGAAGCCTTCGATAAAAGCGGAAAAATACTGGGCTTGGGCTACCCTGCCGGTCCCGAAATAGACAAACGGGCCAAACTGGGAAATCCCAAGGCTTTTAAATTTACAAAACCAAAAGTTGAAGGTTTAAACTTTAGCTTTTCGGGCTTAAAAACGGCTATTCTGTATTTTATCCAAAACGAAACCAAGGCCAACCCCAATTTTATTACCGAAAACCTGAACGATATTTGTGCCTCCATACAGTATACCATTATTGGCATTTTAATGGATAAACTAAAACTGGCAGTAAAACAAACGGGCATAAAACATATTGCCATTGGTGGCGGGGTTTCGGCAAATTCGGGTATTCGGGACGCTTTAAAAAAAGGCGAGCAAAAATTTGGCTGGACCACCTATATTCCTAAATTTGAGTTTACAACCGACAACGCCGCCATGATAGCCATTGTGGGCTACCTTAAATATTTAGATGGCGATTTTGCCCAACAAGATGTAGCGGCTTCGGCCAGATTGAAAATTTAACACCATACATGCAGCTTTTTTACAATCCCAACATAAACGAAAACACCAAACAATTTTCCTTCGATAAGGACGAAAGCCGGCATATTACAAAGGTACTGCGCAAAACCACGGGCGATACCCTACAAATTACAAACGGCAACGGTTGGCTGTTTACCGCCGAAATCATGGTGGCCGATATTAAAAACTGTACCGCTACCATTACTGCCAAAACCCTACAAAAAAAACGAGCGTGCAACCTACACCTTGCCGTTGCGCCAACTAAAATGAACGACCGCTACGAATGGTTTTTGGAAAAAGCCACCGAAATAGGCATAGAAAGCATAACGCCCATTATTTGCGAACATAGCGAACGAAAAGTAATTAAACCGGAGCGTTTCGAAAAAATTTTGCAGTCGGCCATGAAACAGTCTTTAAGTTGCTATTTGCCAAAATTAAACGAGGCTATCCCTTTTAAAGATTTTATAACCCAACCCCATAACGGACAGCTATTTATTGCCCATTGTGAAGATACCGATAAAAAATCGTTAAAGCAGGAACTAAAACCCAATACCAACGCTACTATTTTAATTGGCCCCGAAGGCGATTTTAGCCCAAAGGAAATTGAACTCGCCATAACAAACAAATTCATTCCCGTATCGTTAGGAAATACCCGATTACGAACCGAAACCGCCGCCATAGTAGCCTGCCATTCGGTAGCATTTATAAATGAAGAAGCATTATGAGGAAATCCCTTTTATTTTTAACCTTTACTATTTTAGCCCTACCCTTATTTGCCCAAGATATTGCCCTTTTAAAATACAAGGGTGGTGGCGATTGGTATGCCAACCCCACGGCCTTAAAAAACCTGATTGCATATTGCAACCAAAACATTAACACCAAAATAAGCCCCAAAGCCCAAGAGGTCGAGGCCAGCAGCATCGATGTATTTCAATATCCGTTTATGCACATGACGGGGCACGGCAACGTTTTTTTTAACGATGAAGATGTTGAAAACCTCCGAAATTACTTAACTTCGGGCGGTTTTATCCACATAGACGATAATTACGGCATGCAGCCCTACATTACCAAGGAACTAAAAAAACTATTTCCCGAAAAGGAACTAACCGAACTTCCAGCAACCCATGCCATTTTTAATACGGCATACAAATTTCCCGATGGCCTGCCCAAAATACACGAACACGACGGCAAGCGCCCGCAAGCCTTTGGTTTGTTTAACAACGACCGCTTAATGCTGTTGTTTACGGTTGAAAGCGATTTGGGCGATGGCTGGGAAGATCCCGAAGTACACAACGACCCCGCCGAAGTTAGGGAAAATGCCCTGAAAATGGGCGCTAATATTATTAAGTATGTGTTTGAGCATTGATTGGGGAATAGATAATGGATTATAGAAATTAGACGAATACGGTTTTTCCTCCTAAACTTTTAACTCTTAACTCCCCCATGCAACTAACCCACTACAACACCAAATTCAAGCCAAAAAAATTCCCCATTACCGTGGTGGCGCACCAAGTTACCAATGCCCCGAATATTGGCAGTTTGTTCAGGATTTGTGATGCCTTTGGTGTTGAAAAATTAGTACTTTGTGGCCAGCATATCGCTTTTGGACGAAAAGCAATAAAAACCGCCAGGGCTACCGAAAAAACGGTAACTTACGCCATAGAAACCGAAACCCTGCCCATTATTAAAAACCTTAAAACCGAAGGTTACCAAATTATAGCTTTGGAAATAACCAATAACAGTACGCCCGTACACCAGTTTAAAATTTCAACCAACAAGCCTATAGCCTTAATTGTTGGCGATGAAAATTTTGGGGTTCCCGAAGAAATATTAAACCTTTCGCACCATATTGTCCATATCGATATGTTTGGGCAAAACAGCAGCATGAACGTGGTACAGGCCACCAACATAGCTTTGTACGAGTTTACCAAGCAACTTTTATAAACTGTTTTATATCTTTACCACATGAATTCCAAAACCATAGCAAACGGTATTTTACGGGCCATAGCCATAATTTCGGGCATTGGCATTTTGCTTTATTTTTTATATGCCATACGTTCGGTTATCGGGTATATTGCCATTGCAGCCGTAATATCGCTTATAGGGCGGCCTTTGGTATTGTTCCTTCAAAATAAATTAAAGTTTAACAACACGCTGGCAGCCATTGTTACCATAACCATTTTACTATGCTTAATTTTGGGCTTGGTAAGTTTGTTTATTCCGTTAATTATCCAACAAGGGCAAAACTTATCGCTTTTAAACGTGGAGCAATTGGAGCTGAATATTGAAAGCCTGTATTCCGAAATTATTACCTATTTTAACCTGCATCGTATCGATTTGGAGCAATCTATTAAAAACTCGAATCTGCTCGCAAAGCTCGATTTTGCGTTTATCCCCCTATTTTTAAATTCGTTTATTAGCGGGTTGGGTAGTTTTAGCATCGGGCTGTTTTCGGTGTTGTTTATTTCGTTTTTCTTTTTAAAGGACAGCCGCCTGTTCGAAAGCGGCATGCTAACCCTTATTCCGGACAGCAAGGAATCGGGCTGGAAAAACTCTTCAACTAAAATAAAGGATTTATTGTCGCGCTACTTTGTGGGCTTGATTTTTCAAATCCTTATCCTGTTTGTTATTTACACCATAGGCCTGCTTATTATCGGGGTAGAAAATGCCGTGGTTATTGCCTTTTTATGTGCGCTGTTAAACCTAATACCATACGTGGGGCCGCTTGTGGGCGCCCTGCTTATGCTAACCCTGACCATGACCAGCAATGTGGGCGAAAGTTTTAGCAATGTTATAATAGTAAAATCGGTTTGGGTACTTGTTGTGTTTGTAATCGGGCAATTGGTGGATAATTTTTTTAGCCAGCCGTTTATTTTTTCAAAAAGCGTAAAATCGCACCCCTTGGAAATTTTCTTGGTTATTTTAATTGCCGGCATCTTGTTCGGGGTTATTGGTTTAATCCTTGCCGTACCTGCCTATACGGCCATTAAGGTTATACTGAAAGAGTTTCTGTCGGAAAACAAAATAGTAAAAAAACTTACTAAAAATTTGTAACCACGTTTGAATCCCAACATATTAAATACCGAAGTACAAGCGTATATTAATGCCCATTTAAAAACCGATGTTTCCCCGCTACTTTTAAAAGGATCGCCGTTCGATACAGTCGATATAAAAACCATAGTCGAACAAATTGAAGCCAAGGTACGAAGCAAAAAAAAGCTGCCAACATGGTTTAATGCCGAAAACATTTACTACCCCAACAAACTTAACATCGAGCAAACCTCATCGGAAATTACGGCACTGTACAAATCAGAGCTAATTTCGGGCGAAACTATAATAGATTTAACCGGAGGCCTTGGCGTGGATTGTTTTTATTTTTCAAAAAAATTTAAAAGCGTTACGCATTGCGAAATAAACCAAGACTTATCGAACATTGTTAAGCACAATTACGAACAACTTAACGTAAAAAACGCAACTGCACTTGCGGTCGATGGCATTGTGTATTTACAGCAAACAAACGCCAAATTCGATTGGATTTATATAGACCCTTCCCGAAGGCACGACAGCAAGGGCAAGGTTTTTTTTCTTGCCGATTGCCTGCCCAACGTACCCGAATATTTAAATTTGTTGTTTAAGCGCGCCGATAATATATTAATAAAAACTTCGCCCTTATTGGATATATCGGTTGGCATTAACGAACTTAAATACGTTAAAAGCATTCATATTATAGCCGTAAACAACGAAGTAAAGGAACTGCTTTGGGTTTTGGGGCGTGGTTTTCTGGGTGAAATTTCCATTGAAACCCAAAATATTAAGCCCGAAAACACCGAAAGTTTTAGTTTTTTGTTGAATGATGAAAAACAGGCTTCCCCAAACTACCACCTTCCTCTTGAATATTTATACGAACCCAATAGCGCCATTTTAAAATCCGGCGGGTTTAATACCATAGCAAAGAATTATAATATTGCCAAACTTCACGTTAATTCGCATTTGTACACGAGCGCACATTTAATCGATTTTCCTGGCAGGCGTTTTAAAGTTGAAACCATTATTCCCTACAATAAAAAAGCATTAAAACAGTACAACATAAGCAAGGCCAATATTACCACCCGAAATTTCCCCGAAACGGTAGCGCAAATCAGAAAAAAATTTGACATTAGCGATGGCGGCAATACTTATTTGTTTTTTACCACGGATTTTAACGGAAATAAAATTGTGGTTAAGGCGCGGAAAGTTTAACGATTTTTAATTCGTCCATAAAGCGCTTTCAAAAATTATTTATTCAATACTGGTAATAAATTTATCGAAAGCATTTATTTCAATAATTTTTACTTCAGAAGCGCCTTTATTAGCAAGTCCTTCGCCATCTATTTGGGTAACATCTTGTAAAAAAACGTGAAGTTTCTTTTTCTTATTCCATAACGCTATATCGTAATTGGGTTCCCATTGCCCATAGCCGTCTTGGGTTAAATTAACAACATTCCACTTAGGATTAGTTTCATCTGTAAGTGTATAGGCTACCATCACTTTATTTTCCCGTTCTTCGTCCCTAAAAAGAATGGATACCTGTGTTGTGCCGTTAACTTGATTGGTTAGAATATCCGGACGCGATATAGGAATACGCTTGGTACCCCCACCGCCTAAGGCAAAGGTGGTTTTTCGGAAACCTGTGTTTAATGTTTTCCACTCCCCATTGCGCAAATACACGACATGGTATTGGGGTACCTGATTGCCATCATTCCAATACGACACAATAAAGGGGCTGCCATTAACATTGGTAGTCATGGCCGTTTGGTTAATAAGATTACTCTTTTCGGGAATTTTGCAAGCATATTCGGCCGATTGCAAGGTTATGGGCAAAGTATAAGGCTTGCCCGTTGAACGCTCCCAAGTAACACCGCCATCGTTGGAACGGGCATAGCACAAATCGTGGTTGGTTTCTACATCCCAGGTTTCGCGCCATACCCACGAAACATGTATAGTGCCCTTGTTATCCACGCAGGCTTGCCAATAGGCGTTGCGCTTATCTTCGCCATCGATAAGATTGCGCTGTATTTGCGACCATTTTTGCTGCTTGGTTTGATAATGGTTAATAACCAAATTGCCCCGACCCGATTCGCCCGATCTGTAAAAAAATATTAAATTTCCGTTAGGTAAATTATAAAATTCGGGATACGTAACCTTATTCTCTTGTAAGCCCGCCATACTTACTTCGCCCCCCAATGTTATGCCCAGAGGCGTTATACTTTTGGCATACCTGAGCCTTGTATTATGTTGGTCCCAGCTAAGGTGCAAATATCCCGCACCATCTACCGCTAAACTAATACTGTTGTGCGCATCGTTAACATTGCCCTTATATTGCGTTTGTTGTATTTGCCACCTATGGGACTGCAGTTTCCGTTTACCCAAAACCAAATACCCATCTTCATTATAATAGGCTATAAATTGATGGTTTTCATGCGTTATCAAGGCGTTTTTTCTAAATTTAACAGCGTTTACGGAATTGCTGTTCCAACCCGTTCCAACGGGCACATAAGACATGTACGATGTACATGATGTTATTACAAAACAGCAAATTAACAAAATAGTTTGTACGTTGGTATTCTGAAAAAAGCAAATCGGTTTCATTGGTTAATGTATTAGGCGTGTGTTGAAAGCACTTTTCAAATATCAAGCTAAATAATTAGATAAAACGTATAGTTTTTAACAAAAAAAGGGGTGTAAAATGTCCAATTTAATAATAATCGCCCTGATTTTTTTTAAAAGCTTTTATTACGCGACAACTCCGATGGCAACTGCCCGAACTGTTCCTTAAACAGTTTTCTAAAATATTTTACATTATTAAACCCTACTTCGTAAGACGCTTGAGCCACAGTGTATTGCCCACTTTTAATAAGTTGGGCGGCTTTGTCTATTTTTATTTTGGTTATATATTGGTTGATATTTAACCCCGTTATAGCTTTTATTTTTCTAAATAATGAAGTCCGGCTCATACCAATACTTTTGGCCACGTTCCACACATCTAATTTTTCATCTTTAAGATGTTTTAATATAATTTGCTCCAACTGGTTTAAAAAGGCTTTTTCTTGCTCTAATAACGATGTGTTTTCTTGGGAAAGCACGACATTTACCGTTTCGTTATTTAAAAAATAGTGGCGAAGCTGTTTTCTGGAATCCAATAAATTTCTAATTCTGACTTGTAAAACCTGACTGCTAAACGGTTTAACAATATAATCGTCGGCACCTTGTACATAGCCTTTTTTAATGCTTTCTTCCCCATCTTTAGCCGTTAACAGTATTATGGGAATATGGGTGGTTTGCGTTGCTTTTTTTAACTCCTTACACAGTTCCATACCGCTCATTTTGGGCATCATAACATCCGAAACGATTAAATCGGGAACGTAGCGCAATGCTTTTTGCACGCCTTCTTCGCCGTCTTTGGCGTAAATTAAATCGTAATTGCTCCCCAATAAACCTTCCATGTAATGCAAAACATCCGGGCTATCATCTGTAACAAGGATAAGTTCTTTGTTTTCTTTGATATTAATATTGGGCGATTTTTTTGAGGAATAAGAAGCGCCCTGCAAAATATCCCACCCCGATTCGTCTAAATGCCCTAAAGTATTAACACTTGCTTCGGATATATGCTTTTCGAATAATTTTTTATCGCGCGGTATGCTTACGGTGAAAATGCTACCAACTTTAATTTGGCTTTCAATAGCAATTGTTCCCAGATGCAGTTCGGTAAAATTTTTGGACAATGCCAAGCCTATACCCATTCCTTTATTACTTTTTACGGTAGAAGATTGATAATAACGCTCGAAAATATGCTCTAAATCGTTTTGGGGAATACCGCATCCCGTATCGCTTACCTTTATTTCAAAATGTTCGTCGTCGTACTGTAGGGATACGTGTATTTCGCCTTTATCATCGGTATATTTAAAAGCATTGGACAGCAGGTTATTTACAATTATGTGCAGCTTTTCCAAATCGAACCACGCCAATAAAGCTTGGTCGGGAAACTCGTAACCTAAAGCTATATCCCGGGTTTTTGCCAACGGATAGTAGTTATGCACCCACTGTTCCAAGCATTCGGTTAAATTGTACTGTGCCACTGTTAGTTTGCTTAGCCCTAAATTGGACTTTCTAAACTCCAAAAGCCTGTTTATGGATTGCAGTAACTGTTTTGCATTTTTAAAAATGAGTTTTAAATTAGCTTTATGCTTAACCGATTTGGTTTCTTTTATTAAATCTTCCAATGGCGCCAATATTAAAGTAAGGGGCGCTTTTAATTCATGCGAAAAACTGGTAAAAAACCGTACCCGCTCCTCGTTGAAATTATGCTCCAATTGGCGTTGTTTTTTTTCGAACTTTAATGAGTTTATAAGTTTAACCCGTTCGGTATAATATTTCAAAAAACCATAAAGCGCAGAGACAAACAGTAAAACATAGCACAAATAGGCCAATGGCGTTTTCCAAAAGGGCGGGGCTATTTCTATAAATAGTTTTTTTACCACCTCGTCGCCCGATCCAAATTTGGCCTTTACGTTTAGGGTATAACTTCCGTGCGGCAAGTTTATTAAGTTAACCTTACCCGAGGTATTAGTATTTATCCAACCGTCGTGGTACCCTTCTACCCTGTAAGCGTACATAACATTTTTAACAAATGGATATTTTAATGCAGCGTAGTCTATTGAAAAAAATGTTTGCTTGTGGTTTAAGTGGATATGATTTTCATAAAACATGGATTGTTTAATAATATTTTGTCCTTTGGCACTTGACACATGGACCTTTTCATCAAGTACCGTTAGTTTTTCAAAATAAATGGGATAGGTTTCGTTAATACGGCTTAAATTTTTTGGATTGAAAATATTGAGTCCCTTATCGCCGCCCAAATAAACAATTCCGCTTTTAGTGATTAAACCCGAACCTATATTAAACTTCCCTTGTTGTACTGCCGTGTAACGGTTTAAATTGTAAATTTCATTAGTTTTAGGGTTGTAATGGCTAATTCCTTTTTGGGTACCCAACCAAATATTGGTATTGTCCTCTTTTACCATACTAGTTATGGTATTACTGCTTAACCCTTCGCCCTCTGTAAACATGGTGAAGGCTTCTTTCTCGGGCTTTAGCAACATAAGGCCACTGTTAAGTGTTCCGGCAAGTATAGAACCGTCGTCCAATACTAAAACCGAAAAAACAATATCGGCCGTAAACCCTTTTAAGGATTTAGAATTAAAAGCATCGGATTCCAATGTTTTTGTGTTGAGTTGAAGCAGCCCATCGCCATAAGTTGCCAACCATAAAAAGCCGTTATCGTCTTCGGCTATTGCCCTAACATCTATTAATCCCAAGGCTTCAATATATTGAAATGTATCGGATTGCTCCAAATACCGATACAGGCCACCCCGATTTGTACCTACCCATATTTGTCCTTTTTTGGTCTCAAAAATAACCCGAACATCGCTTCCTTGTTCGACACCGCCTTGCAAATAATGATTACAAGCACCTGTTACAACATCCATTTTATTAAGCCCTCCTTGATAGGTGCCTATCCACAGCCGTTGTTTGGAATCTTCCAACAAGGCAATAATATAGTCGTTACTTAAACTTGACGAGTTACCTGAACTATGTTTATGGTGCGCATAAGTGCCTTTAATTGGATTTAGCACATCCAACCCGGCACCATCCGTACCAATATAAATGTTACCGTTACTACTTTGGGCCAAGGCTCCTATTCGGCTATGCGACAAAGCGTTTGGCTTAGAACTGTTGTATTGCAGTAGTTTAATGGGTTCGCCTTCGGGATTAACAAAATTTAATCCCGTGCTGGTTCCAATCCACATGTTTCCGCTGTTATCGAATTTTAACGACGACACCGTTCTATTAAAAACACTGGAGCCATCGTCCTTGGGCAAATACCACTTAACGTAAAAATCGGGTTGCCGTTTTAAAAAGGCTTGTTTATTTATTATGTTTAATCCGCCGTTTTTTGTGCCAATCCACATTCTTCCGGAATTGTCTTCCTCAAAACAAGTTACAAAACTATCGCTCAAGCCCGAGCCTTCGGCTAATGATTTTTCCAACGTTATATTGCTACCATCGGGTAAAATGGTTTGTAAACCACCTTTGCTCCCTATCCATAAATTATTGCTTTTATCGATGTACAGGGTATTTATTCTATTTGTAAATTCGGTATCGCCGTTAAAACTTATTTTTGAAACCGTATTTTTTATGTAATTTATTTTGTTTAGGCCATGCCTTGCAGTGCCTACCCATAAAATGGAATCGCCTTGTTGGGCTATGCTTGTAATTTCGCTGGACGACAACAAAGAAGGAGCTTCGGGCGAAGCCGGGTAAAAAATAGTGTCTTTTTTTGTTATAATAGTAACCCCTCTGTTGTAAGCTCCCGTAAAGTATTCGCCCGCATTTCCGTAGTCGAAACAAGTAATGGTATTGGCTTCCAAATCCTGTTTATGTAAAGGACGAAACGTTTCGTTTTTGGAATTGTAAATGCTAACGCCTTTTGTTGTTACCATTAACAATTCGCTATTGCCAATATATTTTATCTGCTCGATAAAATCGCCTATAATATTAGTGTTTTCAGAATTATTATTTGATTTGAATACCGAAAATTGAGTGCCGTCGTACCTATTCAAGCCCTCTTCGGTTCCTACCCAAATAAAACCCAAGGAATCCTGTTCTATGGTATTTATGGCGTCGTTGGAAAGCCCTTGCTCGACATCTAAAAGATAAAAGGAAAGCTCGTCTTCAACCGATTTAAACTGGTGTTCCAAATCCTGACCAATAGCCAAACTAAACCCTAAATACAATAAGAGCAGTACTTTTTTCATAACAAGGACAAACGCATAGGTAAAAAAAATCGATTGCATTACAAACAATTCAATTTTATAACGGCATCGCCTTGCTAATATATGGAATTTTTGGTTGTGAAGTTTTGGTTATGCAACCAAAAAAAATAAGGCTGCTTGAAAAGTATATGCTTTGTTTATTTCGGGTATTTGATATTAATTGAGAAGCAAACACATAAAAAACCACTAACCTAACAACCAGTTTTTTAATAGTTTTACAGCTTTTTTGTTTCTTCTATAATAACACTTTTTCGGACAACCCTGCCTCTATTTACTTCGATGCAAACAGCTTTACATCGTTTTCGCTTACTTCGTTACCACCCAAAATGATAAGGCGCTCCACTACATTACGCAATTCCCTGATATTACCTGTCCAGTCGTAATTTTGAAGCAATTTTATGGCTTTTTCCGAAAATGTTTTTTTGGTAGCGCCCTGTTCTTCGGCTATTTTTTCGGAAAAATGGTTAACCAACAGGGGAATATCCTCCCGCCTATCGTTTAAGGCCGGTACCTGGATTAAAATAACGGCAAGGCGGTGGTACAAATCTTCTCGAAACTTACCATCGGCTATTTCCTTTTTCAGGTCTTTATTGGTGGCGGCCACTACCCTAACGTTTACCTTAATATCCTTGTCGCTGCCCACGCGCTGTACACGGCTTTCCTGTAATGCCCGTAGTACTTTGGCTTGTGCGGGAAGGCTCATATCGCCTATTTCGTCAAGGAAAATAGTACCGCCATTAGCGGCTTCAAATTTGCCTGCCCTATCCTTTACGGCACTTGTAAAAGCACCTTTTACGTGGCCGAACAGTTCGCTTTCAATTAGCTCACTGGGAATAGCGGCACAGTTTACCTCTATCATCGGGCCGTTGCAACGCTCGCTTTTTTGGTGTAGCCAGTGCGCCACCAACTCTTTTCCGGTACCATTTGGTCCCGTTATAAACACACGGGCATCGGTAGGGGCTACTTTTTCAATCATATCCTTAATTTGCGAAATGGCGGCACTTTTGCCTATCATTTCAAAATTTTTGCCTACTTTCTTTTTTAGCAGCTTATTTTCTACCACCAGTTCTTTTCTGTCCAAAGCTATGCGTACCGTATTTAGCAGGCGGTTTAAATCGGGGGGTTTGGATATGTAATCGAAAGCCCCAAGGCGCATGGTATTTACGGCGGTATCCAAATCGCCATGACCGGAAATCATAACAATAGGGGTTTCGGGCTTTAGCTTTTTTGCGGCTTCCAAAACCTCGACACCGTCCATTTTGGGCATTTTTATATCGCACAGCACGAGGTCGAAATCATCGTTTTTTATTTTTTCTACACCTTGAAGGCCATCTTCGGCTTCTTCAACTTGGTAGGTATCGTTTTCTTCGGAAAGTATTTTTACAAGCACCCTTCTAATAGCGGCTTCGTCTTCTATTACTAATATTTTTGGCATTTTTCTTCCTTTTATAGTTTATAAGATTGAAAATCACAACAATCTTGTTATCAATATATTTTTAATTTGTTATTTCACTAATTCTTTAGCTTTGTTCCAAATGTTTTTTCCTTCTTCCTTTAGTCCTTCGCCTGTTTCCTTTAACTTATCGGTACTGGTATAGGTTTCTAAATTATTGCTTATTTCGGTTAGTTTATCAACCATTCCGAACATTTCATCTACATATGGCACGTTGTTTTCCTTTAATACTGTTTTCCAATCGACTTCCGATAGCACGTTAAGCATATATTTAACTGCTATTTTTCCTATAAAAAATTTATCGTAAACGTCATTTAATACTTTTCCGTTTTCCCTTTGCCCCAAATACGTTATGGCTTCGGCAATACTTTCTTTTTCCTTGGAAGACAGCATGGCACTGGTTTGCAGTTTTTTTAATGCCGTAATGGCTTTTTCGTTTTGTTCTTTTTTGGTGTACAAATAGGTTTCTACTGCCCAAATAAGCTCATTTTCAATGCCCAGTTCATTGGCATCCTCTAAAAACACCTCAAAATCGGCTAAGGCTCTTTCTTCGTCTATTTTCCGTTCCATCATTAATCTATCACAGCCCCTAAATAAATGGTTTAACGAATGAAAAGCCAAATGGGTTTTGTCGTTGCTTAAATTATCCCAGCCAAAAAAGGTACGTGTTAGGTTTAAGTCAACGGTTTTATTGTTATCGAGCCAATTGATGTTTCGGGAAAACTCGTCTTCGGATAAATACAATAGCTTTTTTTCGAAAAACAAAAAGCCCCGATAAAACTGTAATAGTGTTTTAACTTCTATTTCGGGCAATAAATCGGGATTTGTTTTGGCGCATTCGTACAGCGAAACTTCTTTACCCAAATCGCGGCTTAAAACCGTAATAGCGCTTAAAACGGCATGTTCGATATTTTGGATGTGGGTTTTGTCCTTACCCGACAAAAAGGGCTGTTTTTGCTGAAGGCTATCGCCATAAATTACAAAAAAGGCATCGGTAAGGGTTGGAAAATCGTCCTCGTTGGTTTTCATTATAAATTTTTGGACCTTTTTGTAATCGCGGTATATTTGAAAATAATCGACGACCGATAAATTTTGTTTATCGTAATTTACAATTTTATTGAAATTTTTATCCAAGTCGGTCTTAAATTCGGCAAATTCGGGTGAACTTACATTTTTTTCTACCGAAGCCCTTATTAAAATTTTTCCGAATTTGTACACCGAAACCTTGCTTGCATCAATACTTTCATTTAACAGTATTTTGTCCTTTTCTAACAATTCTTTGTCCGTATTATCCTTACCAAAACAACCTAAAAAAAGAAATGGCATAAACAATACCGGTATACAAATGGCTTTTTTAATCATTCTTCTTATTTATAATATGAATATCGCGCTGCGGAAACGGTATTGAAATATTGTTTTCCCTAAACAGCCTGTCGATTTCGAAACGGATATCGCTTTTGGGAAATTGCGCCTTAAAGCTATCGCCCAAGGTGAACACTATTTTAAAATCCAACGAACTTTCGCCAAAATTAGAAAACACCACGGTTGGCGGCGGTTCGGCAATAACTTCGGGATGCGCGTTGGCGGCTTCTATCAATAATTTTTTAACCAGTTGCACATCGCTACCGTAGGCTACGCCAACCTCGACCGACTCGCGGGTGGTGGTGCCGTTTTGGGTCCAGTTGTACAAACTGTTTTCCAAGTACAAATGATTGGGAATAATGAGTACTTTATTGTCCAAGGTAACGGCGCGGGTGGTGCGCAGCTTTATTTCCTCGACACGGCCTACCTTGCCGTTCATTTCTATAATATCGCCTACATGGACGGTTTGGTCCACCAAAATAAACACTCCCGAAATAATGTCCTGGAATAGGGTTTGCAGCGCCAAGCCCACACCTATTAACAAACCTGCCGAAGCTGCCAAAACGGCCGTTATTTTAACGCCTACGGCATCCAAGGTTACCAGTAGGATAATAATGTAAACCAGCCACCTAAAGTACCCAAACACGGCGGTAAACTTAACTTTGTCCTCCCTGGGCAGCTTTTTGGTTAAAACATTCAACACCAATTTAAGGACCAGGGTTGTTATAAAAACAACGGTAATTAAAAGAAAAACATCTTTTACCGAAATGCTTATTTCGTTTGAAAAATCGTAGTGTTGGTTAAGAAAGGCTTTTACCTTGCCCCAAAACGAACTTTCGGTAACCGCTTTTTCTATTTCACCTATATCTTGTACCATATTTAGTATTTAATCCACTTTATAATTTCCTTATAACTTGGTTTTTTGCCGTACATTAAAATACCAACACGGTAAATTTTTGCCGCAAACCAAACCACCAACAAAAAGGTTGCAACTAAAAGTAACAACGACACGATTTGCTGCCACAACGGCACCCCAAACGGAATACGCATAAGCATTACCACCGGCGAGGTAAACGGTATAAACGAAAACACCGTGGATACCGTACCGTGGGGGTCCTCGATAACCGTAAAAATACCGATATAAACCGCCAGCATAAGCGGCATTATAATGGGCATTATAAACTGTTGGGTATCGGTTTCGTTATCCACCGCAGCACCAATGGCGGCATACAGCGAACTATACAATAAATAGCCCCCTACAAAAAATAATATAAAAGCGAAGATAAGGTTTATTAGGGGCAAACTTCTTAAAGCAACTTTAAAAGACTCAAAATAAAAGTTAAAGTCTTGGTTTTGGGCCGCTATTTGCATGAGTTCTTCCTGTGGTATGGGCGAATTGGCAAAACTTACGCCCAGCACCAAGGACACAATGGTCATTAACAACCCACCAAAAACCAACCAAATTACAAATTGGGTAATGCCTGCCAACGAGGTGCCTATTATTTTGCCCAACATAAGTTGTACGGGCTTTACGGACGAAATGATGACTTCTATTATCCTGCTGGTTTTTTCCTCTATAACGCTGCGCATTATCATATTGCCGTAAATAATAATGAACATGAAAAGCAAGTATCCAATGGCAATACCGAAAATGAGCTTTACAAGGCTGTCGGTTTTTGAGGTTTTTTCGCCCTGAAAACTTTCCTGCAAAATATTTACCTGCGTTTTCGAGGCGTCTATCATGGGAATATCTATGCCGTTTTGTTCCATTTTAAGGTGGGTTAAACGGGTTTCCAGCTTATGTTCCAAATCTGTTATAATGGAAAGCGACGGTGCTTCTTCAGAAAAAAACATAATGTGTTTTGAAACCTCGTCAATCGCTTCAAAATTTTGCACGTAAAGCAAGCCGTAGTTGCTGGCTTCCTTGGATAGGCGCTTGGCTTCTTCCAAAGACACATTGTTTAAAATGGTGTAAGTGGTTTGGGCATTGTTTTTAAAAACATCGTGTACCAACCCGGATTGGTCCAAAACCGAAATGGCACGTACCTTATCGTTGTTTAACTGCGATAAATAGGCCACGAACGAAATAAGCGCTATCATAATAATAGGGCTTAAAATAGTCATTATTATAAACGATTTGTTTTTAACCTTGGTTAAATATTCGCGCTTTATTATAAGGGGTAAATGGTTCATGTTTTTAACTGTTGCGTTTTACGGTTTGGATAAAAATATCGTTTACGCTGGGGATTAGCTCGACAAAATGCGATACGCTGCCCCGAGTGGTTAAATACTTTAGCACATCGTTTGGCGTATCGGTGTCGTTTAGCTTTATGTTTAGCTTTAGCTCGTTTTCCAAAGTTTTAAAATTGGCGGGGGCTATGGTAAACCGTTCCCTTAGCTCGTTTTTTAAGGTTTCTTCGTTATCGGTTTTTATGCCAACTTCAAAGGTGTTGCTTTTGTATTGGCGTTTTACGTTGGTTATATTGCCCTCCAATATTTTGTTCGATTTGTTTATTAGGGCAATGTTATCGCATAATTCTTCAACCGATTCCATGCGGTGGGTAGAAAAAATAATGGTAGCCCCGTTGTCCCGCAAATGCAATATTTCGTCCTTGATTAAATTGGCGTTTATGGGGTCGAAGCCCGAAAAAGGCTCGTCGAAAATTAAAAGTTTTGGCTCGTGCAGCACCGTTACCACAAACTGGATTTTTTGCGCCATTCCTTTGGATAGTTCTTGGATTTTTTTGTTCCACCAATCGCCTATTTCCAAGCGCTCGAACCAATATTTTAAACGGGTTTTGGCTTCGGCTTTGCTTAATCCTTTTAACTGCGCCAAATAAAGTGCCTGCTCGCCTACTTTCATGGATTTGTACAATCCGCGTTCCTCGGGCAAATAACCTATATCCTTTATATGCGAGCCGTTAAGCAACTCGCCGTCTAAAGTTACCGTACCGCTATCGGGCATGGTTATTTGGTTTACAATGCGTATTAGGGTTGTTTTTCCTGCCCCGTTTGGTCCTAAAAGCCCAAAAATACTGCCTTTTGGCACGGACAGCGACACGTTGTTTAAGGCTTTAAAATTTCCAAAGTTTTTTGAAACTTGGTTTACTTCCAGCAAATTGCTCATTCAATTACTTTTAATTAACTGTGGTTGGCAAATATATAAATGTTATCGGGGTTTTGAAAACAAAGTACACGATGTAATATATTAAGGGAAGAAGCAAACAATTTTAAACCTACAATAAGGTTGAAAATTTTACAGGTATATAATGTGAAGCGCCCAAAAACACAAAACCCACCCTTAAAAACGATTAAGGATGGGAAAAAAATTGCTATGAAAAAGAAAAATTACCACTAAAAGAAATTAGTGATGTACCAAATATAGTTTTTTTTTCTTAAAAAAAAGAACATTTTTAAGAAAACATATCTTTTACCTTTTCAAAGAACGATTTATCGGAACTTTCGGGCTTTGGTTCGAAATGTTCATCGGTTTGCATACTCTCGAAAAACTCGCGTTGTTTCTTGTTTAGGGTCTTGGGTGTCCATACGTTAACGTGTACCAACAAATCGCCCCGGCCATAACCGTTAATGCTGGGGATACCCTTTCCGCGCAAGCGTAATATTTTTCCCGATTGTACGCCGGCATCGACCTTTATGCGTACTTTTCCGGTTACGGTATCTATTTCTTTCGAAGTACCGAGTACGGCATCGGAAAAACTTATGTACATATCGTAATGTAGGTTATCGCCCTCACGTTGTAGTTTGTCGTGTTGTTCTTCCTCGATTACCACAATAATATCGCCGGAAACGCCATTATTTCCGGGGGCCTCATTTCCTTTTCCGGATACTTTAAGCTGCATGCCGTCCACCACGCCCGCGGGAATGTTTATCGATACGGTATCCTCTACAACTTTTAAACCTTGGGCATCGGCATCGGTGGGTTTTTTGTCTATAATTTCGCCCGCACCGCCACAAGCGCTACAAGGCGACGAGGTTTGCATCCTGCCCAAAATGGTATTGGCAATGCGTGTTACCTGCCCCGTGCCGTTACAGGTAGAACAGGTTTTGTAGGTCGTGCCTTTGGCTTTTACTTTTCGTTTTACTTTTATTTTTTTCTCTACGCCATTGGCCACTTCTTCCAAGGTTAGCTTAACACGAATGCGCAAATTGCTGCCCTTTACCCTGCGTTGGCCCCCGCCACCGCCAAAGCCCGAAAAACCACCGCCTTCGAAGGCTTGGTGGCCAAATTGGTCGTAACGTGCTTTTTTGTTTTCGTCGCTTAATACTTCGTAGGCTTCGGCCGCTTCCTTAAATTTGGCCTCGGCTTCTTTATCGCCCGGATTTTTATCGGGGTGGTACTGTATTGCTTTTTTTCGGTATGCTTTTTTTATTTCAACCGTGGTAGCGCTTCGGCTAACTTCCAATATTTCGTAATAATCTCTTTTTGCCATAACGTTTTTATTGTCCGATAACTACTTTTGGGAAACGTATTATTTTATCGCCCAGCTTGTATCCTTTTTCAACAACATCGATAATTTTTCCTTTTAAATCCTCGCTCGGTGCGGAAATTTGGGTAATGGCTTCGTGTATATCGGCGTTAAAAACATCGCCTTGGTTAACTTCAACCTGCTCCAAGCCCTTTTGGTTTAAGGTTGTTCTTAGTTTATTGTTTATAAGCTCTACGCCCTTGAGCAAATCTTTTTCCTTGGTTTTTGAAATTTCGGCATAAGCCCTGTCAAAATCGTCCAAAATGGGCAATAATGCCGACATAAGGTCTTGGTTTGCCGTTTTTATTAGCTCTACCCGCTCTTTTGCGGTGCGGCGCTTGTAGTTTTCAAACTCGGCGAACAACCGTAAAAATTTATCTTTTTCTTGTTGCAACTCGGCTTTAAGTACATCTTCCTGCGACTGTTGTTCTACTTCTTGGGCTTCTACCGTGGCTTCGTTTTCCAAAGTTTCGTTTAGTTCGTTTTCTATGGGGTTTGTATGTTCTTCTTGGCTCATTGTTTTCTGTTTTTTATACAAATACTGAATTTGCTTGGCAAAAGTACTGCCATTATTATAAAATTGCCATTTTGTCACAAAATATTTCAACTGAAAACTATTAAAACATTGATTTTATAAATGATTTGGCTTAAATTCGTTTTCAATTTTTTTGGTTTTAATTATGAAAGCCCATAATGGGCATTTGACAGGGCAAAATTCGACGCCCACCAAAATAATTAAATAACTGAACCATAGGTTCTTGATAAAATTTAAATAGATGAAATCGATATTCAACACCGAGGCAAAAACCGAAATTGTTAACCGATTAAACCTTTTAAGCCCCGAAGCACCCGCCCGATGGGGAAAAATGAACGTTAACCAAATGTTGGTCCACTGCCAAAAACCTATTGAATTGGCTTTGGGCGAACTAACCGTGAAAAAGCCCAATTTTTTTATGG
>JBKEDS010000048.1:0-10950 GCA_047975545.1 Flavobacteriaceae bacterium | reverse complement strand
TCAGAAAAAATACGGCTTTTTTAAAAATATTTTTAAAATTTTAAAAAGCAAATGTTTAACTTGGATTTGTTCGTGTAAAAAATAGATTTAACCATTTTGTTACCCTCAACAAAAAGACAAAAAAAGCCCAAATTATAAAACCTCAACAAGTTTTCGGAATAACCTAAAATTAAAAACCTTAATTAGCTTGTTTTAAGTTAATTAAGGTTTTAATGTTGTGACTCCACCAAGACTCGAACTTGGATCTAAAGATTAGGAAACTTTTGTTCTATCCCTTGAACTATGGAGCCGTTTTTGGTTTTTTGAAAGCCAAAAATAATTGTTTTCGTTTTTATAGCCGTATGCCCGTTTAATTTTTTTCTCCTGTAATTTTTTTTCCGTGTTTTTATGAAGCTGCTACAATAGCTTAAAAAAGCTAAAAAACAGAAGTCCGAAATGCTTTTTCTTGAAAAAAAACAGAATCCCATAATATTTTAACATAAAAAATCAAAAACAACAAACAAAAAACCATTTAAGGCAATATGGATTTAAAGTTGTGCCGTAATTTTTCAACCCATAAAAATGCCCTTAACAAATCTTAAAAAAACCTACTGCCTATGAAACAATAACTAAATAAACACTATTCTAAAAATGAAAATTAATCCACTATTCAGTATCGTTTTGGCGTTGCTCTTGGGTTGCAGCACCGTAAACGCACAAAAGGTTACCGTACCTTTGTCCAACGACGGCGCTTGGTCCGTAAATTCGCAGCCCAGTGCGGTGTATTACAACGGTAAATCGTATTTTGCTTGGGTAAATACCGATAAATCGTTGGTGGCGGCATCGTACAACCATACCGATGGCACTTATGATGAAAAAATAGTAGCCTCTAATTATTTGGGCGATTTTGCCTCGCCTGCCTTATTGGTTAGGCAAAACGGGCAAATACTGTTGTTTTCCTCTAAAAATGATGGAGAGGGCAAATACTTTGCGTGGGTAACAACTAATACTGAAGATATTACGGCATGGTCTGCTGTAAGAGAAGGCAATGCTTATGGTGTGGGAGGTACTTTGCCTTTTGCCATTAATAACGATGTTTATGTGTTATATCGTAACAAAAATACTGTTGGCGTGGCATTTGTGTCAGGGCTTAACGCATCGACTGCCCAAACCGTTGATTCGAGTTTAGACAATAAACGCCGGGGCATTTACGGTACCGGAAATAATAGTAATAATCGCAATGTAAGGTTGGATGTTCCGTATATGCGGGCCTGCCAAGATAACAATGGCGATATACATATTGTATTTACGCAATTGGCCAGTGGTGGTGTAAATGGCGATTATTTCTATGGCGATAAAGGTTCCGTACATTATATGAGGCTTAAAGCCACTTCTACTTCCACACAAATAAACTTTGAACTTTATAAAGCCGATGGTACCGAAATTGTTAGGGCGGATATAAACCCTGCCTCGCCCCCCGATATTATTTATAGCGAAGAAACCGATAACAAAAAAGCATGGGCTTACGATATTCAGTTAGATGGCAACGGCAACCCCGTAGTATTATATGCCACCTTTAACCCCGACGGTACCAGCCACACCTATAACCAAGCCCGATGGGACAGTAGCAGTAGCCAATGGGTAAGTGCCGAAATAACCAGTATGGGCGATGGGCTTGCCACAACGGCTTATACTTCTACTTCTTCTGCCTTTAATTATTCGGCATCATTTCCCGCACACGCCTTCTCGTCCGGTGGCATTACTTTTGCCCCCAACGATTTATCCACCGTTTACTTATCCAAAAGAAATGGTAGCGGTATTTTTGAAATTTACAAATATACCACCACGGATAACGGCGCTACTTGGGCGGAAACCGAAGCCATAACATCCGGAACGGCCTCTGGCACGGTTAACATACGCCCAAATCGTGTGCAAAATGCCCCCGCAACCGCACCCATAGACGTTGTTTGGATGCAGGGCAGCTACACAAGTCCCGTAGATTACGCCACCTCGATTGTTTGCAGGGGCGATGCCGTAGCCCCAACCGCAATAGCTTTTGAAAACGAAACATACGATTTTGTGGTAGACGATATTGAAGCATTAACTGTTAGATTTGCCCCCATATTTGTGGCCGATAAAAGTTTTACCTTAAGTTCATCGGATAATACGATTGTAGAAATTACAGCCGATAATAAAATTAAATGTATAAGTTCCGGTACGGCTACCATTACCGCAACGGCAGGCAGCTTAACCGCAACTTGCACGGTTAATGTGGCCGATAGGTCGGTTTTCGATATATTTGAGGAACGTATTATTGCCGATATTATTAAGGAGAAGATGCCCAGCAGCATTGCCCAGTTAGATACCGATGTGGCGTCTTACTTAACCGATTTACAAACCAACGGCAATGGCTCGTTTACCGATGTGGATTATACCTCGACCGTTCGCACCAACTGGCCGCCCGAAATTCATTTAAACCGAATAATTACCATGGCACTGGCCTATACTACCGAAACCAGTAGTTATTATGAAAACAGCAACTTAAAAAACAATATGGAGGCCATGCTCCAATATTGGCAGGACACCAACCCGGGCTCCAACAACTGGTGGTATAACGAAATTGCCGAGCCACAGCGTATGGGGCAGTTCCTTATTTTAATCGATTATTTGGGAGCCGAAAAAATTGGTGAAACCCTTTTAAACGCTGTTATTACGCGAATGGGAAACCAAGGCAGCCCAAGCGCACAAACCGGGGCCAACCGTGTTGATGTAGCCTTGCATTACATGTACCGTGCTTGCCTAACGCAAAATGCCGTTTTGTTAAAGGAATCCATGGATTACATTTATTCGCCTATTGCGTTAACAACCGGGGCCGAGGGCATACAATACGACAATTCGTATACCCAGCACGGTCGCCAATTGTATACGGGTTCGTATGGTCGTGTGTTTTTGGACGGTATTACCAAAGCGGCAGGATACGCCGTGGGTACGGGAACCGATTACGAAATGCCATCGGACAAGCTGGAAATACTCAGTACGTTTGTAGCCGATTCTTATATTAATATTTTTCGGGGCGAATACATGGCGTTTAACACCATTGGCCGCGCTTCTACCAGACCCGAAGCCACAAAAAAAACAAACGATACCAGTATTTTTGAACGTATGGAATCGGTGGACCCAACCAACCAACAAGTGTACGGCAATATTATTTCCAGATTAAAAGGCGAAGAAGCGGCAAGCTACGAAGTTCAGCCGTGGAGCATCCATTATTACCGTTCGGATTACACCCTGCACAACCAACCCAATTATATGGTCGATTTGCGCTTGTCCTCAACCCGAACGGTACGCAACGAAATTTCGGAAGGTAACGGCGAAGGCTTAAAACAATACTTTTTGTCCGACGGCGCTACGGGTATTTTTGTTGAAGGCGACGAATACTATAACATTTTTCCCGTTTGGAACTGGGCTAAAATTCCCGGGGTTACCGCTCCCGAGTTTACCACCATCCCCAAGGCTTCAAGTTATATTAAATATGGCGAATCGTCGTTTGCAGGGGGCGTAACCGATAGCCTAAATGCCGTTTCGGCCTACCAATATAAAGACACGTATAGCGGCATTAACACATCGGCTAATAAAGCCTGGTTCTTTTTTAATAACGAGGTAGTTTGCTTGGGCAACAGCATTGCATCAACTTCCGGATTACAAGTAAACACTACGGTTAACCAATGCGTGCAGGACGGCGGCATTACCGTATCGTCCAATGGCGGAAACACATCCACGTTTACTACGGGAAGCTACAATTATACCGATAATATCGATTGGGCGTACCACGACAAAGTGGGCTACTTTTTCCCTGAAACCGAGGACGGCACCGTTAACCTAACTGCCCAACAACAAAGCGGCGATTGGAACGCCATAAACACCAATTATGCCGACGTGCCAACCGTTACCAAGGATGTGTTTACCCTATCGTTTAACCACGGTACCGACCCCACCGATGGCAAATACGCTTATGTTATCGTACCCGGCTTGGCATCGGCAAGCGCAGCGGCCTCGTATAATGTTTCAAATAAAATTGAAATCCTTATTAATTCCGATTCGTTACAGGCTGTTTATCATAAAGAACAAAAAGTTTACGGATTGGTATTCCACAAGGCCGCTTCGTTTAAGAGCGATAGCGGGCTGGAAATTGAAACCGATACCGGCTGTACCATGTTGGTTAAGGATGTGGACCAAGCCGAAACCATTGCTTATGTAGCCGACCCGCAAAACAGCGCAACGCCTATTAATATAGGTATTATTGCGCCATCGGTTAGCGAACCCAAACTAATAACGTACAGTGCTACCAATCCGCACCTTGGACAATCCATAAAATTTGTAATTAATGAAGATTTGCCCCTTTATTCCGGTAAGGACGTTTTGTTGGATAATTCCGGTTGGATTATTACCACCTCTATCGAAGGGCCTACGGATACTACCGTTGGTGGCGACCAAGAGGCGTATATAATCGATGGGGACAATAATACAGCCTTTCTTTTTGTAAAACCCGGAAAGACCTTTGGCGGAATCGATAACCAAACTACAGAAATACAGCCGTCGTTTACCATAGACCTGCAAACGGCGCAAGACTTTAGCTCTTTTATATATAGGCATCGTACCGGAAATAATTCCGCATCGTTACGGGCGAGCAAAGTGTCGTTTTATGGCAGTAATTCGGAAACCGAGCCATTGGAATTTACCCCAATAGTTGAAAATGTGGCCATTGCTACCGATGTAGCCGAAGTTAAAGTTGAGTTTCCCGAAGTTAACTACCGTTATGTTAAGCTGGTTATTACCGAATGGGATACAAATACCAGCAGTACCATACAAGTAGCCGAATTTAGTTTGGGCGTGGTAGAAGAAAGCGATTTGGGTAAAGACGACACCACGTTAAACACAAATACCATTGAAAATACAAATGTTTCTATATTAATTTATCCCAACCCGATAATATCGGGTGCCGATTTGCACATAAGTACGCCAAAAGCGTTTAACGGTAATGCCATTTTTGAGGTTTACGATATTATGGGCAAAATACAAAAAACATCAAACCGCCCCGTAATAAGCACCAAAGGCCTGTCGGCAGGGATGTATTTTATAAAAGCATACAGCAAAACATCGGGCAAAATGGCCTCGGCCAAATTTGTGGTTAAATAGTTTGTTTAAAGGTGGCTGAGCTTGTCGAAGCCACCTTTGTTTTATTGTTATTGTGGCTTCGACAGGCTCAGCCACCGCAATAGGCTCAGCCACCAAAATAGCTTTTATAGGTTCGACGGGCTTTTTGAACGAAGCGGGGTTTTTCAAATAAAAGCGTTACGGCGAGGCACGAAGCAGTCCCTCGGTTTTATTGTACGGATTACTTCGTCGTTGCACTCCTCGTAATGATGCGTTACTGCTGCGAGGTGCGGCAACGAAGCAAGCGCTTTACGAAATTTAACAGTAGTGTTATGTCAAATTAAAATTGACGGATGGGATTGCTTCCTCCGCTGCCGTCGCAATGACGTCATTGCGAGAAGGAGGCACGACGACGAAGCAATCTCTATACTAAATTCAGAGTTGACATAACAGCAGTCTTTTTGTTAAAAGGCCTTCATATAGCATAAAAAACAACATTTTAACCAATTAAGGCAAATATAAAAACAGAATGGGCAAAGTGCTGTTTTAATTTTTGTATTGATTTGTAGTACAATAATCCACTATTAATAACCTTTAAGACAAAAACTTATGAAAAAAAATTACATTTTTATTACATGCTTTATGCTGCTTATAGGCAGTACAACTTGCTTTGCGCAGGATTTAGATAGAAGCGCATGGACAATTACGACTTCAATTCCGGGTGCGACAGATGGCAATAACCAAGTTGGGGATGAAAATGGGGATACATATCCTGAGTATATTATCGATGGTGATACACAAAAGTGTTTTCTATTTGTAAAACCAGGAAAAAGCTATGGGGGTATCGACAATACCGCAACCGGAACTTACGGAGGAACATTGCCCTCATTTGAAATCGATATGCAAACCGCCCAAGAATTTAACTATTTTAGGTACAGGCACCGTAATTATAACGGTGTTACAAGCAGTGGTTTAAGGGCATATGCCGTATCGCTTTACGCTAGAAATAGTGAGGTAGAAGAATTTACTTTAATTAAAGAAAGTTCTCCTGTAGCTTTAGATCAAGCCGAAACAACCTTTACCCTTGCGGATGCCGTAAGCTACCGCTACATAAAACTAACAATTGATGAATGGAATACAGCATCGTCCAGTACCATTCAAACATCGGAGTTTAATGTTGGTTACGACGATTCGCTCGGCATTAACGACCTAAGCCCCGAAAGCATATCGCTATCGGTGTACCCAAATCCTGTTAACATTGGCAGCGATTTACAGGTAAATTCAACTTTACCGCTTACCAACGCTACGTTTGAAGTATTTGATGTTACAGGGCGTTTACAACAAACCGCAAACAGCGCCAATATTAATACTAAAGGCCTAAACTCAGGCTTATATTTTTTAAGAATTAAAGATAAAGCAACAGGAAAAACCGCTTCGGTTAAGTTTGCCGTAAAATAACATCTCGTTTGAATTAGTTTAGCTATTATTTTATAGCCGTAGCAGTGTGGTACTGCTGCGGCTATTTTTTTTGAAATCCGTAAAACCAAATTTAAAAGGCGTATTTTAAAAAAACGGTTTAGGAAATTCAAATTTTCCTTCAATAGCGTTTTCTTGCCAAGGCGCTAACGGAAAATACCAGCTTTTTTCAACCCCATTTAAAATATCGCTTGTACTGCGTTTGCCCCATTCGTATTCAAAATTAACAAGTTCTTGGGTGGTAGGGTGTACAACTTTACCTATAACCAGCGAGCGCGTACTGCCGCTAACCGGGTTTTGAAAGTGTTTTACGGAAGCAACTTTCAATATACTCCCTTCGTTAAGGGTGTAATGCTCGGGGGCATCTTCAATAATGTATTTGTAAACCGTGGTATCGGTGTAAATGGTGTAATCTTCCAGTATTTTGGTCGATACGTCGTTTTTGCATAAAACAACAGGGCGTAACAGTACCAACTCTTTTCCAACGATACCGTTATAAGGGGCGGTATTGGAAAGGTCTTTTTTTTTGTTCTTTAAGGTGAAAAAAAGCATTAGGATAAAAAGTGCAAATCCTACGACCAATATAATGACGATTTTTTTAAGCATAATTAAAATATTTGCGTAAATATAAAACGTATAAGTTCAGGAACGGTATTGTTCTTTTAAATGGGACTGTTTTTTTTACGCATCCATACCTAATTATCTTAGATTTATTGGGTTCTGTTCATTCTGAGCGATAGTGAAGAATCTCACTAAAAAGGATACAATAGATGGATGACAAAATATTAAAAAAATAAGCGTTTATTTTTTATGAATTTAAATTTTTGAATTCAAACTGTAAGTAAAATACTCCCATAAAACCTTTTTTGAACACTACCGCAAGTAGTGAAAATACTGGTTTTAATGCTAAAACGAGTGCCATTCCTTTAAGCGGGACTCGTTTTTGGTGCTTCCTTGTTTTCTTTGCTGCATAGGCGAAGTCCGTAATTAAATGGGTATTCGTATATCAAGGTTTAAAACAAATTGCAACAATATTAAATAGGGCATGAACGTGTTTAATAGATACTTAAAAAATAGGGGGGCAAAAACCATTGCAACAGTGTTGCTAATGTTCGCTTTTCATGTAGCAACAGCGCAAACAACGCCTGTGCCTGATGTTAATTTTGAAAATTTTTTGATAGCTCAGGGGATTGACACCAATGGCGCCAATGGTAACATTTTAAACACCGATGCCGCTGCGGTTACCACTTTAAATATTACGGTTAACAATATTACCGATTTCTCGGGCCTGGAGGCCTTTGTTAATTTGGTTACGCTTAATGCGGGCAGCAACCAGTTTGCCACGTTGCCATTAAATACTTTAACGGTTTTAGAAGAGCTTAGGTTTTCCGGTAACGATATTTTAGACAATATAGATGTTTCAATGAATACGTTGTTGCGGGTATTTGTTGCCCGTGGTAGTGGTTCAGGAAGCAATGCTACTATTACTTCTATAGATCTTTCAGCAAATACATTATTGGAAGAAATAAACGTTTACGCCTTTAGGGACTTACAGCACGTTATTTTGCCCGATACCGATACCGTGATTGCACTTTACTTATTGATACATAATGATATCACGGTTGATTTGTCTAATTACAGTAATCTTGAAACTTTAACGCTAAGTACAAATTTTAACAATACCTACGCCATAAATGCAACGCTTCCCAATAACCAGAATGCCTTAAAATCTATTCATTGCCAAGGCGGAAATATCATTAATGTAAATGTGTCTAATTTTTTGGTATTGGAAACACTTGTACTTCAAAGTACAAACACGGAAACTGTCGATTTGCCCCAAACAAATACCTTAACGAATATTAGAATATCAAACCACAATATTTCCAATATTTCCTTTGCTGATGCTTCTATGCTCGAGAATTTATCAATAACAAGGAAAACTACTTCGGGGCCCTTAACAATCGATGTATCCCAAAATACTGTATTGACAGATTTGGAAGCCGGCAATAACAATATGACGAATATTGATGTAAGTTTAAATACTATTCTCGAAGATATTGATGTGGGCAATAACTTGCTTACTACACTTAATGTAACCCAAAACACGATATTAAAGGCACTTGATGCGTCAAATAATCAATTGCCCGGTATAGATTTATCGCAAAATGCCGTTTTGGAACGATTGGATCTATCCCATAATCAAATTCCCAATCTTGACGTTACCCATAATCCTTTATTGGAATCGTTGATCATAAACACCAACCTTTTTACGGGTACGGGCCTTGATCTGACCCAAAACCCTGAAATCTATTATATCGACTGCTCTAACAACCAAATAGAGTCGTTGGATATTTCCCAAAATGTAAAATTGAGAAGCTTTATAGGGCATCATAACTTATTTTCAGGAACCGATATTGTAGATCAATATTTCAATATTAGAAATAATCTTGGCTATATAGGGAGTTCAGATAAGTTAGATGTTAGCTTTAACTTACTATCCGGAACAATACCAGATTTTGCATCTCTAATTGATACTTACAGAACAAATTATTTTGAGTTGAAATTTAACGATAACCAATTCCACTTTGGCGATTTTGAAAATAATCATGCCGATTATGTAGCCGCACTTACAACACCAAATACCTTTTTTAATTCTTCCATTATGGTTTTTAGGGACTACGATTACGCCCCACAGGCCAAAGTAAACGCCATAGAAACCCATGCCCCGAATGCCGGCGATGACTTGACCTTGATCACTACGGTACGGGGCTCGCAAAACCACTACCAATGGTTTAAGGATGGCACTGCTATTGCCGATGCGCCTGACAGCCCAAATTATATTTTGTACAATTTAACCGATTGCGACAGTGGCGTATACCATTGCGAAATAACAAGCGATTTGGTGCCTTTTGAAAATACTAATCCGCCCGGGGCAAACAACAAAAATCTACTTTTAATAAGAAATGATATTACGGTAACGGTACAAGGCTTAAATAAAAATTGCGTGGCTTTGGCAAATCCCGCTAATGGTGCAACAAACGTACCTGTTAATACGGGTTTGGAGTGGGGTACAGCGGCTGGTGCCTGTGGTTATATTTTAAGTGTAGGTACCAATGCGGCAGCTAATAATGTAATAAATGCCGAAGATGTTGGACTGACAACGGTGTATAATTTTGCAAACAATTTAACACCCAATACTATTTACAATGTTGTTGTTATACCATATTTTTCCGAGGGAAATGTAAGTGGTTGTACTTTACAAAGTTTTACAACGTCTACGCAATCTGTCGTTCCAACGTGTAGCACATTAACTATTCCCGCACAAGGGGAAACCAATGTTTACATTGGAACAACTTTAGAATGGACAGCAGCCAACGGTGCCGATGGCTACCGTTTAAGTGTGGGCACCTCTTCCGGAGGAACCAATATTGTTAATAATGAAAATATCACGGATGGCAATACCACAACTTATAACCTTACGGCCAATTTGCCTAATGATACGCAAATTTTTGTAACCATAACACCGTACAATGCTTTAGGCAATGCCTCTGGGTGTCAGGAATATTCATTTACTACCGAATCCACAACAGTTGTTCCAACAGCGCCAACATGCACCACCATAACCACGCCAACCACCACCACCGATGTAAGTATAAGCAGCAATATTGCTTGGGCTGCGGTGGCCAATGCCGATGGCTATTACATTAACATTGGTACAACTTCAGGCGGTACAGATGTTGTTAACAATGTAAGCATAACGGGCACAACCTACAACCCTGCCGATTTTCAGGAAAACACCACGTATTACGTAACGGTAACGCCGTATAATGCGCAAGGCAGCGCCACAGGCTGCACCGAAATTGGTTTTACAACCGAAACTTTGGCAACCGCCCCCAATTGCACCACCATAACCACGCCAGCCAACAACGCCACCAACGTTAGTATAAGTAGCAACATTGTTTGGACTGCGGTGGCGAATGCCGAAGGCTATTACATTAACATTGGTACAACTTCAGGCGGTACTGATGTGGTTAACAATGTAAGCGTAACGGGCACAACCTATAACCCTGCCGATTTTCAGGAAAATACCACGCATTACGTAACGGTAATACCATACAATGCGCAAGGCAGCGCTGTGGGCTGTACCGAAATTGGTTTTACAACCGAAACTTTGGCAACCGCCCCCAATTGCACCACCATAACCACGCCAGCCAACAACGCCACCAACGTTAGTATAAGTAGCAACATTGTTTGGACTGCGGTGGCGAATGCCGAAGGCTATTACATTAACATTGGTACAACTTCAGGCGGTACTGATGTGGTTAACAATGTAAGCGTAAC
>JBKEDS010000066.1:0-32815 GCA_047975545.1 Flavobacteriaceae bacterium | reverse complement strand
CCGATACAGAAATTAGAAAAAATATTCCCCAATAGTTCATCGTTGGTAACTTGGCCCGTTATTTCGCCAAAATAGTACAAGGCTTGGCGAATATCTATGGCCAATAAATCGCCCGAAAGATTAGTTTCCAAGGCGTGCTTTACCTTTTCTATTTCTTCCAATGCTTTTAATAGCGAATCGTAGTGGCGGGTGTTGGTTACAATAGTGGCGTTATTGCGAAGCGCTCCTGTGTTTACAAAGGATAGCAAAGTATTTTTTAGGTGGTCCACACCTATATTTTGCTTGGCGGAAATGGTTTCGGGTTTAAGGTTTAGGGTTTCGAGCGGCTTTTTAATGGAGTGAATTTCAATTTCAGAAAGCAAATCTATTTTATTAAATACTATAACTAAAGGCTTTAGCGGGTATTTGTTTTTAACTTTTTCAATTTCAGTTATATATTCCAAACTTGAAACTTTAAACTTGGAACTATCGAACAAAAATAAAACCACTTGGGCTTGGTCGATTTTTTCAAACGTTTTTTTTATGCCAATACTTTCAACCACATCTTTGGTTTCCCGAATACCGGCCGTATCAATAAACCTAAACCCTATGCCGCCTATTGAAATTTCGTCCTCAATGGTATCGCGGGTCGTTCCGGCCACATCGGAAACTATGGCGCGCTCTTCGTTCAGCAAGGCGTTTAACAGGGTCGATTTCCCCACGTTTGGCTCGCCCACAATGGCTACCGGAATACCGTTTTTAATAACATTTCCGACGGCAAAGGAGTCGATTAATCGTTTTAGTACTAAACTGATTTGCTCCACAAGTTCTTTAAACTGGGTGCGGTCGGCAAATTCGACATCTTCTTCTGCAAAGTCCAATTCCAATTCTATTAGCGATGCGAAATTGAGCAATTCTTCACGAAGTTTTGCTATTTCCGAAGAAAACCCGCCCCGCATTTGCTGCATGGCTATTTGGTGGCTTGCCGCATTGTCGCTGGCAATTAAATCGGCTACGGCCTCGGCTTGGCTTAAATCTAATTTTCCGTTTAAAAAGGCCCGTAGGGTAAACTCGCCGGGGGTTGCCATACGGCAGCCGTTTCGCAAAAACAATTGGATGATTTCTTGCTGGATATAATTGGAACCGTGACAGGATACCTCCACCACATTTTCGCCCGTGTACGAATTAGGATTTTTAAATACCGAAACCAAAACCTCGTCTATGGTTTTACTGCCATCGACAATATGCCCCAAATGGATGGTATGAGTTTTTTGCCCGACCAACAATTTATTTCCGGCAACCGATTTAAAACACTTGTCGGCTATTGTAATGGCATTGCCGCCCGATAAACGAATTACGGCAATAGCCCCCGCCCCCGATGGTGTTGCAAGCGCTACAATGGTTTCTTGGTTAATCATGCTGAACTAAATAAATACCGTCCGGTTTTATTGTTATTTTTTTGTCCTTGTACAAGGCTCCCACAGCTTTTTTAAAACTTTTTTTACTCATTTGAAGCTGTTCCTTTATGATTTCGGAATCGGATTTATCGGTTAAATCCAAAAAACCGCTATTGTCTTCAAGTTCTTGAAGGATACGTTGGGCGTTAGGTTCAATATTTCGATAACCTATTTGCCCCAGGGTAATATCCAATTTATTTCCGGGGCGTATTTTTTTAACAATGCCTTTTAATTTATCGCCTATGCTTAGTTCGGTAAAAATCTGGTCTTTATAAATTAACCCAGTGTGTTTTTGGTTTACAATAACGTTCATACCCATTTCGGATGGGTGCGACACGATTAAATCGACCTCATCGAACTGTTTTACGGTAAGTTCCTTATTACTTAAAAAACGGTTGGTTTTACTTGAGGCAACGAGTCTTTCGGTTTTCTCGTCCAGATAACAATACACTAAATACCAGCCTTTAGGTTTCATTTTAAAGGCTTGTTCCTTAAACGGGCAAAATAGTTGCTTTACCAAGCCCCAATCAAGAAAAGCACCGTACTCGTTAACTTCGCTACAACGCAATACTGCAAATTCGTTACGCTTTATATAGGGCATATCGGTTGTGGCAACGGGGCGCTCTTCGTTGTCCAGATACACAAAAACATCTAACTTGTCCCAAATTTTAAATGTTTGGGGTACGTAACGGTTTGGTAGCAGCACTTCGTTGTTATCGCTATCTACCAAATATATGCCGTGGTTGGTTTCGCGCAGGATTTCCAGCGTGTTAATTTTTCCTATGTGTATCATGGGGCAAAGTTAACAATAATTCGGTTTTATTCTTTTTAGGGCACCTCTAAAAACTAAAAACATAAAAAAAATAACATTTATCAGTATTTATGGGTAGTTTAACCCCATATGAAACGCTATAAACGACACCGGGACTACGGCTTTTTTGACCAAGATATAAGATTGAGCAAGCTAAGCCAATTGGCGACTCCTTGGAAAAACTAAAAACGGGTATAGGCTTCGAGCAATTCCGTACCATTTTGGAGGACAACCTGGCCAAGGCGCCCAAAGGGAAGGGCGGCAAGCCGCCCTACGATTACGTCCTGCTTTTCAAGATTTTAATACTGCAACGATTCTACAACCTTTCGGGCGACCAGGCGGAGTACCAAATCAACGACAGGATGAGCTTTATGCGCTTTTTGGACTTAACCATATCCGACGACATACCCGACAGCAAGACCGTTTGGAACTTCAGGGAACGCCTGGTGGATTTGGACTTGACCGAGCCCCTTTTCGACCTGTTATAGGTTCGTTGGAAGCCTTGGATCTTGTAGCCCACCAGGGCAAAATAGTGGACGCAAGTTTTGTGGAAGTACCCAAGCAGCACAACAGCAAGGCTGAAAACAAACAGATAAAATCGGGGGAAATCCCCGAGGGTTTCAAGGACAAACCGCACAAACTGTCCCAAAAGGACACCGATGCCAGGTGGACAAGGAAAAACAGCGCCAGCTATTTTGGGTACAAGAACCATATCAAGGAGGATACCAAGAGCAAGCTTATTATCAATAACTTTTAATATATTCAAGTAATAAATTTTCAAAACAACCCAATTAGTTAGGAATCATTACTATATTTGTATCAGCAATAATGCCAAGCAACAATAAAATACATATAAAAATGGCAAAATCAATTTTCTATCACGCAGGATGTCCAGTATGCGTAAGTGCAGAACACGACATCATTAACCTTTTAGGTTCAGACAAAGTTGAAGTAGTTCACTTTGGTAACGACAAATCAAGAATTGATGAAGCAGAAAAAGCAGGTGTAAAATCTGTTCCTGCTTTGGTAACACCTAATGGGAATGTGCTTCACATTAACTTTGGTGCATCTATGGCTGATGTAAAAGGCTAAAAATTTCTTTAAAAATGTTAGGAGTCCTAATTTACATTGGGGCTTCTAACTTAATTTTTAACCATTAAAATTCTAAAAAATGAAACAATTATTTCTTCTTCTCGGACTTTTGCTTTTCACAGTTCAAAGCTATGCTTGCGATAAATGTGGAAACTACAACAATGACGATTTTCAAATAAAAAGTGTAAGCGTAAAACACTCGGGTGACATTGCAGCAACCATTTGGGAAATAACCGTAAAAGGAACAGCAGGAAAAACAACACCAACTCCAGCAGGACAACTAAGTGGAGCACCTGTTTTGGGATACGTTTTTCCAACTACTTTAAAACCAACGGATGTTGGATTCGGTGATACCGAAGGTATAGTAGCTCTTGCCCTTACTTCGCATCCTGATTTTGACGACACACCGCTTTGGGATGAAAACAATGACAGAGACTATGCGAATGATGGTGTCATTTGGCATCCGCATTGGGTGGTACTAAATGAAGACAAACGTGTAGAAGGTGGTTTAGCAGTTAAACAATTTGACCCAAAAGACACGACCGTGGTTTTACCACCAACCAATCCCGGAATGCCAATGTATATGGACTCACCGGGTTTTCAGGTCATCACAAAAGGAAACACAATAAGAGTGGTTGTTCCCGGTTATCGAATGAACAACAAAACAGACTTTTCCTATGACGGAGTTGCGGCTTTTATGCAAGTAAATACAGGCGGTGACAAACCAATGCTTGGCGTTTACAAAGTTTACTCTGTGGCAAGTGGCGATTTGTCATTACCCTATAAAGTAAAGTAATATTTTTTTCCCTGTAAAGTTAGGATTCCTATCTTTACAGGGTTTTATTTTTCATCAAAAGAAACAGAAATGAAAGTAGCAGTTTGGGACACCTATGTAACAAAAAAAGACGGTAACGTAATGCATTTTGACATTATCGCTCCCGAAGAAATTAAAGACCCTGCAATAATTTACAGTTATGGCAGAGATTATCTAAAATCCAAAGAACAAGACGGCCAACCCTTAACATCAAAAGAATGTAGCTTTTGCCACATTGAAACCGTAAGACCTCAATGGGAAACAGAAATAAAACAAAAAGGGTATTTTATTATTGAAATGGAAAACTGTAAATAAATGAATCATTCATCTTTTAATTTAAACGAGCAAAACCAAAAAATTGAAAGCAGAATTGTAGCTGCTTTGGAGCGAATTTCGGAAGCATTCAGAGTATTGCTATGGAATGAAAGTAAAGAAAACTCATTAAGTCCTATCCAAATTCAAATTTTAATTTTTATTCAATTTCACGCCTTGGAAAAATGCAAAGTGAGTTATTTATCGGATGAATTCAATATGACAAAAGCTACTATTAGCGATAGCGTTAGAGTTTTACTTACTAAAGAATTAGTTACCAAAGAAATAGACCCTAATGACACGAGAAGCTATACTCTTTCACTTACCAATGAAGGAAACAAAATAGCGAGAAAAGCATCATTCTTTGCTTCTTCAATTGAACAACCCATTGAAAAACTGACACAAGAACAAAAAACCGCAATGCTTAATGGCTTATTGAAACTCATTTATGATTTAAACAAATCAGGTATCATTACCATTCAAAGAATGTGTTTTACGTGTTCATATTATAATCCCGAAAACGGAATACATTATTGCAATTTACTGAAAACAAAGCTCGCCGAATCAGAAATCAGAATGGACT
The DNA here is from genome assembly GCA_047975545.1 of Flavobacteriaceae bacterium. GTDB lineage: Bacteria > Bacteroidota > Bacteroidia > Flavobacteriales > Flavobacteriaceae > JBKEDS01. The sequence goes on along the minus strand of JBKEDS010000066.1, from coordinate 27,767 downwards.
GTCCTGAACACGAAATGATCACATAAAAAAGGAAAAGGCCAGCTTACAACATTGTATAAAAGCAATAGCGGTTTTGGTATAAATTCGAACCGTTTTTGTAGTTATTAAGTATTCTAAAAATCGATAGCCAACATTTATAAAGTCCTGTTTTCGCCCAGGTTTCCGAAAAATTCCAAACATTTGTTTTGCCCAAGGTTTGGCACTTAACCTTGTAAAAAGTATAAGTTTGCCCCGAATAAGTGTGTGTTTCATTTTCGTATCTCTAATAATAAATTTACCTTAGCGGTAAAATTTAAACTATGGCAGGCAACACCTTTGGAAAACTATTTACCCTAACCACTTTTGGCGAATCGCACGGCCCCGCATTGGGCGGCGTAATAGACGGTTGCCCACCGGGCATCGCACTCGATTTAAGCGCCGTCCAACAAGAACTCGACAGGCGCAAACCGGGGCAATCGGCCATAGTAACCCAGCGTAAGGAACCCGATACCGTAAAATTCCTTTCGGGTATTTTCGAGGGCAAAACCACAGGAACCTCCATTGGCTTTATAATCGAAAACACCAACCAAAAATCGCACGACTACTCGCATATAAAGGACAGTTACCGCCCCAGTCATGCCGATTACACCTACGATAAAAAATACGGCTTTCGCGACTATCGCGGTGGCGGGCGCAGTTCGGCCCGCGAAACCGCTTGCCGTGTCGTAGCCGGGGCCGTGGCCAGGCAAATACTAAAGAATATAGAAATAACCGCCTATGTATCGGGCGTAGGCCCACTGCAACTAAGCAAACCCTACACGCAGTTAAATTTAGCGCAAACCGAAACCAATATAGTGCGCTGTCCCGATACCGAAATGGCCACAAAAATGGAAGCCTACATAAAGGATGTACGCAGCAAGGGCGATACCGTTGGCGGCATTGTAACCTGCGTAATAAAAAACGTGCCCATAGGTTTGGGCGAGCCCGTTTTTAACAAACTGCACGCCCAACTCGGCATGGCCATGCTGTCCATAAACGCCGTAAAAGGCTTCGAGTACGGCAGCGGTTTCCACGGCAGCACCATGTTTGGAAGCAACCACAACGACGCCTTTAACCCCAATGGCACCACAAAAACCAACTTTTCGGGTGGCATCCAGGGCGGCATAAGCAATGGCATGGACATTTACTTTAACGTGGCCTTTAAGCCCGTAGCCACCCTAATACAGGAATACGAAACCATCGACAAACAAGGCAAAGTAGTAAAAATGCACGGCAAAGGCCGCCACGACCCCTGCGTAGTGCCGCGCGCCGTACCCATTGTCGAGGCCATGGCCGCACTGGTAATAGCCGATTTTGCCTTGCAGAACAAAGCCGTTTATTTGTAGCTGTTTCCCGCTTTTCGCTATATCTTTTATGCCGGACTTGTTTCGGCATCTTTAAAAAGCAAGGGGGCGTTCCATGTAAAAGCATGTTTGTGTAGCCATTTTTGGGCATAAAAGGATGCCGCTACAATCGGGGCTAAACCAGCCCTAAGGTTCAATAATATTTGTTAACTTTAGTCCCAAGCCCAAAAACCGTAAACCTGACCTGGACAAAATCGTAAATCCAAAAACGTAAATCGTAAATGAAAAAACTGGCACTGCACTGGAAAATAATAATAGGCATGGTACTCGGTATCCTGTTCGGGTTTGTACTCAATACGGTCGAGGGCGGCAAAACCTTTGTAACCAACTGGGTTGCGCCTTTCGGCACTATTTTTATCAACCTTCTAAAGTTAATTGCCGTACCGTTAATATTGGCATCGCTAATAAAGGGCGTATCCGATTTAAAGGACATTTCCAAAATAAAATCCATGGGCCTGCGTACCATTTCAATTTACATGGCAACCACAATAGTTGCCATTATTATTGGTTTGGCCATCGTAAATACCGTTAAGCCCGGTGCGGGCATGCCGCAGGACACCATCGAAAAAATAAAACTAAAATACGTAAACGACGCCGGGGTTGTCGATAAACTGGAAAAAGCCAGTGCCCAAAAGGATGCCGGTCCCTTACAGCCTTTGGTCGATATTTTTCCGAGCAATATTTTTCAATCCTTTGCCGAGGCATCCATGCTCCAGGTTATTTTTTTCGCCCTGTTTGTTGGCATTTGCCTGTTGTTAATACCCGAAAAAAAGGCAAGGCCGTTAGTAAAGTTTTTCGACTCGCTTAACGAAGTCGTTATGAAAATGGTCGATTTAATCATGCTGTTTGCGCCCTACGCCGTTTTCGCCCTATTGGCCAATGTTATTATAGCCTTCGACGATACCGAAATATTGGTAAAACTCCTGTATTACGCCTTTTGCGTGGTGGGCGGCTTAATCCTTATGATTTGTTTTTATTTGCTTCTTATTAAAATATTTGCAAAAAAATCGCCCGCGTGGTTTTTAAAGGAAATAAGCCCGGCGCAGTTGTTGGCCTTTTCAACCAGTTCCAGTGCGGCCACATTGCCCGTAACCATGGAGCGGGTCGAGGAACACGTTGGGGTAGATAAAGAAGTTGCTGGTTTTGTACTGCCCGTAGGTGCTACCGTTAACATGGATGGTACCAGCCTGTACCAAGGCATTGCCGCAGTGTTTATCATGCAGGTTCTTTGGCCGGATGGCTTAACCTTTTCCAACCAATTGCTTATAATAGCTACCGCATTAATTGCATCGATAGGAAGTGCAGCCGTACCAAGTGCCGGTATGGTTATGCTGGTTATTGTATTGGAAAGCATCGATTTTCCCACCGAATTGTTGCCCATTGGCTTGGCGCTTATTTTTGCAGTCGACAGGCCTTTGGATATGTGCCGAACGGTAGTAAACGTTACGGGCGATGCCACCGTTTCGGTATTGGTGGCAAAGTCGTTGGGTAAATTGCACGACCCAAAAGTAAAAAACTGGGACGATAACTATAAAAAATAACACCTATGCTCCAACTAAACCAACCTATTGTTTCGGTAAAATGGCTGTACGACAACTTAAATACCGAAAACCTAATTGTTTTAAACGGAACCATGAATAAAACAGAAAACACGAAGCAAATACCAAATGCCCGTTTTTTCGATATTAAAGCCAAGTTTAGTAATGCAAACGATGCTTTTCCGAATGCGTTTCCCGCAACACAACAATTTCAGGAATCGGCAAGAGCCTTGGGCATTAATAACAATAGCGCCATTGTGGTTTACGACGCTAAGGGTATTTATTCCTCTGCTCGTGTTTGGTGGTTATTCAAGGCTTTTGGCTACACAAATGTAGCGGTTCTCGATGGCGGTTTTCCCGAATGGCAGCAAGCGGGCTATCCTACGGAAAATGAAAAGCCATATACAGGAAAAACAGGAAACTTTGTAGCACATTTAAACATAAACTATATGATGTTTTTTAATAATATGCGCCATATTGTTAACGACAAATTGTTTACGGTTATCGATGCACGCTCGGCAAAACGATTTAGCGGTGAGGAGCCGGAACCAAGAGTAGGTTTACGCTCGGGGGCAATCCCGGGTTCGGTTAATTTACCCTTCACCGATTTGTTGATAGATGGCAAACAATTAAAGCCCAAAGCCGAATTGCAACAAGCTTTTTCCAAATTAGCCAAACCTGACGATACACTTGTGTTTTCCTGCGGCTCGGGCATTACAGCTTGTGTGTTGGCATTGGGCGCTGAAATTTCGGGATACAAAAAACTTTCGGTTTACGATGGATCATGGACCGAATGGGGGAGCTTGGTTTCAGAATGAACAAAATGAATTGTATTAAAATCCCATCGCATTACTTTTTAATTGGTTTTTTATGTATTAACATTGGTTTTGGGCAAGGCGCAGTAGAGTTAAAAAAAGCACCTGAAAAACATGTTTTTCTACAAGCCGATTTTTCGTTTCCTATTAGTGCCAATGCTGATGACGATAGTGATTATTCGTATTACGACGATGGCGACGATTGGGAGCCTTGGTTTATTCCCGTTGGTATTAATGCCTCTTTTGGTGCGGGCGTACACTATAATAAATGGATTGCCCTTTCGGTAAATACGGGAATTAGCACTTCGCTGGAAGCCAAACTGGCAACAGTGCCTGTTTTTGCCAATTTAAAGTTAATGCCCCGCATCAGTCATGTTTATTTTGGCGCCGATATTGGTTTCGGGAAATCAATGGCTTTGGGACGGGGCAAATTATCAGGGATATTTCAGCGTTATAAGCTGTTTTTTGGAAGCGATGAAGTTCAGCTTTTTTTAGAGGCGCAACTCCATGGCTACGATCTCCATGGCGAGGAAGCCGGAAATATTTGCGTGGGCATTTCAATAAGCAACTTTTTATGAGGCATTATATTTTAACATTCGGGTTTTTGTTTGCAATTTGTGGTTTTTCGCAAAACATCGTTTTAAAAAATGGCGATTTAATCTTCCAATCTATTAATTGCGGACCGCTTTGCGAGGCTATTAACCAAGTTACCGAGGGGTATAACGATATCGATTTTAACCACATGGGAATGGTGGTGGTTAAAAATGACGAGCCCTTTATTTTAGAGGCCAGTGGAAGCGAAGTAATGCTAACGCCATACGCCGATTTTAAGTTAAAAACCACTTTGCCCATGTATGTTGGCCGCTTAAAAAAGCGGTTTAGGCCGTTAATTCCCGATGCTATTGCTTTTGGACTTCAACAGTTGGGAAAACCTTACGACAACGAATATTTGTACGGTAACGGAAAATATTACTGTTCCGAACTAATTTATGATTGTTTTTTAAACGCAAGAAAAAAACCACTGTTTAAGTTATACCCCATGACCTACAAAGCTCCAAATTCCGATACGTATTTTAAGGTTTGGGACAATTATTTTAAAAACCTCAATATGCCTGTTCCCGAAGGAAAACCGGGATGCAATCCGGGCGGTATTTCAACTTCAAGAAAAATTGATGTTTTAGGGGTTATTTAGAATAACTGTTCTGTTAAACCGTAAAATCCGTAAATAGCCTTGGCGAAATAAAATTGGATTATTCCAAAAATTTAGCTTTTAATTCAGGTGTAGGTATCATACAATTTTCCTTTTTGCCATACCATTTATATCGATTTTTTGCCACGTAGTTGTAAACCAAATTTCTTAATTTAACGGGAATAAATTCTAAAACCCTAAACGTATTCCAAAACGGATTTAATTGGTAAGCTATTTTTAAAACCGCATCCGATTGTTGGTAATACGCAACATTGGGCGCAATAAGTATTATCGAGTCTGTTTTGCTTGCATCGATACCGTGCTTGTGTATTAGTGCCTGCCCCGCATTGCTTTGTATGGCCACAAACCGAAACGCATCATTCTTATCGTGTTTTATAACGTATTGAATGCTGGAATTGCAAAGGTTGCATACGCCATCGAAAAGGATTATTTGTTTTGGTGTCAAGGTTATTTGGTTTGTGGGTTGTAAAGTTATGAAGGTTATAGGGCTATGAAGTTATGGTTTAGATTGTTAATTTTCAACTTTCAACCATTTTACTTTTTGGCGGCTTCAACAAGTTCTAACTGCCCTAAATCTACATTCGTGGTAAAAATACCATAGTTTACGGTAGCTTTGTTTTTTTCAATTTTATCAATGGTGCCAATAGCTCGGCCATCTTCCATGCGTACGCGGTCGCCTATTTTTAGGGTTGGTGTTGGTCTTGGTTTTGGGTTTTCCAAGGCTTTTTTCTTGGCCTCTTTTTTCTTTTCCCTAATAACCTCTACTTTTTTTTCAATTTCCTGGACAATTTTCTTTTCCTTGGCTTTTTGTACTTGTTTTTCTTTTTTTGTAATTTTTTCTCGTTTGGAATTTTCTATTTGAACAATTTTGAAAAGCTCGTCGAGCAAGGTCTTTTTTTGTTTATTGTTAAAGTAGTTTTCGGCAAGAGCATCCATTTTTTGTCCGAGATAGATTAGGCGCTGGTTACTGTCGTAAAGTTCTTGGTAGCTTTCTAATTTTTTTTGTATGCGGTTGTTTATTTCTTCCAACTTATTGGCTTCCTCAATTTTTTTGCGCTCGTTTTGTTTTAGCGATTGTCCTGTTTTTTCAAGTTTCGAGCGTTCTTTTTGAAGTTTTGCAATAGTGGCGTCGAAACGTACCTTGCTACGCTCTATTTTCTTTTTGGCGCGGTTTATCAACCCGTAGGGGATACCGTTTTTTTGTGCTACTTCAAAAGTAAAACTGCTTCCGGCTTGCCCGATAACGAGCTTAAACAGGGGTTCCAGAGTTTGCTCGTCGAACAGCATATTGGCATTTAGCATGTGGGGCAGTTCGTTGGCCAGTATTTTCAGGTTGGCGTAATGGGTGGTAATAATGCCGAATGCTTCACGATGGTAAAATTCCTCCAAAAAAGTTTCGGCCAATGCGCCGCCCAGTTCGGGGTCGCTGCCCGTGCCAAATTCATCGATTAAAAACAGGGTGTTTTTGTTACATTTTCGCAAAAAATAATTCATTTGCTTTAGCCTGTAACTGTATGTGCTTAAATGGTTTTCTATGGATTGGTTGTCGCCAATATCGCTTAAAATCCTATCAAAAATACAAACCGTACTGCGTTCGTGTACGGGAATAAGCATACCGCTTTGCAACATAACCTGAAGCAAACCAACGGTTTTCAGGGTAATACTTTTTCCGCCAGCATTGGGCCCCGAAATAACTATTATGCGGCTGTCCTGCGCCAAGGCTATGGTTTGCGGGAAGGTTTTTTCGCCTTTCTTTTGGTTGTTTAAATAAAGTAACGGGTGGTAGGCATCCCGCAAAAACATATTTCTGTCCTCCGAAATTTCGGGAAGTACAGCGTTTAACGAACGGGCATATTTGGCTTTTGCCGAAATTACATCGATGTTTATTAAAAAGCCCTGATAATGTTCCAGTAAAGGCAAAAACGGACGGAGGAAGTTGGTAACATCTTTTAAAATCCTGATAATTTCTTCTTTTTCCTCGTATTCTAAATTATTGAGTTCCCGGGTGTATTTTAAGGTGGTTTCGGGCTCTATATAAACAATGCTCCCCGTTTTGCTGCTACCCATAATATGGCCGTTGACCTTACGGCGGTACATGGCCTTTACGGCCAAAACCCGCTTGTTTTCTATAACGGTTTCCCGAATATCGTCCAAGTATTCCAAGCCGTGGTATTGGTTAAGTGCCGTGGCAAAACTTTGGTTTATTTGCCCCTTTACCTTGTTTATGGCTTGCCTTAGGTCGAAAAGCAGGTTGGAGGCCTTGTCCTTTATGTCGCCAAATCGGTCTAAAACAGTGTCTATTTTATCGATAATTACCTTGGTAATTTCAATATGCGATGCAAATTGGTAGAGGCTGGGGTAATAGTCTTCAAATTTTTTAAGAAAGCCTACTATTTCGTTTGATGTGGTTGAAATAGCGGCTATTTTTTTCAAACTAAAAACTTCCAAATAGGTGTTTTCTATACGAAGTAGTTTTAGTTCCTTGCTAATGGTTTCAAAACCGTGGTTGGGTATGCGGTTGTCGTTATAAAACGACGATACGTATTCGTTGGTTAGCTGCAAGCTATTAATAAGCTGTTCTTTGGTTTTATAAGGAATTATTTGTTGCGATTTTTCGTGTCCCAGCGGCGTAATGCAATACTCGCCAACCTGTTGCAAAACGGTGGAAAACTCTAAATCCTGTAATGTTTTTTCGTTAATGGCAATCATTTCTGTTTCTTGTTAAAAACACAAAACGGGCAAAGGTAGTTATTCTGTTTGAAAATATAGGTAGGCGTTTTTTCGGTTATACGCCTAAATTTATTGTTTTGGGCATAATTGCATACAACAAATCGGCTGCCTTGGGGAAATATTCCCAAAACAGCCGATTTGTATGTACCGTAAACTTTAAAAAGTACTACTGGATAATACCGCCACAGCTAATGCGTCCGCCGGCATCGCCAGTGGGTTGCGTGGTAAAATCGTCTATACCGGCATGTACAATAACCGCTTTGCCCAAAATGTCCTTGGCGGGATCGCCGCAGCCTATGCACCATTCGTCCGTTGAAAAAATTACGGTAGCGTTGCCGCTTTCATCGGCGGTAAAATTACCAATATCGCCTTTGTGGTAACCTTCGGGAGCGCCCCATTTTCCATGAGGTTCGCTGGTTGGGTTCCAATGGCCCCCGGTGGATTTTCCGTCGGGCGACGAACAATCGGACGACTCGTGGATGTGTATAGCGTGCTCGCCGGGGACTAAGCCCACAAGTTTAGCTGCAAAACTAACTTTACCGCTTTCTTCCGTAAATATCGCAGTGCCCGAAACATTACTGTCGCTTTTGGGATCCAAATTAATAGTTACCTGTTTGGGTATTGTTACGGCTTCTTTAACTGTATTGGTTTCAACCGTTGTTTCTTCTTTTTTATTATTTTTGCACGCCACAATGCTAATGGCCAATGCTAAGGATAAAAAGCTAATATTCTTCATTTTTTTTTAAATTTTAATTTTGCGAAAGATATTGTTTTATTGTAAAATCTGCAAATTGAGTATGACTAATATCATGTTTTTTATTGTATCTATCCAATATTTTCGCCGTATAAAAGTCAGGTATGTCCAAATCGTTAGTTAATAAATATAATGTAGCGGGGCCACGCTATACCAGCTACCCAACCGTTCCGTACTGGGACGAAACATCCTTTTCGACCGAAAAATGGAAATCGTCGCTTATAAAAGCCTTTGGGGAAAGCAATTCTACCGAAGGCATAAGCCTGTACATCCATTTGCCCTATTGCGAAAGTTTATGTACGTTTTGCGGCTGCAACAAGCGCATAACCAAACAGCACTCGGTAGAAACGCCCTATATAGAAGCCGTTTTAAAAGAATGGCAAATGTATGTAAAAGTGCTTGGCAATAAACCCCAAATAAAAGAGCTGCACCTTGGCGGAGGTACGCCCACGTTTTTTAGCCCCGAAAATTTAAGACTGCTAATCGAAGGGCTTTTTAAGCATGCCGACCGGGCCGATAATTACGAATTTAGTTTCGAGGGCCACCCCAATAACACCACGAGGCACCACTTGCAAGCCCTATATAATTTAGGGTTTAGGCGGGTAAGCTACGGCGTTCAGGATTACAACCCGACCGTGCAAAAGGCCATTCACCGTATCCAACCTTTCGAGCATGTTAAGCGGGCTACCGAAATGGCCCGGGAAATAGGCTACACCTCAGTAGGCCACGATATTATTTTTGGCTTGCCGTTCCAAACCATAGACCACGTAAAGGAAACCATTTTTAAAACCAAGGCCTTGCTGCCCGATCGTTTGGCCTTTTACAGCTATGCCCATGTACCGTGGATAAAGGGCAATGGACAGCGCGGGTTTAACGAGGCCGATTTGCCATCGCCCGAAACCAAACGAACACAATACGAACTGGGCAAGGAACTGCTGGCGCAAGTAGGTTATGTCGAGGTGGGCATGGACCATTTTGCCCTGAAAACCGATTCGTTGTACCTATCGATGGAAAACGGCAACTTGCACCGAAATTTTATGGGCTATACCGCATCGAAAACGCAGGTTATGGTGGGGCTTGGCGTATCGGCCATTAGCGATAGTTGGTATGGTTTTGCCCAAAACGAAAAAAGCATAGAAGCCTACTACAGTCGCTTAAACCAAGGCGAACTTCCCGTGTTTAGGGGGCATATTTTAAGCGCCGAAGATTTGGTAATCCGAAAACATATTCTTAACTTAATGTGCCGTTTCGAAACAACTTGGAATGCTGAAAACGATAGGTTTAAAGAATTACCGGAAGTATTGGGAAACCTAAAAGAAATGGAAAACGACGGATTGTTGAAGATGAAAGGGAAAGCCATTGAAGTAACCGAAAAAGGCCGCCCCTTTGTTAGGAATATATGTATGGCCTTCGATTTGCTTTTACAGCGAAAACAGCCCGATGCCAAGTTGTTTTCAATGACGGTTTAAGTATTTTCAAGTTTAAAAATCTGAAACCTGAAATTGTTAATTGTCCCTTCGGCAGGCTCAGGGACCAACGTTAATTGCTAATCTTCACTTTAAAACCATAAAAAATGAAAAAGATAATTGTTCCCATCGATTTTTCCGAATATTCCGAATATGCCCTAAAAATAGCCGCTAAGTTGGCCAAACGCTACAATTCTGAAATTTTGGCGCTGCACATGCTGGAAATGTCCGATATTATGCTAACCGCTTCCGAAGGTATGCAGTACGAAAAGGCGAGTTTTTTTATACGCCTGTCCGAACAAAAATTCGAGGATTTTTTAAAGAAAGATTATTTGGCCGACGTTAAGGTAACCCCGATTATTAAGCATTTTAAGGTGTTTAGCGAGGTTAACGATGTGGCCAAAACCCACAATGCCGATTTAATTATTATGGGTTCGCACGGTACCAGCGGTTTTATGGGCTATTTTGTGGGCTCCAACACCGAGCGGGTGGTGCGTAGTGCCGAAATTCCTGTTTTGGTAGTTAAAAACGAGGGCATAAGCATAAATTTTGAAACCATTGTTTTTGCCTGCGATTTTAACGACGAAGCAGTAGAATCGTATAAAAGAGTGGTAAAAATGTTCAAGGATTTGGGCGCTACCGTACATTTGGTTTATGTAAACTTGCCCAACGAGCGTTTTAAAAGCTCGGTAGAGATAGAAAACAAGGTGGCCAACTTTTTATTGAAGGCCGAGGGTAATTTGGATTATTTGGATAAGGTGCATTACGTGTCCGATTATACGGTCGAGGACGGCGTGCTAAATTTTTCACTAAAAATAGGCGCCGATTTAATAGCCGTTCCCACCCATGGCCGCACGGGTATAGCCCATTTTTTCGAAGGTAGCGTGGGCGAGGATATTGCCAACCACGCCACATTGCCCGTTATTACGTTTAAGATATAAAATCAAGTTTTTAACATTTTTCAAGAAAGAAATTATCAATAGTTTTACCGAAATTTGCGGACTGCATGCAAACGGGTAACATGAAAAAAACACTATTGCTAATTGTAATTTATCTGGCATTTATTAGTCTTGGTTTACCGGACACCTTACTGGGGTCGGGCTGGCCTTCAATTTACAAAAGTCTTAATGTACCTGTTCATTTTGCGGGTATTATAGCCATGATTGTCGCTGCTGGCACGGTAATTTCCAGCCTGTTTAGTGCAAGGCTTATAAAGCGGTTTGGCACGGCAACCATAACGGCTGCAAGCGTACTTACAACGGCTTTGGCTTTGTTGGGATTTGCCATTTCCAAAGATTTTATTTATCTCTGTTTACTTGCGCTCCCGCTTGGGTTGGGCGCCGGATGTGTCGATGTAGCCCTTAATAATTACGTAGCCCTGCACTATAAAGCCAAGCACATGAATTGGTTACACTGTTTTTGGGGAGTTGGCGCCGCCATTGGCCCTTTTATTATGGCAAGCTATTTAGCCGAAGGAAAATCGTGGACAAACGGGTATAGTACGGTGGGGTGGCTTCAAATTGGTTTGTTTTTGGTATTGCTGTTATCGTTTCCCCTGTGGGCTAAAAAAGAAAACAGGCAAAATGAAGATGCTTCCGAGCAAAAAATGTCGTTTAAAACCCTACGTGCCGTTCCGGGGCTTAAATCGGCTTTGGCTGTTTTCTTTTGCTACTGTACCATCGAGGCTACTTTTGGGCTATGGGGCGCCAGTTATCTTGTATTTACAAAGGGGTTTAAAGCCGAAGATGCCGCAAAATTGGTAGCCATTTATTATGCCGGAATTACCATTGGGCGCTTTGTGTCGGGTTTTGCATCTTTAAAATTGAGCAACCAAAACTTGGTTAAGCTCGGATTTGGTTTTATTGCTTTGGGGCTTGTTGTGCTTTTATTGCCTTTTAAAACTTTATTGTTAGTAGGATTCTTTTTAATAGGCTTTGGTTGTGCGCCTATATTCCCAAGCCTTCTGCATGAAACGCCTCGTAATTTTGGCAAAACATATTCCGAAGCCATCATGGGCCTGCAAATGGCCAGTGCCTATGTTGGAATTACAATAATGCCGTTAATTTTTGGGAAATTGGCTTCGTATATCGGGCATTCGTCCCTAATTTGGTTTTTGGGCGTTGTGCTTCTTGCCATGGTTTATATGAATTTAAACCTAAACAAGCGGGTTGCGGGTAGTTAAACTTAACAATTGCCTATCCCGTAAACTCTAAAAGCGATGCTTGTTACTTCTTTTCATGGTTTTCGTCAAATACTTTACATATAAATAGCGAAAGTATTTCGCACCTATTCCAGCTTAAAATTACCCACTAAAATTTGTTCCTTTCGCTTACTTTTTCTTTCCAAACTTTAAATTTTCTTCAACAAATCAACCCACATAAAATAATAAATGTAAAAAATACGTTTAATTTCACCTATTAAACAACCGTTTTAGTATATTTGTAACAATCACGTTAAAAACTGAACAAAAGTGTATAGTATAAACTACGACAACGACCAAAACGGCAATTTAAAAACCGTTGTACTAAGTAACGAAAACCAATCCGATTTTGCCGAAATAGCCATTAATCTTGGTAGTAGCCTTCAAAATTTAAAACTAAGCAATAAACAAATAATCAAATCATTAGAACCTTTAACTTATAGCAACACTTACGCATCGTCCGTATTGTTTCCGTTTGCCAACAGAATTCAGGACGGTACGTATAAATTTAATGGCGAAACCTTTAGCTTCCCCATTAACGAACCCGACCGCAACAATGCACTCCACGGCTTGGTTTACAGTAAAACTTTTCGTGTAGTAGATGAAAAAACTTCGGAAAAAAAGGCATCAATAACACTTTTGTACGAAGAAACAAAACTAAGCAAAGGCTTTCCCTACTCCTACTCCATTCAATTAAAATACACCTTAAAATCGGGCAGTTTGGATTTGCAGGTACTTATTAAAAACACCGACACCAAAACCTTTCCGTTTACAACCGGATGGCACCCTTACTTTTATAGCTCGGATTTGCACAATAGCTCGTTAAATTTTGTAAGCGACACACAATTGGTTTTTAACGACCGCTGTATTACTACCGATACCGCCGAGGTTTCAAACACATCGAATTTCGAAATAAAGGACAAACAATTGGACGATTGCTTTATTTTAAAAAACAACGAGGTACAGTTTAACACGCCCGATTACAACCTTTTAATAAGCAGTTCGGAAGACCATAGTTTTCTTCAAATTTATACCCCACCAAAAAAGGACGCTATTGCCATAGAGCCCACAACGGGCGTTTCCGATAGCTTTAACAACAAAATGGGACTAAAAACCCTATCGCCCAACGACAGCTATCAAATTACCTGGAACCTTAAACTCATTTAACAATGAACACCACTATATTAAACAACGTTAAAAACAAATTTACAAGCCTGAATATTGGCTCCTCCTTGCTTATATTTTCGCCCGGAAGGATAAATATTATTGGCGAACATACCGATTACAACGACGGTTTTGTGTTTCCCGCAGCCGTAAACAAGGGTATATATGCCGCTTTTTCGAAAAGCAACAACAATACCTCTAAGGCTTATGCCTTGGATTTGAATGACGATATTGAATTTTCAACAAAAAACATAAGTCCGCTACCAAAAGAAAGTTGGGGCAATTATATTTTGGGCGTTGTTTCCGAAATCCAAAAAAAAGGAAAAACAGTTCCCAATTTCAATATGGTATTTAGTGGCGATATTCCGGCCGGTTCGGGCATGTCCTCATCCGCAGCCCTTGAAAACAGCGTTGCCTTTGGTTTAAACGAACTGTTTAACCTTGGTTTGACCAAAACCGAAATGATTTTTATTTCGCAAAAAGCCGAACACAACTACGTGGGCGTAAATTGTGGTATTATGGACCAGTACGCCAGTATGTTCGGTATAAAAAACCACGCCCTGCTTTTGGATTGCCGAAGTATCGAGGCCAATCCTTTCGAAATTAATTTTGAAGATTACGAACTAATGCTGATAAACACCAACGTAAAGCACAGTTTATCCGATAGCGCCTATAACGACCGCCGGGCCGTTTGCGAAAAAATATCGAAAATGTTGGGCCTAAAAGCGCTTCGCGATGCCACCGAAGCCGATTTGCAAACCATAAAAAACCAAGTTACCGACGAGGATTACCAAAAAGCACTGTACGTAATACAAGAAAACAGCCGGGCCGAACAAGCCTCGAAAGCCATGGCCGAAAACAACCTTAAAACCCTCGGGCAGCTAATTTACGGCTCGCACAGGGGCTTGCAGCACCAATACAAAGTAAGCTGCGACGAACTGGATTTTTTGGTAGATGAAGCCGAAAAAAACAACCAAATTTTAGGCGCCAGAATGATGGGAGGCGGCTTTGGTGGCTGTACCATTAACCTTATTGCAAAAACCGAAGTGGACAATTTTAAAAAACATATAACCAAAGTTTATAAAGATAATTTCAACAGGGACTGCTCAATTTACTCCGTAGAACTTTCAAACGGTACGGGGGTTATTTAATTATGAAGTTGAGAGTTATGAATTAAGAGTTCCAAACATTTAAAAAGAAACTCCATAACCCATAACTCCATAACCTTATAACTCCATAACCTTACAACCCATAAACGCAAAAAAACCAATGAACACAAATTTACAAGACTACTCGCATAAACGACTGAATGTACTAACGGGCGAATGGGTATTGGTATCGCCGCATCGTGCCAAACGCCCATGGCAAGGCCAAAACGAAGCCGTAGCCAACGAAGTGCGCCCCGCACACGACCCAAAATGCTATTTATGCGCAGGAAACACCCGGATTAACGGCGAAAAAAACCCCGATTACAAGGACGTTTTTATTTTTACCAACGACTTTGCCGCCCTACAAACCGAATCGGAAACCTTTAACGTAAACGACGGCCTTTTGGTGGCGCAAAGCGAAAAAGGCATTTGCAAGGTTATTTGTTTTAGCCCCGACCATTCCAAAAGTTTAGCCGATATGGCACCGGCCGAAATAGAAAAAGTAGTAAAAGCGTGGCAACATGAATACACAGCGCTTGGCAGCAATCCCTTAATTAATTACGTACAAATTTTTGAAAACAAAGGTGCCGTAATGGGCTGTAGCAATCCGCACCCACACGGGCAAATATGGAGCCAATCGACCCTGCCAAACGAGGTTTACAAAAAGGATCTTCAGCAACACAACTACTACAACACCCATAAAAGCAGCATATTGGGCAGTTATTTAAAACAAGAATTAGATAAAAACGAACGCCTCATTTTCCAAAACGATGCCTTTGTGGTACTTGTGCCGTTTTGGGCGGTTTGGCCGTTTGAAACCATGATAGTGCCAAAAAAACACCAAACCAATATTTTGGAGCTACAAGGCAACGAAGCCTATTTGTTTGCCGAAGCCATTTCGGTAATTACCAAGGCTTACGACAAGTTGTTTAACACCTCTTTCCCCTACTCCAGCGGCATACACCAAGCCCCGACAAATGGCGGGGACAACAGCCATTGGCATTGGCACATGAGTTTTTATCCGCCATTATTGCGCAGCGCAACGGTTAAAAAATTTATGGTAGGCTACGAAATGTTTGGCTCGCCACAGCGCGATATTACGCCCGAAATTGCAGCAAAAATGCTTCGGGACTTGGTGTAGGTTAATCAAAACATTTGTGAAATGACGGATGAAACAGCCTTCAAAATATTAACAGTTGAATATTTAGACGATATTGCCGAGCTTGGCCAACAACTCAACCCAAAGCTAACCCTGAACGAAACCAAGGCTTTTTTAAGGCAAATGTTCAAGTTTGATAATTACACTTGTTTTGGTGCTTTTTTAAACAATAAACTTGTGGGCATTTCAAGCGCTTGGGCCACGGTAAGGCTTTATTCGGGAAAACAGCTTGAGGTGGATAACGTTATTATAGACAAACGCTTTCAATCGAAAGGCATTGGAAAAATGTTTTTCGAATTTATAGAACTTTGGGCAAAAGAAAATGAATTTGAAACGATAGAGCTAAACACCTATGTCCAGAATTCGAAATCGCATAAATTTTATTTTAATTTAGGGTTTTCCATATTGGGGTTTCATTTTTACAAACGTATTTAAAAATCATTGAAGTGGCTTAAACTTTTTGTGTACTTCATATACTTATTCACCAAAAAAACATTCTTAACTTAAAAAGTTATATTTTTGAAGTATAATTTTTTAACTATATAAATGAAACGCTACTTATATTTTATCGTTACAATTGTATTTTTAAGCCTTTGGAGCTCGTGCCGTAAGGATTTTGAATTTTCGCCCAGTACCGGGAACTTAACATTCTCCAAGGACACTGTTTACTTAGATACCGTTTTTACCAATATAGGATCCAGCACCTACAACCTAAAAGTTTACAACAAAAGCAAGAACGATATTGTTATACCCACCGTAAAACTGGCGCAGGGCGAAGCCTCCAATTACCGGTTAAATGTAGACGGCATGGCGGGAAAAACATTCGAAAACGTAAAAATATTGGCCAAGGACAGCTTATTTATTTTTGTTGAAACCACCGTAAATATTGCCGATTTTGCCAATAACGGCCAATACCTTTACACCGACCAAATCGAGTTCGACAGCAACACCAATTTACAAAAGGTAGAACTGGTAACCTTGGTACAAGATGCCGTTTTTATTTATCCCAACAGGGACGAAACCTCCAAAATTATAGAAACCCTAACCTTAAATATCGATGGCGAAACAGTTGAAACCGAATTACAAGGCCGCGAACTATTGCCCGACGAACTTACCTTTACCAACGAAAAACCCTATGTTGTTTACGGTTTTGCCGCTGTACCCAACAACGAAACCTTAACCATTGCTGCCGGTGCGCGCATTCACTTTCACGAAAATTCGGGACTTATTGTTTCCCAAGGTGCTTCGCTCCAAGTTAACGGCACTTACAGCAGCAACACCGAAAGTTTAGAAAACGAGGTTATTTTTGAAGGCGACCGCTTGGAGCACGATTTTGAAAATACGCCCGGACAATGGGGCACCATTTGGCTTATGGAAGGCAGTACCAATAACCTTATAAATTATGCCACCATAAAAAACGCCACTATTGGCATTTTATGCGACGGCAATCCTACCGACAACACCAAGTTACAAATTTCAAATTCGCAAATATACAATTCGGGGAATTTTGGTGTTTTGGGCAGGAATACCAATGTTACGGGCAAAAATTTAGTAGTTAACAATAGCGGCCTATCCTCGTTTGCGGCAACGTTTGGGGGCGCCTATAACCTTACCCACTGCACCATTGCCAACTACTGGACCAACAGCGCCTCCAGGCAATACCCAGCCTTATTGCTAAACAACCATTTAACCGATGATGATACCGTTTATGTTACCGATTTAACGGAAGCCAATTTTAACAACTGTATTGTTTACGGCAACGATACTACCGAAATTTTGTTAGATGAAGTTGAAGATGCTGCTGTTAACTTCAACTTTAAGTTTACCAATTGTTTAATCCGTTTTCAAAACAGCAACACAACTACCGGAAACAACTATAATTTTGAAGATTCCTCGTATTACGAGAACAATATATTTAACCAAAATCCCGATTTTTTTAATCCAAACGAAAACAAATTGATTATTGGCGAAAAATCGGCAGGAATAAATATGGCATTGCCAACCTATGCCAGCCAAGTGCCATTGGATATTTTAAACGTTAACAGAACCTCGTTGCCCGATATCGGGGCTTACCAGCATATTGTTTTTCCTGTTGAAGATTAAACCCCGCCACATTTGTCGATAAAAAAAGCCACCTTTTCAAGTGGCTTTTATTGTGAATTAGCGATGTTTCTTTTTATTGACAGCTACTGTTTACTTTATGTTTCATATCTAACACACCTTTATATATATCATTTTTTCAACTTTTATGCCAAAACCGAGTTTTGCAAAAGGTTTTTTACATTTTTTCGTACAATTCGCGCAACTTTTTTGGGGTTATGGTTTTTTGCCAATTTTTACCCAAAACGTTTTCCCAAAGCGGGGTTAGGCTTAAAGAAATTTTTATCATGGTATCAAAATCGCTATCCGATAAATTGGCACAAATACCTTTGGGGAGTTCAATGCCGTGCTTTGCTTTCATTTCCTTGAACAAGGCAACGCCATCGGGATAAAATTCTTCTAAATGATCGAAAACAATACAATTGCCTATACCGTGCTTTACGCCCAATAAATAAGCCAACCCATAGCTCATGGCATGGGCCACGCCTACTTGCGAATAGGCAATACTCATACCGCCGTGCCATGAAGCCATCATGAGTTTTTCCTGCATTTGGGCTTCTGTTAGGTTGCCTTCCAAAAATATTTCCTGGCACAAATCGAAGGCTTTTTCGCCATAGGTTTTGCTAAACTCGTTTAAATAGGTGCCGTTTAACGATTCCACGCAGTGGATATAACAGTCCATTCCCGTATAAAACCATTGGTTTTTGGGTACGCCGCGTGTAAGCTCGGAGTCGAGTATAACTTGGTCGAACGGAGTAAAATCGGAATTAATGCCCAATTTTTTTTCGGGCCCTGTTAGCACCGTGGTTCGGGATACTTCGGCCCCGGTACCGGAAATGGTCGGGATGCCCACATGGTAAACGGCAGGGTTTTTAACAAAATCCCAACCTTGATAATCTTTTGCACCGCCCTCGTTGGTAAGCATTATGGCCACGGCTTTGGCAAGATCCAAAACGGTACCACCACCAATACCTATAATACCGGATGGCATTTCCTTTGTGGTTAAAATAATATCGTCCACAAGGGCATCGACTTGGGTTGTCTTGGGTTCTTCTTCAGCAGAAATATAGATTATTTTATCGTCGTAGGCTAATTGTATACGCGATGTTAACCATGAATTGCTTTTAAAAACATCGTCAACCAAATAGATAAAGGGCGCTTTGGCGCTTTGGCGCTTTGGCGATAAAATATCGTTTAACTGATTGAAACTACCTCTGCCAAAGACTACTCTTGGCACCATGGGAAAGTTTTTATAATTCATTTAGTTTGTATTCTTTTCCAACTGCAAAAATACTTTTATTTTAGCAGTAATATGTTAATTTTTATTAGTTTTTCTATAACCGCACAGCTAATTTTAAATTAATAATTTTGGTATATCCCGCAAGCTGTTAACGGTTTTATAGGTTTTGCCCTGGGTTTCCTTTTCGGAAACTTGTTCGTGTACCCATGTGGTATGGAACGGCACGTGGATAGCGTGCGCTTTTATGTTTACCAAAGGTAAAACATCGGATTTTAATGAATTTCCTATCATTAAAAACTGGGAAGGTTCAATATCCAAATGGTTTAATAATTTGGTGTAATTGGCTTCTTTTTTATCGCTTAACACTTCTATATGGTGAAAATATTTAGCCAAGCCCGATTTTTCCAGTTTTCGTTCCTGGTCCAGCAAATCGCCTTTGGTTGCCAAAATTAATCGGTGTTTTTTTGATAGGCTTTCCAGTACTTCCTCTACCCCGTCGAGCAATTCTACGGGTTTGTTAAGCATGGTTTTGCCTATATTTAAAATGGCTTCTATGGTTTTGGTGGATACGCAGTAGTTGGATTGCTCCAAGGCACTTTCGACCATGGACAGCACAAAAGCCTTAACGCCGTAACCGTAAAGCGGTAGGTTGTCCATTTCCTTTTTAAACAGTTCTTGGTCTATTTTGTTAAGGGTTTCGTATTCGGACAATAATTTTCCGAACTCCTGTTCGGCATCCCTAAAATAGGTTTCGTTAACCCATAGGGTGTCGTCGGCATCGAAACCTATAACCTTTATATTTTGGTAGTTTATTTCCATATTTTCTTGGCACGCTCCAAGTCCTCGGGCGTATCGATTTCTACACCTTCAACTGTTGTTTCTACCATTTTTATACGTTTACCGTATTCCAAATACCGCAATTGTTCTAATTTTTCCGAGGCTTCCAAGGTTTTCATCGGCAGGCGGTAAAAGTCTAAAATGGCTTGCTTTCTAAAGGCATAAACGCCTTTGTGCTTATAATAGTTAACGGCTACGGTTTTATCCCTTGGGTACGGAATCGGGCTGCGGGAAAAGTATAGGGCCAAATTAAAATTATCGACTACCACTTTAACCGTATTGGGGTTGTTAATATCGTTTTCTTCTGTAATATGAACCATTAACGAGGCCAGGTCTATTTGCTTGTCGGGGTCGTTTTTAAAAACGTCTATGAGTTTTGTTAGGGATTCGGCATCGGTAAAAGGTTCGTCGCCCTGCACGTTTATAACAATATCGATGGCCATAAACTCGACGGCCTCGGCTATCCTATCGCTACCGCATTGGTGTTCCTTTTTGCTCATTATGGCTTTTCCGCCATATTTAACAACTTCGTTATAAATTGTATCGCTATCGGTAACTACAAACACATCGTCGAACAGGTTGGTGGCCACAGTGGCTGCGTAAGTTTGTATTATTACGGGCTTTCCGCCAAGGTCCTGCATTAATTTTCCCGGAAAACGGGAGGCACCATAGCGTGCGGGTATCATGGCAATTATTTTCATTCACTTTTAAAATTTATACTACAAAAATAGACTATTTTATGTGATGTTTTGACGTTTTCGAAATCCAGTCTTCTTCACCATCCTAAAAATGATAAAAAGAATTATGCCCACAAACACCACAGCCAACACGGGCAAAAAAATGGAAACCACCGACATAACGGTTGCCGTCCCGGTTTCGACCGTGGATACTATGGGGTTTGCCACGCCGCCCGTTGTTGCAGTCGATGCCAATCTGGCGGTGCTTGACGAGCCGGAAATGGCCGCCGCCGTACCGCCACCCGCAATAATGGCTAAGGCCCAGGTTACTACGGGGCTTAAATCGGATACGGTGGAAAGCATGACCGCCGTACCCGCAAGTGCCGCCAAGGGTACCGCAATGCTGTCCAGCAGATTGTCGATATACGGAATGAAATAGGCAAATATTTCGACAATTGTTGCAACGCCCAAGGTAATAAGCGCTGGCAAACTGCCTACCCATTGCCATGATTCGTTAAGTGGCCAAACATTAAAATACGCCGATAAACTTAACGCAAATAATGGTAAAAACACCCTAAAACCGACCGAAGCCGAAAGGCCTATGCCCAAACAGATACTAATAATGGTTTCTATATTCATGAAAATAATTATGTTTTAAAAAAAAATCTATCAAAAACTATTCCTCAAAAAAATCGTCCTTAAAACCAATAAGGTACAATTTTTCTTTTGCCCTTGTAACAGCAGTGTACAGCCAGCGTAAATAATCGGTATCGATACCGTTTGGCAAATAAGGCTGCTCGACAAAAACGGTGTTCCATTGGCCGCCCTGCGATTTGTGGCAGGTAATGGCATACGAAAATTTAACCTGTAGGGCGTTAAAGCGCTTGTTTTGCTTCACCTTTAAAAATTTTTTGTAGTTGCTGGTTTCTTCTTCGTAATCCTTTATTACTTCTTGATAAAGCCTATTGGAATCATCGTAGGACAACGATGGGGTTTCGGCCATAATGGTATCCAGCAGCAAAACGGTTTCGAAAGGTTGCATTTTGGGGTAATCGACCATTCGGATTTTTACCTGGGCAAATTTAAAGCCGTAAAGGTCTTCAATTTTAAAAATTTCCAAGACCTCGATAATATCGCCGTTGGCAATAAACCCGGCCTCGGTGGTGGGCTTAATCCAAAAATAATTGTTTTTTACTACCATTAGGTAATCGCCTGCCGACAGTTCGCTTTCATTAAACAAAATGCGGCTGCGTATGTTTTGGTTGTACAGGTTTGCCCGCTTATTGCTGCGCACGATAAAAGCGGTTTCCTCGTTGCCAAGGTTGTAGTAGGACTCGTTAATGGCGTCCATAATGTCGTGGCCATCGATTAGGCGCACGATGTCCTTAAAGCCGTTTAGTTGGAACTTAAAATAATCGGTCCTGCTGGCAAGCGCCTCCCGCAATGCCGTGGCGTTGGCCAAAATACCGGAGTCGAACTCCTGGCGCACGACTTCGTCCAATTCCATTTTTATTACGTCCTTATTATAGGTTAGCGCCAATTGGTCCTCGTTTAATGCGGGGCTTACATCCAACTTAACGGGCGGCAGCTGTGCCGTATCGCCTATTAACAGTAGTTTGCACTGGTGGCCCGAGTATACGTACTGCATGAGGTCGTCCAACAGGGAGCCGTTTTCAAAAAATTTCGATTCGCCGGGCGTGTCGGGTATCATCGAGGCTTCATCAACAATAAAAACGGTATTTTTGTGCTTGTTGGGCTGCAGGACAAACTTAACGCCCCCGCCCTTATCTTTTCTCGGGAAATATATTTTTTTATGGATGGTAAAGGCTTCCTTGCCCGAATAATTGGCCATAACCTTGGCCGCCCTACCCGTAGGGGCCAATAGCACACTGCTTTTTTTGGCTTTCCACAAATTGTTTACAACCGCCCCGATTATAGTGGTTTTTCCCGTACCGGCATAGCCCTTTAAGATATAAAGCCCATTAGGTGAAGGGTTAAATATAAACGCCGACAATTGCTGCAACACAATATTTTGTTTTAACGTGGGCGTAAACGGAAAGTGTTGTTTTATAATGGAATAGAATTCTGAAGCGGTCATTTATCGGGAAAAAACATTAATTTCTTCAAATATAGAAATGATTTTATTCCCAATAGGTTTTAACGATTAAAAAAAAATTGTAGATTTGCGAAAGACCTTTAACTAAAATTTTTAAATATTATACAACTATGTTAACATTTATTCTTATCGCTGTTGGAGTAATCCTGCTTACCTTTGCTTTGGTTAAGCTAATCGATAAATTCGTTCCTTCAAAAGTTAAACCTATATTAAATATTGCCCTATGGGCTTTAATTGGCTTTTTGGGCTACCAAACCTACCAATCCATTTATGCCCCCATTCAATTTAACAAAGAAAAAGATGCCCGTTACGCCCAGGTTATAAAAAACCTGATTGATATTAGGGAAGCCGAATTGGCACACAGGCAAGTAACCGGCAAGTTTACCGATAATTTTGACAACTTGGTTAAATTTATAGATACCGCACAGTTTACCATTACGGAACGCCGCAACGAAACCGTTAAGGATGTTGAAATGACCAAGCGCTATGGCGTTGAAATGACCAAGGAAATTTTAGTTATCGATACTTTGGGCTATGTGCCCGTAAAAGATTCGTTGTTTAAAAATTCCGACCGTTATAAAACCATGATAAACGTTCCCGTGGGCGAGCCCGGTGCCAAATTCCAGTTACAAGCCGGATTTGTGGAGCAAAACAAAATAAACATTCCCGTTTTCGAGGCTTCGGTTAAGAAAAACGTTATCCTTTTCGACCTTGACAAAGATTTGCTGGTACAAGAAAACCAAGTTATTTCGGTTGATGGCGTTAACGGCGATGCCCTAACCGTAGGTTCCATGGAAGAAGTTAAAACCAACGGAAACTGGCCTAAAACCTATGGCGATAACGAATAAAACAACAAACAAACTAAACGCTTTAGATGTGTCCATTCAATTAGGTTTGAGTGGACTTTCTTTTTGCATCCTGCAAGACGGCAGTACGGTAACGGTATTAAAGCAAATAAGCTTTGGTAAAACCCTAACGCCTTTCGAGGCTTTGGATTACCTAAAAAACGTATTCAATACCGAGCCCGCTTTAAACAACAGCTTTAGTAACATAACCGTAATCCACGACAACGATTTGTCCACACTCGTGCCAAAGCCCCTGTTCCAAGAGGATTACATGGCCGATTATTTAAAGTTCAACACCAAAATTCTTGCTTCGGATTTTTTGGCCCACGACCATGTAATAAGCAACGACAGCGTAAACGTGTACGTACCCTACGTTAACATAAACAACTTTATTTACGATACTTTTGGGGCATTTACCTTTAAACACGTATCGACTATTCTTATAGAAACCATTTTACAAATAGAAAAAAACAGTAAAACGCCCAAAGTTTACGTAAACGTTTCCGATAAACATTTCGAAATAGTGGTAGTTAACAACGGAAAACTGTTGCTTTACAACACGTTTGCCTACGTTACAAAAGAGGATTTTATTTACTACATCCTATTTACTACCGAGCAATTGGGGCTAAATCCCGAACGGTTCGAACTTATTTTTATTGGCAATATAGACAGCAAGGACGAACTATACACCATAACCTATAAATACGTACAATTTGTGTTTTTTGGCAAACGTACCGATACGTTTAAATACAAGCTCGACGCCCAGCCCAAAACCGATTATAGTAATTTTGCCATTTTAAACAGTTTTTAAATGCGTATTATTTCAGGAACACACAAAGGCCGAAAAATTACCGCCCCGAAAAAACTACCCGTTCGCCCCACGACCGATATGGCCAAGGAATCGCTGTTCAACATATTGGGCAACCATTTTTATTTCGATGCCGTTTCGGTACTCGACCTATTTGCCGGAACGGGCAATATAAGCTACGAGTTTGCATCGCGGGGCACAACGCAAATAACCTGCGTGGACCAAGATTTTGGCTGCATTAGGTTTATCAACCAAACGGCACAACAGTACGGCATGCCCATACAAACCATAAAAAGCGACGTGTTTAAATACTTGGAAAAAACAAAGTTACAAACCAATATTGTTTTTGCCGACCCGCCCTATAATTTTTCCGATGCCGATTTTGCCAAAATACCCGAACTGGTATTTAAAAACCAATTATTGGCAAAAGGCGGCCTATTAATAGTCGAGCATTCCAAGCACACCAACCTATCCAAACACCAACATTTCGGCTATTCCAAAACCTACGGTGGCAGTACCTTTAGTTTTTTTGAAAACAATCCCGAATAAAAACAAAAAGTGCGGCCATAAAACCGCACTTTCGTATACACAAGCAAATCTATAAGCCGAATTCTGTACATCCCGAGCTCGTTTCGGGAACCCCCGAAACAAACCCAAAAAGCCCCTATCATTTATCTTAAAGCATTGTTGCCAATACCCTTTAGCTGCCTACCCTCCGACCATCGGGCGTGCAGCCCTTAAACGCCGGTATACATGGCATTGCACCACATAGAGTTTACCCGATTTCACTACGGCATTACCCGTACATCCTTTCTGTTGCACTTGTCCTAACCTCACGGCTGGTGGCCATTAACCACTATGTTGCACTACGGTGTTCGGACTTTCCTCCCTTAGCGCCAAACAACGTTCGGCACAAGAGCGATAAGGCGATTTACTTAACCGCAAAAGTACAATACCAAAACCATAAAAACCAACAATTATTTTTATTTGGGCGTTACCCTCCGCAAGCTACGGGTCGGGCTATACGCTGCAAGTCCTCGCTCGCACCCTGCCCTTTGGCCAAAGCCTGCCGAAAGGCTCGCTGTGGGCTTTCCGCTTCTATCCCTAACGCGCAAAAACCAGCGGGCAGTAACAAACAGCTACTGGCCGTCCGCTCCGCAACTGTTAATAACTCATAATATATTACATAACTTTATACCTTGTAATAATTCATTACATTGTTATATTTGTAAACCAATACAATTTCAATGGAACATTTCGTAGTATCGGCACGCAAGTACAGGCCACAAACCTTTAAGGATGTTGTAGGCCAACAAGCCATTACCAATACACTACTTAATGCCATAGAAAACAACCATTTGGCGCAAGCCCTACTATTTACAGGGCCTCGCGGCGTAGGCAAAACCACCTGTGCCCGTATTTTGGCAAAAATGATTAACGGCGACGGCACCGCCAATGGCGACGAGGATTTTGCCTTTAACATATTCGAACTCGATGCCGCCTCCAACAACTCGGTAGACGACATACGCAGCCTAACCGACCAAGTACGCATACCCCCACAAGTAGGAAAATACAAAGTTTATATTATCGACGAGGTGCACATGCTTTCGCAGGCTGCCTTTAACGCCTTTTTAAAAACCCTTGAAGAGCCGCCAAAACACTGTATTTTTATTTTGGCAACCACCGAAAAGCATAAAATAATACCCACCATTTTATCGCGTTGCCAAATATTCGACTTTAAGCGCATAACCGTTAAGGACGCCAAGGAATACCTAAAATACATAGCCGAAGAACAAGGCATAACCGCCGACGACGACGCCCTGCACATTATAGCCCAAAAAGCCGATGGCGCCATGCGCGACGCCCTATCCATTTTCGACCGTGTTGTTAGCTTTTCAGGTAATAACCTTACCCGACAAGCCGTAACCGAAAACCTAAACGTACTCGATTACGAAACCTATTTTACCAGCACCGACTTAATTTTGGAAAACAAAATACCCGAACTACTCATCCAATTCAACTCAACTTTGGCACAGGGCTTCGACGGGCAACATTACATTGCCGGGCTAGCCTCGCACTTTAGGGATTTGTTGGTAAGCAAAACACCCCAAACCATAGATTTGTTGGAGGTAGGCGACGAAACCAAAGCCAAGTACTTGGCCCAATCGCAAAAAGCATCGCAAGCATTTTTACTGCAAGCCATAAACCTTGCCAACGACTGCGACCTAAGGTACAAAAACAGCAAAAACCAGCGCCTACTTATAGAACTATGCTTAATGCAACTGGCCTCCATCACTTTCGATGGAGAAAAAAAAAATAGCCGACATTACATAATTCCGCCCTCGTACTTTAAAAACAAGGGCATATTGCCCATTCCGGTTTCAATTCCCGTAAAAGAAACAACGGAGCCTACCGCTAAAACCGAAATTCCGCAAAAAACAGAATTTCAAAAACCCATACAGGCAACACCCCAAAAAATAGAGCTAAACCCAAGCACCAAACGCACTTCGGGACTATCGCTAAGCAGCATAAAGGCAAAAAAGGACCACCTTATAAAACAAATGGAGGTCGTGGTTAGCGAAGAAGAACTACCCAAAGAAACCTTTACCGAACAAGAACTCCGAACCGCTTGGAACGATTACACCAATATATTACGGCGAAAGGGCGAACATGTTCTCGCCTCGATTTTATCCATAGATAAGCCCAAATTAAAGGACAACGCAACCGTTTCCCTTATATTTCCATCGCCAACCAATAAGGTGGAATTGGAGCGCAACCAATACGATTTATTGGCATATATTAGAAAAACCCTAAACAATTTCGACATTAACCTATCCATTGAGGTTAACGAGGAATTAGAAAAAAAATACGCCTACACAACCGCCGAGAAATACGAAAAATTAAAAGAGAAAAACCCTAATTTGGAACTTTTAAGAAAAACGTTCGATTTGGATATTTAAATATGGGCAAGTTAGTTGTTTTTTTAATGCTCTTCATCGCCTTTATAAGTTGCGACGGCAAGTATCGCGCCCATATGGGCAACACAGAAATATTAAAAGAATCGAAATTACTGGAATCTTTTTCGGAACAATTATCATTTTTTCCCGAAGGCCAAGTTAAAATAACAACAGATACCGTTTTAAGTACCGGGTTCCGAATAAAAATTTCATATTCATCTATTGAAAACAACTACGTACAAAAAAACATAAAAATAAAAGACAGTATTGTTATTAAACAACATTTCAAAAATTTTAAAGCCGAATACAGCGTTTTAAAGGACAATACCTTAATTAAAACCGCACAAATAAACAAAACCTTGTTTTCAGGCAGGGCAAACTCACACTTTTACACCTAGAATCTTAATGAGGTAGCTGTTATCATAGGCAGCCTTAAGCCTTTTGCCTTTTATTCCCTGTTTGGTTTGCGTGTCTTGCTTTAATAGGTTAAGCGCTATTTTACTAAGTACCGAAAAGTTTTGTGCGGCATTCCCTGCCCGTTTTCTTGAGGCATCTTCTGAGAAAGCCATATCCAATACCCAATGCAGCTTGTTCTCTATGCCCCAGTGCATGCGTATTGTT
>JBKEDS010000042.1:0-2917 GCA_047975545.1 Flavobacteriaceae bacterium | reverse complement strand
CCAAATATTTATCAAATAATTGTCGAAAAAGCAAGTGAAGGTATTGAACCGTTTGACCAAAAAGTTTCTAAAACGATTGAGGATATTATTGAAAAGTTCTTTAGAAAAATTGAAAATTCCCTAATTTACGTTTGTGCGGACGATGATGAAAAAGCAAAATTAAGATTTGAAATATTTGATAGGTGGTATAAAAAGTCCGAATACCGAGAATTGATAGTTAAAATTGACAATATTATTCAGTTTAGAGAAAATGGTTTTACTATCAATAAAATTTACACTTCTTTTATGTTTCATAAAGCTAACTCGAATTTTGAAAAACTAATCGAAATTTACAACAAAATTGAAAATGCCTTAAACGATGAAGAAAAATAAAATACTTCTGGCAACATCGTAAAAGCAATTCCAAATCCGTTACAGCCCTTATACGTAAACCGTTAGTTGTAAGCGTGTCAGAACCATAAAAACCAAAATAAAAAAGAAGTATTGAAATTTTAATCTTCAACTTGGAGCGTTTTTAAAAACAACCTTTTTTGTTGCAGCAAATAGTCGGTGAGCTGAAATTCGTTTTCCCGCTTTAACAAATCTTGCGGAAATTCGCCTTGCTCCAAAAACCCGATAAAGGCTTCAACTTGGTTTTCGGGAATGTTGAACTTTTTACTTAGAATTTTGTTGGGATAAACATCGGTTATGCTTTTCGGGATTGACTTATCGATGGTTTCCAACGCTGACGTATTTCGCTTTTTGGGTTTTACGAACAGCCCGATTATGGCGCCCAGACTTGGCCCGTTGTACAACATACCCTTATTCATCATGGAGTTTAGGTGGTTTGAAACTACCAAATTATCGAAAGCCTTATCCTCATAAAACCGAAAGGCATCCATATTGCCCAAGTCTATGGCTATGTTGGGGCGTTTTTTGGCCTCGGTAATATCTACCGCCAAATTGCCCGACAGCCCGGCACGAAGCAAAACGGCATCCAAGGTATTTATTTCTTCAATTAAAACAATTTGCAATAATTTGGAATTTACCACCTCTTGGGTTATGGTTATTACCTTGGTTTCGAACTGTAAGGCCGAAATTTCCAAAATATCGTTTACAGCAACGGCAATGGTAAACTCGCCATTAAAATTGGTTATAGTGCCCCGGTTATTCGATTTATTGAAAATGGTTATGGCCTCGACCTCATCGCTGCTGGAGCTTACCTTGCCACTAACCTCTACCCTGCTAACCGACTGAGCGTTTACACCTATTATTGCAAATACCGCAAGAAAAAAAAGTAATGCTTGTTTCAATATTAATTTGCTGTTTTAGAACGATAAAGAACGGATTTCTATTCTTAAAGAAAACGTAAATAGCTTCTAATGTTTTGTTAAAAGTTGTTTTTGTTACCTTTACGGAAACAAGAACAATGAAACATATTATTATAGCAAGTACATCCACCGTACACGGTAGCGGTTATTTGGAGTATTTATTAAGCGAACTGCGCATTTTTTTTAAGCACGCCCAACAAATCCTGTTTATACCCTACGCCCGGCCCGGTGGTATTTCGCACGACGATTACACCAACAAGGCAAAAGAAGCCTTTTTAAAAATAAACAAAACCGTGGTTGGCATCCACGAATTTAAAAATCCTGTCGAAGCCGTAGCCAAAGCCGAAGCTATTTTCGTGGGCGGCGGCAATACCTTTGTACTAACCACCCAACTGTACAAAAACAACATTATTGAAATTTTACAAACGGCGGTAAAAAACGGAACGCCTTATTTGGGCACCAGTGCCGGAAGCAATATTTGCGGCCTTACCATAAAAACCACCAACGATATGCCTATTGTATATCCGCCAAGTTTTAAAGCCTTGGGGCTTGTGCCGTTTAATATTAACCCGCATTACTTGGACCCTGACGCCAACAGCACGCACATGGGCGAAACCCGCGAAACCCGAATTAAGGAGTTTCACCATTACAACACGCCGCCCGTTGTAGGCTTGCGCGAAGGCAGTTGGCTGCAGGTAAACGGCAATACCATTACGCTAAAAGGCACGCTAACCGCCCGTATTTTTGAGTACAACAAAACGCCTTACGAACTGCCACCGGGTTCGGAGATTGGGTTTTAATTATACGAAATTCGTGTTAAGGACGTTTAATATTTTCAGGTTTAATTATTTCCATTAAAGCATATAAACATGGAAAAAAAAATAACCACATCATTAGTAATAGCACTTTTATTTACCCTTGTTGGCAACGGACAAACATTAAACCCCAACCAAATAAAAAAGATAGAAAGCTTTGGAATAAATTACAACTTGCTTACCACCGAAAACCAAAATATAGAAACCGATTTTTTGGAAATCATAAAAAAAGAACAAAAACGAAAGAAAAACAAAACGTTGGGATATATTTTTGGCAGTCTGGGCGTGTTAACAACAACAAGCGGAATTTTGGTTTTATCGAAAGTAGACAATAACAATACGCAGGATAATCTAAATGAAGGAGATGCCCTATTAACTGTATTTGGCGGCATTGTTGCCGCCGTAGGGGCAATAGAACTGGGAGTTTCAATACCGTTTTTTGTTTCTTCAAAAAAAAGAAAGAAGGAAAGAAACGCACTAATTTTAAAACTAAACCCAAACTTTGAAAACTAACGAGGCATTAAAATGAAGAAAATACTTAGCTTTATTATTCTACTATGCACCCTAAGCCTGATAGCCTACCAATTTAAACCCGTAAAACTGGGTGTTAATGCCGTTGCCACCACGATAAAGCCCACTGATTTTATAAATGAAGAAGGCACGACCATTGCCACCCGGGTAAAAGTTCCCGAAGGCTACAAACGGGCAGCATATCCCGATGGTTCGTTTCAAGATTATTTGCGCCACTACAAACTAAAACCCTCTGGCAGCAGCATTATTAATTACGACAAT
>JBKEDS010000078.1:0-32739 GCA_047975545.1 Flavobacteriaceae bacterium | reverse complement strand
CTCGGCTCGAAGACCCTCCATAACAATTAAAATCTTTTGTTCGGCCGTAAATACTCTACGCGTGTTTTTGCGGATGTCTTTTACAAAGGTTTCTGTACTTTTTTTCTTTGGTGTTCCCATAATTAAATCTAATTCTTTTTTTTTGAAAACACTCCTTAAGTTTTTAGTATATTGTGTCCACTTTTTGCTGACGATTTACAAATAACGGAAAAGGTGCTGCTTGTCTGCATTGTTTTTGGATTTGGTTTTACATTCTTTTTCAAAAACGAAAGTCAAATCATTTTTAAATGCTCCTTAAAGTTACGACAATTTTTGTGAAGGTTTGCACACCTTTTATTTGTATTTATTTTATTTAATATCAAATAAAATCCATAAAAACAAAAAACACTGATAATCATACAATTAACAGTGTTTTGATGTCCTTTGTTACAAGGTTCGTCGGGGTGGCAGGATTCGAACCTGCGACCTCCTGCTCCCAAAGCAGGCGCGATAACCGGGCTACGCTACACCCCGAAGGTTATCTTGAAAATATTGCGGAGAGACTGGGACTCGAACCCAGGCAGCACTTACGCGCTGACAGATTAGCAATCTGCTCCGTTACCACTCCGGCACCTCTCCAAAGCCCTTTACTATGAACGCCACAAATATTTTGCGGTTGCAAATGTAATATTTACTTAATAACCAAACAACTATTTTTTGCGTTTTTTTTAATTTTTATTCGGGATATTCAATTCTTAAATGATAAATATTTGCTAACTTGAGCTTTAGCACTTTTTTAATGGATTGGATTTCCTTAAATGTAATATTGGCATTTAAAAACTGGCCTTCGTCTATTTGCTTTTCTATTATGTTTTCAACAAACGCATCTATTTTTATAGAAGTGGGTTCCTTTAAACTTTTGGAAGCTGCTTCAACACTATCGCACATCATTAAAATAGCTGTTTCCTTGCTAAAAGGCCGTGGCCCCGGATAACTAAAATCTTGTTTATTTGTGTTTTCAAATTCCTTTTTCTCCTTCATGTAAAAATAGTACACAACGCTGGTGCCGTGGTGCGTACGTATAAAATCTACAATCCTGTCGGGAAGGTTGTTTTTCTTTGCTATTTCAATACCGTCTATTACGTGGTTTATTATTATTTCGGCACTTTCCCGGGGCAACATTTCGTCGTGCGGGTTAATGCCCGATATTTGGTTTTCGGTAAAAAAAGTAGGGTTTTTCATTTTACCTATATCATGGTATAGTGCGCCCACCCTTACCAACATGGCATTGGCCCGAATTTCGTGCGCGCAGGCTTCGGCCAGGTTGGCCACGTTTAAGGAGTGGTGGAACGTTCCGGGGGCTTTATTGGATAGTTCTTTTAACAATTTGGAATTGGTGTCCGACAGTTCGAGCAACGATACGTCCGATACCAGTCCGAACAGTTTTTCGTAGGCATATATTAAAGGCTGGACAAAAAGCGTTGCCAAGCCGCTTAGCGCGAACCAAATAAAGGTTTCCCATTTTATGCTTTCCGGACTGCCCTCATGTATTACGGTAAAGGCAAAATAGGCCACTATATAAATAAGGGTTATCTGGCCTACGGAAATAAATAGGTTGGCCCGTTTGTACAGTTCCGAAACGGTTAAAATGGTTACAATGCCTGCTATTATTTGCAAAAACATGTACTCGTAACTATTGGGTACAACAAACCCCAAAAGCAATACGGTAATAACATGGGCAAAAAGCCCCAGTCGGGCATCGAAAAATGCTTTGAAAATTAATGGAAGAATACAAATAGGAACAACATAAATGTATTTTACATTGTAATTTACTACCAAGGTTGTTAAAAAAACAATTAATAGGATATTGAAAAAAATAAAGGTAACTTTTGTGTTGTTTTGGAACACCTCCGGCCTATACTTGCTTAAAAACAACAAGAGCATTAAAAGCGCCAAGGCCACCAATACCGTGTAGGCAAATATTACCCAATTGTAGTTGGATTTGCTCCATACCTGCGATTCGTACTCCGCTTGCAGCGATTTTAGTATTTGATATTTATCGCCATCAACAACTTCGCCCTTGGAAATAATCAAGGTTTCCTTTTCAACACTTCCCCGGGCGTAAACAATTTTCCCCAGGGCTTCTTCTAAGGCTTTATTGGTAAACGATTCGTCGAAAATAACATTGGGCTCGATTAAATCGAAAAACAAAGCCGCGTAATTGGTTTTGTAAGCCAATACATCCGATTTTATCAATACATTGTCTATAACATCGGTAACGTGGTCTTGCGGTATTAAGTTGGAAAATAATCCTTCTTTAATTTTAACTCGTCCATCCAATAAGGCCATGGGCTTGTTTTCGGGAAAATTATACGCTTCCCTTAAAATACCGTAACCGTACAATTGCGCTACAATATTTTTGCCTATTTTGTAAAGTTTATCTAATTGCTTTTTGCTTATAGAATCGGGAAAAGTTTTATTAAAATCTTGTTTGTACAGCTCGGTAACTTTGTTGGCAACCAAAGTGTCGACATTGAAATATAGAACGGCCTGATCCGAAATCCGTTTTTTTTCGGCTTCTATCTCCGTTTCCGATTTTTGTATGGCAAAATTGAAGGGGGCATATAAATTTTCGGACTGCCAAGGTTTTCCCTTTTCAAAACTATACTTAAACTTGCCGCTTTTTGGAAATAAGTACACAATGAGAAAAGTTGTGCAAATAAACAGCAAGCCTTTATATATTAAACCGTGGTTTCGGTATAGCGTGTTCACAAAATCCTTCATTCAAAATAAATAAAATCAAATGTAATAAAATTATAGATGTTTTGGAGGCTCATAATAATTCATTCGTTCTAATTTTTATTAAAAAATGATTAATTTCGCAGCACTAAGCCAAAACGTAAATGAACAAAGAAGTTGTAATTGTTTCTGCGGCAAGAACGCCAATAGGAAGTTTTATGGGCGCCTTATCTTCCGTTCCTGCGCCCAAGCTTGGCGCTGTAGCCATAAAGGAAGCCTTAAACCGAATTGCATTAAAACCAGAACTGGTGGACGAAGTTATAATGGGGAACGTAGTGCAGGCCGGAACGGGACAAGCCCCCGCAAGACAAGCTGCTATTTTTGCTGGAATTCCCGATACCGTACCCTGTACAACGGTAAATAAGGTTTGTGCCTCGGGCATGAAGGCCGTTATGCAGGCCGCCCAAAGCATAGCCTTGGGCGATAACGCTATTGTGGTTGCCGGGGGTATGGAAAACATGAGCCTAATACCGCATTATGTGCATGTTAGGGCGGGCGTTAAGTTTGGTCCCGCTACTTTAACCGACGGCATGCAAAAAGACGGCCTTACCGATGTCTACAACCAAGAAGCCATGGGCGTTTTTGCCGATACTTGTGCCAAAACATATAATATTACCCGGGAAGAGCAGGATGCGTATGCCGTGCAGTCGTACAAACGGTCCTCCGAAGCTTGGAAAACGGGAAAATTTAAAAATGAAGTTATTGCCGTAGAAGTTCCCCAACGAAAAGGCGACCCCGTTATTATTGATACGGATGAGGAGTTTACCAATGTAACCCTTGAAAAAATCCCACAATTACGCCCCGCTTTTACAAAAGACGGTACCGTTACCGCCGCCAATGCCTCAACTATAAACGATGGCGCCGCAGCTATGGTATTAATGAGCAGGGAAAAAGCAACCCAATTGGGGCTAACGCCCTTGGCAACCATAGAAAGCTATGCCGATGCCGCCCAAGCCCCCGAATGGTTCACCACAGCGCCATCCAAGGCGCTGCCCAAAGCCTTGGACAAAGTCGGGCTTTCGTTGGCCGATGTCGATTTTTTTGAATTTAACGAAGCCTTTTCGGTAGTTGCCCTGGCTAATATTAAATTATTGGGGCTTGACAACAATAAAGTTAATATTAACGGTGGGGCAGTATCCTTAGGGCATCCCTTAGGGTGTTCCGGCGTTAGGATTATTATTACACTAATACATGTTTTACAACAAAACAATGCCAAAATTGGTGCTGCCGCTATATGTAATGGCGGCGGCGGCGCATCTGCAATTGTTATAGAACGCAATTAAACCATAATGCAGTACGGAATTTGTAATTTAAGCATTGTACCTTTAAGGAGCGAGCCCGCCCATAACACCGAACTTATATCGCAAGTGCTTTATGGCGACATTTTTAAAATCCTGGAACAACGTAAAACATGGAGCAAAATAAGGATTACTTTCGATAAATGTGAAGGTTGGATAAACAATAAGCAATACATTGAAATAAAAGAAGAACAATACAACCTGTTTAATAGTGAAACACCGATTTTGGCTTCCGATTTGGTTGAGTTTATAGAAGACTCCAACCAGCAACTTTACCCTATTACACTTGGCGCTACATTAAACAGTTTATCCTTTTTAAACCATAAGCACGAGGGCAATATTACAACTGGGCAAATACCAAAAAACAATATAATACAAACGTCCTTTATGTATTTGAACACCCCTTTTTTGTGGGGCGGAAAAACGCCTTTTGGTATCGATTCTGCCGGATTTACGCAAATGGTGTACAAACTAAACGGTTACAAATTACTGCGCCATGCCCACCAACAAGCAACCCAGGGCGAAGCTTTAAGTTTTATTGAAGAAAGCGAACCCGGCGATTTGGCTTTTTTTGATAATAACGAAGGCGTTATAACCCACGTAGGCATTATTATGGAAAACAACTATATTATACACGCTTACGGTAAGGTTAGGATAGACCGATTAGACCATTCGGGTATTTACAATGTCGATAAAAAAATGCACACCCATAAGCTAAGGGTCATAAAAAAAATTGTTTAAGCCTATAAATCCTTTTTATAAGTTTTGCGTTTTCTAAGCAGCGTGGAGTTAAAATGTTTCCAAATTTGTTGTATGGCAATGTTTTCTTTTAACTCAGGAGTGCGTATACAGGTTTCAACACCTTTGGCCTTAAAAACTTTGTGGTATTCTTCAAAAATCAAGGCATGCACGCCTTTGTTTTGGTAATCGGGATGAATACCAATTAAGTAGAACACGGCTTCTTTACTATGTTTTTTGGCTTGTAGCAAATGCCAAAACCCAAAAGGGAACAGCTTTCCCTTTGCTTTTTGGAGCGCCTTGGCAAAACCGGGCAAAACTATGGCAAAACCTATAAGCTCGTTGTTTTTGTCTAAAACAAATTTGATGTACTCGGGATTTATAAAACTTATAAATTTCTTTTTAAAATAGACTTTCTGCTCGTCGGTAATAGCCACAAACGACGATAGGTTGGCATAAGTGGTGTTAAACAAATCGAACATATTGTCAACATAAGGCATAACGTCCTTAGTCTTGGTAAAACTAAGGGACTTAACCCCATATCGGGTTTTAATAATTTTGCTAACCTTGGTGTACATGGCCGGTTCTACGGCACTTACCAAAAACTGGCTTTCGGAAAATGTTTTTTCAACCACATAGCCCGCCGCTTCGTAATGTTTAATGTAGTAGGCGTGGTTGTACCAGCCAATCATGGTGGCAACGGTATCGAACCCCTCGGACATAACCCCGACCTTGTCCAAGTTTGAAAACCCTACGGGACCTTCGGCGTATTCCAAGTTGTGCGATTTGCCTATTTCCTCAACTTTGTTCAAAAGGGCTTTGGAAACCTCCAAATCGTCTATAAAATCGAACCAACCAAAGCGCATTTTTTTTACGTTCTGTTGGTTAACTTCCAACCAGTTAACAATAGCCGCAATCCGCCCTACAATAGTGTTGTTTTTGTAAGCCAAAAACAAAGTAGCTTCAGCATTGCGGAAAACGGGGTTTTCGTTTTTGTCGAAACTTTTCATCTCGTCGCTTATAATAGGCGGCACCCAATATTTGGAGTTCTTATAAAGCTGAAACGGGAACTTAACAAAGACTTTTAGGTCGCTTTTGGTTTTTACTTCTTTTAATGTAATCATGCGGCGTGGTTGTTTTGGACTGTTGAAATTTTTTCAAAAATTAATACCCCGAAAAAATATTATCGCTTTCCTCGGGCTTTTTGTCCTTATGGAAATCCAATCGGTACGACATGCCAAAGTTAACGCTAAAAACCGATGGCGTATCCTTGGTGTTAAAGGTAAGGGCGGTATCCAACTGAAAATTTTTGTCCCATAAGTAAGCGCCCCCAAACCTGAATAGGTTATCGGCATAAAAATTGCTTTTAATCCCTTGGGTTTCCACAAAACCAACCCATTTAAGGCTAAAGGCATGGGTAAGGGTTAAAATATATTGGAAATCAGACTGGTCGGTACCTATCCTATCTTTAATCAGGTTCATTACAAACACCCAACCGTTATTAAAGTTGTTTTGCGTGGCTACCATTATTTTGGGGCTAAAGCCCTCTACGCCGGGTGCAACAAAGGGGTTGTCGGCCGTATCGTAATTAACGCCCGCATAAACTGAAACGGCAGGGATTAAGTGCTTCCATTGAAAACCACGATTGGCTTTCCAACTGTACAAATTGGGCTTGCCGTGTTCGGGGTTTTTATAGGGGTCGAAAACCAAATATTTTGCACCAATGGCCAAA
This sequence comes from Flavobacteriaceae bacterium, assembly GCA_047975545.1. Classification (GTDB taxonomy): domain Bacteria; phylum Bacteroidota; class Bacteroidia; order Flavobacteriales; family Flavobacteriaceae; genus JBKEDS01. The sequence continues at coordinate 26,193 of JBKEDS010000078.1, read as the reverse complement.
AACTTAAAATTTGTCCTATTTTCGTCCGTAGAAACGGTAGAGGTAAGCGTTTTGGTGTCGCTTTGTAATGTGCCTTCCATATTTATTTCAAGCTCCTCGAACAGCAGGCCGTAGCGTGTGGCAAAATCCACCCCAAAACCAGATATTTTGTAAGCGGGGTAGGGCGTGCGTTTTTCGTTTACAATATAAGGGCCGGCCTCGAACTGCAATACGTTTGTACCAACCGAAAAAGCACTTCGGGAAACACCGGGGCGGTTGGAGTTTATAACCTCGGTATACTGGCAAAAAGCCTGAAAACCGATTAAAAATGTGGATAAGGTTAATATGTTTTTAAGTGAAATTTTCATGAATATTTGTTTACGTTTTCAAATATGAAATAGATAAGCATATTTTCAAAAGGGCTTCAAAGATATGTATTTTATGGTTTTTTTATCATCCTAAAACGTTTTTTAAAGGCTTAGAATTGTATTTTTGTTGAAAATTACAATGATATGTTACAACAAGCATCGGTAACGGGCTTTTTACGGACTATTTTAATTATTCTTCTTATTTATTATGGTTTAAAAATCCTTTCGCGGTTATTTGCCCCGTTACTCTTTAAATATATTTCCAAAAAAGCCGAACAACGGTTTGGTGGGCAATTTGGCTCGTTTAGGCAGCAACAGGAACCACAAAAAAAAGAAGGCGAAATAACCATAGAAAAAATGCCCAACCAAAAATCCTCCAATAAAGATGTTGGCGAATACGTGGATTACGAAGAAATTGACTAATTTTCGCTTTTTAAACTAATTTCATGCAGTTATCTATAAAAAAAGCACTTCCGCACCTTATTGCCGTTCTTGGATTTATTGTTCTTTCGATAGCTTATTTTAGCCCCGTTCTACAAGGAAAAAAAATATTCCAAAGCGACATCATGCAGTATACGGGCATGAGCAAGCAGCAAAACGATTTTAAGGCCGCCACGGGCGAGGAAACCTATTGGACCAACGCCGCATTTTCGGGCATGCCTACCTACCAACTCGGGGCGAGGTATCCGTATAATTATATTAAAAGTTTGGATTTGTCGCTTCGGTTTTTGCCCCGTCCGGCCGACTATTTGTTCTTATACCTATTTAGTTTTTATGTGCTTTTATTGGTGCTGAAAATCGATTTTAAACTGGCAATCCTGGGGGCTTTGGCCTTTGGTTTTTCAACCTATTTAATTATTATCCTTGGGGTGGGGCATAACAGCAAGGCACTTGCCATTGCCTATATGCCATTGGTTTTAAGCGGTATAATTTTAACGTTCAGAAAAAAATATTTTATAGGCTTTTTGCTTACCGCCGTGGCCATGGGGCTGGAACTTGTGGCCAACCACTACCAAATGACCTATTATTTAATATTTTTGGTGGGTATTTTGGGCATTGCGTACTTAGTAGAGGCTTATCGCAAAAAGCAAATGCAACATTATTTTAAGTCGGTTGGCATTAGCGTAACGGCCGTGCTTTTGGCCATTGGCCTAAATGCCACGGGTATTATGGCCACCCAAGAACTGGTTAAGGAAAGTACCCGGGGCGCAAGCGAGCTAACCATAAACCCCGATGGTTCGCCAAAGCCCGTAACAACGGGATTGGACAAGGACTATATCACGCAATTTAGCTACGGATTTTGGGAAACCTTCAACCTATATATCCCCCGATTTATGGGCGGCGGCAATGGCGAGGATGTCGGTAAAAACTCCGCCACCTACAATGCTTACCGAAAGCTGGGCGCCACCACGGCACAGGCAGCACAGGAAGCCAAGCATGCACCCATGTATTGGGGCCAACAGCCCATAGTCGAGGCGCCGGCCTACATTGGCGCAGTAATACTATTTTTATTTGTCTTGGCGCTGTTTTTGGTTAAAGGACCTATAAAATGGTGGCTCGTGGGCGGCTCGGTGTTTGCGCTATTGTTGTCCTACGGAAAAAATCTGGAATGGTTAACCAACTTTTTTATCGATTATGTGCCATTTTACAATAAATTTAGGGCGGTAACTTCCATTCAGGTGCTTTTGGAACTGTGCGTTCCCGCTTTGGCCATTTTTGCTTTGGTAAAATGGTTCGATAAAACCTTAAAAGGTGAAGAAAAATTGAAAGCCCTAAAGTTTTCAACTTTAATAATGGGCGGCTTGGCATTGGTATTCCTGCTTTTTAAATCGTCGCTATTCGATTTTGTGGGCATAAACGACGGTTTGTTCCGCCAATATTACGGACAGGATTTTGTCGATGCCCTAAAGGAAGACCGAAAAACACTTTTTACACAAGATACTTTACGAACCTTGGTTTTGGTCCTGCTTTCGGCAGGCATTTTGTATTTGTTCCTGAAAGAAAAGTTGAAAGAAAAATGGACCATTGTAGCTTTTGCCGCTTTAATTTTATTCGACTTGGTAGGGGTAGACAGGCGTTATGTTAATAACGACGATTTCCTTCCCGCCAATCAAGTAAACAAGCCCTTTCAAGCCAATGCGGCCGATTTGGAAATATTAAAGGATAAATCGTATTTTAGGGTTTTCGACAAGGTTTCGGGGCGTGCCAAGCCTTCGTATTTCCACAATTCGCTGGACGGCTATAACGCTGCCGAACTAAAACGGTACAGGGAAGTTTTCGATTTTCATGTAGCCAACAACAATATGAGCGTGCTTAACATGCTTAACACCAAATATATCGTGGCGCAAGGCGAAAACGAAACCGTTGTACCCTATGTTAACGACCAAGCCAATGGCCCTGCGTGGTTTGTTAAGTGCTTAACTAAATTGCCGTCCGCTAACCACGAAATTTTGGCTTTAGATAGTTTAAATAATAAAAACGAAGCGATTTACACCGAACAAAAGGCTTTGGGTTTTTTTAAGAATTTGAAATCCGAATACCAAGTCGATTCCACGGCAACCATAACGCTAACAAAACACCAGCCCAATTATTTGGTTTACGAAACAACCAATAGCCATGACGGTTTTGTGGTGTTTTCCGAAATTTATTACGGTAACGGCTGGAAAACCTATATCGACGGCAAGGAAAGCAATTATTTGCGGGTAAACTACACATTGCGGGGCATGCCTGTTCCTGCGGGCAACCATAAAATCGAGTTTAAATTCGACCCCGATGTGGTAAAAACAGGAAGCCGTATTGCTTTGGGCAGTTCGGTTTTGCTTGGAATTTTATTGCTTTTTGGCTTGTTTTACACGTTTAAAAAGAAACCTAAAGCAAGTGCATAAACAAGTACTTATAATAACCTATTATTGGCCGCCCGCAGGCGGTCCCGGCGTACAACGCTGGTTAAAATTTGCTAAATATTTGCCCGATTTTAACATAACGCCCATTGTTTATGTTCCCGAAAACCCGAATTACCCCGTAACGGACGTTTCTTTGGTAAACGAAATACCAAAAAACATTAAGGTTTTAAAACACCCCATAAGCGAGCCGTATAAATGGGCGGGGCTGTTTTCAAAAAAAACATCGAAAACCATAAGCAGGGGCATTATTCCCGAACGTAAAAAACAAGGGCTTATAGATAGGTTTTTATTGTACGTAAGAGGAAATTTTTTTATCCCCGATGCCCGTAAATCCTGGGTAAAGCCATCGGTTTTATTGCTTTCAAAATATATAAAAGAACATAATATTGAAACCCTTATAACCACCGGGCCACCGCACAGCCTACATTTAATAGGATTGGCTTTAAAAGAACAGTTAAACGTTAAATGGATAGCCGATTTTCGCGACCCGTGGACCACCATTGGCTACCATAAACAGCTTAAATTAACAAAGACATCGCAGGCCAAGCACAAGGCTCTGGAAAAAAAAGTTTTACACGAAGCCGACCAAATTATAGTAACCAGCAACACCACCAAAACCGAGTTTGAAACCATAACCAATAAACCAATAGCCGTAATTACCAATGGTTACGATTACGAATTCGTACCGCCTTTTACATTGGATTCCAAATTTTCTATGGCGCATATCGGGACTTTACTGTCCAAACGAAACCCCGAAATATTGTGGCAGGTTTTAAGTGATATTATAGGTGAAAACGATTCGTTTGCTCAAGATTTTCAGTTGAATTTAGTAGGCCTGGTTAGTGAAGATGTGTTGAAATCTATTAAAATCCATAATTTAAGCAATTACACAAATAACATTGGATATGTTTCGCATAATGAATCCGTTGTGTTTCAAAAAAAATCAAGAATATTATTACTTATTGAAATAGATTCAGAAGACACCAAATGTATTATTCCCGGGAAATTTTTTGAATATATGGTTTCCGGCAGGCCCATAATAGCCATTGGCCCAAAGGCATGGGATGTCGAAGCTATTTTAACCGAAACCAATACGGGCAAATGTTTTACCTACGCCGATTACGATGAATTAAAAACCACGATATTACAACACTACCAAGCCTACAAAAACAGCAGCTTGGAAGTGCACGCTATCGGGCTACAAAAGTATAGCCGCAAGGCACTTACGCAAGCCTTGTCTAAATTAATTTAAAATGGGAATAGTTGCGCAACAATCCTTAAAAAACACGGTTTACACCTATTTGGGCTTTTTTATTGGCGGCATTAACACTTTGTTTTTGTACACCCGTTTTTTGGGCGATGAGTATTACGGCATGGTGGGCTATATGCTGTCGTTATCGTTTGTGGTTATGCCGCTAATGGCTTTTGGGGCGCACAATACTTTGGTTAAATACTATTCGTCGTTTAAAACAAGGCTATCGCTTAACAGCTTTTTAACGTTTGTATTGTTTTTGCCCTTGGTTATGGTCGTGCCTATTTGCTTGCTTATCTATTTTGGCTACGATGTTATAGGCGATTTTCTTTCAAAAAAAAATCCGATTATTAAAAACTATCTGTGGTACACCGCAATTATTGCCATTTCCTTAGCGTATTTCGAAGTGTTTTTCGCTTGGGCAAAAGTACAAATGAAAACGGTTTTTGGTAATTTTATGAAAGAGGTTTTCCATAGAATAGGCGCTATGCTACTACTGTTCCTGCTTCATTTTAATATTATAGATGTTGATGGCTTTATGGTGGGCTTGGTATTGGTTTATGTGCTTAGGATGTTGGTTATGAAAATTTACGCCTTTACCGTTCGCCTCCCCATTCTTGCATTTAAAAAAATCCCCAATTTAAAAACTATTTTAAGGTATTCGCTTTTAATAATCATTGCGGCATCGATAGCTTCGGTAATTTTGGATATTGATAAGGTCATGCTGGGGTACTACATCGATATAAAGGAAATATCGTATTACAACGTGGCTATTTTTATTGCTATGGTTATAGCGGTTCCGCAGCGTTCCATGCACCAAATACTAATGCCCTTGGCGGCAAAGTTTTTAAATGAAAAAAATTATGATGCTTTGGACGATTTATCAAAACGCAGTTCCTTAACCTTGTTTTTGGTTAGCGGCCTTGTATTTTTGTTAATCGTGCTTAACGTAAAACAGTTTTACCACATTATACCCGACGAATACAGTAAAGCCGTATTTGTGGTGTTTGTAATAAGTTTGGCTAAGCTGTACGATGCGCTCATGGGAAGCAACAACGCCATACTTTTTAATAGCGATTATTACGCTGCCGCACTTTGGCTGGGCGTTGCCCTGGTGGTTTGCATGGTAATTTTAAATGTGGTGCTAATACCGCTTTATGGCATTAATGGTGCGGCAATGGCAACTTTATTTGCGGTATTTTTATATAATACGGTAAAACTGTATTATGTATACCGGAAGTTTAATATTTTTCCGTTTACCATAAGTACGCTTAAAGTGGGCGGGGTAATATTGGCAGAGCTACTCTTGTTTTATTTTTGGGATTTTTCGTTTCATCCTATTTTAAACATAGCCTTAAAATCGGCTTTAATAGGGGCAAGTTATTTTTATGTGGTGCATAAACTCAGGCTTTCCGAAAACATTTCCACTGCGGTGGATAGGTTTGTTAAGTTTTTGTTTTTACGGTAAAACTTCTAACGCATAAAAACAGAAAACCCCGTGGAGCAATTATTATAGCAGACAATAGGCTCACAGGGTTTTCTTAACTAACCAACCAAAATTTTTAAGATCTTCTTCTCGTTGTATTCGAGGTTTTATTATTGTTACCGGCACTGCTTCTGCTTGGCGTAGCGGTTTGCTTGCTTTGCGACGACCGTGTAACCGTAGAGCGTTGTTGGGTTGCCCTTGGGCTTGTTGTCGTTGTTCTGCTTGCTACTTGCGATGAGCGTCGGGTATTTGTTGCTTTTTCTGTATATATACGAGTATTGTTCGTGTTTGGTTTTTGTATTGTGTTATTTTTTTTAACAGCCGTAGTTCTATTACCATTAATCACGCTTCTGGTGCTGGAATTGCTTGTTGTAGCCCTACGGTTATTTGTAGTTTGCGCCACGTTGTTTCTGCCAATGTTAGAATTTGTAGCCTTATTTTGTGCTACGTTTCGGTTATCGGCGGTTCTTCTGCTGGTATTAATGCTTTTTGAGTTTCTACCAACAGTTGCATAGCTTGTGTTTCGGTTAATGGTATTGCCCCGTCTATTGGCTACTGCAGAGTGTGGCCTAACATTGTTGTAATAAGGTTTGCTGTACTCGTATCTTACGGGGGTGTAATACCTTCTGTAAGGCGTTGTGTAAACCACTCTGTAATCGTAAGCGGGAACACAGTAGTAGCTGTGCCAAGGCCTGTAAACATAATTTCTGTTGTAAATGTTTATAAATCCGGTGTAGTGGGTAAATACGTTACGGTTGTTGTAGTGAACGTATAGGCCGCCCACACGGTTAATATAACCATAGCTGTTGTAATTTATGCTTACGCTTCCGGCTTGTGCAATGCGGCCATAGTAATCGTAATAAATAGGGGTGTTTTCTATTTGAATAATAGCCCCAAACTCGTCGTATTGCACATAGGCATTGTAGTTGTAGCCGGAGTTAAAGCTTATGTTAACGCTGGGCGAGCCTATTGAAACGTTAAAACGGGAATTGTTTCCTATTATGTTAAAATCGAACTGGCCATCGGGGAAAACCGAAAACTCGATACCGTTTTCTACAAATATGAAAGAGTTTCCGTAACCTCGGTTATAAATAGCGTTTTCGGCTTCGGTTTTGGTGGTCGTAGCTGCATTAACGGTAAATCCTGAAAGCACTAAACCTGCGAGTAAGTAAATAAACTTTTTCATAATCGTGAATTTTTAAAGTTATACGATTACCGAAATACAAACAGCGTGCCAAAAACCAAAACATTTTTAAGTTACTGAAAAACAATGTGTTTTGTTTTGAATAATTTAAAATAGCAGCTCTATTAACGAAAAAATCCTAAAACAATTTTGCTTTAGGATTTTCTTCAACTAACTAATAAAATCAAAGTCATGCACTGTTAGGTAAATAGTACAGGTGATGACGTTTTGTTAACCAATCAATATGCGTGCCAAAAATTGCTTTTGTTTTAAGGTTGTAATTTTTCTTTAAGATATTTTCCCGTAACGCTTTTGCTATTTTCAACAACGTCCTCGGGCGTACCCGATGCCACAAGGTTTCCACCGTTTTTTCCGCCTTCGGGGCCGAGGTCTATTATATAATCGGCGCACTTGATTAAATCCAAATTATGTTCTACAACAATAATAGAATGCCCGTTTTCTATCAGGGCATTAAACGAATTTAAAAGTTTTTTTATATCGTGAAAATGAAGTCCCGTTGTGGGTTCGTCAAAAATAAAAAGGGCTTTTTCCTTGGTATTGCCCTTGCCCAAAAAGGTTGCCAGCTTAATGCGTTGTGCCTCGCCACCGGAAAGCGTGGAGGAACTTTGCCCCAAAGTAACATAGCCCAAGCCAACATCTTGTAGCGGTTGCAGTTTGCCTCCTATTTTTTCCTGCTTGTTGTTGTTAAAAAAAGCAATGGCATCGTCTATGGTTAGGTTTAAAACATCGTCTATGTTTTTTCCGGCAAAGGTAACTTCCAGCACTTCTTTTTTAAAACGCTTGCCCTTGCAAGTTTCGCATTCCAGATGCACATCGGCCATAAACTGCATTTCAATAGTTACCTCGCCTTCGCCCTTGCAGGTTTCGCAGCGGCCGCCTTCGACGTTAAACGAAAAATGCTTGGCCTGATAGTTTCTAATGGAACTTAATTTTTGTTTGGCAAACAGCGCCCTAATATCGTCGTAAGCCTTAATATAGGTAACGGGGTTGGAGCGCGACGAGCGGCCAATAGGGTTTTGGTCCACAAACTCCAAGTGTTTAATGTTGCTAAAACTGCCTTCAAGATTTGAAAATTGCCCGGGCTTATCGCTAAAATCGGTTAGTTTTTTTTGCAGTGCGGGAAACAGTATTTTTTTTACCAAGGTACTTTTGCCGCTTCCCGAAATACCCGTAACCACGGTAAGCATGCCCAGCGGAAAGCGTGCATCGATATTTTTTAGGTTGTTTTCCCGTGCGCCCAAAATATCGGCGTAATATTTCGATGTACGCCGTTTTTTCGGAACCTCGATACTTAGCGAACCATTTAAATATTGGGCGGTTAACGAGTTGGAGGCCAGTATTTCGTTGTAATTTCCGTATGCCACTACGTTTCCGCCATGGGTACCCGCTTCGGGGCCAATATCTATAATGGTATCGGCGGCTTTCATAATATCCTCGTCGTGTTCTACCACAATAACGGTATTGCCCAAATCGCGCAATTGTTTTAACACCGAAATTAGGCGTTCGGTATCCTTGGGGTGCAGGCCAATACTGGGCTCGTCCAAAATGTACATGGAGCCCACCAAACTGCTGCCAAGCGATGTGGCCAGATTAATACGTTGGCTTTCGCCCCCGGAAAGGGTATTCGATTTTCGGTTAAGGGTTAAATAATCCAGCCCGACGTTGGACAAAAAACCAAGGCGGTTGTTTATTTCCTTTAACAATCTATTGGCAACGGTGGCGTCGTAATCGTTTAGTTCCAATTGCTTAAAAAATTGGGCCAATGTGTCTAAGGGCATTTCAACCAAATCGGTAATGGTTGCGCCGTTAATTTTTACGTAATTGGCTTCGGGGCGCAGGCGTTTGCCATTGCAGGCCTTGCACTTGGTTTTTCCGCGATAGCGCGATAGCATAACCCTGTTTTGTATTTTATAGGCGTTGGCTTCCAATTCTTCAAAAAACGAATTCAACCCTTCAAAATATTGGTTACCGTCCCAGATTAACTGCTTTTGTTTGGGGCTTAATTCAAAATAAGGCTTGTGTATGGGAAAGTTGAATTTATGCGAGTTGTTTACCAACTGGTCGCGGTACCAGCCCATGCTGTCGCCACGCCACGGAAAAATGGCGTTTTCGTAAACCGAAAGTCCTGTGTTGGGAACAACCAAATCTTCATCTATACCAATAATATCGCCATAGCCTTCGCATTTGGGGCAGGCACCGTAAGGGTTGTTAAAACTGAACAAATGCACGTTAGGCTCAAGAAAAACCATGCCGTCCAGTTCAAATTTATTACTAAAAAAGCGCTGCTGGTTATCGGCCAGGGTTTCTATAATACATGCGCCCCTGCCTTCGAAAAAAGCGGTTTGTACGGCATCGGCCAAACGGTTGTAAAAATCGTCTTCATGTTTAATAACAATTCTATCTACCACCAGAAAAACGGTGTCGTTGTTGTTAAAGGTTTCAACTTCATCTATACGAACAACGTTGCCATTTAATTTTATTCTGGAATATCCCTGTTGCTGCAAGGTTTTTATTTTGTGTTCCAGCGTTCGGTTTTCTTCTAAATATATAGGGGCGAGAAGCAATAATTTTTCTCGCTCCGGGAATTGTTTTAGGTAGTTTATAACATCGGTAGCGGTATCTTTTTTAACCTCATGGCCGGAAATGGGCGAGTAGGTCTTGCCTATTCGGGCAAATAGCAATTTTAAATAGTCGTAAATTTCGGTGGTAGTGCCTACCGTGGAGCGTGGGTTGGTCGAGTTTACTTTTTGCTCGATGGCAATGGCGGGCGCTATGCCTTTTATATATTCTACCTTTGGCTTGTCCAATCGGCCCAAAAACTGCCGGGCGTAACTGGATAGGCTTTCTACATAGCGCCTTTGCCCTTCGGCATAAAGCGTATCGAAGGCCAAACTGGATTTTCCCGACCCTGAAAGCCCGGTTATAACCACCAGTTTGTTCCTGGGTATTACAACGTCTATATTTTTAAGGTTGTGTAAGTTGGCGCCCTTGATAATAATGTTTTCCTTGGGGCTTACATTTAAAACGCTAATGTCCATAGGTTTTCATGAAAAATGATAATCGGCAAAGATACTACAAGTATTTCAGCCTTAAAAATGGTGAATCATCTAAAATAAAGTTAAAAAAAATGCCCCGATTTTGTTTTTTAGGCACGAATGTTGTTATATTTGGCTTTATAATCAATTAAAAACCACTTGCCTATACCATACAATTACTTTTTTAAACCAAAAACTAAAAATAGCTAACGGAAGCTCGCTTCTAACAAAAAAGTAATGTTATGGAAAGTAACTTAATTTCAGATTCTTCCTTGGTAAGGTGTTATATTAACGGGGAAGAGGGCGCTTTGGAAATTTTAATAAACAGGCACAAGCACAAAATTTACAGTTTTATATTTTCGAAGGTTTACGATAAGGATGTAGCCGAAGATGTTTTTCAGGATACTTTTATAAAGGTTATCCGTACCTTAAAACGCGGTGCTTACAACGAAGAAGGCAAGTTTTTGCCGTGGGTTATGCGTATATCGCATAATTTGGTTATCGATTATTTTAGAAAAAACAACCGGATGCCCAAGTTTGACAATACCGACGAGTTCGACATTTTTTCGGTATTGAGCGATTCGAGCCTAAATATTGAATCGAGCATTATAAAAAACCAAGTAGAATGCGATGTAAGGCGTTTGGTGGACGAACTGCCCGACGACCAAAAAGAGGTATTGCTCATGCGCATTTACGATGATTTGAGCTTTAAGGACATTTCGGAAAAAACCGGGGTTAGTATTAATACGGCTTTGGGGCGTATGCGCTATGCTTTAATAAACCTGAGGAAAATAATTGAAAAACGGAACATAATTTTAACCAATTAATGCAATAAAGCGGTTTTTGCCACGTTTATTAAATTATCTAACAATAAATTTATAAAAATGGCAAAACTTTACCCTAAAACATCTATTAAAACCCCAAACCAACTGGAACCAAAAGAGGAAACCGTTGATTTTCTTCTAAATTACTCAAAGGCTTTACGTGTTATAAATTGTAATAAATTGAAGTTTGAAGCGCTTCTTAATTAAATTTTTAAGTCCTAATTGAAAAGTTAGGACTTTTTGTTTTTATAATACGCATCGATTACCGATTTCCTGCCAATGGTTTTGGTTATAATATCGTTGTTTAAATTCCAGCCCCTTGCGGGCGAGTATTCCCTGCCGTACCAAATAATTTGAAGGTGCAAATCGTTCCACAACGCTTTTGGAAAAAGGCGTTTGGCATCTTTTTCGGTTTGGGCAACGTTTTTACCATTGCTTAAATTCCATCGGTACATTAATCGGTGTATATGGGTATCCACCGGAAAAGCAGGGACCCCAAATGCCTGCGACATAACCACGCTAGCCGTTTTGTGGCCTACGGCGGGAAGCGCCTCCAAAGCCTCGAAACTTTCGGGTACTTTGCCGTTGTGTTCATCAATTAAAATTTGCGACAGCCCATAAATACCTTTGCTTTTCATGGGCGACAGCCCACAGGGTTTTATAATATCCTTTATTTCCTCTACCGAAAGTTTTACCATATCAAAAGGATTATCGGCCTTGGCAAACAAAATAGGCGTTATTTGGTTTACCCGAACATCGGTACATTGCGCCGATAGCAAAACCGCAATTAATAAGGTGTAGGGGTCTTTGTGGTTTAACGGAACGGGGATGGAGGGGTAAATGTCGTTCAACGTTTTTATAACAAATGCTACTTTTTGTTCCTTGGTCATTAAATTGTAATTTTGTAAAACACAAAGTTAATATTATGAACACACTAAAACAAGGCGACCAAGCGCCTAATTTTACCGCCCAAGACGAGCAAGGCAACACCATACGGTTAAGCGATTATAAAGGCAAAAAACTTGTCGTATTTTTTTACCCCAAAGCCAGTACGCCGGGCTGTACCGCCGAGGCTTGTAATTTAAGGGACAACTATACCGTTTTAAAAGATAAAGGTTACGAATTGTTGGGCGTAAGTGCCGATAGCGCCAAGCGCCAAGCTAATTTTAAGGATAAGTACAAATTTCCGTTTCCGTTATTGGCCGACGAGGACAAAACCGTAATTAACGCTTTTGGTGTTTGGGGACCTAAAAAATTTATGGGCAGGACCTACGACGGCATTCACCGCAAAACTTTTGTAATTAATAAAAACGGTATTATAGAGCGCATAATAGATAAGGTAAAAACCAAGGACCATGCGGCGCAGATATTGGAAATTATTTAATTATGGTTTCTTTGTTGCCTATTAAACACAATTATCCTACCAACTAACTGTACTTTATAAGTCATGTTCATTAAGTCCACGATGGCTTTTATATGCTTAATGCCTCTGTTGCAAAGGTGCTTGTAGTCATCCCATTCTATATTAAAAACGTCGTGCTATGCTTTATTTCCTTTAAAACAAAATAGCTTTCCAAAACCCCTATATTGGAAATATTGGACAGTTTAAGCCTAACAAAATCGTGGTAATGGTCCAAACTTTTAGTGTGTATTTTAAGGAAAAAATCCACCTTTCCGGCCATGTGGTAACATTCCTGAACTTCGGGAAGGGCTTGTATTTGTTCCTCAAACTTATCGATAAACCCTTCGTTGTGGTAGCGTAGGGACACCATACAAATAGCGGTTACGGGGTAGTTTAGCATTTTTTTATCCAACAAGGCCACGTAGCGCTTTATATAACCGTCGTTTTCCAAGCGTTTAATACGTTCGTAAACGGGCGTAATAGTTAAATTTAGCGCACTGGCAATCTCTTTTGTGGTTTTTTTAGAATCGTTTTGTAGGATTCTGAGTATGGTTAAATCGATGTTGTCTAATTTCTCAATCATAAGTGTTAGCAAAAATTTCTTTAGAAGTGAAGTTGAAATGAATATTTTTGGATATTATTTCTTTATAAGTTAAAAATAAAAGTAAAAATAACTTTTTTATTTTATTTTAATAGTTTATTTATTTTGAATATTGAAATAATATGTAATTTTATCTTTGCGCTTATCTTAACTTTTCTACGCTAAAAGTGAAGAGATTTAAGGCGCATTTTAAACCAAAACTTACTTATGGATACAAATAAAATATTAATTATAGGTGCGGGTGGACAACTGGGGTCCGTACTTACCGAAGCCTTAAAAACCAAATTTGGCAGCGAGAACGTAATTGCCTCCGATTTGCGGGCTATCGACCATTACAACGGCCTTTTTGAAACCTTGGACGCTACCAATGCCGAGGCTTTAGAAAGCCTTGTTACCAAATACGGCATTACGCAAATATACCATTTGGCGGCTATTTTGTCGGCAAAGGGCGAGCAAAACCCGTTACAAACGTGGGATATTAACTTAAAAACCCTGTTTAATGTGCTGGAAGTTTCGGTAAAGCATAACATCGAAAAAGTGTTTTTCCCGAGTTCCATTGCCGTTTTTGGCAGTATGGCCTCAAAAAGCAATACGGCGCAGGACGATTTTTTAAACCCCGCAACAGTATACGGCATAAGCAAGGCGGCAGGCGAAAACTGGGCGCAGTACTACTTTTTGCGTTATGGGCTGGATGTGCGCTCTTTGCGCTACCCCGGCGTAATTGGCTATCAATCCTTGCCCGGTGGCGGTACGACCGACTATGCTGTGGATATTTACCATAAAGCCGTAAACGAGGAAGTGTTTAACTGCTATTTAAAAGAAAATGCCATGTTGCCCATGATTTATATGGACGATGCTATTCGTGCCACCATAGAGCTTATGGATGCGCCCAAGGAAGCCATTACCGTAAGGACCTCGTACAACTTGCAGGGCGTAAGTTTTGCGCCCAAGGATGTCGAGGCTTCCATAAAAAAATGGTATCCCGGGTTTGAGGTAACCTATAACCCCGATTTTAGGCAAAAAATAGCCGAGGGCTGGCCCTCTTCAATAGACGATAGCTATGCCCAAAACGATTGGGGCTGGAAACCAAAATACGATTTGGATGCCATGACCGAAGACATGCTTCGTCAATTAAAACTAAAATATAATTTGATAACCCAATAAAACCAAAATTATGTACGGAACAGTAAAAGACCAATTGCAGCAAGAGTTAAACGAAATAAAGGAATCCGGGCTTTATAAAAAGGAGCGTATTATTACCACGCCCCAAGGCGCCGAAATAAATACCACGGCGGGCAACCCTGTACTTAATTTTTGTGCCAATAATTATTTGGGATTGGCCTCGCAGCCCGATGTTGTTCAAGCCGGGGTAGAAGCCATGAAATCGCACGGATTTGGTATGTCCTCGGTACGGTTTATCTGCGGAACGCAGGATATTCATAAAGAATTGGAAAAGAAAACGGCCGAATTCTTGGGTATGGAAGACTGTATCCTGTACGCTGCCGCTTTCGATGCCAATGGTGGGGTTTTCGAACCTATTTTAACACAGGAAGACGCTATAATTTCCGATGAATTAAACCACGCTTCCATTATCGATGGTATTCGTTTGTGCAAAGCGGCACGTTACCGTTACAAGCACAACAATATGGAGGCTTTGGAAGAACAATTAAAAGCAGCATCAGGGGCAAGACGAAAACTAATTGTTACCGATGGTGTATTTTCGATGGACGGCACGATTGCCCAATTGGACAAAATTTGCGATTTGGCCGATAAATACAATGCTATGGTTATGGTAGACGAGTGCCACGCCACAGGGTTTATAGGCAAAACAGGTCGTGGTACGCACGAACTTAGAAACGTTATGGGGCGTATCGATATTATTACCGGAACTTACGGAAAAGCCCTTGGCGGGGCTTCCGGCGGCTTTACGGCGGCCAGAAAAGAAATTGTAGATATGCTACGCCAAAAATCAAGGCCCTATTTATTTTCGAACACTTTGGCACCTGCTATCGCGGGGGCATCCATTGCGGTTATCGACAAACTTAAAAACTCGACCGATTTAATTGAAAAAGTGCAAAACAATACCAAGCGTTTTAGAACAAAGATGACCGAAGCTGGTTTCGATATTGTTCCGGGCGAGCACCCTATTACGCCCGTTATGCTTTACGATGCCAAATTGGCACAAGAGTTTGCTGCCCGATTGCTGGACGAAGGTATTTACGTTATAGCATTCTTTTATCCGGTAGTGCCCAAGGAAAAAGCAAGGATACGCGTGCAGCTTTCGGCTTCGCACGAAACCCACCACATCGATAAAGCGGTTGAGGCTTTTACCAAGGTAGGAAAGGCTTTGGGGGGTATTTAAAGCATATTCGCCATAATTTTTATAAAGACTGTCTTGAAAAATTAAGACAGTCTTTTTGTTTAAAAATGGAGGGTTTGTAAAAACTAAAGGTGCTTATTCCATAATTTTTATACCTACCGATGTTCGGTTTTGCCACCCGGTTTTATCGGTTACCGAATAGGCACAATGGTAATCGCCCGTGTCCACATCATTGGGGATGGTAACGGTAATGTTTATTTCATAGGAGGTCAATCCGCTTTCAATAGAAAAATTTTCCATGTAAATCATGGGGTTAACGGCTTGTTTTATGGGGGCTTGTTCGCACTGTGCGCCTTGGTCGTCGTGCGTATGGTGGTCAAAATTATTATGGATGTCCAAGCTGTATGCGGCAAGTTCCGTGTTATCGGTAACCATGGCCTTGAAATTGTAGGTTTTTCCTCTTTCGAGTTCGGCACAGGCTTGCGGAAATCCTTCGTTGTAATTAACGCTTATCGTGGGTTTTGTTTCGTCTTTATCGCTGTCGTCGCTGGAACAAGCCATAAAAACAGATAGCACAAAAATAAAAGCAGTAATTTTTGATAGATTTTTCATTTTCATTTTTTTTTTTTTTTTTTTGAAATTTTAATAAAACCCTGAATTTACGGGGTTACATCAATATGCGTTTCGTACTCGGCCGTGTTGCCTGCTTCGTCTTCAACCGTAAATGTAATATGGTATTCGCCTACGGGGGCAGTTTCGGGAACATCGATATGCTCATGGAATTCTACCTCTGTTTTGCCGTGGTAGCCTTCTTCAAAAATCTTGTCGAAATGCCATTCAACTTCACCTGTAGCCGGCGTTAATCCGTGCGCATGAACATCAACTGTAATGTTGTGGATACCGTGTACGGCATTAATAAAAAATTCGGCATGGAAGTCGTTGCCGCGCTGTACGCTGCTGTCAACAGAAAAACTGCTTAGGGCTACGGGGGGCAAAATATCGATATGGCCTTCTATTTCCGTGCTGTTGCCCAGTTTGTCGGTTACCGTTAGTGTTACGTGGTATTTGCCTGTGGGGATGTTTTCGGGAATATCGATGTGTTCGTGAAAATCGGCATTGATAACTTGGTATTTGGCATCGGTGTATGTTTTTTCAAAATCCCATTCAACTTCGTCTTCAGCAGGTGTTAAATCGTGGGCGTGAATATCTACCGTAATACTGCTTATGGTGTTTTCGGCAAGAATTTCGGCTTCCATGTGCAAATCGCTGCCTTTGTAGGCAACGGGTTCTGTTGAATGCGAACTGCCTTCGCCATATTCAAATCCGGAAATTACGGGAGCGTTTCCTGTTGGGTTGTCGTCGTTGCTACAAGAAAAGGAGGCGAGCCCTAAAAATGCAAAAATGGCAAAATGTTTTAAATGTGTTTTCATAAGTTCTTATTAGTGTTTTAAAATTTATTTGTGTTAAAAAGGTATTGTTAACGATAATGATAGGTTTCGTCCGGCTTCCGGCACGTCTATTAACCTGTAAAAGCTGGTGTAGTTAAAATATTTGGTATCGAATATGTTATTGAGCTTAAAGCGAAGCTCGGCTTGTTTTTCCAAGTTAAACAAATTGAGCTTGCTTAAAAACGATAGGTTTAATACTTGGTAGCCGTCTGTTTTTTCCTCTGGTGGCACAATTTCATTTTGATTGGCCGTAATGTGGTAATCGGCCATAATTTGTGGTTCCTTAAAAAAAATAAGGGCTTTTTTAAACTGGTAATTGGCCGATATTAGCCCTGACAAAGGTGGCGAAAACGGTATGGTAAAATCCTTTTTAGGTCCGCTGGTTTGCCTGGAATAAACGTATTCGGCAGAGGTATCGATATTGAAATTGTCCGTAAAAGCATAACCGAGTTTTAGTTCGCCGCCAAACCTAAAAACCTTGCTTTGTGTGTACTCGTAAATTTGCAGGGTTTCGTAATAGTTTGGGGTAGGGTTTAGGTAAATAAAATTTTCGAACAAATTTACAAACGGACTAATACCAAAGCTTAATTTCTTTTTGGTATAATCAATATTCAAATCCATTTGGTACGATGCCTCGGGTTTTAGGTTTATGTTGCCCTTTTCGTAGCGGTACATGTGGTAGTTTACGCCATCGGAGGCCAGTTCGTTAGCCAATGGCACCCTAAAGCCCTTGCCGATATTTAATTTGTAAGTCGTGTTTTTTTCAATATAACTTACCCCGACCGAGCCGCTTATGTTGCCAAAATCCAAAGTTTTGTTTTGCGCCCTTTGTAAATAAACATACGAAGTTGTACCGTCCTGGTTATTAATGGTGGAACGGTACCAATCGTGATAGGCCTTGGTGTTTATTAGGCCAAAATCGTAGCGCAGCCCACCTTGGAAATGCCATTTTTCGGAAAACGCAATGTGGTCGTAAGCAAAAGCCCCAAAAGTAAACCTTTGGTATTCGGGAATTAAAAAGCCCCAACCGCCTATATTGTTGTCCTGAAACTCGGTGTTTACGCCAAAAACCAAATTATGACTGTTACCAACCTTAAAGGCATCCTTCGCATTTAATGAAAACGTATTTTTATTAAACACCCGTTCTTGGCTGTTGTTGGGCTTTGGCATATAACCGTGCGGTACGGGTTCGGCATGTTCCTCCCTGTGGTTGTTTTGGAAACCCAACTCCAATTCTATGGTTTGTTTTCCGGTGAAAAACGTAGTGTTGTTCACAATTTTAAAATGGTTTACCTTGTGGAAAGGAAGATCTATATCCCTATTGGAACTATCGTAATCTATGGTCGAGGTGCGCACCTCCAAACCGTGGGCATTGGCAAAAAAACCGTTTTTGGCATATACGTTGCTAAAAAAGGTTTCCGATTCGAAGTTTTTCCCGAGATAACCAACGCTAAAAGCGGCATTGGCTTCGTTGCCCGCCGTATTTCGTAATCGGTTTTTATGAAGGTTGAAAATATAACTTTCATAATTTATTCGGTCGGTAGGCACTTTGTAATCGGCATAATCGCGATAAGTTAGCCTGGCCCTATAGAACCAGTTGTTCGTTCTGCTTTCTATTCCGGTTGAAATGCCAAATAAATCGTTATTGCTTTCACCTAATATATTAACTTCGCCATTAAACGCCTGCGCTTTTGGAATTTTGGGTGCCTTTATGTCGATAACCCCCGCAATGGCATCGGAACCGTACATAAGCGATGCGGGGCCTTTGATAATTTGAATATGATCTATGCCATATTGGTCTATTTCCAGTCCGTGGTCGTTGCCCCATTGCTGGGCTTCGTGCTTTATGCCATTTTGCACTACGCTAACCCTGTTAAACCCCAGCCCCCTGATTATGGGCTTGGATTGTCCCGAGCCTATGTTTATGGTGCTTACCCCGGGAATTTTGCTTAACGTTTGCATTAAGCTGTTTTCCCTATTGGTGTCCATAAACAGTTTAGTGGCTTCTACGGTACTTATGGGCAGTTCCTTTGCCTTGTCCATATTGGTTTTGCCAATTACCCTTACTTCGTCCAATGCTGTTTGCGATTCTTTTAATTTTATAACTACCTTTTGGGTTTGGCTATTTACAGTAACGGTTACAACCGTTTTGGCATAGCCCAAATACGAAATTTCAAGCACGCAGGAGCCTTCTTCAACGTTGTTTAATAAAAATGTTCCGTCGTTGGCCGAAATGGCGAACAAATTTGCCGTAGCAATTGTAGCGCCCCCAATGGGCGTATTTGTATTGGCATCCGTTATAAGGCCCTTAATGGTAAAGGTTTTCTGCGGATATACCAATAATCCTATGGCCAAATTTAGCCACAGCATTAAAGCTCTAATCGTCATTAAAAATGGGTGTAAAGTTACCAATGCGCCTTGGGGAAGGCTTTTTGTTGAATATTATTTTAAACAGCGTACAGTTTGGCTTATATAGTAAAAGTATTAAAATGTCATACAATTTCTATCGGTTGTCACGTTGAGCATTCGATGTTAAGAGGAGCAAATAAACATTTTCGTTAATTGGAAACCTCTTTTTTATTTATGACAAAATATATTTATTTGACTATAGGATTGTTTAAAAACACAACCGCCTTCGCTCGGTTTAAACCATAACGAAATGTGTTGGTTGCTGCAAATAAAATAAAAAGTGATGGCTTATGAAATTGGGGGCGGCCTGGAGAAAAGATGGGGGTGAATGCCCCTGGCATAAAAACCGAAAAGGTATTCCGTAACTATTTTATTATCGAAAAAGACAATTGGTTCGGTAAACTCAAAATTTCCGGCCGAGTTAGGGAAAATCGGCGTAAGTTGGTCGTTTACAATAGCATGGTCGCAAACCAAGCAATGGATGGGATGATCCAAATCGTGGTCGTGGGTAAGGGCGTGCAGGCTTGTCAATTTCATCGAAACGAAAAGGACAAGAAATAAACAAGCAATGCTATTTTTTAAACGGTTGTTTTTCATTAATTGCAAACCTACTAAAATCAATCGACATTATAATATTTGGCAAATATATTATTATTTTATACTATTGCAACATAATTGCAATAAAATTGCTGCAAATAATTCACATTAATTGATGAAAAGACGAAATACCCCGACAAAACGAGCTGTTTTGGATGTTTTAACAAAAACAGGAAAGGTCATGAGCCAAGATGCCATCGAGCAGCATATAACTATTGGCATTGATAGGGCTACGATTTATCGGGTTTTAAATAGGTTTTGCGACGATGGGGTGTTGCACAGGATTGTTGCCGAAAATGGCAAGCAGTATTTTGCCTTATGCGCAAAACATAACGAAAACAAGCGGCCATTGCACCATTATCACTTTCGGTGCGTTAAGTGCGAAACCATAGAGTGTTTGCCCATTGAAGTTAATCTTTCGCTTCCCGATAATTATTCGGTGGAACACGCCAATTGTATTTTAACGGGAACGTGCAGGGCGTGTTCGTAGAAATAAGTTCATCTTAAAAATTAAAGCACCATTGGGTGCGTCATTTCCTTTTAACCAAGGCTTCTTTTAAAATTGTTACCGGGTGCTTGGCGTTGCGCTGCGTGCCATCTTTTATTTGATGCCTGCAACTGGTGCCATTGGCCGAAATAACAATTTCGTCAGGAGTTTTTCTAATAGCCGGAAATAGGGATTGTTCACCCACGGCCATACTAACATTATAATGTTCTTTTTCGTAGCCAAAACTACCCGCCATACCACAACAACCGCTTGCTATTATGGTTACCCTATAGTTTTTGGGCAGGTTTAAAACATCGAAACTTGCCGATTGGCTGCCCAATGCCTTTTGGTGGCAATGCCCGTGGAATTTGACGGTTTTTGCTTCGGTAGTAAATTGATTGGACGTTATATTGCCCAGTTTTATTTCCTGCTGAATAAATTCCTCGATTAAAAATACATGTTTAGCAATTTCACTTGCAGCAACCTTATCGTCTGCCAATTTCAAATATTCGTCCCTAAAACTTAAAATAGCCGAAGGCTCTATACCTATTAACGGAGTTTGTTTTGAAATTAATTTTTTAAAAACCTGTACGTTTTTATCGGCTACTTTTTTGGCCTGTTTTAACAAACCTTTGGATATAAAAGCCCGACCCGATTCGGCGTGTTTCAGAAATTTTATACTGTAATTTAAAGCAGTTAATAGGGCTATGGCATCTTTGCCTATTTGGGTATCAAAATAGTTGGTAAACTCATCATTAAAAAAATAAACTGTTTTTATTGTTTTTTTATCAAAACGCTCATTTTTAATATTTTGAATTACTTTATTTAAACTTTTATTTGATATTAACGGTAAAGGCCTTTCCTTAGCCACGCCCATTGCTTTTTTTAAAATAGAAGCCGTAAATGTATTGGAAAGCATAAAGTTTGTAATCCGTGGCGCCATACTTCCCCATTTATTCAACGTGTTATTGTACGCAAATAATTTATGGCGCAACGGCGTACCGTTTGCCTTTTGGTATTGGTGCTGGAACTCAGCTTTTAAACCGGCTACATCTACGCTGCTGGGGCATTCGCTGGCACAGGCCTTACAGCTTAGGCACAAATCGAAAACCTGCTTTAGTTCGTTATGGTTAAATTTGTTTTTTTTAGTTGAATGGGTTAAAAATTCCCGCAGGGCATTGGCGCGCGCTCGCGTGGTATCTTTTTCGTTTCTTGTTACTCTGTAACTGGGGCACATAACCCCACCAAACTCGGGTAATTTACGGCAATCGCCAGAACCGTTGCATTTTTCGGCTTCCCGTAGAATACCCATGGATGACGAAAAATCCATAAGTGTTGGTATTTCGGGTTCTGTTCTGTCTAACTGGTAGCGCAAAGCCTTATCCATAGGGAAAGCATCAACGACTTTCCCTGGGTTAAAAACATTGTCGGCATCGAAGGCTGCCTTTATGCGTTTTAACAATTGATAGTTTTTATGGCCTATCATAAGTGGGATAAATTCGCCCCGAACAATACCGTCGCCATGTTCGCCGCTCATCGAGCCCCCGTATTTTTTTACCAAATGGGCAACATCGGTGGTTATTTTTCGGAACAGAACAACATCCTCGCTTTTTTTCAAGTTCAGTACCGGGCGCAAGTGCAGCTCGCCAGCTCCGGCGTGGGCGTAATAGATGGCCTCTTGGTTGTAGCGTTTCATTAAAACCGAAAAATCGGCAATATAATTAGCCAAATCGGGTAGGGCCACGGCTGTGTCTTCAATACAGGCAGCCGATTTTTTATCGCCTATAATATTGCCCAATAAGCCCAATCCGGCACTTCGTAAGGTATTTGCCTTGTTAATATCATCGCCCTCCAATTTTGGGAAGGCATAGCTTAACCCCGATTGCTTAATGGTTTGCGTTAGTTTTTCAGCAAGGGCATTAACTTCGTTTTTTGTATTAGCCCTTACTTCGCACATTAATACAGCTTTGGGGTCGCCCACAATAAACTTGCGGTTTTCCTGCTGTGTTCTATTGTTTTTTGTACAATCCAAAATGGTTTTGTCCATCATTTCGCAGGTGTACAAATTGTGCGCCATCACCACTTCCACACTATTTAAACAATTTTCTATACTGCTGAAATGTGCTGCCACCATGAGGCTTTCGGCTGGTGGTAATTTATCCAGCTTTAAGGTTATTTTGGTTGTAAAGGCCAATGTACCCTCGCTGCCCGTAAGCAGTTTGCACATGTTGAAGTTTTCTTTGGAACCACCGAACACATTGGTTTTTATCAGTTCGTCAATGGCATATCCCGTGTTTCGTCGGTGTATCTCGGGTTTTGGAAAGTTGTTTTTTATTTCGTTTTGTGTTTCTTTTCCCGATAATTCGTTGTACAGGGTTTTATAAATTTGCCCTTCTAAGGTTTTTTGTTCTGTTTTATGTTTAAATTCTTCCTTCGACACTTCGCCAAAAACAACCTCATTGCCATTGCTTAAAATGGTGTGCATTTCCACAACCTTATCACGGGTAACGCCGTATTGTATCGATGTTGTGCCGGACGAGTTGTTGCCCACCATGCCGCCAATCATACAGCGGTTTGATGTTGATGTGGTTGGGCTAAAAAACAGCCCAAACGGCTTTAAGTAATTATTCAGGACATCGCGAACCACGCCCGGTTGAACGGTTATGGTTTGTGCCTTATCGTTAAAATCGAGTATTTTGGTGAAGTATTTCGATACGTCGACAACTATCCCCGTTCCCACGCACTGCCCCGCCAATGAGGTTCCTGCTGTTCTTGGAATTAGCGAGGTATTATGTTTTTTTGCAAATTGTATAAGCCGTTTTATATCGGTATCATTTTTAGGATACGCCACTGCCAAAGGCAACATTCGGTATACCGAGGCATCGGTGGCGTAAAGGGATTTTATTAAGCTATCGTAAAACAATTCACCGTCAAGCGTTTTGTTTAATTCCAATAAGTGGGTGGTTAACATAGAAGTGATTTAGACTTTTTTTTTTAAAAAAACAAGTTACGTGCTAACCTTATAAATAAACCGAAACCGTTAGCATAAGCATGGTAAATACCGTTAAAATAACAACCAAGGGCATTACAAATTTAAGCCATTTGTTGTAGCCAACTTTTACAATGGCCAATGAGGCCAAAATTAGCCCGGTTGGATTGATAAAGGCAAACAGTCCCATGCCATATTGGTAAGCGTTTACAATTAATTCGCGGCCAATGCCAACGCCATCGGCAAGTGGAGACATAATAGGCATGGTTAACACCGCCATACCGGACGACGATGGTATAAAAAACGACAAGCCCCCATAAATAAACAGCATGGCGTTTATAAAAATGCCCTTGTTCATGCCGTTTGTAGTGTTACTGGCATAATACAGCATGGTGTCGCTTATTTGTCCGTCGTCCATAATAACGGTAATACCCCGGGCAATACCAATAATTATGGCTACGCCCAATAATTCGCCCGCACCTTTTATAAAAGTGTCGATAAATATAGTTTCTTTAATTCGCCCAATAAACCCGATTACGATTGACCCTACAAAAAACACGGCGGTCATTTCGGTAAACCACCATTCTAATTGCGATACGCCGTAAATCATAACCACAAAACACAGGGCAAATACTGTTAACATGAGCTTTAGTTTTGTGTTTAATTTAAGGTGCGATTGGGTGGTATGGCCAAACATTTTTTCAATTTGTTCCTTTTGCTCGTAAATAATCGATTTTGTTGGGTCTTTCTTTACCCGTTGCGCATACCATATTATGTAGGCAATGCAAATAAGCGTGCCCAAGCCCAACATAATAAAACGTCCGGTTAGCCCCGTAGTCCAGTTAATACCGGCGGCATTAGATGCTATTATACTGCTAAACGGATTTGTGGTAGAGCACATACTGCCAATTGAAGACCCAATATAAATACTGGCCAAAGCCACCATGGCATCGTACTTTGCCGCCAAAAAAATAGGAATTAAAATAGGGTAGAAGGCAATGGTTTCCTCGGCCAGCCCAAAGGTTGTACCACCAATGGAAATTAAAGTGGTAACCAGAATAATTAAAATATATTCCCTGCTTTTTAGCGCTTCGGCCAGCCATGCAATACCGGCATCAAAAGCGCCCGTATAGTTCATAATGCCAATAATGCCACCGATAAACAGCACCAAAAAAATAATATCGGCCGACTCGATAATACCCTTTATGGGCGATTTTAAAAAGGCGGCCAATCCTTGTGGGCTCGATTCTACTTTTTTGTAGGTATTGGGTACGCTAATGGGTTTCCAAATATCGCCATTGGTAAATTTTTCCAAAGGAATTTTAATATGCAATTTTTCCAAAGTTTCCTGTGTAGCGGGTAATACAGAAACATTTTCGGAACCGGTTACAACAAAACTATTATCGGTTTTATTGTAGGCCAAAGTGTCGAATTTCCCAGATGGAACAAGCCATGTAAGCAAGGCTACCAAAGCCGCTATAATTAATAGTATGGATTGTGCCGAAGGGAATTTTATTTTCATCATATACGTTAAGTTCAATTAAATTTTAGAAAGTTTAAAGATAATATTATTTTAGAACGATTTTTTAAAATTTCAATATGAACGTAAACATCCACGACAGTTGGAAACCGTATTTACAAACCGAATTCGATAAGCCTTATTTCGAGCAATTAACCCGTTTTGTGGCTTCCGAATATAAAACCACGACTTGCTATCCTGCGGGGAGCAAAATTTTTAATGCTTTTGATAGCTGCCCGTTTAATGCGGTTAAGGTTGTTATTATCGGGCAGGACCCTTATCACGGGCCGGGACAGGCCAACGGGTTGTGTTTTTCGGTAAACCAAGGAATTGTGCACCCACCATCGTTAATTAATATTTTTAAGGAAATTGAAACCGATTTAGGGCAGCCCTATCCCCAAAGTGGCGATTTGTCGCATTGGGCAAACCAAGGCGTATTATTGCTAAACGCAACCTTAACCGTTAGGGCGCACCAAGCGGGAAGCCACCAAAACAAAGGCTGGGAAACCTTTACCGATGCCGTAATAAAAACCATAAGCGATAATAAAACCGATGTTGTGTTTTTACTATGGGGCGGTTTTGCTAAAAAGAAAGCAACGTTAATCGATTTTAAAAAACATACTATTTTAACCAGCGGACATCCCTCTCCTTTAAGTGCTAATCGGGGGTATTGGTTTGAAAATAAGCATTTTAGCAAAACAAATGCTTTTCTTAAATCAAAACAGCTTACACCAATAAAGTGGTAGGGTAATTGATAAAAATAGAACGTGAAACTCTTAACTCAGAACGAGATCCGTTAGCTTCCCGTGGCGGCCAAACGTTTTGGTGCTATACTTGGGTGTAAAACAATAGGTGGCTTTTTAAGGCTGTTTTTTCGGTTTGTTTTGTTGCAACTTAAAAAAAGCAACAAAAAATTAACACCTACCAAGCCAAAAACAATAAGAAGTAATGTTACAAGCATAATACCCGTTTTTTGTTTTTAGGACACAATAAGCAATTAAAAGTCACTTTGCTATTGCCATGTATTTTAATCAATTAACACCTTTTTTGAAATGGTACGTCCATTAAAATCATTGAATAAAATTATATAAGCTCCGGTAGTTAAAAATTCAGTATTAATCATGTATTATACTGAAATAGGTTGACTTTTTTTACTACGTTCAAAGATATTTTTTAGCCGTTAAAGAGGTAAAAAATAGTTTGAACTAAGGTCTGTTTTTAAATTTTTAGTTCAGGTAAATTTACATTATTTTTTCGATACGATTTATAATTGATGTTAGGATTGAGGTGTACTTCAGCAGGTTTCCTTAATTCCAGGCTAAAATGCGTTCTTAGGTTGTTATAAATATAGACGGCTTGCTCGGTCATTT
>JBKEDS010000069.1:0-5541 GCA_047975545.1 Flavobacteriaceae bacterium | reverse complement strand
CAACAGCCATTTTATTTTTATCCAATATTATGTGGTTATACCAGTTTTGTTTTA
This sequence comes from Flavobacteriaceae bacterium, assembly GCA_047975545.1. Taxonomy (GTDB): domain Bacteria; phylum Bacteroidota; class Bacteroidia; order Flavobacteriales; family Flavobacteriaceae; genus JBKEDS01. The sequence goes on along the minus strand of JBKEDS010000069.1, from coordinate 5,487 downwards.
AAATTACCCAGAAAAAACACAGCTATTTTTTGTTTAAGCGAAAAAGAAAACGCAAGCATAGCCTAAGCTACGATTAAGTTTTATTTTGAAGCATAGACGAAAAAGAGCAAATTTTAATGGGTAATTTTAAGGCAGAAATGGTATTATATACTGTTTATATAGGGACTATGTTTTTTAAGCTACTGTTATGTCAAATTAAAATTGACTGATGGGATTGCTTCCTCCGTTGTCGTCGCAATGAACGTCATTGCGAGAAGGAGGCACGACGACGAAGCAATCTCTCTATTAAATTTCAGGGTTGACATAACACTACGTTATTTATAAGCCTAAATTTTTCTTTAAAAAGTTTAAATCTATAGTTGGGTATTCCGATTTGTCGTATACTATTGCAAATAAAACATTTTGTTTTTTTGTTGTAATTATAGTTTCGTAAGTAATAACCCTGCCATCATCAAAGCTAAAGCTATAATTCATCGTAAAAACTTTTTAAAGTTTGCGGTTTATATAGCCCGGCATCTGCTTTATTTTTTATTTTTTCAAGTCTTCTTGTTAAATTTTTTTGTTTTGCGTTGGGTTCCTGTATTTCGGTTTTGTTTAAATCGATATTTACGGCCACTTCAACAAACGGTAATTTTTTTTAAGTATTCAATAAGGGCTTTTGCTTCTTTTTTACGTTGGTCTATTTTTATTGTAATCTGCATAATCCTCTATTTACTACACAAATATATAAAAACCGTTCCCCTTGGCAAATTCAGGATACAAAGTATTGTTTGTTGTTCCACAATGGGATTGCTTCTTCGTTCCCCATCGCAAAGGCGTTACTGCTGCGAGTCCGCCTGTCGGCAGATAGGGCACGAAGCAGTCTTGTTACATGTTTTGTTGAAGATTGCTTCACTATCGTTCGCAATGGCGCTCGACTTCAAAAAATAAAAAACGTCCTTGAGCTTGCCGAAGGGTACGGAATCGTTGTTCGTTAATCAAAAAGTCAACCTTTTTTAACAATATTTTACCCCATCCTTAAATTTAAAATTGATTACCTTGTGGGCAAAATTTAAATTTCAAAAAAATATAAATGTACGATGCCATTGTAATTGGTACGGGTATATCCGGCGGATGGGCGGCAAAGGAACTTTGCGAACAAGGCCTTAAAACCTTAGTTTTGGAACGCGGGCGAAACGTCGAGCACGTTGTGGATTATCCCACATGGAACAAGGATAACTGGGATTTTGAATATCGCGGTTTAAATACCGTTAAAGAGCGCGAAGCGCAATACAAACAAGCCCGAACGGGTTTTGTAACGCACCCCGGCACCAAGCACTGGTTTGTAAACGATTTGGAGCATCCTTACCAAGAAGAAAAACGTTTCGACTGGATACGGGGCTATCATGTTGGCGGGCGTTCCTTAACCTGGGGGCGGCAATGCCTGCGCCTTAGCGATTTGGATTTTGAAGCCAATAAAAACGACAATATTGCCGTAGATTGGCCAATTCGTTATGCCGATATAGCGCCTTGGTACAATAAGGTAGAAGCCTTTATAGGTGTTTTTGGCGAGGCTTTGGGCTTACCGCAATTGCCCGATGGCATATTTTTACCGCCCATGGATTTAAACTGCGTAGAAACCGAATTTAAAACTAAAATAGCCCAACATTATCCCGATAGGCAGCTTACCATCGGGCGTTTTGCAAATATAACGGGCAATAAGGCTTTTCAAGGCCGGGGCAAATGCCTATATCGAAATAAGTGTATGCGGGGCTGCCCGTATGGCGCTTATTTTAGTAGTAATGCCTCGACGTTGCCCGCAGCGCAGGAAACCGGAAACATGACCTTGCGCCCCAATGCCATTGTTTCAAAAATTATTTATAATGAAGAAAAAGGCAAGGCAACGGGCGTAGAGGTTATTGATGCCAATACCCACGAAAAAATAGTGTTTAATGCCAAAATTATTTTCTGCTGTGCCTCAACGGTAGCCTCAACGGCTATTTTATTAAATTCCAAATCAAACAGGTTCCCTAATGGGCTGGGCAACGATAGCGGCGAGCTGGGGCATAACCTAATGGACCACCATTTTCGTGTGGGGGCAACGGCAACGGCCGAAGGTTTTGATGATAAGTTTTATAAAGGAAGAAGGCCAGCCAGTTTTCATATTCCCCGATTTAGAAATTTAGATTCCAATAAGTCGGATGTTAATTTTTTAAGGGGATACAGTTTCCAAGGTAGTGCAAGTAGGCAAAATTGGAGGCGTGCCATACCCGAACTTAGCTTTGGGGCCGATTTAAAAGAAGATTTGTTTAAACCGGGATCATGGCGAATAGGCATGTCCGGATTTGGCGAATGTTTGCCCTACCACGACAATAAAATAACCTTGAATTATGAAAAAACAGACCAATGGGGGCAACCAACCGTAGTTTTCGATTGCGAGTTTAAAGCCAACGAAACCGAAATGCGCAAGGACATGCAGCAGCAGGCCGTTGCCATGTTCGAAAAAGCAGGGTTTAAAAACGTTAGGGGCTACGACGAGCCTTGCTATCCCGGTCATGCCATACACGAAATGGGTACGGCCAGAATGGGCAACGACCCCAAAACATCGGTGCTTAACAAACATAACCAATTGCATGGCGTGCCTAATGTTTATGTAACCGATGGTGCCTGCATGACCTCCTCCGGCTCGCAAAACCCCTCGTTAACTTACATGGCCCTAACGGCTCGGGCAGCCCATCATGCCGCCAACCAATTAAAAGGAATTACAAATGGATAGGAGGGAAGTCCTTAAAACCATGCCCTTTATTTTGGGCAGTGCCATTGCTGCGCCCACGCTGTTGCAGCTTTTGGTTTCATGTAAAAATGAAACCGATAAAAACCCTGATACTGTTTTTTTAAGTGAAGGCGAATTATTTGTAGTAAACCACATTGCCGATATTATTCTGCCAAAAACCCAAACCGTAGGCGCTTTGGATGTTAATGTACCCCAATTTATAGATAAGGTTTTAAAAGAAGTATTAACTAAAAAGGAACAAGAAATGTTTAGTAAAGGACAAAATTTGTTTCATGAAAAATTTAAAGCCGTTTTCAAAAAAAACACTTCAAAAGGAACAAAATCCGATTTTTTAGAGTTGGTTTCGGTTTACTTTAAAGTATCGGAAGACAAGCAAAAACAAATTTTCAAACTGTTAAGCCAACCCGAAGCCCAAGTGGAAAACAAGGATATGTACTACATTTACAAGTACCTAACCAGCATCCGCTATTACACTTTGTATGGTTATTACACTTCGGGGCGGGTAGGGCTGGATATTTTAAACTACAACCCGGTTCCCGGAACGTACGAAGCCTGTATACCGGTTAGCGAGGTTGGTAACTCGTCTTCTATTTAAGGCTGTAATGAAACGTTTTTTAAGGTGAAAGATTTATTCAAGGCTCACTTTGATGTAAATTGGTGGCGTTTGTTTTCTTCAACGCATAAAATCCAATTAACCCCGAAAGGATTAACAGCACAATACCTGTTGAAAGAATGATTTTGAAGTTTAGAAAATCGACCAAATAACCCCAACCGCCTGCCATTACCGCTCCACCAAGAGCCAAGGCAATGGAAATATTGGAGAATATCTGCGAGTAATCTTTCGTACCAAAAACGGTTCGTACCAACAAGGCTGTTTCCACCGTAACACCTGCATACGCCCAACCGAATAAAAATCCGCCAATGGTCATAAACAACATACTTTCATTTCCCATTAATAGAAAAACAAAACCTAAAATTCCCAATCCCGTTGATGTAAAAACCCCAACTAAAGAACTTCTATCATTAATATACCCCAACGCTACTTTGCCAATGGTTACACCCAACATACTAGCCGAAGCCACAAACGCCGACTGCTCTACGCTAAAGCCAACCGATGTAACATAAGTGGGCATAAATAAATTGAGTGTGGAAACGGCAATCATCAAGAAAGCAAATACCATTAAGGCATAAAACACGGGCGTTTTTATGGCAACAGCGTAATCTGTTCCTGTTTTTACGGTTTCGGTTGTGTCGGCTTTTTCGCCAAAAGGTTTTAAGCCCTTATCGGCAGGATAATTTCGTAATAACAATCCAAGCAAAGGGGTTACGATTACCAAAATAATGATTCCGAAAATTAAGTAGGTGGTTCGCCAACCATAGGTTTCAATTAAATAGCCGCCAAACGGATTAAACAATACGCCACCAATTCCCGAAGCGGCACTGCAAAGTCCAATGAAAAACCCAACCCGGGCATTAAACCAGCGGTTGATTAAAACCGGATAACTGAGATACAACAAGAACGAAAGCGAAATACCGATAACCGCTCCGGCTACATAAAACTGCCAAACGGCATTGAATTGCGACATTGCCAAATACAAAATACCAACAACCGCCGTGCTAATAGTGAGTAACCAACGAGCACTGTATTTGTCCATTAATTTTCCGGCAACGGAAAGCATCAAAAACGAAAAGGCGTAAACAAAGGTCATATACAAACCGAAATCGCCTTTGGAAACCCCAAGGTCTTCGCTTACGGGCGTATAGAATATTCCGGCACAACTCATTACCAGCCCAATGTTGAGGCCCATAATCAAGCAACAGCAAAAGACGATAACATAGCCATAATGAAATTTAGATTTTTCCATATTCTATTTTTTTTCAGGTTGAAGTGGTCCATAAAAATATGATGCGGTTGCTCCACCATCAATCAAAATATCAGAACCCGTAATGAACGCTCCTCTTTCGGATAATAACAATTCGGCTACATTAGCCACTTCATCAGCCATTCCGGGGCGACCTGCTGGGGATTTGGCAAACATATTTTTGTAGAAATCGCCACGAGGCCCGTTAATTTCGTCCAAAGCCAAAGGTGTAATGATAATACCGGGTGAAATTGAATTTACTCTTGCTCCTTTTTCTCCCCATTTTACAGCTTCTGCCATTACTCGTTTCACATTGCAACGTTTCGCCATTTGGTAAGCGTGCAACGTATCTTTTATATTTTCGGGTTGTAGCATTTCCAAATTCAATAATTCTTCGGTGGGCGTGGTTGCCAATAAGTGGTCTTCTTCGGCTGTTAAAGCTGGCATTCGGTGTCCCGATTGACTGGAAATGGTTACGGCTGTTCCGCCCGGTTTGATTACTTTTCCAAATTCTTCCAACAAAATAGCGGTTCCGTATAAGTCCACTTCCAAAATATGTTCTTTGGTAGATTGGCTTGGCGACAATCCTGCTGCGTTGATAAACATTGAAATTTCGCCTTCTTTTTTAGCGGCTTCAATCAATTCTAAAACTGAATTTCTATCCGAAATATCTGTTTTATAAGGTACGGCATCAAAACCGGCTTCTATCAATGTTTTAGTTATGGCTTGGGCATTTTCCAATTTCCAATCGGCTACAAAAATTTTGTTTCCGTATGCCATTCTTCTTACAATTGCCATTCCGAGCTGTCCTGCTCCGGTTAATACAACGATGTCTTTTTTAGTATTCATTTT
>JBKEDS010000058.1:0-33096 GCA_047975545.1 Flavobacteriaceae bacterium | reverse complement strand
GGGATTGGGCAATGCTGTGCTTTCGGCATAGCTCTGCTACGGAAGTCTCGGCTCGAAGACCCTCCATAACAATTAAAATCTTTTGTTCGGCCGTAAATACTCTACGCGTGTTTTTGCGGATGTCTTTTACAAAGGTTTCTGTACTTTTTTTCTTTGGTGTTCCCATAATTAAATCTAATTCTTTTTTTTTGAAAACACTCCTTAAGTTTTTAGTATATTGTGTCCACTTTTTGCTGACGATTTACAATCTTAACGGAATCAATCCATTTTTGTTTACTTTATCTTTTCGAAGTAAAAATGATACTTGCATTAATTGGGTTTAACTCAAATTAGGTTAATAAAAGCTAATATACATACAAAAAAATGAAAAGGGGGTACAAAAAGGGGGAAACATTTGAGTTAAATTTTATTAACTCTCATTTTACACGGTTAACATCTGTCTCTTTATATATAATATACAGATGATTATAATGGATTAAACTACTTTACTTTTTTATAGTAGCCCTAGTAGGCCAACGGAGTTCGTAAAGAATCCCAATCAATTATTGATTGGGATTTTTTTTTTTTTTTTGAAAAATTATTTGTTTTGCGAGAAGTTTGTCCTGAGTGCAGCCGAAGGAGACCCTTGTTGTCTTGTCAACTTTGAAACTTCGTATGCGATCGCTTCGTCGTCGTGCCTCCTTCTCGCGATGACGTTATTGTAAAGGTCAAGTAATTCGAGGACAGTTTATATCATTTGTGTTAATTGAAACTCTAATTTTAATCCTCATTATAAAACCTATCAATTTCCCCTAATATCCGGCGTATAAGCGTGTGGTTGCCTTCCAGTTCCCGGCGTTTCCAAAAGGTGTATTCCCAATATTCGGCGTGGTTGTTTTCGTTATCGGCCTTGGTGTAAATATCGTTGTAAAACGCTTCGCTATTGTCGCTGGAATAAATGGCGTTATAGGCGTTTATAAAGTTTTTAACCTTTTCTTCAAAAACCGTAATGTAAATGGTTTTGGTTATATACGAAAAAAAATAATCCTTATTATTGTTAAAAAACGCTTCTAATTTTTCGGGGTCGCGATACTGGTTGGCAAATGTCCATTTTAATTGGTCTTTTAATAGATAGCTGTTGGCAATGGGGTTGTTTGTAAAATAAGGATGGACGCTATTATCGGCTTTTGAATAATATAAGGCATCGCCAATAATAGCTTCAACAAAAAATTGTTCGCCTCTTTCTTTCAATATGGCATTTGCTATAATTTCGGCGCATTCGGGCTTGGTGTTGTAAACCTGTTCGGTGTATGCCAACATACAGGGCGCCGCTTGTTTGTAGGTGTTTTGGTTCAAATCTGGCACGGTATAGTGGTAGTTGTTGTATTCGGGGTTGAACAAATCCTCAATAGCTGAAGCAATATCGGTAGAAGCACCTTCGTGTAGTGTATAATCGTTGCTGTTTAGTGCTGTAATGTCGTCGACTAAATTCTTGCTCCTATTCAATAAAAAGCATGTTAAAACAGCTATTAAAATGCTTATTGCGGTTATTGTTATGGTGGCTTTTCTCATGTGTAATATATACTCAAATTTTGATGTAATTGCTTTGGATTGGCGCAATCTGTTGTTATTGCCAAACGCCCGTTACAGGCCGTTGTAATGGTTTTGTATTTCCAACAAGATTTGGTACACCAGTTCGTCGTTTTCTTCTTCGTAGCGGCGATCCCAAAACCCGAATGCCCAAGCGTTTGGGTAGGAATTAACAAATGCTTTGCTGGGGTAGGTAAAAAAAATGGAATCCTCGACACTGTATGTTTCGTAAAATTCCCTGTAATCGGGCTGTCGGTTTATTTTGGTTTTAATTTCAATTAAATCGTCCACTAAGGTTTTGCAAAGTGCGTTGTATTTCGCCTTAGGGAAATAGTTGAAAATAAAACCCTTGTTTTCCTGCCAAAGCCATTCAATTTGTTCCGCCGCTCTGTTTTCGGGGTCAACGGCTTTTTTAAGCCAATATTGGTAAATGCCCATGTTTACAATGTGGTTCATGTCGTTTGCCGAACTCAAATCCATGTCGGTGCCGGTGGTTAGGTCGTAGCTTTGTAAATCGTAATTATTGTAATCGTAGGTTTGGGTTTCGGGGTCGTAACTAAACACGTTGGATAAAATATCGTCCCAATATTCTTGCGAATACGCTTTACTGCTCAATATGTCAATGTAGCCTTGTTTTAACCTGTTGGCTTTTGTTTGTTCACCTTCACCTTCACCATAATCGGTGTTAAACGTTTCCTCGATGTAGGTTTCGTAGCCTTGTAGGTCGTTTGCGCTTTCGGTAAGTATTTCAAAAGCGTGCAAATCGTATTCGGTATATTTAAAAGCGGTTTGCCTAACGCTGTCCATATAGGCATTAATGTGTTCCTGCTGTATTTTTTTGTCGTTAAGGATGTCCTGCAAAGCGCTTTTTTTTGTGTTGTAATAGTCAAATGATGGGTAAAATAAGAAAGCCGTTCCCAAAAGAAAAAACACCGAAAATAACAAGGCCAAAAAATTTACGATTTTAAAATTTAAAACTCCCCTGTTTTGAATGGAAAAAAGCGCAACCAATCCCAGCACGCTAAAGGTCGAGGCAACAAACAAAATTTGCTGTTCAATTAAAAACGCGTGGTCGTGCCTGTATTCAACTTGAACTTTAACGGCATAAGCAGCGGCCATAAAAACCATAAACAAATTGGCAAAAAGCAGGATGTTTTTGTTCCGCTTTGTGGCGGGAATCAATTCATTTTTAAATAAAACATTGCCTATTAAAAAACAGCACAAGCACAAAACGGTTGCACTAATGGCGTAAATAATTTGTTCCCTAAAAGGCTCGGGGTATTGGTAGGCCAAAAACTGGTAAACCCCAAAATAAACAAATAAAATTAAGCACAAAAAATAAGGCGCCAAAAAGAATATACGCTTCATAGCTAAAGATGAATTAAAAACGTAAAAATAATGAAAATTCCGACTTCGTCAAGACGATTTTCGGGTTTCGTTAAATTTTATGGAAGCAAACATCCTTAAAACCAATTAATTTTTATATATTTGCACCACGAAAAGGAAAAATTTAAGAACGAGGGGACAGCAAGTCCCCTCTTTTTATAGCCAAAAATGTTTACAGAAACCGTTAAAAATTTGCTCGATAAGGCTTTAATTGAAAGGCCCGATTTGTTTGTTATCGATTTTTCCGTGCAAAACAACGCCGATATAAAAGTTGTAATCGATGGCGATAAAGGCGTATTGGTGGAGGACTGCATGTTTATAAGCCGGGCCATAGAGCATAATTTGGATAGAGAGGAACACGACTTTTCCCTTGAAGTTATGTCGGCAGGGGCAACGCAGCCCTTGGTTAACAACAGACAGTATGCCAAGCACATTGGGCGGGATTTAAGCGTAAAAACAGCCGCCGAAAATTTCGAGGGCACCCTAACCCAAACCGCCGAAAATACAATTACCTTGGAGTGGAAAACAAGGGAACCAAAGGAAGTGGGCAAAGGTAAAACAACCGTAAAAAAACAAGCGAATATAGCTTATCAAGATATAGTAGAAGCAAAAGTTATGATTAAATTTTAATTCAAATAGGGAGTTATGGAGAATATCGCGTTAATTGAATCTTTTTCAGAGTTCAAAGACGATAAATCAATAGATCGTGTAACCTTAATGGCCATTTTAGAAGACGTTTTTAGAAGCGCCCTAAAGAAAAAATACGGCGACGACGATAATTTCGACATTATCGTAAACCCGGACAAGGGCGATTTGGAAATTTGGAGAAACCGCATAGTAGTTGCCGATGACGAGGTGGAAGACCCAAACCAGGAAATTTCGCTTACCGAAGCCCGTAAAATAGAACCCGATTTCGAGGTGGGCGAGGACGTGTCCGAAGAAGTAAAACTAATCGATTTGGGCAGACGTGCCATATTGGCGCTGCGCCAAAACCTAATCGCTAAAATACACGAGCACGACAACACTATTATTTACAAACAATTTAAAGATTTAATAGGCGAAATTTACACGGCCGAAGTGCACCATATCCGTCATAAAGCCGTAATTTTGTTGGACGACGAAGGCAACGAAATCGTATTGCCAAAGGACAAGCAAATCCCATCCGATTTTTTCCGAAAAGGCGATAACGTGCGCGGCGTGGTCGATAGTGTCGATTTAAAAGGCACCAAGCCCACCATAATCCTGTCCAGAACATCGCCCGTATTTCTCGAAAAACTGTTCGAACAGGAAATACCCGAAGTTTTCGATGGCCTAATCACCGTTAAAAACGTGGTGCGAATCCCCGGCGAAAAAGCCAAAGTAGCCGTCGATTCCTACGACGACAGGATAGACCCCGTAGGCGCCTGCGTAGGCATGAAAGGCTCCAGGATACACGGCATCGTACGTGAGTTGGGCAACGAAAACATCGACGTTATAAACTACACCAACAACACGCAACTGTTTATAACCAGGGCATTAAGTCCTGCACGGGTAACCTCGGTTAAGTTAGATGAAGAAAACAAACGTGCCGAAGTTATACTAAAACCCGAAGAGGTAAGCAAGGCCATAGGCCGTGGCGGCCACAACATCCGTTTGGCGGGCCAACTTACGGGTTACGAAATAGACGTGTTCCGTGAAGGCGCCGAAGAAGACGTGGAATTATCCGAGTTCTCCGATGAAATAGACGGTTGGATTATAGACGAACTAAGCAAAGTAGGCTTAGATACCGCAAAAAGCGTTTTAGAGCGGGATGTGGACGATTTAGTAAAACGTACCGACCTGGAAGAAGAAACTATTAAAGAAGTTATCAGGATTCTTAGGGAAGAATTTGAAGAATAAACAATATATTTGAGTATTTTAAAGGCAATTTATGGCTGAAACAATTAGATTAAACAAAGTATTGCGCGAGCTTAACATTTCGCTGGACCGTGCCGTGGAATTTTTGGATTCCAAAGGTGTCGAGATAGAGAAACGCCCGACAACCAAAATTTCCGAAGAAGTTTACAACATCTTGGCCGACGAGTTCCAAACCGATGCCAACAAAAAAGTGGCCTCTAAAGAAGTAAGCGAAGCCAAGCAAAAAGAAAAGGAAATACTACGGGAGGAGCGCGAGCGCGAACTTGAGGCAAAGCACAAAGAGGAAGAAGCCAAACACGAGGTCATAAAAGCCACAAAAACACTCACGGGCCCCAAGCAAGTAGGCAAAATCGATTTGGACCCCAAAAAAACCACTGCTCCAAAGGTTGAAGAAACCAAAGCAGAGCCCGAGGTAAAGGCTGAAAAAGAAACCCCTGTTGCTAAGCCCATTGAAGAAAAACCTGCCGTAAAACCCGAAGTTACAGAAGCGCCGCAAGCCAAAAAAGTGGCCGAAAAACCCAAGGAAAAAGTAGTTGAAAAACCAAAAACCGGAAAGGTAGCGCCAAAAACAACCATTATTCGCGAAAATGGCGAAGTTGTACAGGAAGAACGGGTTGAAACCAAATACCAAAAACTTACCGGGCCAAAAATTGCGGGCGATAAAATAGACCTGTCGCAGTTTAACAAACCCAAGAAAAAGAAAGACGACAAGCGGGGCGAAAGCAAGGACGATAACGCCAACAAACGCAAGCGTCGCAGAATAAGCAAGGCAGGCAACGATAACAATAACGATAAGGGCGGAAACAACAACCGTTCTAATAACGACCGCTTCAACAAAGGCGGCAAGGCAAGGCGCCCGATACTAAAAGAAGAGCCAAGCGAGGAGGATGTAAAACAACAAGTACGCGAAACCCTTGAAAAACTTCAAGGAAAATCGGCCAAGGGCAAAGGCGCTAAATACCGTCGAGACAAACGCGACCAGCACCGCGACCAAACCGAGCGAAACCTACAAAGGGAAGCCGCCGAAAGTAAAATACTAAAAGTAACCGAGTTTGTTACCGCAAACGAAGTGGCTACCATGATGGACGTTCCCGTAACATCAATCATATCGGCCTGTATGTCGCTTGGTATGATGGTTACCATGAACCAACGCCTCGATGCCGAAACCCTGTCCATAGTAGCCGAAGAGTTCGGCTTCCAAGTCGAATTTGTAACAGCCGATATCGAGGAAGCCATAGAAACCGTTGCGGATAAGGAAGAGGATTTACAACCAAGAGCCCCAATAGTAACCGTTATGGGCCACGTGGACCACGGTAAAACATCGCTATTGGATTACATTCGCGAGGAAAACGTAATCGCGGGCGAGTCCGGTGGTATAACCCAGCACATTGGCGCCTATGGCGTAAAACTGGATAACGGCCAAAAAATAGCTTTCTTGGATACACCGGGACACGAAGCCTTTACCGCCATGCGTGCTCGTGGTGCGCAAGTTACCGATATAGCCATTATAGTTGTAGCTGCGGACGACGACATCATGCCACAAACCAAAGAAGCCATTGCCCACGCCCAAGCAGCGGGAGTGCCTATTGTGTTTGCCATTAATAAAATTGATAAACCCGATGCCAACCCCGATAAAATCAAGGAAGGATTGGCCAATATGAACCTTTTGGTTGAAGATTGGGGCGGAAAAATACAATCGCACGACATCTCGGCCAAAAAAGGAACAGGCGTAAAAGAACTGTTAGAAAAAGTGCTGTTGGAAGCCGAATTGTTAGAACTTAAAGCCAACCCCAACAAACCGGCCGTAGGTACGGTAGTAGAGGCCTTTTTGGACAAAGGTCGTGGCTATGTAGCTACCATATTGGTAGAAGCCGGAACTTTACGCGTGGGCGACTATGTGTTGGCCGGAAAAAACAGCGGTAAGGTAAAAGCCATGCACGACGAGCGGGGCAACGATGTAGCCGAAGCAGGCCCATCGACCCCCGTATCTATTCTCGGGTTGGATGGCGCACCACAAGCGGGCGATAAGTTTAATGTGTTCGAGGACGAGCGCGAAGCCAAGCAAATTGCAGCTAAACGCTCGCAATTGCAGCGTGAGCAATCGGTGCGTACACAACGCCATATTACGTTAGATGAAATTGGACGCCGAATTGCGTTGGGCGACTTCAAAGAGCTTAACATCATTCTTAAAGGCGATGTGGATGGTTCTGTAGAAGCACTAACCGATTCGTTCCAAAAACTATCAACCGAGGAAATCCAGGTAAACATTCTTCACAAAGGCGTTGGTGCCATTACCGAAAGCGATGTATTGTTGGCCTCGGCATCCGATGCCATTATTATTGGCTTTAACGTACGCCCCGTAGGCAATGCCCGTGCTACCGCCGATAGGGAAGAAATCGATATTCGCACATACTCTATTATTTACGACGCCATAAACGATGTAAAAGATGCTATGGAAGGCATGCTTTCTCCGGAATTTAAGGAAGAAGTTACCGGAACGGCCGAAATACGCGAAGTATTTAAAGTATCCAAAGTGGGCAATATTGCAGGCTGTATGGTTACCAATGGTAAAATACTCCGAAGCTCCGGCGTACGTATTATACGCGATGGCGTAGTGGTGTTTACAGGAGAATTATCTTCATTAAAACGCTTTAAGGACGATGTTAAGGAGGTAACCAAAGGCTACGATTGCGGTATGCAGGTTAAAAACTACAACGATATTAAAGAAGGCGATATTATTGAAGCCTTCCACGAAGTTGAGGTGAAAAAGAAACTTAAATAATTAATAGTTTCAATAAAAATTAATAAAAAATTAAAGCCTTTACGTAAAAGTAAGGGCTTTTTTTTATACCTTCACCATACCCAAATTTTTAAACAAACTTAACCATGAAACAAAAAATTACGTTGTTATGCGTCTTCGCATCGTTATTATTCAGTAACCTATCTTTTTCCCAAGACCCTTACATCGGCGAAATTAGAATGTTCGCCGGAAATTTTGCTCCAAACGGTTGGGCGTTGTGTAATGGACAACTCTTGTCAATAAACCAAAACCAGGCTTTGTTTTCCTTGTTGGGAACAACTTATGGCGGTAATGGCCAAACCACTTTTGCACTGCCCGATTTACAGGGGCGTGTACCCGTACATGCGGGTAGCGGTCCGGGTTTAACCACAAGGGTTTTAGGCGAAAAAAGCGGCACGGAAACCAATACGCTATCTATTAACCAAATGCCTTCGCATTCGCACACGGTTAATGCGGTAGTTGAAGATGGTACCCAAGCAGTTCCAACCAATAACCTGCCGGCAGGAACTAAAGCTCTGGATAAGGAATATTCCAACGCGGCAGCCAATACCACCATGAAATCGAATATGATTAGCAATACGGGAGGCGGGCAGCCAGTAAACAACATGCAGCCTTACCAAACGGTTAATTTTATTATTGCGCTTCAAGGGATTTATCCATCTCGACCATAAATATTAACCCCAAATTTTACATAAAATGAAAAAAGTTACCATGCTCCTTTTTGTGTGCGCGACTACCATTGCGCTGCATGCTCAAATTACATTTAATGGTTGTCCGGACAACTTGAAGACTTCCGAGGATAATTCCACAAACTACACCCTAAACAATACCGGAACTATTACCGATAGCGGTGTTGTGCGAAACACCTACGAAAGTTCCGGTTACCCCAATTGTCCTTCGGGCGTTTGTAACGTTCGTATTATTTGGAATACAGTTAATACCCGTTGGGAAATTCAGTTGGACCCGGGTAACGATCCTGCAAATTATGAGTTTACGCTGTACTATAATACCACAGCAGCATACCCCAATCCGCCCGACTTAACACTTGGAACTTGGGTTGAAAATACCGCCGATACAAGTAATTCCTGTGGCGGTACCTTAACAAGTGCCAATGGTATTTTGTCCGGCGATGTACAAAGCGACGTTACCCTAAGCGTTACAGCGTTTTTGGATAAGCATGTAAAAATTTATCCCAATCCGGCAAGTAAATTTTTAGTAATACAACAGAATAACGCTATTAAAATTAAAAGCGTAGCTATAATTAACGTGTTGGGCAAGCAAGTTTTAAATACTACTGCTTATGGCAAAATAAATGTGGAAAACTTGCCCAAAGGCTTGTATTTTGCTACCGTCGATACAGATGAAGGCACGCTTGTTAAAAAAGTTATAATCGACTAAGCCAAAAACGATAAGCTTAATAAAAAAAGCCCGATTTTTTCGGGCTTTTGTTTTTACTGGGCTGTATTTTTTTTAGGCTTAAAAATTAAGGCGCTACTAAATTTTTCCTTAATCTTTTTAAAATCCCTATCGGCTTCAATTTTAGTCCTGTAATTCCCTACCCAAGTTTTAAAGTTGGGTTCTTCGTAAACCACGATTGTTTTTGTGTAGGGAAAAGCCGATTTAAAATTGGTTTCGGCGCCATAGGCACTGTTCCGGCTGTTGCCGCTGTAAATTTGTATTTTATACCTATCGGTATCGTCTTCGGTCATTTCTTTTTTCAAATTCAGCAATTCGGGTAACCTGCTGTCTTGGTTTATGGTAATATGGCCTTGTTGGGCATGGCAAAATTGCAAGGAAATAAGGTAGCCAAAAATGCTTAAAAGTGTGATTTTCAAATTCAATAATTTCATTTTTAAATAGATTGTTTTGCAAATGTATACCTTATTAACTAAAGTTTGGTTGTTTTTATTATTTAGAACAGATATAAATTAACCTTTAACACTTATATAACATTTCCAAAATCCACATTAAATATTACTTTTGCGAGAGATTTTATAACTGCGGTTTTAGTTTTAGTCAATAAAAACCGTACCACAAAAGTTAAGAAGTTAATATAGCCAACAATATGAAAAAGGTGATTCACCGTACATTAAGTAAGAACCTTCTTGGTTTAAGCTTAATTATTTTATTAGCGTTTTCAACCTCTATTTCTGCCCAGGGAGGCGATCCAGCAAAAGGAAAAGCATTATTCAACACCAATTGTGCCGCTTGTCACCAATTAGATAAAAAAATGACGGGGCCCGCTTTACGCCATGTTGAACAGCGTTTGGCCGACGACCAAGGCTTGGACAAAGCTTGGTTGCATGCTTGGATTAAAAACAGTGCCGGACTAATAAAATCGGGCGATGCGTATGCCAATAAAGTATATGAAGAATATGCGCAAGCCCCCATGACGGCTTTTCCACAGTTGTCCGATGAGGATATCGATAATATTTTAGCCTATACAGCCGAAGAAAAAGCCGAAGCACCTGCCGCAGCAGCCGCTACTACTGCTGTTGCCGAAACAGGAGCTACTACCGGTACATTTAGCAATAATGTTATTTTAACGGCCTTGGCCATACTATTTGTGTTATTGGCTTATGGGTTGTTCTTGGTCAATAAAACATTACGCCGCTTTGCCGCTGCCCAAAACATCGAGCTTCCCGAAGGAAAATCGGGGCTGCCGCTTTGGAAAGCCTTTGTTAAAAATCAGTTTTTACTATTGGTGTCCGCTATTTTCCTGTTGTTGGCCAGTGCTTATTTTGTGTACGGCTATTTCATGCAAATAGGCGTGGACCAAGGGTATCAGCCTGTTCAACCTATTCACTTTTCACATAAAATACATGCCGGCGATAACGGTATCGACTGTAAATATTGCCACTCGTCTGCAAGGGTTAGCAAAACATCGGGTATTCCTTCGCTTAACGTATGTATGAACTGCCACAAATCTATTTACGAGTATAATGGCGAAACAACGGCCGAGCACTCTAAAGAATTTTACGATGGCGAAATTAAAAAACTTTACGATGCCGTAGGCTGGAGCGACGAGGACCAAGCCTACACGGGCGAGCCTAAGCCTGTTAAATGGGTACGCATACACAACTTGCCCGATTTTGTATATTACAACCACTCGCAACACGTTTCGGTTGCCGGCTTGGAGTGCCAAACGTGTCACGGCCCGGTGGAGGAAATGGAAGTTATGTACCAATATTCGTCCCTAACAATGGGGTGGTGCGTAGATTGCCACAGGACCACGAACGTTAAGGTAGAAGATAATGCCTATTATGCCAAAATTCACGAAGAATTGTCCAAAAAATACGGTGTAGATAAGCTTACCGTAGCGCAAATGGGCGGATTAGAGTGTGGTAAATGCCACTATTAATATTAACAAGAAGTAATTCAATTATATAATATGTCATCAAACAAGAAATACTGGAAAAGTGTTGAAGAGCTAAACAACAATAGCTCTGTTGTTGAGACGCTAAAGCATAACGAGTTTGTGTCCGAAATTCCTACCGATGAGTTTTTAGGCGATAAGGATACATTGGGCGCAACTTCCACAACGCGACGCGACTTTTTAAAGTACGTTGGTTTTACAACAGCCGCCGCTTCGTTGGCAGCTTGCGAAGGGCCCGTAAAAAAAGCAATTCCTTATGTAGTGCAACCGGATGTAATTATCCCGGGCGTAGCTAACTATTATGCAACAACAATTGCGGACGGGTTCGATTTTGCCAGTGTTTTGGTAAAAACCCGTGAAGGGCGTCCCATAAAAATAGAAAACAATGCTTTGGCAAGCGCCAATGGTAGTGCCAATGCAAGGGTTAATGCTTCAGTCTTGGGCTTGTATGACAGTTTAAGGGTACAAGGGCCGAGAAAAGCGGGCGAAGCCATTTCTTGGGAAACGTTTGATGCCGAAACCACTAAAAAATTAACAGAATTAGCTGCAGCAAATAAGGAAATTGTGTTGTTAACACAAACTTTTGCCAGCCCGTCCACCAATAAATTAATTGCGGAATTTAAAGCCAAATACGGTAATGTAAACCATGTTGTTTATGATGCCGTTTCGGAATCTGCAGCGTTGGATGCCTACCAAGCCAGATACGGCGTGCGTGGGTTGGCCGATTACGACTTTACCAAAGCCCAGACTATTGTGTCGGTTGGTGCCGATTTCTTGGGCGATTGGCAAGGCGGTGGTTTCGATACCGGGTATGCCAAAAACCGAATTCCGCAAAACGGAAAAATGTCGCGCCATATCCAGTTCGAGTCCAATATGTCCTTAACCGGGGCTAATGCCGATAAGCGCGTACCCGTAACACCAAACCAACAAAAATTGGTATTGGCCAAATTGTACAGTTTGGTAACGGGGCAAAACGTAACCGTAAACGGATTATCGGAAACTGTAGAAGCTGCCGTAGCAAACGCTGCTTCACAAATAAAAAAAGCAGGAAGTTCGGCCGTTGTGGTAACGGGCTTGCAGGATGTTAATGCGCAAAACGTTGTATTGGGCATAAACGAATTTTTGGCAAGTAAGGCCTTCAATCCGCAAACAACCGTAAAAACACGACAAGGTAGCGATAAAGTGGTAGCCAATTTGGTTGCCGATATGAAAGCCGGCAAGGTAAGCGCCATTATCATGAGCGGCGTTAACCCATTGTATACATTGGCCAATGCGGCCGATTTTGCCGAAGGCTTATCAAAAACGGAATTGTCAGTTGCGTTTTCAATGAAAGCCGATGAAACATCATCCGAGGCACAATATATTGCAGCAGCGCCACACTATTTAGAGTCTTGGGGCGATGTTGAAATTAAAAACGGACATTACGGCTTAATACAGCCTACTATCCGTCCGCTATTTGATACCCGACAATTCCAAGACGCTTTGTTGAAATGGATTGGTAACGATAGCACGTATCACAATTACATAAAAGAAACATGGAACGCATCCGTATTGGGTGGCAGTTCGTTTAACCAAGCCCTTCACGATGGCGTGTTTGCGGTTGGTTCGGGCAGCGCTAACGGATTAGGCGGTGCCAATGGCTCTTCATCTTCTTCAGAAAAAAATGCAACAAAAACCATTGAAACCACAACTACCGAATTACAGGATAAAAAGAAACGCACTTGGGTTGGCGGTATTATCCACGATGTGGCCGTAGGGGTTGGCATTAAGGATGAAGATAAGGACGAATACAAAACCACCACAACTACCCAAACCATTACCACAGGCTCAGCCAAAGGTTCAGGTCCGGTAGCCGGGAATAGCAACAAATCGGTTGCCACAACAATAGACCTTATGCCGATTCCTTCGGATATTGCGGCAAGAAAATTGGCAGAATCCGCTAAAAGTGAAGGTTTGGAGCTTACCCTATACACCAAAGTAGGTATGGGCGATGGCCAACAGGCCAATAACCCTTGGTTACAGGAGTTTCCGGATCCTATTACCAGAACCTCTTGGGATAACTATTTAACCGTTTCCCAAGCCGATGCCGATGCTTTGGGCTTAACCAATACGCACGAAGCCACAGGCGCATTAAACGGCAGCTATGCCAATGTAACGGCTAACGGCACAACTATTACCGTTCCCGTAATCATTCAGCCGGGGCAGGCAAAAGGTTCGGTTGGTATGGCATTTGGCTACGGAAAAACCAAAGGCTTAAAAACGGAAATGCAAACGGGTGTTAACGCCTACCAATTATACCATAATTTTAATACCGTACAAAACGTAACTATTGAGGCTACGGGCGGTATGCACGAATTTGCCTGTGTACAGTTGCACAATACCCTAATGGGGCGTGGCGATATTGTTAAGGAAACCACCTTGGAAATTTTCAATACCAAGGACAAGCAATATTGGAACGCGATGCCAATGGTATCGTTAAACCACCAAGAAACCCCTGTAACATCCCCGGATGTTGATTTATGGGACGAATTTGATAGAACCATAGGCCACCACTTTAACTTATCCATAGACCTAAACGCTTGTACGGGTTGTGGCGCTTGCGTAATTGCTTGCCATGCCGAAAACAACGTTCCGGTTGTAGGTAAGGAAGAAGTACGCCGTAGCCGCGATATGCACTGGTTGCGTATTGATAGATATTACTCGTCCGATACTACGTTTGAAGAAGACGATGCCAAAAAAGAAGGCTTTTCAGGCTTGTTTGGCGATAAAGGCTCTTTGGGCGGTTTTGGCGAAATGGAACATCCTTCCGATAACCCGCAAGTAGCATTCCAACCCGTAATGTGCCAGCACTGTAACCATGCGCCTTGCGAAACAGTTTGTCCGGTTGCGGCAACATCGCACGGCCGACAAGGGCAAAACCACATGGCGTACAACCGTTGCGTGGGTACACGTTACTGCGCTAACAACTGTCCGTATAAAGTACGTCGTTTCAATTGGTTCTTATATAACGGAAACGACGAGTTTGATTACCACATGAACGACGATTTGGGCCGTATGGTACTAAACCCCGATGTTGTGGTACGCTCCCGTGGTGTTATGGAAAAATGTTCAATGTGTATCCAAATGACGCAAAAAACAATTTTGGATGCCAAGCGCGATGGCCGAGCTATTAAAGACGGCGATTTCCAAACCGCATGTTCGGCAGCTTGTAGTAGCGGTGCCATGATATTTGGCGACGTTAACGATAAGGAAAGCCAAGTAGCAAAACTTAACGAAAATAACCGTATGTATCACTTATTAGAGCACGTAGGTACAAAACCTAACGTAATCTATCAAACCAAAGTGAGAAATACAACCGAAGCATAAATCTAATTAAAGAATCAATTATATAATTATGGCGTCTCATTACGAAGCACCTATTAGAAGACCCTTAGTTACAGGCGAAAAGTCGTACCACGATGTTACGGTGGATGTGGCTCGTCCGGTAGAAGGAAAAGCAAACAAACAATGGTGGATTGTTTTTAGTATTTCACTTGTAGCCTTTCTTTGGGGGTTAGGATGTATTATTTATACCATAGCCACGGGTATAGGAACTTGGGGTTTAAATAAAACCGTAGGTTGGGCCTGGGATATTACCAACTTTGTGTGGTGGGTAGGTATTGGCCACGCGGGAACGCTTATTTCGGCGGTACTGTTATTGTTCCGCCAAAAATGGAGGATGGCCATTAACCGCTCGGCCGAGGCCATGACCATTTTCTCGGTGGTTCAGGCGGGATTGTTCCCTATTATCCACATGGGGCGTCCGTGGTTGGGTTATTGGGTGTTGCCAATACCAAACCAATTTGGGTCGCTTTGGGTTAACTTTAACTCGCCCCTGCTTTGGGACGTATTTGCCATTTCAACATATCTATCGGTGTCGTTGGTGTTCTGGTGGACAGGCTTGTTGCCCGATTTTGCTATGCTAAGAGACAGGGCTATTAAACCCTTTCAAAAGAAAATATATTCATTATTAAGTTTTGGTTGGTCCGGTCGTGCCAAAGATTGGCAACGTTTCGAGGAAGTATCCTTGGTATTGGCCGGTTTGGCTACGCCCTTGGTACTTTCGGTGCATACCATTGTATCGTTCGACTTTGCTACTTCGGTTATTCCCGGATGGCATACCACCATATTCCCACCATACTTTGTTGCGGGTGCGGTATTCTCGGGATTTGCCATGGTAAACACACTGCTTATTATTATGCGTAAAGTGTGTAATTTGGAAGATTATATTACATTACAACATATAGAATTGATGAACATCGTAATCATGATTACGGGGTCTATCGTGGGCGTAGCCTATATTACCGAGTTGTTTATTGCTTGGTATTCGGGCGTGGAGTACGAACAATATGCCTTTTTAAATCGTGCAACAGGACCATATGCTTGGGCGTATTGGATGATGATGTCCTGCAACGTGTTCTCGCCGCAGTTTATGTGGTTTAAAAAGTTGCGCACAAGCATTATGTTCTCCTTCTTTATATCCATTGTGGTAAACGTAGGCATGTGGTTCGAGCGTTTCGTAATTATCGTAACCTCGTTGCACCGCGATTATTTGCCATCGTCATGGACCATGTTTTCGCCAACTTTTGTCGATATCGGTATTTTTATCGGCACTATTGGGTTTTTCTTTGTATTGTTCTTATTATACGCCAGAACATTCCCTGTAATAGCACAGGCCGAGGTAAAAACCATATTGAAATCGTCTGGCGAAAAATATAAAAATTTAAGGGAAGCAGGTAAAAGTTTGGTAGGCACGGGAACAGACCCAAGGACTTCGGGCGCAAACGAAATTCCCGAGGCGCAGCTTATACAAGATAAATCGGCACAAGTGGAAGATTTATTGGGCAGCTTGGGTGCTTTTGATACTGCCACCCAAAACCCCGATAACTTACAGGACATTAACGGTATTGGCCCAAAAATGGAAGAAGTACTCAACAGCATTGGTATTTACACCTTCCTGCAAGTTAGCAAAATGACAAAACGAGAATACGACTTGTTGGATTCCATTACAGGCTCGTTCCCCGGAAGGGCAGAGCGCGACGATTGGTCCGGACAAGCTAAAAAATTAATAAACTAAACATAGTCAATGGAAGCTTCAAAAGTTATTCACGCTATTTATACCGATGATGATGTACTAATGTCGGCCGTTAAAAAAGTTAAGGCAGAAAACTATCATATCGAGGAAATATATACGCCATTTCCCGTTCACGGGTTGGACAAAGCCATGGGCTTGGCACCTACCAAAATAGCCATTACGGCCTTTATATATGGCTTAATTGGCCTAACGGT
This sequence comes from Flavobacteriaceae bacterium, assembly GCA_047975545.1. Taxonomy (GTDB): domain Bacteria; phylum Bacteroidota; class Bacteroidia; order Flavobacteriales; family Flavobacteriaceae; genus JBKEDS01. The sequence goes on along the minus strand of JBKEDS010000058.1, from coordinate 16,741 downwards.
TGCCATTGTTATGATGAATTTTATCATGATTGAAGATTGGCCGCAGGACATAGGCGGTAAACCAAGCTTTAGTTATATAGAAAACATGCCGGCCTTTGTGCCAATTATGTTCGAGCTTACCGTATTTTTTGCAGCGCACTTAATGGTAATTACTTTTTACTTGCGCAGTAGGATGTGGCCCTTTAAAAAAGCCGAAAACCCCGACCCAAGAACAACCGACGACCATTTTTTAATGGAAATTGAAGCTAATGGTAGCACCCAAGCCTTAGAAAGTTTGCTAAAGGAAACCGGTGCCGTAGAAATAAATTTAATTAATAAAGCGCATTAATAAAAAGATGAAGAGCTTAATTAAAATAATAGTACTATCAGTTGTGTTTGTAGCCGTATCGTGTAAAACCGATACCGCTCCAAACTATCAGTTTATGCCCAATATGTACGAACCCGTAAGTTACGAAACCTACGGCGAAGCACCATTTAGAAACGGTTTGGAAGCCCAACTTCCCGCCGAAGGCTCAATTCCAAGAGGCCACGTGCCTTTCGATATAGCAGGCGATGTTGAAGGCTATAACCTGGCCAAGGCAACGGTTAAAAACCCATTGGATTCTACCCAAGTAAATTTAGAAGAAGGCAAAGCCCTGTTCGATATTTATTGTGCTATTTGCCACGGCACAAAAGGCGATGGCCAAGGCAATTTGGTTAAGCGTGAAAAAATATTGGGGATTCCAAGTTTTGACGATGCCGGAAGGGCCATAAACGAAGGCAGTATTTACCATACCATTTATTACGGCAGAAACGCCATGGGATCGTATGCCAACCAATTACAGGAAGACGAGCGCTGGCAAGTAGTTTCTTATGTGTTGAAACTAAAAACAGATTTAGAAAAATAAGACCCGATAAGATTATATATAAGATATGTATACGTTTTCAAATAAATTAAGGATAGCTTCTTTCATTCTAATGATAGTTGGCGCCATTGGTGTTGGTATAGGTTTTAGCACGTCGCACAAATCCTTAGAACAAGTAAAGGAATTACTGGCTACCGAGCAAGCACATCATGGCAGTAGCCATACCGATACACATGCAACAACAGGCCATGAAACGCATGCCGATGCCGCCCATGCTGAAGATGCCCACCACGGCGACGAGCATGCCGAGCACGTACAGCACCAAATAGCAAATAGGCCTTGGGCAGCCCTTTACGTAGCCGCCTTTTTCTTTATGATGATTGGTTTGGGCATGTTGGCCTTTTACGGTATTCAAATAGCATCGCAAGCCGGTTGGTCGCCCGTATTGTTCCGGGTTATGGAAGCCATGACGGCTTACGTTTTACCGGGTGCCTTAATTGTATTGTTAATTGCCGTAGCTTCGGGTACTATCGGGCATTACAACTTATTTGTTTGGATGGACCCCGATGTTGTAGCACACGATAAACTTATTCAAGGCAAAGCGGGTTGGTTAAACCTAACGGGCTTTACCATTCGCGGGCTTATTTTTATTGCAGGATGGAGCTTGTACCGCTATTTTGCGCGTAAGTTCTCTATTGCGCAAGATACTGCCGAGGATAACAAAAACTTTAAAAAACTGTTCCGTATTACGGCCGGATTTTTAGTATTCTTTATTTACACCGAATCCATGATGTCATGGGACTGGATTATGAGCGTGGACCCACACTGGTACTCAACATTGTTCGGGTGGTACGTATTTGCCTCTATGTTTGTATCGGCCATTACGGTTTTGGCATTAATAAGCATCTATTTGAAGTCAAGAGGGTATTTGGAGTTTGTAAACGCCAACCACTTGCACGATGTGGCCAAGTATATGTTTGCCTTTAGTATTTTCTGGACCTATTTATGGTTTTCGCAATTTATGCTAATATGGTACTCCAACATTCCGGAAGAGGTAACCTATTTCGTGTCGCGTTTTAACGATTATCAATTGCCCTTCCTTGGCATGGTGGCTTTAAACTTTGTATTTCCTATTTTAATGCTTATGAATGCCGATTTTAAGCGCGTACCTTGGTTTGTGGTTATAACCGGTGTACTTGTGCTAATAGGGCATTATATCGATATTTATGTTATGATAATGCCGGCAACCGTAGGCGACAGATGGGCTTTCGGAATCCCCGAACTAAGTGCCATACTACTTTTTGCAGGCTTGTTTATATTAGTAGTGTTTACGGCCTTAACCAAAGCGCCGTTATTGGTAAAGCGCTATCCTTTTAGAAAGGAAAGCGAAGATTTTCATTATTAATTTTTAATGTTAATCTCAACATAATAAGAAATTTTACAAAATACCTTGAATTTGTTTCGTTTTAATATTCAAGGTATTCTATTTAATAAGAAGGTGTTTTTTTGGCGTATTTTACTGATTTTGAGTAAATAACAAAAATTATACGGTTTTTGGAATTTCAAAATTAAGTATTATATTGCCCCACCGTTAGGGAGCGTGCGTACTTATGGCCAATACGAAGTAGCACCAAACAAGGTAAAAAGAGCAATAATAATTTCACATATTTAAATAAAAGACAAACCAAAACAATGACAACGTTATTAGCGATAATAGTTTTAGTATGTATTCTAATTGCCATTTGGCAAATGGTAAAAATTTTCGATTTGGCACAGGCTAAAAACGAAAATTCACAAGTAGCCAACGACAAGGACAATACCGTTAACGGGTATTTAATGATGGGGTTCTTGGCCTTTATTTACGTCATTACAATAGTGTGCGTTGTTAAGTGGGGCGATTTGCCCTTGCTGTCGCATTCGGCTTCCGAGCATGGCGAAACCATAGACAGCTTAATGGTAATTACCTTGGCCATTATCTTTTTTGTGCAAACCGTAACCCAGTTTTTACTTCATTATTTCGCATTTAAATATAAAGGCGAAAAAGGCAAAAAAGCCGTGTTTTTTGCCGATAACAACAAATTGGAAATGATTTGGACCATTATTCCCGTTATTGTTTTGGCGGGGCTAATTATTTACGGCCTTAACACATGGATTAACATAACCAATGTTGATGAAAGCGAAGACCCTTTAATAGTGGAGTTATACGCCCAACAATTTAACTGGAAGGCCCGATACGCCGGAAACGACAACACTTTGGGCAAGGCCAATGTACGTTTAATCGATATAGACCGTGCCAATATTTTAGGGCTGGACGAAGCCGACCCCAATGCACAGGACGATATTATTACCTCCGAGCTGCACTTGCCCGTAGGCCGCCCCGTATTGTTTAAAATACGTTCGCAGGACGTTTTGCACTCGGCCTATATGCCGCATTTTAGGGCGCAAATGAACTGTGTGCCCGGTATGATTACCCAATTTGGGTTTACCCCCACCGTAACCACGGCCGATATGCGCCAAGAGCAAGAAATTATCGATAAGGTAGCCAATATTAATAAAATTAGAAAAGAAAACAGTAAGGCTTTAGTAGCCAAGGGCGAAGAAGCTTTGGACGATTATGAGTTCGATTACCTCTTGCTATGCAACAAAATTTGTGGTACATCGCATTACAACATGCAAATGAAAATTATCGTGGAAACCCAAGACGAGTACAACGCTTGGATAAGCGAGCAAAAGTTGTTTAAAAACTCATTAACCTCTAACTAATCACTACTAATAAAACGATTTTAAAAGATATGTCAGCACACCAAGATACGCACGATCACGCCGACCACGGGCATCATCATAAGGAAACATTTGTAACGAAATATATTTTTAGCCAAGACCATAAGATGATTGCCAAACAGTACCTAATAACAGGTACCATAATGGGCGTTATAGGGGTTTTTATGTCCATGATGTTCCGTATGCAAATTGCTTGGCCGGAAGAACCCAACGTATTGTTTGAAGCATTACTAGGGAAATGGGCGCCCGATGGCGTTATGAGTGCCGATATTTATTTGGCGCTTGTTACCATTCACGGTACCATTATGGTGTTTTTTGTGTTAACGGCAGGCCTAAGCGGTACGTTTAGCAACTTGCTTATTCCGTTGCAAATTGGCGCGCGCGATATGGCGTCAGGTTTTTTAAACATGGTATCGTATTGGTTGTTTTTCCTATCGAGCGTCATCATGATATTGTCCTTGTTTGTTGAAGCAGGGCCGGCAGCAGCAGGGTGGACCATTTATCCACCTTTAAGTGCCTTGCCAATGGCACAGGGCGGCTCCGGATTGGGTATGACACTATGGTTGGTATCCATGGCCATATTTATTGCCTCATCGCTTTTGGGGTCGTTAAACTATATTGTTACCGTGCTTAATTTACGCACCAAAGGCATGTCCATGACAAGATTACCATTAACTATTTGGACATTTTTTATTACGGCCGTAATAGGTGTGGTATCGTTCCCCGTATTATTATCTGCAGCACTACTATTAATTATGGATAGAAGTTTTGGTACATCCTTCTTCTTGTCCGATATATTTATTCAAGGTGAAGTATTGCACTACCAAGGCGGTTCCCCCGTATTGTTCGAGCACTTGTTTTGGTTCTTGGGCCACCCCGAGGTATATATCGTAATTTTACCCGCAATGGGTATTGTTTCCGAAATTATGGCCTCCAATTCCAGAAAACCAATTTTTGGCTACCGTGCCATGATTGCTTCGGTTTTGGCTATTGCCTTCCTGTCTACCATTGTATGGGGGCACCACATGTTCGTATCGGGAATGAATCCGTTTCTCGGTTCTGTATTTACCTTCACCACGTTGTTAATTGCTATTCCATCGGCCGTAAAAGCCTTTAACTGGATAACCACTTTGTGGAAGGGTAATTTACAAATGAACCCCGCCATGTTGTTCTCCATAGGTTTTGTTTCAACCTTTATAACAGGAGGTTTAACGGGAATTATTTTGGGCGATAGCGCATTGGATATTAACGTACACGACACTTATTTTGTGGTGGCGCATTTCCACTTGGTAATGGGTATATCGGCATTATATGGTATGTTTGCCGGTATTTATCATTGGTACCCCAAAATGTTCGGGCGTATGCTAAACAAAAACTTGGGCTATATCCATTTTTGGATTACCGCAATATGTGCCTACGGCGTATTTTTCCCCATGCACTTTATCGGTATGGCAGGCTTACCGCGCCGTTACTACACCAACAGTAATTTCCCGCTATTCGACGACTTGGCTAACGTAAACGTTGTTATTACCATTTTTGCCATAATAGGCGGTATTGTTCAAATTGTGTATTTGTACAATTTCTTCGGAAGTATTTTCTTTGGAAAAAAAGCTACGCAAAACCCATGGAAATCCACTACTTTGGAGTGGACAACCCCTGTCGAGCATATCCACGGCAACTGGCCGGGCGAAATACCCCATGTATACCGTTGGGCTTACGATTACAGTAAACCCGGGCATGACGAAGATTTTGTGCCGCAAAACGTACCCCTAAAAGAAGGCGAAGTAGAACTTCAGCATTAAAATAATAACACTTAAAGAAAAAGCCTTTCTATGTTTTAGAGAGGCTTTTTCTTTATATTTGCTTACGCAGAAAGGTATTTTGTTATTATGAACGAAAATTTAGACCCAACAAACCAACATTTTTCATCGGACGACCTCGACGTTGAAAAGAAACTACGCCCCTTAGAATTTAGCGACTTTACCGGACAAGACCAAGTGTTGGAAAACCTAAAAATTTTTGTTCAGGCCGCCAATTTGCGTAACGAAGCCTTGGACCACACCCTATTCCATGGCCCTCCGGGATTGGGCAAAACCACCTTGGCGCACATTTTGGCAAACGAGCTACAGGTAGGCATAAAAGTAACCTCCGGGCCCGTACTTGATAAGCCGGGCGATTTGGCAGGCCTGTTAACCAATCTCGACGAGCGCGACGTTTTGTTTATAGACGAAATACACCGCCTAAGCCCCATAGTGGAAGAATACCTCTATTCGGCTATGGAAGATTATAAAATAGACATCATGATCGAGTCGGGACCCAATGCCCGTACCGTTCAAATAAACCTAAACCCCTTTACTTTGGTGGGCGCCACAACCCGCTCGGGGCTGTTAACCTCGCCCATGCGGGCCCGTTTTGGCATACAAAGCCGATTGCAATATTACAGTACCGAACTACTATCGACCATAGTACAGCGTAGCGCCTCTATTTTAAGCGTACCCATTTCCATGGAAGCCGCCATAGAAATTGCGGGCCGAAGCCGTGGCACGCCACGTATAGCCAACGCATTGTTGCGACGTGTGCGCGATTTTGCCCAAATAAAGGGCAATGGCAGTATCGATATAAAAATAGCCAAGTTTGCCCTTCAGGCCCTAAATGTCGATGCCCACGGTCTGGACGAAATGGACAATAAAATACTAACCACCATAATCGATAAATTCAAAGGCGGCCCCGTAGGCATAACCACTTTGGCCACTGCCGTAAGCGAAAGCGCCGAAACCATCGAGGAGGTTTACGAGCCTTTTTTAATCCAACAAGGTTTTATTATGCGCACGCCTCGGGGCAGGGAAGTTACCGAACTGGCTTACAAGCACCTTGGAAAAATAAAAAATAACGGTATACAAGGCGGGTTGTTCTAAGGTATTCACTTTTTCATGGCGTATATTTTAAGTTGCCATTCATTGCGGAACTCACTCAAAACCAATAAAAACTGACTTTATAAAAGAGCATTTAATGAAAAAATTAATTTTAATATTTTTAATTTCTATTTACTTCAACGGATTTTCTCAAGAAAGCAATTTCTATAAATTAGATGGAACAATACTTGCAAGCGGAGAAGGAAAATCAATAAATAATATCCATCAAGAATATTTCAGTGATGTAGAAATGATAAAAGTTTATCACGACACAGATAACAACAAAGAATGTAATGGATATGATATAATTTACAAGAAATATACCCAAACCCCTTTATTCATCCTTGGAGCATTTCCTAAAGAAAAACATTTAAAAAAATGCATTGATAAATCAAAATTCAATGTAGTGTCCGATTACAGTGGTTATTCCTTTAAAAGTGATTTAGATAACATGATTGAAAATCAAAAAAGCAAAGAATATGTTGTTAGCATATTTGGAAATCCACAAAGAGAAACTATCGACAAAGAAAAAGGCAGTGAAATAGTAATTTACAATTACAATAAATATTACGGAACTGTAAAATTTGATTTGGTTTTTGTAAACAATACTTTAAATAGATATATACTAACCAATTGATAAAAACGTACGGAATTTAGCCTGTTTCGAAATTATTCACTCAAACTGAATTAAAAAACCTCTGACCTTACTCAAAGGCATAAAAGGATTTATGACTGACCAAAAATTGTAAGTAAAAAACAACGAAATGGCAACACCGTATATAAAAAATTGCTAGTTTTAACCTAAACAAAGTGAGTTGCTTCTTTGCTAGCTTCTGATTTTCCTTCGGAAAATCCTCGCACACAAACACGCAACTTTTCATATACAAACCGTTGGTAAACATATGACGCAGAACAAAAACAATTATCCATTACTAATTTTCACTATTTTAGTTTTATTTCTAAAATCAGAGTTTTGTTACCCACAACATACGGTTGATTTAACAAATATTTCTTTAATAGTTTATAATGAAAAAGATGCAGACTTAAGATTATTTGAAGAGAAAAATAAAAATCTATTTATTGAAATCTATTTAGAATTCGATAACAACTATGAAAATATTTTTATATCAACCGACATAGAACAGGATAATATAGACGATGCCGTAGCCTTAGAAGATATAAAACTATATGAAAACGATATTTTAATACGCATAGATAATTTAAGAGAAACCAATATTCAAAATTTACTGAAAAATGAATTTGAGATTAAAGAAGATTGGTATAAATATGGTGAAAACACTACTACATTAGTTCTGAAATTTTTAAACAATTCTATATCTACCATTCAAGAACTTAATTTTCAAAAAAAAGAACGCAATGGCGGTTTCGGTTCTCAAGTCTTACGTAAAGATGATAATGAAGAAAGATGGAGAATTAATTATGCTCACTATTTTTCTACTGTTGATTTAGATTTTGGAAATGGCAAACACATCTATTTATTACTTGATGACGATAATATCGATTTTATCTTTCTTCCATTAACCAATAATGATTATTTAGTATCCGATGATGACGGTATTAGTGCTTTAAAACATACTTCAAAATATAAAATGAGTTATTTAGAAAGTTTTGAGCAATTTGAATTTGATGATTTTATCTCCATATTTAAAAATAAAAACAATAAATACGAGTTAGTAAGCTCGTTTAAACAAAACTTACTAAAAGTAGAATACGATACTATTATGTATAACCAGTTTTTTACCATTGGTAAAAATAAAAAACAAGTTGACATTTTTAATTCGTACTATGAAAAGATAAAAATCGACTCCATCAAAAGTGCTTATCTTTATAGGAGTGGTTTAGAAATATTGAATAACAAAGGTGCTAATTATTATGATTCTGAATTAAAAATTATTGAAAAATTTCCGCCAATAGAATATTTAGTATGTGGAACGATTTCTGAAACTTCCTATGAAATAGATTATAATAAGTTGATAAAAACTTATATTTTAACAAAAATAGATGGTGGGTTTGCATCAAATTTAGATAAAAAAAGAGAGTACTATTTAAACAATATTAAAAGAAATGATAAAGTAACGTTTCTAAACAATAGTAAAGAATATTATTGGGACGAAAACGATAACTTTGTTGGCAGTAAATATGGATACCCTCATTTATTAAAAATTACTCGAGGAAAAAATAGCGGAATTTTTGAATACGACTACAATAATACTCTTCTTTCCTCTTCAGACACTATCCCAAAAGATTGGAAGAAACAAGTAAATTTTTCACCCTATAATATAAAAGGAAAAGTTGTTCTAACAGTCAATAACGATTCCATTACATTTAATAAAAATGATGGATTAATTTATTTTTATAGAAAAAATAAAATTGGAATTTTCCCAAGGCATGAAACAGTGCAATTTCAAAATATAAATCAAAAAACAAACTCATTTTATGCAATTATAAGAGATGAAAAACAAGGCTGGTTAGACATTAATACTAATATTGAATACTATGATGATTAAATACGTTTGCTAACAAGGTATATAAAAATAGTGGTTTTAGTACTTAATTCAACTTTGTTTTCATATACTTGGGTTAGTACAAAACCAAAAAGTTCGGCTTCCCTACTTGCAACTTTTCATATACCAACCGTTAGGCGTATTAAAAATTAATCGTTAAACCACATAACAAAATCAGAGCCAAACCGCTAAGGGAAGATTTTCATGAGCACATCCAAAAAATTTCATCTACATCCCACAAAAAAGCCAAACCAAAGCCCCAATCCCTAATGCAGTATGACCAATAGGCAGCTATATTCCAAACAAATTAAAGCCGAAGCCCAGCGCCTTGGCTTTTTGGCCTGTGGCATAAGCAAAGCCGGTTTTCTTGAAGAAGAAGCCCCGCGGTTGGAACGTTACTTAAAGCAACGTTTCAACGGGCAAATGCACTATATGGAAAACCACTTCGATAAGCGCTTGGACCCCACAAAACTGGTTGAAGGCTCCAAAAGCGTTATTTCCCTTCTGTTAAATTATTACCCAAAGGAAACCCAAACGGAAAGCACCTTTAAACTTTCAAAATACGCCTACGGAACCGATTATCATTTTGTGGTAAAGGATAAATTAAAATCGCTGTTACAATTTATCCAAACCGAAATAGGCGAGGTGGAAGGCCGTGCCTTTGTAGATTCGGCACCCGTTTTGGACAAAGCATGGGCAGCCAAAAGCGGACTGGGCTGGGTAGGCAAGCACAGTTTGTTGCTTACGCAAAAATCGGGTTCGTTCAATTTTGTGGCCGAGCTTATTTTGGATTTAGATTTGGAGTACGACACCCCGACCACTGACCATTGTGGTACTTGTACCGCCTGTATCGATGCTTGCCCAACACAGGCTATAATCGAGCCTTATGTGGTCGATGGTAGTAAATGTATATCGTACCTAACCATAGAGTTAAAGGAAAATATTCCCACCGAGTTTAAAGGAAAAATGGACGATTGGATGTTTGGCTGCGATATTTGCCAGGACGTATGCCCATGGAACCGATTTAGTACCCCCCATAACGAACCGGCGTTTAGCCCACACCCCGATTTACTGGGCATGACCAAAACCGACTGGCAAGAAATTACCGAAGATACTTTTAAAAAAATATTTCAAAAATCGGCCGTAAAGCGCACTAAATATGCGGGGTTAACCCGAAATATCGATTTTTTAAAGCCTTGATAAATCCGTTAAAATTCTAATTTTAACTGCTCGGGCAATAGCCTAAACGACATGCGGTGGTATTTTGTCGTGCCGTATTTTTTTATGGCTTCCCGATGTTCCTTTGTGGGATAGCCCTTGTTTTGTTTCCAGTTGTACATAGGAAACTCCTCGTGTATGGCATTCATGTAGGCGTCCCGATAGGTTTTGGCCAATACCGATGCTGCGGCAATACTCAGGTATTTGCCGTCGCCTTTTATTATGGTTTCGTGCGGAATGTTGTTTAAGGGTTTAAACCTATTGCCGTCGACAATAATAAATTCGGGCTTTGGGCTTAGCTGTTCAATGCTTTTGTGCATGGCTAAAATGGAAGCGTTTAAAATGTTAATACGGTCTATCTCGTCCTGAAAAATATGGGCAACGCCAAAGGTTAGGGCTTCGGTTTCAATTATGGGGCGCAGGGTGTTGCGCTTGTGTTCGCTTAATTGTTTGGCGTCGGTGGAAACAACATTGTTAAAATCGGGTTTTAAAATAACTGCCGCAGCCGTGACCGGGCCGGCCAAACAACCGCGACCAGCCTCGTCCGTGCCACATTCTAAATTGTATTTGGAAAAACGATGTAAAAGCATAAGGGGTGAAATGTTAACCTAAGTTGTTATTTTTAAATATGTGAAACACAATTCGTTGATGTGAAAATATGTGATGTTACTTCGAACATTTGGTATTAAGCGGAGTAAACGTAGTTTGCGGTAATATCGAGAAGTTTTTTGTTTTTTATAGTTTTGAACATCGGTCTCGACTCCGCTCGACCTGACAACTCGACTCTACCTCGTCAAGCTCGGTACAGGCTGCTCGACTTGACAATTTGTAATGTGTTAATAGTTGGTTTCTGGGCTGGGGTACATGTTATCAAAATTAAAACTTTAAAGTGAAATTGCTACATGGCTTCAACTTGGCAATTATTATTAATTTCCCGAACAATTCCCGCAATTTGCATCCCGTTTTCTTTTCCAAAAAGATTGATAATGCCTTTGGAATCAATATCGGTAAAGGGTGCCTGCATAAGCTGGTTTGTTTCAATAATACCGTTTTCGGAAAAATAATCGATTATTAGGTTTACAAACTGTAGTTGTTTGGCGTTAAAATTGGCTTGGTCGGCAATTTGGGCAAAAGCGTTTTTGGCTTCGGTTTTGTCCAGCCCAACGACCGAGCGGATAAACTCGCCCAAACTTGGTGCTTGTATTTTGTTGCCTTGGGCATCGGTTTTTTCAAAGGCTTTGTTAAAGGTTTCCTTGCTGCCAAATTCACCTTGGCCAAACAGCATTTTTTCCAAATGTTGCAGGTCGGCCAATGTAACTTTTATGTTTTTCCGTATTTTGTCAATGGTAATATCGGTACGGTTTTCCATTACAAATTGTTGTATTTTTTCTTTGTACGCTTCTTTGTCAAAGGCTTTGGATTCGTAAATTTCGGGCGATTCCTTAATGCTTACTATTTCGTCTTCAAAATTGGTGTAGGCAATTGGGCATTTTTCAAATTCCAAGAACTTGATTAAATCCCGAATATCGGTACGCAGTTTTTCAATTTTTGCGGCATTGGCGTCTTCCCAAAAACCTTCTGAAACCACATTGTTTATAAGTTCTATTTTTTGGGCAACCTGTGGAATCCGGGTTTGTTTGCTTAAATTTTTAGCTGTTGTAATTACCTTTTCTATTAAGGTAGCCTGCCTTCTTGTACCGCTTAATTGGCTTGTAATTAAATCGAACACCAACAAATCGAAGGATTTGGCGGCACTATCGGTATCGGTATCGAAAACCAAAGGGGCAATATGGGTAATAAGCTCGTAGGTTTCGGATTTTGTGAGGTTATTCCAGGCGTTTCGGTCTTGAAATTTTTCAACCAAACGCAACTGCTGCCGTACAATAAAACTATTTTTTTCTTGTGCGTATAGCAACGCCACTTGTTGGTGCAGTTGGTCGAGGAATTGTGTACCGAGGTTTTTATCGGTTTCGCTTTCTTGTTCCAACAATAAGGCGCTTAAACGCAGTTTAAAGTTGAACAGTTTTTCGTTTAGTGTTTGTGGTCGTGCGGTTTCGGTGCCTCGTGGGTTTTCGTTAAAAAACTCGAAATTTTCGCAAAAATCGAGAATTAAAAATTCTTTTTTATGGTTTTCGTGCCCGAAAAGATTTTGGCACAAACGTGTACCGCGACCAATCATTTGCCAAAACTTTACGTTACTTTTTATGGGGCGTAAAAACACCAAGTTTACCACTTCGGGTACGTCTATTCCGGTGTCGAGCATATCTACGGAGCAGGCAATTTGCGGCATTTTGTCCTTCAGCTTAAAATCGCTTAACAAATCGTGTTTGTATTCGGCTTGATAGTCTATTACCTTTAAAAATTGGTCCTTGTAGTGCGGATAATTGGCGTTAAACCGTTTTCGGATAAATTCGGCATGGTCGTGTTTTTTGGCAAAAATGATGGTTTTTCCCAGTTTTTCGCCATTTTCAACCCGAATGCCGTATGCCATAAGCGTGCTTAGTATTTTATCGGCGGTATCGGTGTTGTAAATCCAACTATCTAACGCCGATGCTTCTATTTCATCGGGAATTTCGCCCGATTCGGGGTCGCCAAATTTTTCTTCGTATTCCAGTTTTTCTGTATCGGAAAGTTGGCTGTACTTTATGCCTTCCCTTTGAAACTGCGTACTTGCCGAATACGATTTGTAGGGTACAAGATAGCCGTCGGTTATGGCTTTATTTAAATCGTAGTTGTAGGTTGGGTTGCCTTCGGATAGCTCGAAAAGCTCGTAGGTGTTTTTATCGGTGGTGTCCTTTGGCGTGGCGGTTAGCCCTATTTTGTAAGCATCGAAATAATTAAAAACGGCTTTGTATTTGTTGTACACGGAGCGGTGTATTTCGTCGAAAATTACCAAATCGAAATGCCCAACGCCATATTTTCGGCTTTCGCCTTCTTGTTCTTTATCAATTAGGTTAATCATGGTTTGGTAGGTAGAAAACACCAATCGGCTTGTGGTATCTTCTTTTTCCTGTAACAGGTTAACCGAAGGGATATTGGGCAAATAATCGTTTAAATTGTCCTTGGCTTGTTTTACCAGTGCGGTTCTGTCGGCCAAAAACAAAATACGTTTTGCCCAGTTGGCTTTTGCAAAAACCTCGATAATGGAAGCCGCCGTTCTGGTTTTTCCGGTGCCGGTTGCCATTACCAACAAAGCGCCGCGGTAATTGGCGTGGAAACGGTCGGCTATGGCTTTTATGGCTTCAATTTGGTAATAACGGTCGGTAATGTTTTTGTTAATATCGATTTCGTGGAGCGGTATGCGGGAGTTTCGGCGTTGGATGTTTAGCTCCAGCTCGTCTTGGGTGTAAAAACCTTGGACTTGGCGGATGGGATAATGCCAATCGTAAAAATAAATATCGTAGCCATTGGTTAGGAAAATATTGGGTTTTTGCCCGAACATTTTTTCCAGATTGGTGGCGTACAATTCGGCTTGGTGCCGTCCGGCTTGCGGGTCGCGGCTGCTACGCTTGGCTTCGACAACCGCTACGGGTTTTCCGTTTTTGCCCCAAAGCACGTAATCGGCAAAGCCTTCTTGGGCGTTGTTGGGCATGCCCTCGATGCGGAATTCTTTTATATTGGCGGCTGATAAATCCCAGCCCATTTCTTCCAATAAATTATCGATAAGATATTTTCGGGTTTGGGCTTCGTTAGGGTCTTGCGGTGGTGTAAGTGTAGGTTGCGTTTCCAAACGATTGGCTTTCATTTGGGCTTGCAGCTCGGTGTTTTGTTTTTCCAGCTCGACTTTTTGGATAAGCTGTGCTTTTAGCTTTTCAATTTCCCGGTTAAGGATATTTTGTTGCACTTGGTGGGCCAGCGGAATGGTAGCTTCATCAAATTTGGGCGTAACAATATAATCGTCGTGGTATAGGTTTATAAGGTAATAGGTAATGCCGTGCATTAACTGCAGGTGGTGTACCACTTCTTGGGTTTTTATTTGTGTTATTTTTTTGGTGTTGTGTACCGCTTTGTTGCCCATTTGCCTAATGGCGTTCATTTGTTGTATAACGCCCGAATTGCCTATAATTTCGATAAAAGCGGGGTTTTTCATTAGGTTGCTAATGCTGGTGTCGTAGGGTAGGGATAGGTCGGGTTCGTTTTCGTAAATAAAATGCACCCAGGCCTCCAAACTTTTGCGTAGGAACAAACCGGCCGCTTCGGTGTTGTTGTACACAAATTTTTCGGCTTCTATTGCATTGTAAACAATGTGGTTAAATTGGCTTGGTATGGCGGTAAAATTGCTCATAAATTGGTAATTATATAGCGACTAATTTAAGTAAAATCTTTCAAATTTATTGTGTTTTGCATTAAACAATGTTCTTATTTCACTTTTTGGTTATTTTTTGAAATAAGGGTGTTTCTTGTTTCATTTTTTAGGGTATAGGTGAATTATGTTCTACCAACATTTCTATCAACATTTAGTGTTTATTTCATGGTTTTTTTGTTGATAGAATAGGTTTTCTTTCATGTTTTTTTTTAATTAGTGTCTTTTCCCGAAAAACTTTGTTGCAACAAAGCCCCAAATAAATTTTCGGCGTGTTGCAGTTCTTGCTGTAAAATGGCTTTTTGTTGTTCTATTTGTGCTATTTTTTTGGCGAATTGGTTTTGGAGATGGATTGGGGGAGAGATTAGTTTATAGTTTGAAATTTTTTTAGGACTTATTCTTGGTAAATTTGCTCCAGAACAATTTTTATCTGCAAAATCAACAAACCATTTTCCTTTTAAAAAATGCAAAATATATTCTTTTACAGATTTGTTTATAATTGGTTTTACTGGAATTATATCAGTACTACAAACTCCTTCAAAGTCAGCATTTGCAACTTTATTTAAATAAGGACGTAATTTTCCATAAAGAATGTAATTTTCATCAAACCAAAATTTATTACTCTTTAAATTAATGTCCTCAATATTTAATTTTTCAATTATTTTACCCGTGTCTTTTTCAATATGTTCTAAACCTATATAATGGTATTCTTTTTTGAAATTTTCAGGTGCAATCCCTTTAGTTCTAAAATCACATATTTCTCCCAACTCTTTCACCTCCCACCCTTTCGGGTTGGCAATTGGGTCGCCAAACATATCCAAAAAAAGGCTTTGTGCCAGTTGGTTGTACTGCTCCAGTAATTGCGCAGTTTTTTGGCGGTGCAAATCGGCGGTGTCCAAAAGTTGGGCTATGCGTTGTTGCTCGGGTAGTGGCGGGAGGGGGATTTGGATATTTGAAAATTGAGAAATCCAATATCTTTTATGTCTTTCATTATCTATTTTTATAGTCTGTAATAAATGAAAAACATATCTAATGTTAATTAAGTTTAATTTAGGGATTAAAACTTTTAAAGCAGAAGATTTTACTTTAAACGGGAAATCAACAAATTTTGTGGCAGTAGTAAAGTCGTCAAAAATAATTACTGGGAATTTTTCAAAAATTCCCTCTTTTTCATTTGTGTAACCTAAAATGAAAGACTGTCCGGCAGTTAAAACAGGAGTATCATATTTATCATTGTAATTTTCTGATTTTACCAAGTATTTAGTAGGTTGTTCATATTCTAAAACTTCCCCTAACGTTACTATTTCGGTGCCTGAGCTTGTCGAAGGCATTATTTTGGTGTTGTTTTTCATTGGTTGTTTTTTAAAGAATACGTGGCTTCGACAGGCTCAGCCACCGAGACGACAGGCTCAGCCACCGAGACGACAGGCTCAGCCACCGAGACGACAGGCTTAATGTCCGTTTTGGTACCTGAGCTTGTCAATGTTATTCGGTGCCTGAGCTTGTCGAAGGCACATGCACTATTTACCCTTTCGTGGAAATTGTGTATAATTTTTTGAAAGTAATGGTAAATTTTCTTTTATGTTGTTTATTAATGCTTCTTTCTTTTTTCTGCTCCAGCCTTGTATTTGTTTTTCTCGGTAAAAAGCGTCGTCAATTCGTAAAAATTCTTCGTAATATACCAATTTTACGGGTAATCGTTTTTTTGTGTGATTTGCTCCTTTACCTGCTTGGTGTTGTGCCAAACGAAGTTCTAAATCGGTTGTGCTTCCGGTGTAATAGCTTCCGTCGGAACATTCTAATATATATACGTAACCTTTTTTCATTTGTTTAAGTTTGATGGTACGTGGCTTCGACAAGCTCAGCCACCGAGACGACAAGCTCAGTATCTGTTTTGATGCCTGAGCTTGTTTTGGTGCCTGAGCTTGTTTTGGTGCCTGAGCTTGTCGAAGGCACACTATAGTTGTTACAACATGGCTTTTAGTTGTTTTAACAGTTGGGTACGTTCGTTGTCCAAGGTTTCAATGTTGGCAATTATATTTTTTGGGGCGTCGTACTGTACTTCTTCATATACTATTTCCTTGTAGCGGTTTATGCTTAGGTCGTAATTGTTTGCTGCAATTTCGGCTTTTGGCACTACAAAACTTTGCTGGGTGC
>JBKEDS010000030.1:0-6480 GCA_047975545.1 Flavobacteriaceae bacterium | reverse complement strand
CCTGGGGCTGGAGAAGGTCCCAAGGGTTGGGCTGTTCGCCCATTAAAGTGGCACGCGAGCTGGGTTCAGAACGTCGTGAGACAGTTCGGTCTCTATCTACCGCGGGCGTTAGAAATTTGAGTGGATCTGACTCTAGTACGAGAGGACCGAGTTGGACGAACCTCTGGTGTACCTGTTGTCGCGCCAGCGGCATTGCAGGGTAGCTACGTTCGGAAGGGATAAGCGCTGAAAGCATATAAGCGCGAAACCCACCACAAGATGAGATTTCTTTAAAGGGCCGTGGGAGATGACCACGTCGATAGGCTACAGGTGTAAAGGCGGTAACGTCCTAGCCGAGTAGTACTTATAGCCCGTAGGCTTATTGTCCTCCCCCCTTCCCCTGTGGGGAGGGGGGACGGGATGCTTTTAACAGGACAGGGGGTTGTTGCTTTTTGGTTCGTATATCTTTTTCGGTATGTTAAAATATTGTCCCCTCCAGGGTACGCTTGCGTACGCAGACCCTCCCCTTCGGGGAGCTGGAGGGGGAAACAGCTTAGGGCGATTATCGCAACGGGGCTCACCTCTTACCATCCCGAACAGAGAAGTTAAGCCCGTTAGCGCCGATGGTACTGCGCAAGTGGGAGAGTAGGTCGTTGCCTTTCTTATGGAATCCCCATCCGAACAATCGGATGGGGATTTTTTTTTGCCCTCCCCCCGGAGGGGCCGGGGAATGTTGGGGGCGGGCTTTTCAAAGGGGCTTGGCTGCGGCGCCGCGAACGGTGCGGTAGCGATGGCAGCGGCATCCTTTTGTGCCCCCCGCCCGGGGGCATAAAAGATATAGCGGACAGCGCGGTTTTTGCAGGCAAAAAACCGCCATAAACATATTGGAAATGATTTTAAGAAGATAACAGATAGATAGCAAAAAAAATCCCAAAACAATTAAGTTTCGGGATTTTTTTGTGGTACCTCCAGTACCCCAAATGTTAAAACCGTTAAAATCGAAATAAACGCCAATAACCCTTTAATAGTGGGGTTTTACAAAAATAGCCATTTAACGAAATTGAATAAAATTGCATAAGTTTTAAAAAAATGGGTACAAATATGGGTACATTTTTTTAACTTTGTTTTTGTTCAAAATGTTACATAAATGGCAACCATAAATTTTTATTATCGGGGCAAAAGCGAAACAGGTAATTTAACCATACGTTTTAAACATTCCACATCAATAGACTATCGCATATCTTCAAAGATAGTATCAAGTCGCAAATACTGGTTTAATACAAATAACAGGCATCGAAAATTAGAAGAACTGTCTTATTTAGATGCTCAAGCAAAATTGCATAAAAGATATTTGGAGGAGTTTCAGGATAAAATTTTGTTGCGGTTTAAAAACGATTTTAATACTGGAGTGCCAATATCAAAAGAATGGTTTGTTAAAAATATTGAAGAAGTTACAAATATACTATCTGAAAAAGACGATATAAAAAATGCACAAACAGAAATAGACAAAAAAGAGCAGGAGCAATTAAATACCGAAAGAGATGTATATAATAAAAATTTAGTTGTTTCGGCAATTAACAGGGTTATTGAAGTTGAGTATTTTGACAACGTAACCCAATCGAAAATATACCAGCAACTTCTAAATAAAATCAATGCTTATCAAAAAACAAAAAGTGTAGAGTTAAAGACAAAAGATATTACACAAAATTTTATAGACGAGTTTACCGCCTTTTTAATTAGAGATTTAAAACACCAAGTAAGTACAACACGAAAGCATTGTAAAAGTTTGGTGCATTCGGTAAAGTACCAAAAAAATGCTTTTCCTGAAATTGTAGAACTATCATCAGGCATTAGGGAAGTAACGTATAAAAAACAAAGCAAATCAGAAAGACGTAAAACACGTTCCGAAATTGTAGTAACCCTATCGTTTCAAGAGTTAGACCAAATACATAATACAGAAGTGCCTGAACGTTTGTTAAATGCAAAAAAAATAATTCTGTTTGGATGTGAGGTTGGTTTACGGGTGTCGGACTACGATAAATTAACACAGGAAAATATTAAAAATGATAACGGTTACGAACATTGGGAGTTTTGGAATAAAAAAACAGGTGCAAATGTTGTAGTGCCAATTACTGAAAGAATTAAAAAATACATTGATAATTACGGAATGCCACAGACAGAGTACAACAAAACGGCAGACGTGATAATTAACAGAGAAATAAAAGAGGTTTGCGAATTGGCAGGAATTAACGAAGAAATACAAGGTCGCAAAAGCCAGTCGGTTGTTGTTAACGGTAAAAAAGTACGCCGTACAATTTCAATGAAATACCCCAAAAGCCAAATTATAACAACACATAGTTTTAGGAGGTCGTTTGCGACAAATTATTATAATACGCTTTCGCCTTTTCAAATTAGACAAATAACAGGACACGCATCAGATGCCCAACTTATGGAGTACATCAACCAAGATAAAGACCGTTCAGAACTAATAAAACAAATGACCGAAAAAATGAACTATAACGAAGCAAAAAGACAAAACCAAAACACCCAACTAAAAGTAATCAAAAACGCATCAAACCAATAATGAGCAATATAGAACCCACAAACCCCACAAACTTTATACTGTACACCACACCCAACGGAAATGTAAATTTAAAGGTGTTGCTTAACGATGATACCATTTGGCTCACACAAAAAAGTATTGCCGAGTTGTTTGGTGTTACTGTACCGACTATCAACGAACATTTAAAAAATATTTTCAAAACTAACGAGTTAGACGAAAATTCAGTTATTAGGAATTTCCTAACAACTGCCAACGACGGTAAAAACTACAAAACAAATTTCTATAATTTAGATGCCATTATTTCGGTGGGTTATCGGGTAAACTCTATACAAGCAACCCAGTTTAGAATATGGGCAACCCAAACCCTAAAAGAATATATTGTTAAAGGTTTTGTTATGGACGATGAACGGTTAAAACAAGGCGATGCAGTTTTCGGTAAAGATTATTTTAAAGAACTCTTAGAGCGTGTAAGGTCGATACGTGCAAGTGAACGCCGAATATACCAACAAGTAACCGATATTTTTGCCGAGTGTAGTATAGACTACGACCCAAAGTCCGAAATAACAAAAAACTTTTATGCTATGGTGCAAAATAAATTCCACTATGCCATAACGGGAAACACCGCAGCCGAAATAATTTATTTAAAAGCCGATAGTAAAAAGGATAATATGGGTTTAACCACGTGGAAGAATGCACCCGACGGACGAATACTAAAATTCGATACCAAAACAGCAAAGAACTATTTGCAGGAAAAAGAAATAAAACAACTGGAACGCACCGTAACGGGTTATTTTGATTATATCGAGAACCTCATCGAACGCCGTAATACATTCACAATGCAAGAACTCGCCGAAAGCGTAAACAAATTCTTAGCATTTAACGAGTACAAAATACTGCCCGATTTAGGCAAAGTGTCGCATACTAAAGCCATAAACAAAGCAGGAAAGGAATACGACCAATTCAACAAAACCCAAAATATTATATCTGACTTTGATAAGCAGATAAAACTTTTAAAAGGGAATAAAAAACCAAACCAATAACATGGATTTTAAACTACCCATATTACCCCCAAGTAAAGAACTGGAAACGCCCCAAGTATTAAAACAACTTGCAAAGGCGCACCGTTATTTAGCCGAACTAAAGGGAACGGCAAAAACAATACCTAACGAAAATATTTTAATCGATACCCTAACCCTGCAAGAAGCAAAGGACAGTAGCGAAATAGAAAACATTGTAACCACTCACGACGATTTGTATAAAGAAAATATACTTATCGAAAGTAAAAGTACCGCAGCAAAAGAAGTGTACAATTATGCACGTGGTTTGCGTTTGGGGTTTCAAATAGTGCGAAAAGAAAAACTACTATTAAACAAGCATATTTTAACCATACAAAAAGAACTGTTAGAAAACAATGCGGGCTTTAGAACCCAAGCAGGAACAAAATTAGTTAACTCGCTCGGTCAAGTAGTTTATACGCCACCTCAACACCCAACAGAAATACTGGACTTAATGGGTAATCTTGAAAAATACATAAACGATAATGATTTTTCAAAGGTGGACGACCTTATAAAAATGGCGGTAGTACATTACCAGTTTGAAAGCATACACCCATTTTACGACGGCAACGGACGTACTGGGCGCATTATAAATATTTTGTACTTAGTAAAGCAAGGTTTGTTAGATATACCAGTACTGTATTTAAGCCGATACATAACCCAAAACAAAGCCGACTATTACAAAGTATTGCAAAACGTACGCACCAATAACGATTGGGAAAGTTTAATACTCTACCTACTTAAAGGCGTTGAGGTAACCGCACAGCAAACCATTACTTTAATAACCAACATAAAAACGGTAATGCAACAATACAAAAGTAAGTTGCGTACCGAGTTACCTAAAATTTACAGTCAAGATTTGTTAAACAACCTTTTTAAAAACCCATACACCAAAATAGAGTTTTTGGAAAATGATTTAAAAGTAAGTTACCTAACGGCAAGAAAGTATTTAGATGAGGTTTCTAAATTAGGGTTGTTGGAAAAGGTAAAAGTTGGTAAAACAAATTACTACATGAATTTAAAACTTATAGAAACATTACAAAACGTATAAATGAATGCTATAACGTTTATAAGAAAGTGATATTTTGTATAAACGTTATTCGGTTAGTTATAGAAAAATAGTGTTTTCTATAAACGAAAACCAAACAACGAAAAAAACCGAGTATTCTTACTCATAAAATAAGGCAACGCATAAAAGAATGTTCAAATGGACGAAAGTTTTACAAACAGATTGGCAAATAAATTTATTGATGATTTAACCAAAAGAGAAGAAAATGCCAAAAAAGAATTTGAAAGTATAAAACTGAAAACCTTTTTGGCAGGAATAATAAATAAGTGTTTAGACGAAAGCGCAAATTCCGCAAATGAAGTTTTAAGCAACCATTTCAAAGACTTAAAAGAAAACTATTTGCAAAACGAACTAAATAATCAACAATACTTATGGGAGCAAAATGTTTTACGGAATTACCGAGAAGATAATACTGTTTACCGTCAAGCAATTAAAATTATACGAAGCAATCCTAATTACCCTAATCTTAATCAAGATGAAAGAAGAAAAGAGGTTTTATACTATATTATTAACCACATAAATAAGAACATTAGAAACTACAAGGAACGGTTAAGGTTTATTAATGAATTTGAAAGCGATGTAAAAGAAAGCGTATTGTATGAAACCTTATTTAATCATCTAAAACGCCTTGAAAAAGACAATAAGTATTTAAGTGATTTTGGAATTAGCAAGGATGAATTAAGTACAATAAAAAAACTTGTGTCAATAAAAATTCAAGAATTGGATAAATTTATTAATGGTTGGTTTGTCGATAGGAACAATGAACTAAGCGAAACCACACCAACAAACAACTCATATCCTTTTTATTGCGAGATAGGTGTTTTATTCGCAAAAGGACTAATACAATTTAAAGACCAAGAGTATTATTATCAAGACAATCATTTTGTTTCGATTGCAAAACTTTCAGAACACATACAAAAAGAAGTATTGAAAACTAATAAGGCAGTAAGACAGTATGTAAATGACACTCTTTTTGAAACAGGAACAAAAAATTTTTACAGTTCTTCTAAAATGATGAAAAACATAATTGATTTCTGCAATTCCAAAAACATAGATGTTGTAAAGGATTTTCAAGACAAATACACCAAATTAGAAAATCTGCACTAAAATCTGCACTGGTGCAGGGATTTGTGCAATCGAAATATAAAAACCTTTGCGAAGTATTAACAAAAAAATATTTCAGCAATGGAGAAACTTCAATTCATCGGCACAACGCCAAACGCATTAGTCGAGTTAATAGACGAAACCGTAAAAAAACGTCTTGACGACTTAAAACAAAATTTCCAACCTAAAGAGCCAACCCAGTACCTAACACGCCAAGAGGTGGCAGAAATGTTATCTATCGATTTAAGTACAGTACACAACTGGACTAAAAAAGGCATCATTACCGCAAAGCAGTTAGGCGGACGTGTTTACTACGAAAGAAAGGCTATCGAAAACGCCATTGTCGAACTTAAAAAATAGTACAATGGCAACGCAAATACCAACACCAATAACCCATGTTTACAAGGAAATAAACACAGGGAAATACGCCACCGTAAAACATTACGAACTTACCGCAGTACAAAACGGCATACCTCAACTATCGCAGAAGATAAACATTAGCCAAAACCGAAACTTTGCCTTATCCATGCCTTTGTTTTGGTTAAAGGAACACAACGGCAAAAAATGGCAATCGTTTTGCACGACTGGACTATTTAAAACCGATGCGCCAAACCTCTACAAAGGCGACACGCAGAAGAAATGTAATTTACTCCTCTTTCGGTTTTCCGATAACCAAGAAATACTAACGGTTTACTACTTCAAAAACTTTT
>JBKEDS010000064.1:0-29445 GCA_047975545.1 Flavobacteriaceae bacterium | reverse complement strand
GGCGCCAAAATAAAATACCTAAAGGAAAACGTAACAGGCATAGACAAAGCCATTCTATCCTGCCATTGCCATAACGATTTGGGCTTGGCAACCGCCAACTCCATCGAGGGCGTTAATAACGGTGCCAGACAAATAGAAAGCACCATAAACGGCAATGGCGAACCTGCCGGAAACACCGCTATGGAAGAAGAGGTTATGAGTTTCAGGCAACACCCAAAAGTAAACTTAGATACCAATATAAAATCCGAAATGCTTTACGGCATGAGCCAATTGGTATCGGACCACATGGGCATTTACACCCAGCCCAACAAAGCCATTGTTGGCGCCAACGCTTTTGCCCACAGCTCGGGCATACACCAGGACGGGGTTATAAAAAACCGTGAAACCTACGAAATTATCGACCCAAAAGATGTTGGCGTAACCGAATCGGCCATTGTATTAACCGCACGAAGCGGCAGGGCGGCTTTGGCGTACCGAGCCAAAAATATTGGCTACGAACTAACCAAGCTACAATTGGACGAAATCTACAAAGACTTTTTAGATTACGCCGATAAGAAAAAAGAAGTACAGGATAACGATATTCACCAAATAATAGAACAGAGCAAGGTCTACAAGGAAATTGTCTCGGCATAACAAACCGTTAGCACATGAAACTAAATATTGCCGTTTTGCCCGGGGATGGTATAGGTCCCGAAGTTACCGCACAGGCCGTTAAGGTTTTAAAGGCAATAGCTTTGGAGTTTAACCATGTGTTTACTTTTAAAGAAGCTCCCGTTGGCGACAGCGCCATAAAAAAAACAGGCAATCCGTTGCCCGACGAAACCATAGCCATTTGTAAAAAAGCCGATGCCATTTTGTTTGGCGCCATTGGCGCTACCGCCTACGACATAGACCCCAATGCCAAGATACGTCCCGAACAAGGCCTATTAAAATTGCGGAAAACGCTCGACTTGCACACCAATATACGCCCCGTAATTGCCTACGACGACTTATTGGCAAAATCCTCCTTAAAGCGCAAGGAAATCAAGGACACCAACATTCTTATTTACCGCGAACTTACCGGAGGCATTTATTTTGGCGAAAAAACACTATCGGCCGACGGCACAAAAGCCACCGATATTTGCGAATACAACCGTTACGAAATCGAGCGCATTACCCATTCGGCATTTAAGTCCGCACAATCCAGAAAACGCAAACTAACCTTGGTAGACAAGGCAAACGTACTGGAAAGCTCCCGCCTATGGCGCAGGGTCGTGCAGGAAATAGCGCCACAATACGCCGATGTGGAGTTAGATTACCAATTTATCGATAACGCCGCCATGGAGCTTATAATCAAACCCAAACAGTACGATGTTATTTTAACCGAGAACATGTTTGGCGACATACTCTCCGAGGAAGCCAGCGTAATTGTTGGCTCCATAGGCCTATTGGCTTCGGCATCCATTGGCGACAAGCATGTTATGTTCGAACCCATCCACGGCGCCTACACCAAGGCCGCCAACAAAGGCATAGCCAACCCTATAGCCTCCATTTTGTCGGCCGCCATGCTTTTGGAGCATTTCGGACTGGACGACGAGGCCGATTTGGTACGCGAAGGCGTAAACAAATCGTTAAAACTGCACATAACTACCCCCGACCTAAACACCAAATACGACCACATAACAACCACCAAAGTTGGCGACTTTATCGAGGATTTTATTAACAATCCCGACGAAACCAACCTAAACTTTACCAACATACACCTGGGGCAATCTACCATTATATAATTATTTGAGTTAGTCACCAAAAACATATTTTAGGTTGTCCCTTTAAAAGCGCATTTAACCATGCGCTTTTTCTTTTTTTTAATTATGGCGTTACCCTATCGGGTCGCGCTTTCCGTTGCAATCTTTTACTCGCTGCTCTCGTAAAAGGATTTCCACTGCAATCGCTAACGCACCCGCCCAAGTACTTTACCCCCTTATAAATTTTTGTTTTTATGTTGCTTTAATATGCAACAAGTTATATATTTGCACCTTTAAGGTTGTATTGACGTTGTAGAACTCGTAAAAAGTTCGCAAACGGTCAAAAGGCTCTAAATAATTAGGGCTTTTTTTGGCACTATAAAGAAGTTGTGTTGTTTACCTTAACGCAATGTTAAGGTAATAGTAGTGGGAATCCGAAGTAAATTCGGTTCGCACCAATGGAAAGCTTTCCTTTTTTTACCTCGGTAAAAATTGGGATGCTTTTTTGTTTAGCACAGACCTTAGTAATTACGAGTAGATTCGGACACAGTCAAATCCGCCGTAATTGCGGTTATACATTGTTGGCAACAGTAATTTTTCAGTCATAGTGAAATCTACATTTTGCGATTAAAATTTCTCCTTCTTTGAATTGGTATATCAGCCTATGTTCACTATCGATTCGCCTGGACCAAAATCCTGCGTACTTGTGTTTTAAAGGTTCTGGTTTTCCAATTCCGTCAAAAGGGTTGCGAGTTATATCTTTAAAAAACTCGTTTATTTTTTTCAATTTCTTTTTGTCCGTTTTTTGCCAATACAGATAATCCTCCCAAGACTCGTCCACAAATACATATTTCATAGTCAGTCTTCGATTATGTCTTTAGCGAAAGATTCACCCTTTTTTAGTTTTTCGATGGCAGAATCCAATCTCATTTCATTTTTTCGTGAGGAAAGTTCGTGGCTTGTTGCCATTAACGAATTATATTCTTGCAACGACATAACCACTATTCCTGAATCTTTACCGCGATTGATAATCAGGGTTTCAAAGTTTTTTACTACGCTGTCCAAGTAAGTTTTAATGTCCTTTCTAAAGTCAGATACAGTTGTAATTTGCATAATGTTGTGTTTTATAAAGTACAAATATATGTACACATTTTTATTTATGCAATTTTTTCATATTGTTGACAACGGTAAAGTATAAGCGTAGTGCGGGATTACGGAGCCGACACTTTAAACTTTGCCGATAAGTTTGTTAATAGTTCATTAGTTCAAATTTAGCATTTTCGCCCGCATTGCGCTTATACAATGTTGTGCGACAGCATTTCCAAACTCACGCCCAAACTTCAAAAAAGATATTTATTTTAACAAAACCATTTGTTTCCCAAACAAGAAACATTTATCTTTGTATTAAATATAAAAATTGAATGGATGATTATAAATTTCGGGTAGAGTTTTTAGAAGTAGCCAAAATTTTCTTGGACGAACTTGACGAAAAAACTAGAAAGAAAATAGTGTATAATATTTGGAAAGCAAGAAGTACAAACGACAAAGAACTTTTCAAAAAATTACAAGGCGAAATTTGGGAGTTTAGAACGAAATACAACAAAACTTATTACCGCCTTTTTGCGTTTTGGGACAAAGACGATAAAAATGATACGGTTGTTGTTTCAACTCACGGCTTGATTAAAAAAACTGATAAAATTCCAATAAGTGAAATTGAAAAAGCAGAAAAATTGAGAAAAAAATATTTTAACGAGAAAAACAAGAAAAAATGAAAACATATAGTTTAGACGAATTGACTGATAAATATATAGGTAAAAAGGGAACTAAAAAACGAGACGAGTTCGAAAATGAACTTAGACTTGATTTATTGGGACAAGCAATTAAACAGGCAAGACAAGAACGCAACTTGACACAAGAAGAATTGGGCGAACTTGTTGGCGTGAAAAAAGCTCAAATTTCTAAAATAGAAAACAGCACAACAGACGCAAGATTTACAACTATTTTGAAAGTTTTTGAAGCTTTGGGAGCAAGAGTGAATTTTAACGTGGAACTTAACAATAGAAAAATTGCATACTAAAAAAGTATGCCGATCGCACAACATCGTGTATGTGCAAGAGCGGGTTAAGTCTTAAATCGAAGTTTTGATTTTCTATGTCGCAAAATCATTTTTTATTCGCTGAAAAAATGTAAATTAGCAAATAAAAAATGGTTTTGCTTACGTCAGTACAAATTGAAAGTTTCGGCTTCAAAATCCGCTCCTGACACATACACGCAGACCGTTGTGTGCAGTATTTTTTATCTGAAAAGTTCTTGTAAAGTTTTTGTGGCTATAAACATTTTTTCACTGTCGGGAAGTTTAATAAAGTCGTATTTTTTATAAAACTTTTCCGCTTCCTCATCGATAGGGTCAACTACAACAGCAAAAGAGCCGATTTCTTGTGAAATTTCGTAGCTTCTCTTTAGTGCATCAATCAAAAGTATTTTTCCAACTCCCTTTCCTTGATAGTTTTTGTCAATTGCCAATCTTCCAAGTAGCGTTGTTGGAATAGAAGTGTATGATTTAGGAAGTTTCTTTTGAATTTGATCAGGAAAGCTACTCAAAGAAATACTATTATTCGAAAGTGTGTAATAACCTTGAATATTATTGGTTTCGCTTTCGGACAACACAAAGCAAGCCGATAGTTTTCTTTTAATATCTTGTCCTGCTTGCGTTTTCAGATAGTTATTCAAAAGCTCTTTCCCACAATCAAAATTGTTTCGATTGTGTTTTTTATCGAGCAGTTCAATCATTTTTTCGAGTTTGAAACAAAGACATTATAATCCTCAACAGCGTTTTTTAGTGTTTTGGAGGGTTTCTTTGGCTTTGTAATTGCATCAAAAAATATTTGACCATCTTTTTCCGAGGCTAAAATTTGTTCTTTTTCTTGTACGATTTCTTTAGCTTTTTCTTGAACTGTTAGAATCACAAAATCTGTCAAACTTCTAAAGCCACCTAAATAAGCGGCTCTTTCAAAGAATTGCTTTTGCTCTTTAGGAAGTCTTGCATCAAATCTTGCTTGGTCTTTAATTGCTGCACTCATAACTCAAAATGTTTTTACAAAAGTACGTGAAAATTCCGTACCAAAAAATATTTTGTACGTTAATTTTCCGTACGATGCGTTTGGGTAATATTGCACACAACATTGTATAAGCGTAATGCGGACGAAAGAGATAAATTTAAACGAATTGAATATTAACAAACATAAGGTTAACCCAAAAGTGATTGCCCTTTCCTAAGTTGCAACTCATTTAAGCGACGATTTTCGTATTATCAACTCAGGCTCCAACACTACGTTTTTTTCTTTTTTATTTTTTTTGTCCTGCACCTCATCAAGAAAAACGCGGGCCGTTTGCCTTCCCATTTCAATCGGGGCTTGGTCCACCGAGGTTATTGAAAGCTCCAACAACTGCGTAAAGGGTTCGTTGCTAAAGCCCACTACGCAAATATCATCCGGGATTTTAAGTCCCTGGGATTTAAATTCCTGTATGGCGCCCAAAGCCGTAAAATCGCTAACCGAAAAAATAGCATCGGGCGGATTACTTAACGTTAAAAGATGTTGCGCCAAGCGTTTGCCCTCGCTTAATTTGCTTGTAGCCTCCAACACCAATGATTCATCAAAATCCAAATTATGGTCCAACAGGGCTTGTTTGTAGCCTTGGTAGCGGTTTTCGAATATCTGTAATTTTCTATTGTTCGAAAAGTGGGCTATTCGTTTACAGCCTTGCTTAATTAAGTGGGTGGTCGCGGCATAAGCGCCCTTATAATCGTCTATAACAACCGAACTTACGCCTTTTATGGCCTTACTCCTATCGAAAAACACAAGCGGAATCTGTTTCTTTATCACATTTTGAAAGCCCGAATCGTCTTCGGTTTTGCTAATAGAAATAGACATTAAAATACCGTCGACCTGCGCATTAATCAAGGAGGTTATGTTTGCGGTTTCCGATTCCTTTTGGTCGTAGGTCTGGCAAATAATAACGTGGTAGCCTTCGGGCTTCAATTCTTCTTCAATGCCTTTTATAACCGAAGCAAAAAAAGCACTGTCTATCCGAGGAACAATAACGCCCACGTTAAAGCTCTTGCCACTTTTAAGGGCCAAGGCAATTTTGTTCTGCTCGTAGTTCATTTCCTTGGCCGTTTCCAAAACCAGTTTCCGTGTGGCTTCGCTAATTTTGGTATTGCCGTTTAAGGCTCTGGAAACCGTAGCTGCCGTTATATTTAGCTTTTCGGCTATATCGTAAATGGTGGTTTTTTTCGTCATGTAATAAATACAGGTTGGTTGTTATGGGCGCAAAAGTACGTTAAAAATATTTTATAAGGCAATGGCCTAAAGCAAGTTACATAATCCTATTGATTTTACACCACTCATCGGCCTTCAAAAAACAAATAAACAGCTATTCATCAACAACTTGAAAACCAAAAGTGCTGTGGTGGTTTTTATCAAGTTTTAATCGTATTTTAGCAAGACCAGTTAAATAGAAAAAAAATGATTAGAACCATAAAAATTCTAATAGGCCTATGCTTATTTTCCTTTTTAGGCAATGCCCAACAGCGCCAAACAATAGCACTAAAATCGGGGTGGAAATTTTTTAAGGGCCAACAAACCCAAGCCCACACCAACACGTTTAACGACCTCAAATGGGAAACCGTTACCGTACCGCACGACTGGGCCATTTACGGACCTTTCGATAAAAATATCGATAAGCAAACCGTAGCCATAGTACAAAACAACGAAAAAGAAGCTACCGAAAAAACGGGGCGTACGGGTGCCCTGCCCTATATTGGCCAAGCTTGGTATCGAAACCAGTTTACTTTGCCCAATATTACAAACAACCAAAAAGTACTAATTACGTTCGATGGTGCAATGAGCGAACCCAAAATTTTTGTAAACGGTACCAAAGTAGGCCAGTGGAACTACGGCTACAATTATTTTTATTTTGATATTACCGATTTAGTAAAAAAAGGCGAAAACCTTGTGGCCGTACACTTAAACAACCGCGAAAAATCGTCGCGTTGGTACCCGGGTGCCGGATTGTACCGAAACGTTACCGTTATAATTAAAAACAAAGAAAGCGTAGACCATTGGGGTACCTATATTACAACGCCTATGGTTACGCCCGAATTGGCAAAAACCAACATAAAAACCAAAGTTTCGGGTACGGGCCTTACGTTGGTTACATCTATTTTAAATGCTGAAGGAAACGAAGTAGCATCCCTTAAATCCACAACAGTTTTTAATAATGAATTCGACCAAAACATAGCCATTACCAACCCCAAATTATGGAGTCCGGAAACACCTTATTTATACACGGCAGTATCCAAACTTTATAAAAACGAAAACCTAACAGACGAAACCTCAACCAAATTTGGCATTCGCAGTATAAACTACGAAGCAGGAAAAGGTTTTAGCCTAAACGGTAAAGTACGCAAGTTTAAGGGCGTGTGCCTGCACCACGATTTAGGCCCTATCGGTACGGCCATAAACAAAACGGCCTTACGCCGACAATTACGTATTTTAAAAGATATGGGCTGCGATGCCATTAGAAGCTCGCACAACATGCCTTCGATAGAACAATTGGAACTTTGCGACGAAATGGGCTTTATGTTCTTGGCCGAAAGTTTCGACGAATGGGTCAAGCCAAAGGTAAAAAACGGGTATCATTTATATTTTGAAACCGATGTTGAAAAAGATTTGGTAAACCTTATCCATGCCACCCGAAACCATCCGTGCATTGTTATGTGGAGCTCGGGCAACGAAGTACCCGACCAGTGGGGCGCCGAAGGTGTAAAACGCGCCAAATACTTACAGGATATTTTTCATCGCGAAGACCCCACCCGCCCCGTAACCGTGGGTATGGACCAGGTAAAGGCAACCATGGAATCCGGTTTTGGGGCATTGTTGGATATTCCGGGACTAAATTACAGGGTGCATCTTTACGAAGAGGCCTTCGAGCGCTTTCCACAAGGCTTCTTATTGGGTTCCGAAACAGCTTCAACGGTAAGTTCAAGGGGCATTTACAAATTTCCCGTAGAAAAAGCACATTCAAAGCAGTATGCCGATTTTCAATCGTCGTCCTACGATTTGGAATATTGCAGTTGGTCCAACGTGCCGGACGACGATTTTGTACTCCAAGACGACAAACCATGGGTTATTGGCGAATTTGTTTGGACAGGCTTCGATTATTTGGGCGAGCCAACGCCCTACGACACCAAATGGCCGTCCAGAAGTTCGTACTTTGGCATTAGCGATTTGGCAGGATTGCCAAAGGACCGATTTTACCTGTACCGAAGCCGTTGGAACACAAACGACGAAACCCTTCACCTTTTGCCCCATTGGAATTGGGAAGGCCGCGAAGGCAAAACAACCCCGGTTTTTGTATACACCAGTTATAATAGTGCCGAATTGTTTGTTAACGGAAAAAGCATGGGGGTTCAAACAAAAAACAATAGCACGCCGCAAAACCGATACCGATTAATGTGGATGGACGTTAAATACGAACCCGGCACAATTAAAGTAGTTGCTTTGGACGATAACGGCAACCCCGTTGCGGAACAGGAAACCAAAACAGCGGGCAAACCCCATAAAATAATTTTAACCCCCGATACCGAAACCATTAAGGCCAATGGCGAAGACTTGGCTTTTGTAACCGTTTCGGCAGTCGATAAAAACGGCGTACCATGCCCTACGGCAACCAATCAATTACGCTTTGAGGTAACAGGAGCAGGCACCTATCGGGCAGCTTGCAACGGCGATGCCACATCGTTGGAACTATTTCACCTACCAACCATGAAACTGTTTAGCGGCAAACTGGTAGTTTTGGTACAGGCCGAAACCGAAACGGGTAACATAACCGTAGATGTTAAGGGCGCGGGATTAAAATCGGGGACTGTTATGTTAAAAGCGGTTAAATAGAATTTCTTTCAATATACGAAAATACGTTTTTCACCTTTTCTTTCTTATTGTTCAACACCAAGTAAGCAGCCGTTTCGCCCATGGCCTTAAAGTGCGTGCTTATAACGGTTATGCCCAGGAGGTCTTTTAAAGGCGTATCGTTGTAGGATATAATACCGACATCGGTACCCAATATTAAATTCTTTTTTCGTATTTGGCGTACTAAATTTACCAAATCGGTTTCTTCTATGGTTATGTAGGCATCTTTGCTGTCCAATTCCATATCGTCGTAAATTTCATTTAATATTTCGTAGTCGTAATTGAACTTTGTACAAAACTTACGAAAACCGTGCACAATCCGCATTGGATAAGGATAAACCGTTTTAAATGGGTATACCAAAACCAATTTGTCGTATTTTTTAAGTTTATCCACGCCTTTTTTTAAGGCTTCGTAAATATCGTCCTGAAAATCCTGATAAACAGCACCGTACTGCCCTTTAATTTCAATTTTATTATTGTCCAAAATAACAAGTTTGTCCTTTGGTACTTTTTCCAACATGTCCTGAACGGCGCTTGTGGCACTGATATGGTTCAGGTCGTCGGTTTTAAAATGGGGCATGATAACGTAATAATCGAAAGCGCCCAAGTTACGTTCCAAAGTTCTGGTAAAAATGGATTCTTCGCAATGGTATACCGACAGGGTTACGTGGGCATTAATGCCCATGCTGTTAACAAACGAGTTGTAAATCATCATTTTGTACGAGCTAAGCTTGTTAATCATAAAAAAGATTTGGATTTTCGAAATCAAATCGGTTTTCGATGTATAATAACCTTTTCCCTTTACCGAAATAATAACTTTTTGGTCCTTTAAGATTTTATAAGCCTTTTCAACGGTATCCCTGGACAAGTAGCACGATTCACTTAACTCGTTTATAGACGGTATTTTAGCCCCGATTTTTAATTTACCCTTGGAAATATCGTTAATTATCGAATCGACAATTTGCTTGTATTTTGGTACCCGCGAAGTTTCGTTAATTTTTATTTCAATCGATTGCATGATACGTTAAAATAGATGATTTATAGGTGAATATACTAAAACAATCATAATAAAGGTAAGGGCAGTGCATTATTTTTTAATTTTTAAATATTTTATAATCTGACCCTTTTATATAAAACATTGTTCGGTTTATTAAGCCTTCCCTTGTTAAATTTCTTTTTGTTAGTTGCTAAAAAAATTTAAACCCTTTAAAAATCACTCATCTTATTTTCAATAAGAAAACAATTCAAGGTCCCTTTTTACATGTATGTACAGGATACATAGTTTTAAAATTCATTTTAAATTTACTGTTACCTCAATTAGTTTAACTACAACAACTTAAAGAAATGAAGTGCCTTAATATTCTTTCGCTAACGCTATTAACCTTAATATCCTGTAAGGATAAAGCCGAGCCTTCCCAACCCGAAACCAAAAAAGAAATCCCAAATTGGGTAGGTAAAGTGGGTACAAAACCATTCTCCGTACCTGACAAAGTATACTACGCCAACGATTTTGGTGCCATAGGCGATGGCAAAACTTTAAATACAACAGCCATACAAAAAGCCATTGACGCCTGTGCCAAAAATAGCGGCGGAACGGTTACGTTTAAACCTGGCGATTATCTTACCGGATCGGTGTTTATAAAAGAAAATATGAAATTTGAAATACCAAAGGGTGTTACGCTAAAAGGCAGCAAAAACATAAACGATTACACCATTATCGACACCCGTGTTGCAGGTATTGAAATGGAATGGCCCGCAGCGCTAATCAATGTTTTAAACCAAAAAAACGCAATTGTTACGGGGCAAGGCCTTATCGACGGCCAAGGCAAAGTGTTTTGGGACTATTATTGGGATTTACGAAAAAACGACTACGAACCCCGTGGTTTGCGTTGGATTGTCGATTACGATGCCAAGCGCCCAAGAACTATTTTAGTGTCCAATTCCAAAGATATTTTAATTAGCAACTTAAACATCCAAAACGCCGGGTTTTGGACCGTTCAGGTATTGTATTCGGAACAAATAACGGTCGATGGGCTTATTATTAAAAACAATATCGACGGCCACGGCCCCAGTACCGATGGTATCGATATCGATTCATCCAAATGGATTTTAGTGCAAAATTGCGATATAGATTGCAACGATGATAATTTTTGCCTAAAAGCCGGACGCGATTGGGACGGGCAACGGGTAAACAAACCCACCGAGTACGTGGTTATTAAGGATTGTATTGCCCGTAAAGGTGCCGGCCTGTTTACCTTGGGCAGCGAAACAGCAGGAAGTATTCGGCATGTTTACGTATCCAACATTAAAGGATTAGGCACAAAAAACGGACTAAACATGAAATCGGCAACCAACAGGGGCGGTACAGTTGAAGATATTCATCTGGACAATATAAAAATGGACAGCGTGCGTACTTTTATGCAGGTGGGCATGAACTGGAACCCGGCTTACAGTTATTCCAAGTTACCGGAGGGCTTCGACAAAGACTCCATTCCCGAGCATTGGAAAAAAATGTTGACCCAAGTTGATCCGCCCTCGAAAGGCATTCCTACTTTTAAAAATATTACCATTAGCAACATAGACGTTAAAAGTGCAGAAATAGCCATTAACGTAAACGGATTGGAAAATTCTATAATCGATAATGTTACGCTAAACAACGTTAGTATAGAAGCAAAAACAGCCGGACAAATAAGTTACAGCGCCAATTGGACACTTAACAATGTGCATATTATTGCAACCGATAGTTCTAAAGTAGCATTAAAAAACACTGTTGGGGTTACATTTACGGATGCGGTTTATTCGCAACAATAAAACAAAGTATGGACTATAACAAAACACTTTTTGTCCTTTTTGTCCTTTCATTGTGGATTGGCAAACAGCATTCCAATGCCCAAGAGATTGAAACCGCTTCTACCCGACCATTTCATTACACACCTGAAAACGAAAGCTTTCTTTTAAACAAAGGAACAAAAAAATTCAACAGGGCCCTTTACGGCACCCATACTGGATTTAGGATAGAAACAGGCGATTTACCCGAATTTGCCTTATACTTACCCGGAATGGGAGGCAATTTTAAATTAGGAATTGTTACAAGCGAAACCGGTAAATGGCTAACCGAAAGCGATTCCATTACTACCAAATACATTCCCGGTGTTATGCAATACGAAATCCGGGATGCGCTATTGCAAAACGGAAGTATAAAATTAGAAGTTCTTGCCCATGCCCAAGACGAAGCTATGTTACTAAAGCTAGAAACCAAAAACATTCCCGAAACCGTTAATTTGGTTTGGTGTTACGGCGGGGCTTCGGGCAAAAAATTTTATCGCGATGGCGATATTGGTGCCGACCCCGAGTCGGTATTTTACCAACTTCCAGAATACTGTATAAACAATCAATATAAATTAAACGACACCTCTTTTTTATTGCATTTTGGTTCGGAAAGCAACAAAGAAAAAACCGGAAACAACAAAACGATAACAGGCTACTTTCCAAAATCGAACCTAAAATTGGTTGATGCCAATTTAGAAGCAAAACCATTAGCATTGTTGCAATCAAAAGTACAACACCTACCTGTAATTATTGGTAAAGTAACACAACAACACAATACCCCATTATTTTGGAAATTAGAACACAACCAACATTTATCCAAAACAAACCAATTAGAAATAGAACATGAATTTTTGGAAGCCCAACAAAAAACAAAACAGCTACGGGAACGCATTACCCTAAAAACCCCCGATGCGTTTATTAATACTTTGGGAGGCACATTGGCTGTTGCTGCCGATGCTATATGGGAACCATCGGCGTATTTACACGGTGCCGTGGCATGGCGCATGCACTTAAATGCCTGGCGGGGGGCTTATGCGGCAAATCCATTAGGTTGGCACGATAGAGCAAAAAGCCATTTTAAAAGCTATGCAAATTCGCAAGTTTTGGAACCGGAAACAGGATCTGTTGTATTGGACAGTTTCAGGAACTTTGCCCGACAAAAAGAAGTATTGGGCACGGCCATGTTTAGCCGCGGGTATATTAGTCGCCGTCCCAACAACAATACCATTGCACATCACTACGATATGAATTCGGTATTTATTAACCAACTATTGCGAAGCTATCAATGGACAGGCAATTTGGATTTTATGCGTAAAATGTGGCCCGTGTTACAACGGCACCTGGCATGGGAAAAGCGCAATTTCGATACCGACAACGACGGCCTTTACGATGCCTATGCCGCTATTTGGGCAAGCGATGCCCTACAATATAGCGGTGGTGGCGTTACCTATGCCTCAGCGTACAATTATTCGGCAAATTTATTAACGGCACAAATAGCAAAGCTTTTAGGAGAAAACCCCGAACCTTATTTAAATGAGGCTGCACTTATAAAAAAAACAATTGCAGAACAACTTTGGTTATCTCAAAAAGGCGTTTTTGCCGAGTATAAAGATTTGCTCGGAAACCAATTAACACACGACTACCCCGGTATTTGGACCATTTACCATGCTCTGGATGAAGGTATTGCCAATAAATTTCAAGCGTATCAGTCCTTACGTTATATAGACACCCAAATCCCCCATATCCCAGTAAAGGCCAATGGTTTGCAAAAAACCGATTTACAATTGGTTTCAACAACCAACTGGCAACCCTACACATGGTCGGTTAACAATGTGGCTTTAGCCGAAAATTTACATACCGCTTTGGCGTACTGGCAAGGAAACAGACCCAAAAAAGCCTATAAATTATGGGAAAGCGCCTTAATTGAAAGCATGTATCTCGGGGCTTCGCCGGGAAATTTTCAGCAACTGTCGTATTACGATGCC
Organism: Flavobacteriaceae bacterium; assembly: GCA_047975545.1. Taxonomy (GTDB): domain Bacteria; phylum Bacteroidota; class Bacteroidia; order Flavobacteriales; family Flavobacteriaceae; genus JBKEDS01. The sequence goes on along the minus strand of JBKEDS010000064.1, from coordinate 15,936 downwards.
ATGCGGGGCGAACTATACCGCGATTTTGCCGACCCTATTGGTATGGCCACCCGTTCATTGGTCGAAGGGCTTTTTGGCATTAACCCAAATGCTATTGAAAACACATTGCACATAAAACCGGGACTTCCCAGCGAGTGGAACAATGCTTCATTAAAAATACCTGATATCAGTATTGATTTTCATAAAAAAGATATGATTTCAGAATACCATATCGAATCTAACTTTAAAACCCCAATGAAGCTTCGTTTGGAAATAAACACTTTTAACGCAGGGGTTGAATTTGTAAAAATAAATGGCGAAAAAGCAAATTGGGCCTTTGATGAAACCGCTATTGGAACCCCAAAATTAATTATTGAAAGTCCTTATAAAAAACAATATACCATTCAAATAAAATGGAAAACGGAAAAATTGGAACGGCCGGATTTTGAATTTACGGGCAACCCAAACGACATTAAATCGTTTTCAACAAAAAAAGCCGAAATCATTACTGTTTTTAATCCGCAATTGGCTATTTCAGAATTAAAAAAAACAACAAATCAATTAAACTTTAAAATTGAAGCCGAGCAAGGCCACAAAACGTTTTTTGTTCAATTAAAGCAAAATAATATGGTTTGGTGGCAACCCATCCATTTAACTGTTTTAAAAACAAAAAAAGAATCGGAATTTCAAAATTGGGATGAAAAACTACCAGAAGACACAACATTTGAAATGGTAAACCTTGAAGATGCTTTTAACAGTAACGTTAGCGCTATTTTCGAGCAACACTATTTAAGCCCGAGGCCAACATCGCCAACCCTGCAACTACCAACCCAGGGCATTGGCAACTGGTGCTACCCGCACGTAAAGCCCAAAATAGACGATTCCGGTTTACGCCTTGCTGCGGGCAAAAACAATACTATTGTTGGCCCCCAAAACATCCCGTTTAAAACCCCTTCGGAAACAAGTTCAAAAAACATAGTCTTTGTATCGCAATGGGATAATTTCCCAAAGCAAATTAAAATTCCGCTAAAAGGGCAATCGCCCCACGCCTATTTTATTATGGCTGGCACTACAAACCCCATGCAAAGCAGGTTTACCAATGGCGAAATCGTGATACACTACACCGATGGTTCTTTTGAAACTTTAAGTTTAAAAAACCCCGAAAATTGGTGGCCCATAGAACAGGATTATTTTGTAGACGGCTTGGCTTTTACCACCAATGCCCCAAAACCGCCAAGGCTATATTTAAAAACAGGGCAAATTACCCGAAACTTTAAAAATTTCACCCCAATAAAAGGTTTTAGCGATTATGGTATAGATGGCGGAGCCGCTACTATTTTAGATTTGCCTTTAAACGCCAATAAAACCCTGAAAACCCTTGAAATTAAGGCAGTTGCCAACGATGTAATTATTGGCTTGATGAGCATAACCCTTGTAAGGAAATAACATGACCAGAAAAGAATTTATAACAACAAGCCTGATGGCTTCTTTGGGAAGCTGCCTGCCCACGTTTGCAAATCAAATACTATTTGGCAATTACCAAACACCTAAACTGTCCAATTTCGAAAAACGCCTGTCGCCTATTGGCAGGGCTTTGGAGTTTAAGGATTATTACGTTTGGTGCAATAGCCCCATTGAAGGACCTGATGGCAAAATCCATGTGTTTCTGTCCCGTTGGCCAAAGGCTAAAAGTATGAGCGGATGGACGCATGCCTCGGAAATAGCCCACGCCGTAGCCAACACACCCGAAGGCCCTTACAAGTATATAAGCACCGTTTTAGCCCCGCGCGGCGAAGGATTTTGGGACGCCACAACCTGCCACAACCCAAGTATTCATTACATCGATGGCAAATATGCTTTATTTTTCATGGGGAATTCCAATGGAAAATTAAACACACAACGCATAGGCCTGGCCACATCCAACTCGCTTTACGGCCCGTGGAAACGCCCTAACGAGCCTTTGCTTTATCCAGGAAAAAAAGGCCAATGGGACGACCACTGCACAACAAACCCTTCTTTTTTTAAACATCCTAATGGCGAATATTGGCTGTATTACAAATCGTTTAACACAGAAGGCTACGAACACCCAAAATTTAAAATTCGCGGAAACAGAAAATATGGCTTGGCAATAGCAAAAGCCTTGGAAGGTCCCTATGTAAAATACGGCGAAAATCCTGTAATCGATTTTCATACCATGGGCAACAACCAACAATGTGAAGACGCCTTTACTTGGCACGACAAAAACGGATTTCACATGTTAGCTCGCGATCTGGGGGTTTATGGTATAGACAATGGGCTGTACATGCACTCTAAAGATGGGATACATTGGTCCGAGCCCGAAATTGGCTATCAGGAATTAAACAAATATACCCAACAACCTCCGGCACCAAAACATTTAAACCGTTATGGTCGTTCCGAACGCCCCCAAATACTGTTTTTAAACAACAAACCAGCCTATTTGTTTACGGCATCTCAAGGCGGAAAATACGAAACGGCTTCCGGATTTATTTTTAAAATTAACTAAACAAAACATACCATGAAAACAACAAAATGGCTTTCTATCCTAACCTTTACAATAATAAGTACATTTTCATGCAAAGAAAAAACAGGACCTATCGCTCCCGAAAAAATAAACCGAAAAGCAGTAGTTACAAGGCATAATGTTAAAATTACATCCGTGGATACTTTAGCCTCATTAAACGTAGGGAACGGAGCGTTTGCTTTTACTGTCGATGTTACGGGCTTACAGTCCTTTCCCGAATTTTATAAAAATGGCGTACCCTTGGGAACGCAGTCGGAATGGGGATGGCACACCTCTCCCAACACAAACAATTTTCAATTTAACGAAACCTTAATGGACTATAATTTCAATGGCGACCACAATGCCCTATACGCCATACAAAACAGGGAAGACACACGAAAAGGCAATGCCGCCGACTATTTTAGGGCAAACCCGCACAGGCTCCAATTGGGCAATATTGGTTTGGAAATTATTAAATCCAACGGCACTTTGGCCACACCCGAAGACTTAAAAAACATTAACCAAGAATTAAATCTTTGGACGGGAAAGATTGAAAGCCACTTTTCCGTAGAAAATATTCCCATAAAAATTACCACCTACGCCCATACCAACAAAGACGTTATTGCCGCAAAAGTAGAATCATCATTAATTAATGAAGGCCGAATTAAATTGAAATTCAGATTTCCCTATCCAACCAACGAATTTGCCGATAGGGGCACAAATTACACACATGACAATTTACATAAAACCGTTGTTAACCAAGAAAACGAAAGCACATTCCTGTTTAACAGAGTATTAGATAACGACACCTATACCGTAAAAACGTCTTTAAATGTAGAAGGTGTTGCAACACAAATAAAACCCCATTATTTTACCATTCAACCCAAGACCGAAAACAGTTTTGAATTTTCAGTAGGCTTTTCGCCAAAAAACACAAACCAAGTACTTGCTTTTAATGAAATTGAACAAAGCAGTATAGCCGGTTGGGAACAATTTTGGCAATCGGGAGGCGCAGTCGACTTTTCGGAATGTACCGATCCCAGGGCATTCGAAATCGAAAGACGGGTAATACTATCGCAATACCTAACCCGCTCGCAATGCGCAGGGCATTACCCCATACAAGAAACGGGGCTAACCTACAACAGTTGGTTTGGCAAACCCCATATGGAAATGTACTGGTGGCATAGCGCCCATTACCCGCTTTGGGGCCGAACGGAATTATTGGAAAAAAGCATCGATTGGTATTATAATGCCTACGACAAAGCCAAATTAATTTCCGAACGACAAGGCTATAAAGGCGTACGGTGGCAAAAAATGACCGACCATAGCGCCAATGAAGCCCCATCGAACGTAGGTTCGTTTTTAATATGGCAACAACCCCATATTATTTATTTGGCCGAGTTAATTTACCGAAACAACCCTACCGCAGAAAATTTAGAGCGGTACAAAACACTTATTTTTTCAACAGCCGATTTTATGGCCTCGTTTCCGTACTACGATACCGAAAACGACCGTTATATTTTAGGAAAAGGCATAATTCCGGCGCAAGAATGTTTCAACAAGTTCGAAACCTATAATCCACCTTTTGAGTTAGCGTATTGGGTATGGGGATTATCAATAGCACAACAATGGCGCAAACGCTTGGGCATGGCACCCGAACCGCAATGGCAAACCATAATCGATAAATTATCGCCTATGGCGCAACAAGACGGCGTATATCTATCCGCCGAAAGCGTACCAAATTCATACTCGCCAACGAGCGAGCATACCATAGACCACCCTGCCGTTTTGGGCGCTTTAGGCTTTGTGCCAAATACGGGATACGTCGATGTGTCCGTAATGAACAAAACTTTCGACACGATCAATAAAGTATGGCATTGGAACCATACATGGGGCTGGGACTTCCCTTTAGAAGCCATGACAGCAACAAGGCTTAACAGGCCCGAAGATGCCGTTAAGGCCTTATTGCGAAACGAAACAACCAACACCTATTTACCCAATGGGCATAATTACCAAACGCCGCGGCTTACCCTATATTTACCGGGAAATGGAGGCGTTTTGTCTGCCGTAGCATTAATGTGCGCCGGTTTTGATGGAAATACCATTGAAAACCCAGGATTTCCCAAAGACGGAAAATGGAACGTAAAATGGGAAGGTTTACAACCAATGCCCTAAAAAACAACCAACCCAAAACATTAACACACAACAACAAGTCAGGATTTTTTTATATTTTTAGGCAGAAAAACTCCATTTTATGCAAAAACTTTCATGCCTAATTGTAGACGACGAACCCATGGCCTTAGCCCTATTAAAAAGCTACGTGGAAAAAACCCCGTTTTTAGAGCTAAAAGCAGCCTGCGAAAACGCCTTCGAGGTCATGGAGTACATTACCCATAACCCACCCGTAGACGTACTGTTTTCCGACATACAAATGCCCGAACTTAACGGTTTGGAATTTGCCAAAAACCTACCAAAAACCACAAAATTGGTGTTTACAACGGCTTTTGACCAATATGCCATAGACGGCTACAAAGTAAACGCCGTGGATTATTTGCTAAAACCCTTTAACTATACCGAGTTTTTAAATGCCGCCAATAAAGTTTTGGGCTTGGTTGAAAAAAACAAAATACAACCTGAAAGCCAAAAAGCCGAAACCAAGGCATTTATTTTTGTTAAATCGGAATACAAACAGCTTAAAATACAGCTTAACGATATTTTGTATATCGAAGGCATGAAGGATTATGCCAAATTTTACCTGCTAAGCGAGCCCAAGCCCATACTGTCGCTAATAAGCCTTAAAAAGTTAGATACCGAGTTGCCATCCAGTAACTTTATGCGTGTTCATAGGTCGTTTATCGTGGCCTTGGATAAAATAGACAGTTTGGAGCGCAGCCAAATTATAATAGGAAAACAGCGTATTACCATAGCCAACCAGTATAAAGACGGTTTTGATGGCTATATGAAGGGCAAATTGCTTTAAATTGCGCACAATTAATCCGGTTTTTAAAAATGCACGACTTTTTAGACTTTGCCCAACAACGCCCCGCTTTTTCCGAAGTGCTATTTTACATTATTTTTTGCTTGGGCGCGGCCTTGTTTCAAACGGTTGCCTTAAAAGGGTTGTTCAAGTTAAAATTTAAAAGCTGGCTGCTCTTCATTTTATATCCAAGTTTAGAAATTTTACTCTTTTTTGTATATAGCCCGCTTTGCATGCCGCTAATGATTTTTCTGTTTATTGCCACTTTTCCAATAGTATTTATAGGTATTGTTTACGGAGGGACAAAAGAACGGATGGACAACCATAAAGCCGAAAAACAATTCAACCTAAAACACAATATTAAACCCAAACCTACGTGGAAAAAAATATTAGCCATAATTGGCAGCCTGCTATTTTCGGTAGCTTTTTTCGCCTTTGGCCCAACCATGATTATTTTCCTGTTCATTATTATACCCGTAGCTTCGGCATTGCTGCCCAGCAACCGAAAGCGGTTTTATAACTTTCAGCATATTTTGCCCACTTCAAAAATCCGTTCGCTCGCCATGGGACTTGCCGAAATCGAAGGCGAACTGCTTATGGACACCCCAAAAATTTCGCCAATAGGCAGCAAACCGTGTATTGGATACCATTATAAAATTGAAGCTGTTAAAACCGATAAAGATGGTAAGGACAGCTATTCCACCATTTTTTCCGAAACCGAAATAAATCCGTTTCGGGTTAAGGACGAAACTGGCGAAATCGAAGTACTGCCCGAAAACCTTGAACTTATCGGGGTAGATATAGACGAACGCTACACTTCAAGCCGAAAACGCTATACCCAGTATTTACTAAAGGAAAACGACACAATGCTGCTTGTGGGCAGCGCCGGTTTAAAGGCACACAACCAACCCGTTTTTCAAAAAGACACCATTAAAAACGTATTTGCCATTTCGCCCACGCACAAGGTAAACATGTACAACAAATACAAGCCCTTAATGAACTCGGGGCTAAAATACCTAAGCTATTTTGCGTTTATAACCGCCCTTATTTTAATAACGCCCATAAGCCTAAAAAACGACAAAATAACAGTTGAACAGCCCGAATTTATTGTTAAAATGAAAGCGCTTCTGTTTAAAAACGACGAACAACAAGACCTTTCGCCCAACGAAACCCAAGCCCCATTTTATTACAAATCCGAAATTAATTTAGATACTTTAGAGCTGGCGCCCCCACCAAAAGCAGCCAGCCCATCAACATCAATTAAACACACAAAACCATGACAACACTTATTGCCTTAGCCATTATCGGGCTACTCGTTCTCGGACTTGTAACAACAAGTATAAACGCCTATAACCGCTTGGTTATGCTCAAGTTTAACGTCGATAAAGCCTTTGCCAATATCGACGTGCTATTAAAGCAGCGGGCAGACGAAATACCCAATTTAATTGCCGTTGTAAAAGAAAACATGAAATACGAAGAAGGCGTGCTAAACAAGCTAACCCAATTGCGCACCAACTTTTTAAACACCAGTTCGGCAAATGAAAAAATCGAGATTTCGAACGAAATAGAAAAAACCGTAAAATCCATTTTTGCCGTTTCCGAAAACTATCCCGACCTGAAGAGCAACAATAATTTTGTAATGCTGCAACAACGGGTTTCCGAAATAGAAAACGCCATTGCCGACCGCCGCGAGTTTTTTAACGAAAGTGTTAACGCCTACAATATTGGCACCCACGTATTTCCCGAAGTTATTTTTGCCAGACTCATGGGCTATCAGGACAAAACCTTACTGCGCATAACCGAATACGAAAAAAAGTACGATGGCGTTAAATTTTAAAATTGAAAAAATATTGCATTACAAACATCACTGCTAATACAATGAAACCGTCTGTATTCCACAGATTGTTTCGTCGTTATTCCTTGCGAAAACACCTATTAAATAAAATATGCTTCAACTTATAGAATACATAGAAGGCAACCCCCAAATCATGGTATTTTGGGCAGCTTTCGGGTTTATTTTTACTGCGGGGATATTCCTTTATGTCCTCTCGCAAATATTCAACCTAAAGGCGCATTACACATGGCTGGGCATTAACATTGCCCTAACTTGGCTTGTTGGGTTTGTAAGCCAAATACTGCTTATGTTTAGCGGCACATCGGGCATTAAACTGTTGTTTATTTGGCTTTCGTTGTTTATAGTTTCGTTTGCAGCTTGTTTTTTCCACCGAAAAGAATTAGGCGTTTTGTATACTGAATGGGACAAACTAAAAACAGCTCCAAAAAACAGCTCTAAAAGAAGAAAAAAAAGTTAAAGGATGAAGAAGAAGTATATCATTGCCATTACCGTCCTGTTTTTATTTGTACAGTGCCGTTATAAAAACGAAAACCATAAAACTTTAGAAACTGCCCAAATTGAAAACAACAAAGCCACCCAAGAAAATTTTATAGAATTTGATAACAATGCCAAGATTATCCATGTTTTGGTTGCGCTTTGCGACAATAAATACCAAGGCATAGTGCCTGTTCCCAAAGGAATTGGCAACGGACAGGACCCCAAAAACAATTTATACTGGGGTGCGGCCTACGGCGTTAAAACCTATTTTAAGCGCAGCACCGAATGGCAATTACTAAAAACCCAAACACGGGATTCGGTTATTTTGGAACGCTTGGTATTTAAGCACAACACCAAAAATTATTACTTGGTTGCCGATGCCTACAACGGCAAGCACATAAAGCAAACTACAACCGATTTTTTAAAAAGCAGTGCGGGTATTTTAAAGGACACGCTCCTCGTTAAAAACAAAACATTGGGTATTAACGGTAACGCTCAATTAATATCGTATATAGGCCATGATGGTTTAATGGATTTTACCCTTACGAAAAAGTTAGCCAATACCGACCAAAAACAGCGCGACATTATTATCTTGGCTTGTTATAGCAAGCGTTTTTTTCAACCACATTTAAAAAATGCTAATGTAAATCCGTTAGTTTGGACCACGGGGCTTATGGCGCCCGAAGCCTATATTATCCACGATGCGCTATCGGGTTATGTAAACCAAGACACCAACGAACAGATTAGAACCCGGGCTGCAAAAGCCTATTCTAAATACCAAAAATGTTCGGAAAAAGCGGCTCGTAATTTATTGGTTGCCAACTAAATTAAAAAAGCTGCCCTTTCCGGACAGCTTTCTTACAAACTAAACTAAATCAAATTTTACTAACTACTAACTAATTCTTTTATCTTCCTCCGGTTACGCCTACTTGCGTTACGGTGCTATTGGTTGTAAATGTGGTACTTTGTTGCGTACCTGCGGTATATGTTCCAGAGGTATAAAGGCCGTGGAAATCTTCGCCACCACTTACGCTTCCGCCCTTAAATATTTTATAGGTTGTACTGCCTTCCATTTTTCCGTTAGAAAACACCATAGTACTATAGCTTTTTGGCACTAAAAAGGTTAGGGCTTCGGTACCATCGGCAGCCTGAATGTGCAATATGCTATTTGCCGAGCCGTAATTTCCGGCAACAACCGTATGCTGGGTAGTGGCGCTACTGGTTGGTGTGCTGGCCGAACCGCCAATTCCCACAAGGTTACCGCCTGTTATTTTAAAAGTGTTGTTATCGTTATCGAAACTGGCTTCGGGAGCGGCTGCCCCAATGGCCACGATAGTTCCGCCCGTAATGGTTAGCGTACCGTTGGAATCTATGGCATCGTTGGTAGAGCTGTTAACGTAAAGGCTTCCTCCGTTAAAATATATGGCCGAACCTGCGTTTAAACCATCGTCTACGGCTTCAATTTCAAAGGAGCCGTCGTTTATGGTTAAGGTAGTTTTACTCTCGATACCTTCGCCTGCAGCAACAATTACAAAATCGCCGCCGTTAATGGTTACATAAGGGTCTATGGTAGTATCGGTTTCGTAGGACGCCGCAATACCGTCGTCGCCCGCATTAATTTCAAAAGTACCGTTGTTTATTACAATGTAGCCTTCTTCAACCTCTATGGCATCGCTTTCAACGTAAAGGCTTATGGTGCCGCCATCGGCAATAAAAGCATCGTTGGTATGGATACCGTCGGAAGGCGCTGCCGTTACGTTTATCGTGCCGTTTATTACCCTAACGTAATCGTCGCTGGCAATACCGTGCTTGTAGTTTCCTTTTACGTTAAGGGTGCCCGAACCGCTAAAAATTAACTGGCCTTCGCTAAAAAAGGCAGCTTTGGCATCCTCGTCATCGGGAATATTGCTGTAAGTAGCGCCATCGGTTAAGCTATTGGTGTCGCTAAGCACGACAAAAGTGCGTTTTCCCGATTGGTTGTTAATGGCCGGACCATCGCTATTGGTAATGCTTACGCCGTTTAAGTTGATTAAAAATTTCTTTTCGCTATATATTTTAAACGAGCCATCGGTAGTGGTTCCCGAAAGGTTGTACTGAACGCCCGCAACGGTAGCCTCTACGGTAATATCGCCATTGTCCTGTGTTACGGTAACGCCATTGCCGTCGAGCGGATTGGTTACAGTTGCCGAAGTTCCGGAATATACTATGGAAACGGTGGTATCGAAAGTTGAGTTGGCCAAAATATCGTCCTCATCGGCAGCATCGTTACTGGTGTCGCCCTCGGCCGTTCCGGACGAAGCGCCGTCGGTAATAGAAATCGTGCCCGTGTCGGTGGTGTCGTCATCGGTATCATCGGTTTCTTCAGTTTCTTCGGCTGTTTCCTCTGAGTCGTTGTCGCTGGAGCAATTCATAAAAGAAAACATAAGAAGTAAAAGGGCTAACATACTGGCCTTTTTTAAGGCTGAAAGTGAATGGATGTTTACGGTTTTCATATGTTTTTTGTTAAAGGTTAATACTGATTTATTTCGCCAAACTTAAAACACGATACCGCTTTTTGAAAACGAAATAGAAGTTTGCACGGATTTTATCGACGAAATTGGATAAGGAACTGATGGCGTTTGAAAATATCCTACCAAAAAACAAAAGATTCAACCTTATTTAAAACCTACTTTTAAATACATAGGACATAACCAATCCGTGGCTATTGCCCAATAGCGCATCGTTAAGCCCAAAATTGTAATAATATATAAATTTGAAACTATTAGCCAAGTAGAAACCCGCCATAACGTTAGCCGAAGCACTGCTCCTGTACCCTACCCCAAGTTCCAATTTGTTTTTGTAATTGGCCGATACGTTAACATCTACTTGCATGGGCGCACCATTTTCGTACTTTAACAAGGCGCTGGGTTTTATCATAAATTCCTCGAAACGGCTGGTGTAAAATCGGTAACCAAAATACCCATAAACCGGATTGGATAAATTTAAATCGTCTTGGGAAGCCAATTTATCGCCCATAATATTCGGTGCCGAAATACCCACATAAAAATTGGCACAGTTATACAAAAAACCAAGGCCAATCGTAGGAATGGTGGCGCTTATGTTTTGGGAAAACTCGGGATCGTCGGTTATGCCCAAGTCCAACAAATTATCGTTATACTGTTGTATTCCGGCGGTAAGCCCGAAGGACAGCACATTGGCATCGTAAATTTGCCAATACGGGCGGATTTTCTCCTTAAAATCGAAAAATATTTTATACGAATACGCCGCATACGCATGGGTATAGTTGGTTACGCCTATTTCGTCGCGCAGGATGGCGCCGCCAAGCCCCATTTTTCCTTCGGCCAATGGCCCATGTAAGCTAAACGTTAATGTTTTCGGGCTTCCCTCTATATTATTAATATAGCCGTAATTGCTAAAAGTGGCCTCTAAACCATTAGCCATACCGGCATATCCGGCATTTACAACAAACGGGTTATAGTTATACTCAGGAAACAAAGCCGTTTGTTGCCCCCAACTTTTATGCCCGATTACCAGTATGGCAATAATTAGTGTGTATGTATATATCGTCTTCATTTAAATTATTATCGTTTTAGCACCAAAAACCCTTTTACGTTGCTAACAGCAGCACTTCCTTTTATTTTTATGTGAAAGAAATACGTGCCATTTGGCAGTTTATCCGCTCCCATTGCTGTCGATTTATTGGCCACGCCATAAAACACATTAGAACTGTTATCGTAACCCGAACTTTGAAATACCATATCGCCCCAACGGTTGTATACGGAAACGGTATTACTTGGATAATTTTCTATGCCCTCAATTTCCCAAAAATCGTTAATACCATCGCCGTTTGGAGAAATGCCGTAACGCTCCTTTGCTATAAAATCGGGTTTTTCGGTAACAAAGCTTTCTTCGGTACAACCTATGGCATCGCCCTGTGCGTTGTAGGGAATAACGGTTACATAAATGGTTGTGTTTTCGGGGAAATCGTTAACAGGGTTGTAAGCGGTTATGCTACCTACATCGGTTAGCTGTAAAATTTCGCTTCCGTTAAACGACGTTCCTATTTGTAGTTTGTAGCCCGTGGCTTCGGCTACGGTATTCCATGTTAAACCAGTTGAAACAGAAACCCCTGCCGAACCATTTACAGGACTTGTTAAAGCTGTACAATCGGGTACTGTTGGCGGCGTATCGATAATGAAAGTTTCCTCAGAGCCTTCACAATTTTCAGCAAGGCCAACCGCATTACGGGGTATTACGTTTAAATAATAGGTTGTACCGTAAACAAACGTAACTTGTTCCTGAAACGAGGTGCCTGTTACTGTAATTTCAAGCACATCGTTACCGCCCGAAACCGTTCCTAAAGTAACCAGATAATCATCGGCATTACTAACCGCATCCCATGTAATGCTTATATCCGTTCCGTTTTGCGATAGCGTAATGGTTGTACAATTGGGTATTGTTGGCAGGATTTCGGTGGTAAAACTAATTTCGGTGCAGTTCGCGGCATCGCCCTGTGCGTTGTAGGGAATAACGGTTACGTAAATGGTTGTGTTTTCGGGGAAATCGTTAACAGGGTTGTAAGCGGTTATGCTACCTACATCGGTTAGCTGTAAAATTTCGCTTCCGTTAAACGACGTTCCTATTTGTAGTTTGTAGCCCGTGGCTTCGGCTACGGTATTCCATGTTAAACCAGTTGAAACAGAAACCCCTGCCGAACCATTTACAGGACTTGTTAAAGCTGTACAATCGGGTATTGTCGGCGGTGCATCGATAATGAAAGTTTCCTCAGAGCCTTCACAATTTTCAGCAAGGCCAACCGCATTACGGGGTATTACGTTTAAATAATAGGTTGTACCGTAAACAAACGCAACTTGTTCCTGAAACGAGGTGCCTGTTACTGTAATTTCAAGCACATCGTTACCGCCCGAAGCCGTTCCTAAAGTAACCACATAATCATCGGCATTACTAACCGCATCCCATGTAATGCTTATATCCGTTCCATTTTGTGATAGTGTAATGGTTGTGCAATTGGGTATTGTTGGCAGGGTTTCGGTTGTAAAACTAATTTCTGCACAGTTCGTAGCATTACCTTGCGTATTGTACGGGGTTACCGTTACGTAATAAATCGTGTTTTCCTGAAAATCGGTGGCAGGGTCGTAAGTTGTTCCCGTTACCTGTTCGTTATTAACCACGTCGGTACCGCCCGAAGTTGTGCCAATATTAACGTAATAGCCATCGGCATTGGCCACTGCTCCCCAAACAATGTTACTGCTTATGCTTACGTTGGTAGCGTTGGCGGTTGGCGTGGTTATGGTGGCGCAACTTGGTGCCGTTGGGACAACTGTTGCGGATTCTGTTGTGAATGAATACTCCTGACATGCGGTTGCGTTGCCCAAAGCATTGTACGGTGTTATGTTTACAAAAATTTGCGTATTATTAGGCAAATTGGCCATAAGGTTATAGGTTGTGGTATTGCCATCTGTAATATTTTCATTATTAACAATATTGGCCCCTCCTGACGAAGTACCCACGCTTAAATAGTACCCATCGGCTCCGTTGGCTGCTGTCCATTCTAACAATGTTCCAACATAAACATTGGTTTCTCCATGTGTAGGAACAATTAATGAGCTACACGCCGGAGCGACGGATTGCGTAGATGTTGTAAAACTTTGTAAGGTACAGCCACTTATATTTCCATCGGAAAAATACGGTGTAACAACAACGTTATAAGTGGTGTTAGGGTCTAAATTGTTTGTAAAATTATATACCGTTGTTACCCCCACATCTTCGGCATTTATTACGTTATTAGCCGCCGCATTGGTGCCTACACTTAAAATATAGCCACAAGCACCAGCCGCTGCATTCCACTCCAATCCCATATTAACAGGTGCATTTGTTGCGCCATTGGCAGGATTTACCAAAGCTACGCAGCTTTTATTTAAGCCTTGTACCGTTACCGTAATATCGTTTCTTACCAAAAGTAGGTTTTTGTTGTTTGTTCCGGGCGGATTAGTATTTTCAAAAGGCACCAAATCGCTTGTTATTTCGCAATGGTACACGCCGCTGTCGCAATCGGTTACATTATATAGGGTATAGTTGGGGCTGTCGGGCGCATCGGTAATGGCCACCCCGTCCTTAAACCATTGGTAATGGTTTTGTGCGCCCCGTACCGTTGTGGTCAAGGTCAGGTTAGTGCCTGCATTGGGGGTGGGCGTTTCTATGGCGTTTACCTTGTCTTGGGGGGCATAACTATATGTTCGGAAAATGTTAGCCCAAGTGAAATTTGTATTAGGAGTGTTGAGTGCCGCTACATAGGGGCTATGCTCATTTTCAAAATCGCCAAAATGAAATTGGTTATTATCGAATTTTAGTTCAAAATTATAGGTATTGGCATAATCTATCAAGGATGTAAAATCGGGTATCGCTCCGGTGATACGATTATAGGAAACATCGAGCAAATCCGAACGCAATATTCCTCTTGCCAAGGAAAGATTAAAATATTGCTGCATGATATCCGTAGTAGCAAAAAGATTATGGTGGAGTATAAGATCGGCTATATCCGTATAGGAAATATCGAGTGACTCTATTTGATTTTCTGAAGCATCTAAATAATTTAATTCGGTATTTTGTGTTAAATCCAAACCAGTTCCTGTAAATAGGTTATTGTTAACGTACAACCGCAATAATTCGGTATTTTGAGTTATATTGAGGGTTGGAATAAGATTGTTCCCCAAATCTAAAACCTTTAAAACTGTATTTTGTGAAACATCAATATTGGACAATTGGTTATTGGATGCCCAAAGATTTTCCAACAATGTATTTTGGGTTACATTAAGCGAAGTTAGCTCGTTATTTCTTACGTCAATATCTTCAAGAATCGTATTATTGCTTACATTAATACTTGTCATATTGTTGTTGTTGGCATCCAAATTCTTCAGCACCATATTTTGCGATATATCGATAGTTAAAGGCCCTGAGGTATTTTTTCGGGTAATTGATAAATTTTCAAGCATGGGAGCATCCGCAAAGGAAATATTGGAAATATTGTGGTTCGATATACTAATATCCGTTAATGTATTTGTTTGGGGTAAATTGATAGTTTCCGTATTTGTACTTTGAAGAACAAGTGTTTCCAATACTAAAAAATTAGACACATTTACATTAATAATATTTCCACCTTGGCATCGAATGGATTTTAAAGTATTTTGATTATTAGGAAGTGTTGCATTTATAGCATAGGTATTGTTAAAATTTGTGCTTAACGCTAAGGTTTCAAGATTATCGTATCCTGATAAATCGACCGTAATAGGATTATGTATCAATAAATAAAGGGTGACTACGGTATCGGTGTCCGGCAAAATAACTTGTTGTAAATCCCTAAAGTCATAAACGTCTATTTCTTCTAAAAGCGTATTTACCGAAAGGTCAATTGAAATAATCGTTGCAGCACTTCCCGAGCCACTGCCTCGCGCAATAAATACCCGTAGCTGCGCATTAGCCGAAACATCTATGCTATCTAAAATATCGTTTCCCGAGAACCTAAGCTCCTCCAAAACCGTTAAAGTACTCAATGGCAAGGTGGTAAACTGGTTGCTTCCCGCATTAAACGAAACCAAATTTACGAATGCCTCCAGTCCCGAGAAATCGGTTATGTTGTTTGTGGTAACATTTAAAGCGGTAACCGCAGCGGCATCGTCATTTAAAATATTGCCGTTGGCGCCATTGGTATCAATGCCCTGGGCGATTAAAAAATTCTCGAAATTGGCATCGGGCACAGGCGTTGTTTGTGCTGTTGCCGCAAGCAAAGGAAACATTAACAACAATATTGCAATTGCTTTTGAAATCCCATTTTTTAAGTATCTATTAAACATGTTCATGCCCTGTTTAAATATTGTCGCAATTTGTTTTAAACCTTGATATACGAATACCCATTTAATTACGGACTTCGCCTATGCAGCAAAGAAAACAAGGAAGCGCCAAAAACAAGTCCCACTTGAAAGAATGGTACTCGTTTTGGCATTGAAACCAATGTTTTCACTACTTATGGTAATGTTTAAAAAAGGTTTTAAGGGAATATTTTACCTACAATAACAAATAAGAAAAACGACTTATCCGAAATTCATAAAT
>JBKEDS010000079.1:0-7978 GCA_047975545.1 Flavobacteriaceae bacterium | reverse complement strand
GTTCTCTTTGTCGATTCGTATCGTTTCCAATACGAACCTTACGCTGTCAATTCAATATGTCCATGAACTTTTTTATCTTCCTCGTTAACGCGTTTCCTTGTTAAGCGGGTGCAAATATAAAACCGTTTTTTAACCTACCAAAACTTTTTTGAAGTTTTTTTCGATTTTTTTTAATCCGGTTTTTTTTAAGGAACTTCTTTGCAAATCCGTACCCCGTTTTGCGGGTGCAAACATAAGCCCCTTTTTTGGTTTGGCAATGGCTTTTTGCGGTTTTTTTTAACCTTTTTTGCAAGGTGCTGGAAAGGAGCGGGTTAGCGGGTTAGCGGGTGGGCGGGTTGCGGGTTGCGGGTGGGTGTGGGTATTGGAGGCGGCACTACTTACGGCGGGCGGGCGCGTTAGGGATTGAAGCGGCATCCTTTTATGCCTTGGAAAACGAACGCTCGAACAAGGCTTTGCATGGGGCAATACCTTGTTTTAAAAAGATGCCGAAACAAGTTCGGCATGAAAGATACAGCGGAAAGCCCGACCCGAGAGGGGAACGCCCAAAAACTATTTACAAAAAGAAGTTCCACACGACGCCGAAACGGACGATAAAGTCGCGATAGGGGTTGTTGGGCGCGGAATAATAGTTATAGCCGGTAAAGGCGGAGTTAAAGTGCTCGGCCTTGAGGTATATGCGGGTTTGGCGGATTTTTACGTTTATAAAGTAGTCGAGCATGGGGAAACCGCCGTACTCTTGGTTGTTTTGGGTGTAAAATTCGGCCAGGACGGGGTTGTAGGCGCCCATATAGTACTTGGTGAAGTATTTTAGGGTTACGCCTGTTTGGAGGAACAGGGCGCGATTGAACATATCGGTGGAAAACGACAGGGTGTTGCGGGTTAGCAGCTCGGGCACGTTTAGCACGCCGCTACCGTTTTGTACATTTTGGTATAGTATGGTATTGGTTAGGGCGAACTTGCCAAAGGGTATTTCGTTTTCGAGCTTGGCGCGCAGGTAATTCATGGTGCCGCCGTACTGTACTGGTTTAACTTGTAGGGTATCGGCCGCCTTGGTAAAGTATACGTGGTTGGTTATGGTGGAGTAATCGACCGATAGATTAATCCATTTTTTGTATTTTACCTGAAAGGCCAGTTGCTGGGTTTGGGTGTTACTAAAATTGTTTTTCCAGTTATAATCGACATAATTACTTTGATATAATAAGGTATTATAGTTTGGTGCTTTGGAGCTATGGTTTATGGTTGCGCTGGCAAACACATCGTCGGTTAGTTTAAACGAGGCGGTTGCTTTTATGTAGTTGCCGTTGAACTGACCAGATATGTTGGCGCCAAGTTCGCCCGACAAGTCGAAGCCTTTGTATTGTTTGTGGTATTTTCCGCCCGCCGCAAATATGTTTCCTTTTAGGCGGTTGGGTATTATATTGTCCTGGGAAAAGTATATTAGCTTGTCGTAACCATAATTGTAGTTGGTATTGCTGATGTTAAATTGCAAATCGCCTATAATATTGTTGCTGTAATTTAGGTGCAGTTGGTTATAAAAGGCTTCGAGGGTGGCACGATCCTTTAGGCCTGAGCTTTTAAAGGCATCGCCAAAATAGCTATTGGCCGAGGATTGGGAGTATTCGTAATACTTGTCCTCGAACGATATAATATGGCCGAGGCTTATTTGGTTTTTGGACAGGGAGTCCTTTTTATTGAGCAGGGCATAGCCGTGGTCTAAGTGGAAACGCTTGCCCCGTAGCATGTTTTCGGCATTTTCGAAATTGACCTCGAAAATGGAGCGGTCGCGGTATTCTTCGTCGCCCGACTCGAAGTATTGAACGTGGTCGTCTATTATACCGCCGTTTTCCTCGTTCATTATATCTTGGGTTACTATGTGGGCCTTGGCGTTATAGCGTTTGTTTTTGGTGGTGTAGTTGGTGGTTACCCTAAAATTTCCGGTACTGGCCAAAATGTGCTGGTACTTGCCCAGGGAGCGCAGCCCTTTATAGGCTATTGAAAAGTTAAGCTGGGGCGAGGTGTTTATGGTAAAAAACGAATCGGCCAACTGCCCTTGTTCGAACGCTGTTTTAAACATAAGCTCGGTTAGCGGCGTGGGTACCCTGTAATAGTTTATGTCGGCAATTTCCATATAATTAAAGTGTTTGCCCCTTGCGCCCAAACTTGGCATTAAAGCCGTGTTTTGGAAATTGTAGGTTAAACTGTTGTAGGTTTGCCCCATGTTGGAAAACGGCATGAGGCCAAAATCGTCCTTTCGTAAATAATTAAACTTATATTCTTTTTGTAAGGTAAGCGTGGTATCGAGATAAGTGGTGTCGTTAGTGTGGGAAATTATTAAATAATCGGTAATTTTTGTTTTGCTTTTTATGGATGTGGTGTCCTTATTGTCCGAAAACCCCAATTCCTTGCTTATGCGACTTGGTTTTTTTTGGGCATGCCCCAAACTGCAGGCAAGCGTTACTATTAATAAAACGTATTTTATTTTTATGGTGTTTTTTAACAATGAATTTTGATTAATTGTTTTTTGCATCTTTAAGGCTTCAATAAAAAACGGTGCTTGTAACATTATTTTTCGTGCGCTTTTCTTTTTCCAAAAACAAAAGTAGTTATTTGAACGTTACAAGCGGATATTTATTTTTTTAAGGTGGGAAGTTTTGATGGATGTCAAGGTGAAGGTAAGCAAAGCGGGAAAGCTAATTTACTTTTGAGATTATTGCGCCAACAACCGTATGCTTTTAAAACACAAAGCATGAATAGACTTAATGCGTCTTATTTTCAGCATATTACCAATTTCACATCAAAAAGAGCCTTATTATTTCGAAATGAAATTGGAATAAAACCGAAAGAAATCCCAAATAAGCATAAGAAAATTCTATTTTTTCGATGTGTTTTTTATAAATTTAAGCCCCTATTACACTTCAATTAATGGCAACCCACAAAAACGCTGTTCTTCGGTACAAAGCACTGGACAAGTGCTTTTCAAACCCGTATAAAAAATTCTTTATCGACGATTTAATCGAATATTGTTCAAATGCACTAACCGAGCACTATATGCAAGAAACAAGTGTTTCGCGGCGACAAATTTTTGACGATATGGATTTTATGAAAAGCAACGCCGGTTACGAAGCACCAATAACATCGATTAAAGAAGGCCGAAAAGTTTATTACAGATACGAAGACGTTAATTTTTCCATTTTAAAAAAACCACTAAACACTTCCGAAATAAACAACCTAAAAGAAGCCTTGGAAACTTTGGGACGCATGAAAAACATTCCCGGTTTCGATTGGGTAAACACTACGCAAACACAATTAAACTCGGCTTTGGATATTTCGGCAAACACCCGGCAAATTATCAGTTTTCAGGAAAACGAATTTTTAAAGGGAATTGAATTTCTAAATGAACTATACCAATATATTATCAACAAGCAAGTCCTTACCATTACATATCAAAGTTTTAATGCCGAACAACCAAAAGATTTTACCGTTTCGCCTTATTATTTAAAACAGCACAACAATCGTTGGTTTTTATTGAGCTGGAATCACGCTTTTCAAGATATTCAAACTTTAGCAATCGACCGCATTATAAAAATTGAAAACACCAAAGAAAATTATTTAGACAAAGAAATCGATTTTGACGACTATTTCGAAGACATCATTGGCGTAACCCATTTTACAGACCAAAATGTTCAAACCATAAAAATTAAACTCTCCGAAAACATAATACCGTACATTCAATCCAAACCATTACATGGCTCACAAAAAATAAAAGAAAACATCCTTTTTTTAGAACTAAAATTAAATTACGAATTAGAATCACTTATTTTATCCTACGGCGAAACCATGACGGTTTTAGAACCCGAAATATTAGTAAAAAAAATAAAGGAAAGAGCAAAAAATTTAAATAAAAACTATTAATGCAGTTGGTCTGCATAGTTTAATTTCATCTTTGTAGTATAAATTTTTAAAAACTAAAAAAATGAGTACAACAAAAGAACACTTAGCCAATTTTTGCATTGCAGGCCTAAGCTATTACGATGCCGTAGACTGCTTTAAAAAACTAAAGGTAGGCACAAAACTCCGGTTAGAGCTGGACGAAAAAAACAAGTACGACGCCCGTGCAGTAGCCATTTATTACAAAAAGCACAAACTGGGCTTTATACCCCGCACCGAAAACCGCATTTTTTTTAAGCTGCTGCGTACCTTTCACGAAAAATCAATCGTGGTAAAAATACAGCGTATTTCGCCCAATGCCAATCCCGAAAACCAAATCCATGTTATGGCACGGTTGGTGGGCAAACCCGAAATTGTAACCATATGCGATTAATGTTTTTTTTTGAAACGCAAAAAACAGCCATCAATGACGAGGCACGAAGCAGTCCCTGTTTATCGGGGATTGCTTCTCATAAAAATACACCTAAAAATTAATTAACAATGAAACACCCTTGATTAAGTCTAAATCACACAGAGGAATGTTAATTAGGGTGTTCCATGTGACCATTAAAAAAACAATAAATATTAACACATGAAAAAAAACAGCAACACATTTTCAATAAACAACCTTTGGGCTTTAATAACCATAATACTTAGCTTTCACTATTATCTTTCCTATCGTTGGATAAGCGGGTTACTTGAAATATACGGTTTAAACAGCCTCTCGATAATCACTATCCAAGACATCATGTTTTCTTTCGTTAATTTAAACTATACGGTAATAGGATTGTGCTCAATGGGTTTCGTTATACTCTTTTATATTCGATTAACCTTAAAAAACAAAACCTACTCTAAAGCCGACAAAACATTTAGTAAAAATTTAAAGAAATTTCTTAACACAATATTCACGCACAAATCTTCAAAAAACACCATTTTCAAGATAATCTCTGCTTTATTAATTATAATTGTAGGTTATATACTATTTAAACATTATTTGAACATCCCTAAAAATGGAGGAAGTTTTTTTATTTCGCTAATAATACTATTTATCGTAATACCTATTACCTATGTTATATGGGTGAAAAAGAGAGCCATTATATTAGGCGGATATATATTTATAATATTTATGTGGTCGAATAAATTTATCGATAAAATAATAGTTGATACTCAAAATAATGCATCTGAATACAAAACTGGAGTTTCTTTTATCTATGAAGGTAAATCCATTAAAACAAACGATAGCTTAATTTTTATCCTCCAAAGCTACAAATACTTAATAATTAAAGATTTAAAAACCAACAAAAATAAACTATACGAAAATGAAAACATTACATTTTTAGAAACTATAACAGTAGAAAAACCAAAGCAGTAAAAAACAACTATAAGCAACTATCTCAGCTTGTTTATTACAAACCAAAAACTTGAAACCCAAAACCAAAATCCCTATTTTTGAAAACTAAAATTTATAACATGAGCCTACAAGAACTAAAATCGAAAATAGACCAGGTGTGGAATGCCTTTTGGAGCGGTGGTATTTCCAACCCACTTTCGGTAATCGAGCAAATAACCTATTTACTGTTTATAAAACGCTTGGACGATTTACAAAACCTAAAAGAACAAGAAGCCCTAATAAACGGAAAACCCGTAGAAAACCCCATTTACACACCGGAAAACGAAGCCTTGCGTTGGAACAATTTTAAAAACCTGGAAGGCGAAGTTATGTTCCGCCTGTTCCAAAAAGAAAACGGCGTATTCGATTTTATGAAAAACTACGGCGGCAAAAGTGCCTCGTTTAGCAAATTTATGAAAAACGCCGCATTTATGATTCCCACGCCACGCCTATTAACCCAAGTGGTAGATATGTTGGACAAAATAGATATGGACGACACCGACACCAAAGGCGATGTGTACGAATACATGCTAAGCAAAATAGCATCGGCGGGTACCAACGGGCAATTTCGCACGCCACGCCACATTATAAAAATGATGGTCGAGCTTACCCAGCCCACGCCCGAAGATATTATTTGCGACCCCGCCTCCGGAACCTGCGGCTTTTTGGTGGCTTCGGCAGAGTACGTAAAAAAACACTACAAAACCGAGCTTTTAAAACCCAAGGCACTGCACCATTTTCAAAACAAAATGTTTATGGGCATGGAGTTCGACCCCACCATGATTCGCATTGGCGCCATGAACCTTATTTTGCACGGCATAGAAAACCCACAGCTAATCGATGTCGATTCGCTTTCGCAGGCCAATACCGATTTCGAAAAAAAAGCCACGCTTATTTTGGCCAATCCGCCATTTAAAGGCAGTTTGGACAGCACTTCGGTAGACGAAAAAGTACTGGCAATGGTCGATAGCAAAAAAACCGAACTGCTTTTTCTTGGCTTAATGATAAAAGGACTGAACCTCGGCGGGCGTTGTGCCGTAATCGTGCCCGACGGCGTACTGTTTGGCAGTAGCAAAGCCCACCAAAAAATACGCAGGGAAATTGTAGAAAACCAAACCTTAGAAGCCGTTATTTCCATGCCAAGCGGCGTATTTAAACCCTATGCCGGCGTAAGCACCGCCATTTTAGTATTTACCAAAACCGACGATGGCGGCACCGAAAACGTATGGTTTTACGATATGAAAGCCGACGGCTTTAGCCTTGACGACAAACGCCAACCCGTAAAGGAAAACGACATTCCCGATATTATACAACGGTTTCATAAACGGAAT
Organism: Flavobacteriaceae bacterium; assembly: GCA_047975545.1. Taxonomy (GTDB): domain Bacteria; phylum Bacteroidota; class Bacteroidia; order Flavobacteriales; family Flavobacteriaceae; genus JBKEDS01. The sequence continues at coordinate 1,330 of JBKEDS010000079.1, read as the reverse complement.
TCGATGGCTGAGCCTGTCGAAGCCACACGCAGCCGCACCCAGCAAAGTTTTGTAGTGCCAAAAGCCGAAATTGCAGCAAACAATTACGACCTAAGCATAAACCGCTACAAGGAAATAGTATATGAAGAAGTACAGTACGACGCCCCAAAAAATATAATTGCCAACATTGAAACCTTGGACAACGAACGTACCCAACTGTTAAAACAACTAAAAGCCATGTTGTAACAACTATAGTGTGCCTTCGACAAGCTCAGGCACCAAAACAAGCTCAGGCATCAAAACAGATACTGAGCTTGTCGTCTCGGTGGCTGAGCTTGTCGTCTCGGTGGCTGAGCTTGTCGAAGCCACGTACCATCAAACTTAAACAAATGAAAAAAGGTTACGTATATATATTAGTTGTGCATAATGTGAAAAAACTGCTTCTAATAATATTATTCCTTTCGAATTTATCCTTTTCACAAACGGATAAAGACAATTATGAAATATATTCTAAAGTAATTTCTGAACAACTTGAATTTGGAATAAAAAATAAAACCGACTCAATAATTCTAATTGAGAAGTATATTCCAAAATTTCCACCCGAATTTGATGTTGTGGCGGATTTTACTTCCGACAGTATTCCGAATTGGGCATTAAATTATCTTTCAACTCAAACATACCAAAATGGTGTGTTCATTCAAAGAATTATAAGTGACAACGAATTAAAAACTGCAATCAAAGAGTTTACGACTGACTTTCAAAATCACCCTAAATTAAACGCAGAATTACTTAAAACTGACAAGCTAAATATTCAAACTATAACATCTGACAAGTACTATTCTTATTTCGGGAAAAAATTTAGACGAATTGACAAATCTTGGAAACGGATTAATAAAAAATATGGAACAAGACACGTCATTGAATTTTCAAAAATTAAGTACTATAAAACCTTTGCTACTGTATTTTATGAACATCATTGTGGCGGTCTTTGTGGCTCTGGAAATATGGTAGTATTCGAAAAGAAAAATGGAAAATGGGAAATCCTATCTGAAATTAACTTTTGGATGTCTTAAAAAATAAAACACTATGCACAACAATGTATAACCGCAATTACGGCGGATTCGACTACGTCCGAATCCACTCGGTAATTGCTAAGGTCAGTTCTTAACCGAGTATTTTCGCTATCTTAGCCGTAACTGACGGTTATACCGAAACGAATGTTCCGACGGAAGCTATTACACCGGAAGCACAACCGATTTAGAACTTCGTTTGGCACAACACCAAGCAGGTAAAGGAGCAAATCACACAAAAAAACGATTACCCGTAAAATTGGTATATTACGAAGAATTTT
>JBKEDS010000076.1:0-22308 GCA_047975545.1 Flavobacteriaceae bacterium | reverse complement strand
CCATGGCATAGGTTTCCATATCTTTCCACGAATCTGCCGCACAAATAACGCTGATAATCCCGATGAGAAGGATGTCATCTAATTTGTGAAGTTTGTTTATATCGCTTCTGGGGTCGTCTATTTGGCTAAAAATAGACTTGAATTTGTTTGTTGCTTTCAAGGTGTTTAATTTATTGATTATCAGTATAATATACGAATAATCTATTAAAAAAACAACTATTGTTTCATTGAATGTCAAACACTTAATAACTATTTTCCTCTAAGTTTTTACAAAAAAAGTGTGAGTTTGCCCTGGTAAGCGTTTGTACCCGTTTGTAAACGGCTATTATTTTTTGTATATTGCGGCATCTCTCACCAAAAAATATTGAATATGATAGTTTCCTATAACGATGAACATTGGAAGTATTACAAATTAGAAGGTAGCGCTGCGGGCGAGTATTTTAAGGTTTCCAATTACGGGCGCGTGGTTCGGCGATTTGACGAAGGCGAAGACGAAAAACCATATAGCGCAACATCGGTTAATGGCTACGACGTTATCAATGTTAAGAGCTCTGGAAAGAGACATTTTACCAAATACTTGCACAAGGTTGTTGCCCAATTGTTTGTTGAAAACCCGGAAAACAAGGAATTTGTAATTCATTTGGATTACAATAAACTAAATAATAAAGCAAACAACTTAAAATGGGCAACCCAAAGCGAGCTAACAAAGCACCATTTTAACAACCCCGAGGTTATTTTAAGCAAGGAAAAACGCAAAATAAACCAACCTTATACTAAGTTGACCGAGGGCAAGGTTAGATTGATTAAACGTAAAATATTCGACCCCAACCGACGAACCCGGCTTAAAATGATAGCCAAACAATTTGGCATTTCCGAAATGCAATTGTGGCGCATTAAATCGGGTGAAAACTGGGGCCACATAACCGATTATTAAGGTAAATTATGCAGCGACAATGTTTAGAGTGCGGCGAAAAAATTGTAGGGCGGGTAGATAAAAAGTTTTGTGGCGATGCCTGCCGAAATGCCTATAACAACCACATAAACAAGGACCGCAAAAACCTAATTAGGAATACCAATAACAGGCTTAGGAAAAATTATAGGATTTTAGAAACCCTAAACCCCGAACAGAAAACAAAATCCTCCAGAACAAAACTAATAGAGGCGGGTTTCGATTTTAATCATTTTACCAGTATTTACACCACCAAAACAGGCAACATTTATTATTTTGTTTACGACCAAGGCTATTTACCGTTGGATGGCGATTATTATGCTTTGGTTAAGCGCGATGGAGGCCAGTAACATCATATTACGCCAAAATGAGCCTTGTTCTGAAACAAAAATGGCATACGGTTAGAATATCAAAGCCATATAAATTTCCATGCTCAAAATTTCAATTTTCGTTATCTAAGCCATTTACACTATCCTGTTGTTTTTCCTGTTTGGCTTTTTCCTCTGCTATTTGAATGGAATCCTTTATCCGTTTTTCTTCTTTTTTTAAAGCTATTGTAAGGCGTTTTAGGCTATCGGTTACCATATTGTAAATAGCTTCGTAATCTTTTATATGGTAGGCGTAATAGGCATTGCTTTGTGCAAATTGAAGGCTGTCTATCCCATATTTTTCAAAAACATAAGTATCGGCGTCTATCCCGTTTTTTCTTAAAATGGTTTTATTGGCGCCGTTGGCCGAGTTTAACAGCTTGGCATCAATTAAAATATTAACCATTTCGACTTTCGACAGTAAGTTCTTGGGCTTTTTGGGCGCAGTGGAACTGCAACCCGAAAAAGCCAATAGTATTGATAGGAAAAAAATGGTTTGCTTAAACATTATCGGTTAAAAGTTAATCGTTTGGCTGCTTTATTTTCTGAAAATTTTGCATTTTGATATACCAAGGTGCCGTTTACAAAGGTATGGGTTATTTTCGATTTAAAGGTGTTGCCCTCAAAAGGCGACCAACCGCACTTGTACAAAACATTCTCCTTTTTAACGGTCCACGGCGTATTGAGGTCCACCAAAACCAAATCGGCAAAATAGCCTTCTTTTATATAGCCCCGTTTTTCTATTTCGAAAAGAATGGCCGGATTGTGGCACATTTTTTCTACTATTTTTTCAATGGAAATTTTCCCCTTATGGTACATTTCCAACATAGCAGGTAGGGCGTGCTGTACCAACGGCCCACCAGAGGGCGCACTGGTATAAACGTTTTTTTTCTCTTCCACGGTATGTGGGGCATGGTCGGTGGCAATAACGTCAATCCTGTCGTCCAACAAGGCTTCCCACAGTTTATCCCTGTCGGTAGCGGTTTTAACGGCGGGATTCCATTTTATTAAAGTGCCTTTTTTTTCGTAATCTTCATCGGAAAACCATAGGTGGTGAATACAAACTTCGGCCGTAATTTTCTTGTCCTTTAAGGGTGCTTTATTGCTAAACAAGCTTGTTTCCTTTCCTGTTGAAAGATGAAACACATGCAGCCTTGCCCCTGTCTTTTTGGCCAATTCCACAGCTTTTGAAGATGATATATAGCAGGCTTCCTCGCTTCGTATTATGGGGTGGCAGCTTACGGGAATATTGTCGCCGTATTTTTCAATGTGTTCCTTTAGGTTTTTGTTTATTGTGGCTTCATCTTCACAATGTACCGAAATGAGCATATTGGTGTTTTTAAAAATATTTTCCAGCACTTCGGGATTGTCCACCAACATGTTTCCGGTAGACGAGCCCAAAAACAATTTTAAGCCTGCCACGGTTTTGGTATCAACTTTTAAAATTTCGTCCAAATTGGTGTTGGTACCGCCAAACATGAAGGAATAGTTGGCGTACGAAGTTTTGGCGGCTATTTCAAATTTTTCATTTAAAGCCGCAATGGTCGTGGTTTGCGGGTTGGTGTTGGGCATTTCGATAAACGAGGTAATACCGCCGGCAATGGCCGCTTTCGATTCGGTTTCTATGGTGGCTTTATGGGTTAGTCCAGGCTCGCGAAAATGTACTTGGTCGTCTATGGCTCCGGGCAGGAGGTATTTGCCCTCGGCATCCAACACGTAAACGTCGGGCGATTTCGCACTTATGGATTCGTTTATTTCCTTAATATATTCGCCTTCAATTAAAACATCGCCCTTAAATATCGAGCCTTCGTTTACAATATGGGCATTTTTTATTAGTGTAGTTTTGGGTTGCATAAGTAGTTATTTTCTAATAAGACTTTTTATTTTCATTGAAATAACCCCGAAAATGGCTTCGGAAATTATCCCGGAACTTAACTTGGACTCTCCCTTAGTCCTATCGGTAAAAATCACGGGGACTTCTATTATTTTAAATTTTTTCAGATAGGTTTTAAACTTCATTTCTATTTGAAAGGCATAGCCTATAAATTTAATATTATCTAAATCTATGGCTTCCAGCACTTCCCGTCTATAGCACACAAAACCGGCCGTGGTGTCGTGAATTTTCATACCGGTAACCACACGTACGTATTTCGATGCCAAATAAGATAGCAATACCCGGCTCATGGGCCAATTTACAACATTTACACCGGTAACGTAGCGCGAGCCTATGGCCATGTAGGCTCCTTCGGCTGCGCAAGCCTTGTACAACCGGGGTAAATCGTTGGGGTCGTGCGAGAAATCGGCATCCATTTCAAAAATATATTGGTAACCTTTTTTTAAGCTCCACTTAAACCCGTGTATGTAGGCTGTGCCCAAGCCCGATTTTTCATTTCTTACCTCCAAGAACAAACGATTGGGGTATTCGGCTTGAAGTGCCTTAACTTTTAAGTGCGTTAAATCGGGCGAGTTATCGTCCACCACCAAAACATGTACGGCACCAGACTGCAAAAATACCGCACGAACAATAGCCTCGATATTTTCTATTTCGTTGTAAGTAGGTATTATAACTATGGTATTGTCCATGCTGCCCGAAACAATATAAGCAAATTTAACGTAAGGCAAATGTACATGTTTACAAGTTTATTTAATTTAAATATTCCTTAATAATTAGCCCTTCTTGTTAAATATTTATAATAATTTTACGGCATGCTTAGGGAAATACCATCTAACGAATTGTTTACCATTTTTATTATGGTAAGTATTGTGGCCGTTGCAACTGCAAAGTTAATAGCGCCAAATCGGTTTAACGATTTTGTTTATGTTGTAACCAACTCGAAATATCTTAAAATTTACGCCAGAGAGCAAAAATTTACGGACCGTTTTGAGGTACTCCTGTTAATAAACCTTATGCTTTCGGGCGCTATTTTCGGTTTAATTTTATATCAATATTTTTTTAATACCAATACTGTTCCCGCAAACCAAGCTATGGTGTTGGTAGCGGGCATCGGGGGCTTTGTTATTGCCAAAATTGCCGTTGAATATTTTATAGGCAATCTTTTTGAAATAAATAGTTTAATTAATTTGTACCTTTTTCAAAAAACAAGCTATAAAATGTATATAGGCTTGTTGTTAATACCCATAAATGCCGTTTTACTGTACAGCAACCTACCGTTATCGGTTTCTATTTGGATTGCTTTAGCCCTAATCCTTCTAATTAATTTAGTGGGGTTTGCCTCCACAATTAAATCGCACGAAAGTTTAATTAAAGCCAACTTGTTTTATTTTATTTTGTATCTTTGCGCACTTGAAATTGCACCCTATGTTATTTTGTATAAGGTGTTTATTTCATAATAAAAAACTACAACTTGCGCATTATGAAAGTGAAAACCATTTTAGTCTCTCAACCGGAACCTAAAATTGAAAATTCGCCCTACTTCGACCTTATCGAAAAACAAAAAGTAAAGATAGATTTTCGCCCTTTTATTCATGTTGAAGGCGTTTCCGCCAAGGACATAAGGCAACAAAAAGTAGACCTAAACCATTATACGGCCATAATACTAACAAGCCGAAATGCCGTGGACCACTTTTTTAGGGTTGCCGAGGAAATGCGCTTTAAGGTACCGGATACCATGAAGTATTTTTGCCAGTCCGAGGCCGTTGCGTTTTACCTCCAAAAATACGTAGTTTACCGAAAACGCAAGATATACGTAGGCAAGCGCACCTTTGCCGAGCTTACCCCGCTTATTAAAAAATATAAGGACGAAAAGTTTTTGCTTCCCACAACCGACAAGGTTAAGGACGAAGTGCCAACAACCTTAAACACCCTTGGCGTAAACTGGAAACAAGCCACGTTTTACAAAACCGTAATTAGCGACCTATCGGACTTGGCCGACGTGTATTACGATGTTTTGGTGTTTTTTAGCCCGTCGGGAATCGAGTCGTTGTTCCATAATTTTCCCGATTTTAAACAAAACAACACCCGTATTGCCGTATTTGGAAATACTACCATTAAAGCCGTAGAAGAAAAAGGATTGCGCGTGGATATTGCCGCACCAACCCCCGAAACGCCTTCGATGACCATGGCCTTGGAAAAATATATCGAGAAAGCAAATAAAGGGAAATAGAACCTTTTTATCTAAAATAATACAAAGGGGCGGCATAAAAAATCGACCCTTTTTTATTGCCTTTTACTTTTAACAAATGCCACAAGTAGCAACACCCAAGCTGCTATAAGCAAAGCCCCCCCTATGGGCGTTACAAAACCTATTGTTTTAAAGTTGAAACCCGTTAGGGCATTTGTTGCCAAACCATAAATAGACCCCGAAAACAAAACAACACCAAATAACACCAGGTAAAATACAGTCTTTTTGTTGGGTATTAAGTTGCTGGGAGCCAAACCAACAAACAACAATAATAAAGCATGGTACATTTGGTAGCGCACGCCGGTTTCAAAGGTTTGTATGGCTTCGGCCGAAATTAGTGCTTTTAGGCCATGCGCCCCAAAAGCCCCAAAAATTACACTTGTTGCCCCTAAAACCACTGCGGTTATTAATATTTTTTTATCCATTTGGATTCATTTTTCTGCTAAACTAAATAATCCTGTTTCCAGATACAACCATTTAGGGTTAAAAGCTTACTTAAAAATGCCCTACAACCGTTAAATATTTTATAAGAGAAGAAATTTAGCGCTAAAAAAAATCGAGAGAAACATTCTTCATTTAGCCTATCTACTAAACATAAAAAAGGTGAATTTTCATTCACCTTTTTTGCCCCAAATCTACCATAAACTTAACCTACTTATGTTATGGTAGCGCTAATGTACTATCTATTTTTAATATAGCCCTATTTTTTAGATGAAAAGCAGTTTAATCGGATAAAATGGTATTTTTTTGATTTTAAAACGATTAAACACTCCTAAACGCATACTTAATAGGCGCGTTCGTTATTGCCTTCGTAAAAATTAATAAAGGCCCGGTTTACAACCCGGTTGCCTCCATTGGTAGGATAATTGCCTGTAAAATACCAATCGCCTAAATGGTCGGGACAGGCTTTGTGCAAATTACCAACTGGCTGGAATATAATTTTCACTTCGGCCTTCATACTGTCGGGACTTAAAAGCTCGGCTATTTTATCGGAAATTTGCTCGTCGGTAAAGGGTTCGTAAATTTCCTTAACAAAGTTCTGTACGTGCTTGTCGGCCAAATTGGTTTGTTCTATACATTTGTTATAAACGTCTTCCACGATATGGTATGTATTGGTTTCTTTTAAAAGTTCCAAAGCAGCCCTAAAGGCTATTAGGCTTTCCAAGTTGGCCATATCTATACCGTAACAATCGGGATACCTTATTTGGGGTGCCGAGGACACTACTATAATTTTTTTAGGCCCTAAGCGGTCCAGCATTTTCAGTATGCTTTTTTTTAGGGTGGTACCGCGCACAATACTATCGTCTATAATAACCAGGTTGTCGGTTGGTTTTATTACGCCATAGGTAATGTCGTAAACGTGTGCCACGAGGTCGTCGCGACTACTGTCCTCGGTAATAAAGGTTCTTAATTTAACATCTTTTATGGCTATTTTTTCAATACGGATGCGTTCGGATAAAATTTCGGTTACCTTATCGGCCGAAATGGAGCGCTGCCCGGTTAAAATGGCCGAGGTTTTCTTTTTGTTCAAAAAAGCTTCGGCAGTTTCAATCATACCAAAAAAAGACGTTTCGGCCGTGTTTGGAATGTATGAAAAAACAGTGTTTTTTGTATCGTTATCAATAGCGTCCAACACTTTTGGCATTAATAATTTGCCAAGTGTTTTGCGTTCGTTGTATATTTCGGCATCGCTTCCTCTTGAAAAGTAGATGCGTTCGAACGAGCAGGCCTTGCGCTCCAAGGGCTCCAATATTTTTTTAATGGAAACCTTGCCCGATTTTTTGGCTATAATAGCGTGGCCGGGTTCCAGTTCGTGAACATCGCTAAACTTAACGTTAAAAACGGTTTGTATTACGGGGCGTTCGGAGGCTATTACCACCACCTCGTCGTTTTGATAATAAAATGCTGGCCTAATTCCTGCCGGGTCGCGCAGCACAAAGGCATCGCCATGCCCTACCATACCGGCCATGGCATAACCGCCATCCCAGTTTTTAGCGGCGCGCCTTAGTATTTTGGCTACCTTTAGGCGTTCGGCAATCAGTGGCGAGGCTTCTCGTTTGTTAAAGCCTTCTTTTTTTACTTGTTTGTATATTTTGCTAACCTCGTCGTCCAGAAAATGGCCTATTTTTTCCATTATGGTAATGGTGTCGGTGTACTCTTTTGGGTGCTGCCCGAGCGTGATAAGGTTTTCAAACAACTCCTTAACATTGGTCATGTTAAAATTGCCCGCCAATATTAGGTTACGGTGCATCCAATTGTTTTGCCTTAAAAACGGATGTACGCTTTCTACGCTGTTTTTGCCAAAAGTACCGTAGCGCACATGGCCCAAAAGCACTTCACCTATATAGGGAATGTTTTTTTTCTGTGCCGTTACATCGTTAACATACTCGGGGTGTTCGGTAAATTCCTTATTTATGCGCTGGTTTATTTGGGCAAAAATATCCTGTATGGGCTGTGGGGCTATGGAACGTACCCGGCTTATGTAGCGCTCGCCCGGTTTGGTATCCAACTTAATGCTGGCAAAACCGGCACCGTCCTGGCCCCGGTTATGCTGTTTTTCCATCATAAGGTACATTTTATTTACCCCATAAAAAGCGCTTCCGTATTTTTCCTTGTAATATTCCAAAGGTTTTAACAGCCTTATCATGGCTATACCGCACTCGTGTTTTATAGCATCACTCATACTTTAATGTCGTTGTGTTCCCCGTTTTAAGGTTAGGGTTAATAGTTGTTTTAGCGTTATAATTAAAAACGCACCCCTTTAGGAGCGCGCCGTGTTATGTTAACGTTATATCGAACTGTGTTAGTGTTTTAAACTGCAACAAACGTTCCCGAACTTCGGCAGCCGATACGTTTTGCATGCGTTCGGTTCCAAATTTTTCAACACAAAACGAGGCCAGTGTCGAGCCGTAAATAACGGCATTTTTCATGTTTTCGAACGAAATATCGTTGGTCTTGGCCAAATATCCGGCAAAGCCACCCGCAAAGGTATCGCCCGCGCCCGTGGGGTCAAAAACTTCTTCCAATGGTAATGCGGGAGCATAAAACACATGGTCGTTATGGAACAGCAACGCCCCATGCTCGCCTTTTTTAATAACCACATATTTCGGGCCCATGGCGTGGATTTTTCGTGCCGCCACGACAAGCGAATACTCGCCCGTTAATTGGCGGGCCTCCTCGTCGTTAATAGTTATTACGTCTACTTTTTTAATAACGTTTTGCAAATCGCCCAAGGCGTTGTCCATCCAAAAATTCATGGTATCCAAAATTACCAATTTGGGTTTTGTTTCCATTTGTTCCAAAACACTTAATTGGACGAGCGGGTGCAGGTTTCCTAACATAACCACTTCGGCATTTCGGTAATTTTTTGGTACCACGGGCTTAAAATCGGCTAAAGTGTTTAGTTCGGTTGCCAGAGTATCGCGGGAATTCATATCGTTATGGTAGCGCCCGCTCCAAAAAAACGTTTTGCCGCCTTTTACGACTTCTACGCCCGAAACATCAATGTTTTTGCTTGACAATAGGTTTAAGTACTCTTGTGGAAAGTCGTCGCCAACAACCGAAACGGCAGCAGCATCGATATTAAAATGAGAGGCCGAAAGCCCGATATAAGTTGCGGCGCCACCAAGTATTTTATCGGTTTTTCCGAAAGGGGTTTCAATAGCATCGAACGCTACCGTACCTACTATTACTAATTTGCCCATAAAAAGCTGTTCGAGAATTTTGTGCAAATATAGTGTTTTTTATGGGCTTGAAAACGAATTTGTTTTTTATGAAACCCTCATAGAGGAATTTAGCATCGCCAAGGTAAAGGCCTCCACAAAAGGTCATCAATAAAAACAACGGACGGTAATCTTTTCGGCTTTTTCAATATGGTGTTTAAAAAACTTAAAATCAAACATTTAACTTAAATTTATTCGAATGAAATAAACCTTAGGCTCGAAACCTTTTTTTTAACCCAATTAAAATAGTTTGAAACATATTTTTAATACACACTTAACCTTAAGCCGCTTAAAAACACATATTTTAATCGAAAATTTAAAAGAAGGTAGTATCTTTGGGCCTTACAAAAAGTAAGGTTCAACAATAGGCTTTTAACCCCATAACTTTGTCCGAAGAAAAAGAAAACATACAATTCGAGCTTACCAATGAACTTGTTTACCAAGTTGAGCAACTTATTGAAAACAAAAACGATAAGGTGCTAAAAAAACTGTTAGACGAGTTCCATTACGCCGATATTGCCGAAATTCTGGACGAACTAAGCTTGGACGAGGCCATTTACGTTATTAAGCTCTTAGACTCCGAAACCACGGCCGACATTTTAATGGAGCTCGACGAGGACAACCGCGAAAAAGTACTAAAAAACCTTTCGCCCAAAGAAATCGCCGAAGAAATTGGCGAGCTCGACACCGACGATGCCGCCGACATTATTTCCGAACTCCCCGAGGAACGCCAGCAAGAAGTAATTGCCCACATAGAGGACGAAGATCACAAGGCCGAAATCAAGGAACTTTTGGCCTACGACGAAGATTCCGCCGGTGGGCTTATGGCAAAAGAACTCGTAAAAGTGTACGATACCTGGACCGTTGCCGGATGCCTGCGCCGTATTCGCGGGCAAGCCAAGGAAGTAACCCGGGTACACTCGGTTTACGTGGTCGATAAAACCGAAAAACTCGTAGGCCGCCTATCGTTAAAAGACTTGATAGTTGCCAAAAACGAACAAAAAATAGCCGACATATACATTTCCAATGTCGATTACGTAAACGTGCACGACGACGCCGAAGACGTGGCCCGCATCATGCAAAAATACGACCTCGAGGCCATACCCGTGGTAGACGACAACCAAAAACTACTCGGCCGCATTACCATAGACGACATTGTAGACGTAATACGCGAGGAAGCCGACCGCGACTACCAATTGGCCGCAGGTATATCGCAGGACGTCGAAGCCGACGACAGCATATGGAAACTTACCAAAGCCCGCCTACCATGGCTATTAATAGGCATGTTTGGCGGTATAGGTGCCGCCAGTATTATTAACGGCTTTAGCGATGCCATGGTAAAATACCCCGCCCTATTAATGTTTATCCCGCTAATACAGGCCACGGCCGGAAATGTGGGCGTGCAATCCTCGGCCATTGTCGTACAAGGTTTGGCAAACGACACCATAGACGGTAAAATATTCGGGCGCCTGTTAAAAGAATTTGCCCTGGGCTTGGTTAACGGCATAGCCATTGCCGCAATCGTGTTGGTTATTAGCCATTTTGTATTTAAAACCACCTACCTGGAATCCCTAACCATTTGCGTAGCGCTAATAACGGTCATTATAATGGCCGCCCTCATCGGCACGTTTATCCCCATATTTTTGGACAAACGGGGCATTGATGCCGCCGTGGCCACAGGCCCCTTTATAACCACGAGCAACGACGTATTTGGTATTTTCATCTACTTTTTAATAGCCAAACTAATATTGGGGTTTTAAACAATTTGGGCGTTACCCTCCGGCAAGCTACGGGTCGGGCTTTCCGCTATATCTTTTATGCCAAATTTATTTCGGCATCTCTTAAAGGTAAGGTATCGCTCCATGTAAAAAGGCCTATTTGCATGTTCGTTACAAGGCATAAAAGGATGCCGCTGCAATCCCTAACGCAACGCAAAGGCCTGTACAATAAAGGCAATTTGGCATAAGCCCAAGGCAAACAAAAATGCTTAATATTTTTTGTTCGAAAAAATTATGCCAAATGCCCATTATGGGCTTTCAGCATTAAAGTTTTTCCATCGAAAACGGCGTAAGTGTAGTAATTTATCCAATCGCCAAGATTAACATAGGCCGATGTGTCGGACAGCTTAATATCCAAAGGCAAATGCCTATGCCCGAATATAAAATAATCGCGGTGCTTTTCGGTTAGTTTTTTCTTGGCGTACTGTACCAGCCATTCGTTTTCCTCGCCAAGAAACTTTACATCCTCATCACCCGAAATAAGTTTGTTTTTTCTGGAAAGGTAATTGCCCAGCACCATACCAATATCGGGGTGCAACCAACGGTAAAACCATTTGGAAACCGGATTGGTAAACACTTTTTTCATCCGTTTGAAGCCCTTGTCGCCGGGTCCCAGGCCATCGCCGTGGCCTATTAAAAATGTTTTGTTGTTAAAGGTAAAATCCTGTGGCTTGTAATAAACAGGAATATTAAGTTCGGTTTCAAAATAATTGTTCATCCAAAGGTCGTGGTTGCCCACAAAAAAATAAACGGGTATGCCGCTATCGGTTATTTCGGCCAGTTTGCCAAGTGTTCGGGTAAAACCTTTGGGTACTACGGTTTTATATTCAAACCAAAAATCGAACAAATCGCCCAATAAAAAAACAGCGGCGGCATCGTGCTTAACCGCATCCAACCAAGCCACGAATTTTTTTTCGCGCATTAAGGACTCTTTGCTGTTCGGGGCGCCCAAATGGTTGTCGGAAGCGAAATATATTTTTTTTCCTTGTGGGATGTTCATGGTGTAAATATTAAGTAAAACCTAAACATTATCGCTTGCAAACCATTGGGCGTACGAGGTATCGGTTTCCTGAAGTTTTAACGCATGCAAGCTAATATGTTCGGGCAGGCGCTGTTTTATTTTTTTGGCAAAGTCTATCACCATCATTTCGCTTGTGGGCTGGTAATCCACCAAAAGCACGTTATGCCCCCTGCTTTCAAGTTCTTTGGCCAACTCGACATGGGGTGTGTTTTTATTGAAAACCGTAGCGTGGTCGAAAACATTAACAATTTCCTCTTTCACTATTTTTTTCAAATCACCAAAATCAATCACCATGCCGTGCTTTACGTTTGTTGCGTCGGTTATGGGTTTCCCGATAACGGTAACCGATAGCTTGTAACTGTGGCCGTGAACATTTTTGCATTTGCCATCGTAGCCATAAAGGGCATGCCCGGTTTCGAATGAAAATTGTTTTGTAATGCGAATAAAACTCATGCTATGTTTTTTATACTGCAAAGATATTGAATTTGTTCCAGCAATTGTTTTTTAGGTTACATTTGGGTATTTTTATTCAACTCAAAGAAAAGTCCGGGACTTATATTGAACCATCTTTTTGAATCTATCGATTTTGTCGAAAATCCATTGTACGAACCAGATTATCCAATATTGGAACTCAGCAACATAGCATTTTTTCGCCTCAAAAGACGTTAATTTATTACAAACACCCCTTATAAACAGGCATAAGGCCGATACGTTTAAAAAAGCGGCCATTGGCAATAAGGTAAACGAAACCATTGTCGTGCCATGTTAAATTAAAATTGACGGATGGGATTGCTTCCTCCGCTGTCGTCGCAATTGCAAGAAGGAGGCACGACGACGAAGCAATCTCTATACTAAATTCAAAGTTGACATAGCAGTAGTTAGTTATTCGGGAATGGTTATTAGCAACCATTCAAACTTTTTTAATCGGCTAAAAAAACTCACACTCTTTCAACTTCAAAAAAACAAAACCCTAAAAACAATACATTTTAATGGTTTTATTGCGACTCCACCAAGATTCGAACTTGAATTTAAGGAAACTTTTGTTCCATCCCTTGAAATATGGAATCATTTTTAAATTATTCTTTAATAGTTTTCAGCGGTATTTGTACGTTAAACGACGTACCGTCCGTTCTGGGGTTTACATCTACTATGGACGAGGCGCAATACAAGGTATTGGGTGTTCCGTCGTTATTTATCAATAATTGCGGACGCTCCAAACGGTTTGCTTTCAAAGTGTCGCCATTTTTAAGCACCAATTCTTTTTTCATAAAAAACGGGTTGTTGGGCTTGGTCCATTTCATACCGTCCAACGATTCCAAAATGGCCAACCCGGGCTTTCCTTCGGTAATCCTACCCGTAAAATCCTTAAAAACCACATAAAATTTTTGGTGGGTATTATGGTACCAAACATAAGGGTCTTCGGCCGAGGCAATCGAGCCGTCTTCCATTTTAATATCGAAAACAAAATCGTCAAGGGGCGTAAAAGGCCCGGTGGGCGAATCGGACAAGGCAACACCATGAACCCCGCGCCATGTGGGCAGGTACACATTTCCTTTAAAATACAATAAGTATTTGCCATCGGAAGGGCGTTGTACCACGGCTGGGTTTACCACAATAATATTATCGGGCTTGGCAACGGTGCCTTGTGGCGATGCGTTTACAATATTATCGGGCTTAACACGGGTTCGGGGCGTTAATAAGGGCGCATCGGGGCGTTTAAAATTTCCTGCCAACAACTGCTCGAAATTATCAAACTCGATAACCCCGATTTTTTGGTCTTGCTGCACCCTGTCGCGCTTGCTTAGCGTTAATGCCAAGGTATCTTGTGGCGATACACCGGGATCCCGGCCGGCTACATAATACAAATAATATTTATTATTGAATTTTTTTATATGCGGGTTGTGCGTCATTTGCGCGTCCCAGGCCAAGGAATCGCCAGAGAACCGCCTACCGGCCAGTACTATTTTTTGGAATTTAAAATCGCGGTCCGGAAAATCGGAAACGGCGTAAGCTATTTTGGAGTGCAGTACCCACGATTGGGTAAAAACGGGAATGGAATCGCCACACTCCCAAGTACTGTATAGCATGTGGTACTTGCCGTCGTTGCCTTTTACAACGCTACCGCCCCAAACAAAGCGGTCGGGGTCGTTCAATACCGAAGGTCCTTCGAGTATGTTGCCCTTAACAACAGCGTCTATGGGTTGCGCCACAACGCTTAAAGTATCGTTCTTTTTGGTGTTGGAGCAACTTAAAAAAACACTAACAAATACGGCGTAATAAAACAATTTAATGGTCATGATCTAATCTAATTTTTCAGTTAGTTTTATAAAAACCTTTTTAGGGTCCTTGTTTTCGTATAATACTTGGTATACGGCATCGATAATGGGCAAGCGTGTTTTCTTTTTGTTTTTTTCGTTTAGCAAATGGGCGCTTTTTGTGGCGTAATAGCCTTCGGCTACCATACTCATTTCCATCATGGCGCTTTTAACGGTATAGCCTTTGCCTATCATGTTGCCAAACATACGGTTTCGGGAAAAAACCGAATACCCCGTTACCAACAAATCGCCCAAATAGGCCGAATTGTTAATGTTTCGTTTCATTTTGTGCATTTTTTTAATAAAGCGGCGCATTTCGCGAATGGAGTTGCTCATTAAAACGCTTTGGAAATTATCGCCATACCCCAATCCATGTGCAATTCCGGCGGCAATGGCGTAAATGTTTTTAAGCATTACGGCGTACTCGACCCCAATAATATCGTCGCTTATTTTGGTTTTTATGTAGCCGCTCGATAGGCTTTTGGCTATGGTTTTGGCCTTTTCGGCATCGGAACAGGAAATGGTTAGGTACGACAGGCGCTCAAGGGCAACTTCCTCGGAGTGGCACGGCCCTGCAATAACGGCTATGTTGTTATACGGTATTTGGTAGGTTTTATGAAAATGCTCGCCCACCAAAAGCCCCGTTTCGGGAATAATGCCCTTAACGGCCGAAACAATGGTTTTTTGGGAAATATCGACCGTTATTTTTTCCAGTTCGGAATAAATAAAGGCCGAGGGGATAACAAAGATAAGCACATCGGCGTACTCGGCCATTTCGTTAATATCGTTGCTTAGCTTTAATTGTTCTAAATGAAACTCGACCGAGCTTAGGTAATTGGGGTTGTGCTGTTCTTTTAACAAATGTTCCTTGGCGTAAACGCTGCGCATGTACCAGCCTATTTCGCCTAAATTTTCGGAAAGCATTTTTACTATGGCCGTTGCCCAGCTTCCTGCTCCAAAAACTGCATATTTTAAGGGTTTGTTCATAAGATGATTTGTATTTGTAGGGCTTTCAAAAATACATAAAATATCAAGGAAACCTAAAACAATTAAAGATAATGAAATTTTTTGGCACGCGTTTTGAAATTCAACTAAACAGAAACCCAAAAAACGAACGACTATGAAAACTATAAAACTACTTTTAAGCGTTTCTTTAATAGCAACCCTATTTACATCGTGCTATGTAGAATCCGGAAACGACTATTACGACGAGCCTACCGTTTCGTTAAACCAATTATTGGGCGAGTACGACTTATGGTATGTTGATATTAACAGCACCAAAGGTTACGGTACTACCCCATTTTTGCAAAAAGCCTTTACCTTGTCGTTTTTAAACGGCGTGGTGTATGCCAACAACAATATTGTGGGGCTTGGCAGTACGGGCAATGGTTTTGGAATTGATGTTGGCGAATACGATGCCTATAATATGATCTTGGACGTGTACCACGATGCCGATGGTTTTGAAACCTTTGACGTGTACCAAATAGACGGCAACACCATAGAACTGTACAACCCCAACAACAAAACCTCGTACTTTTTGGATGGTTACCAACGCAGCACCTTCGATTACGACTTTGTGTTTTACGACAACATTCATTATTTTCTTCAAGAATACAGGGCTTGGGAAAAAACATACACAAGCGAATACGGTGCGTTAAATGAATTTGACAACGAAAACTTCCTGCAATTTCTATCCGGAGGGAATGATTCTACCTTTAAAAGCTCAAAAGATATTAACGGTACAACATACAATAATTTATACTGGGACTACACCGGCGTTTACGGTGTTGGAAACGTTACGAACAACATGCACCTAAAAACCTTAACATTGGATTACGACTATTTTGACAATGAGTATTTTGAGCTAAGCGTTATTAACGATGGCAAGATAGAATTGTACCACCCCGCCTCCAGCACGGTTTACGAGTTTGTAGGCAAGGGCTATATCCAGTACTTAAAAACCACCGATAAAAACGGCAAAACCGTTACAACGGAAAAAATGCGCAAGGAACGAAAAAATAAAGAGGAAAACCCAAGAACCAGTACAAGGGTTTTATAACAATAATTTTTGGTTGGTTATTTTTAAAACCGCTCGGGGCGTTATGCTTTGGGTGGTTTTTTACTTGTAAAAATTCATTTCGTCCAAATACGCCCAAACGTGCTCGGGCAACAAGGGTTTTATGTTCTTGCCGTCCTTGATAGCGTTTCGTATAAAGGTTGAGGAAATTTCCATAACGGGCGCATGCGCCACATGGTGTGTTTTTTTGTGGTTGCCCAATTGGGTTTCAACCGTTTCGCTCGAAATTCGGGGGTATACATAAATATCGTGGTGCTCCAGGATAACTTCGTAGTTTTTCCATTTATGAAAGCCCTTTAAATTGTCCTCGCCCATAATAAGGGCAAACTCGTGGTTGGGGTATTTTTCCTGTAAATGCACGAGGGTATTAATGGTGTAGTTGGGCTGCGGGAGGTTAAATTCAATATCGCAAGGCTTTAAATGGGTGTAGTCCTTCGTGGCCAAGTGCACCATTTGTAGGCGCTGGTAATTATCCAACAAGCTGCTTTTAGTTTTAAACGGGCTGTGCGGCGTTACCACAAACCAAGTTTCGTTTAAATCGGTAAACTCGGTAATGTGGTTGGCTATAACCAAATGCCCAATGTGTATGGGGTTAAACGAGCCGAAGTATAAACCGATTTTCATTCGAATAAATTTAAGTTAAATACTTTATTTTAAGTGCTTTAAACAACATAGCAAAAAAAAAAAACGAAAGATTACTGTCCGCTGTTTTTATTCATGACCTTTTGTGGAGGCCTTTATCTTGGCTTTGCTAAAGCCCTCAATGAGGGTTTCGTGTGTTAATATTTATTGTTTTTTTAATGTTCACATGGAACACCCTAATTAACATTCCTCTGTGTGATTTAGACTTAATCATGGGTGTTTCATTTATTTTATTGTTAATTTTTAAATGCCTAATAAACTTATAACCCTGTAATCTTATAACCTAAACCAGATTATTAAATGCCTGAAATACGAATTATTGATAGTAAAAACATACCATGTCACTTCGAGCGGAGTCGAGAAGTTTTTTATTTTTTATAATTTTGAACATTAGGTCTCGACTTCGCTCGACCTGACAATTCATAACATATTGACAATCAATTTTTACACTGGAATATATTAATCGAACTCAGGCTTACAACCCCAACAACCCTTTTTACCCAACAAACGCCTTAACCAAGTTATGGGCTTCTGCCAAGGCATGCTCCAAGGTGTCGTTAACCACGATTTTATCGAAAAGCGGTGCGGTTGCCAGTTCGGCCGAGGCTTTGGCCACGCGCATGTTAATTTTATCTTGGCTTTCGGTCTTGCGTTTTTTTAGCCGTATTTTAAGTTCGTCAATACTTGGGGGTTTTACGAATATGGCAAGGGTTTGCTCAGGAAATTTTCGTTTTATGCGCAGCCCGCCCGACACATCGATATCGAAAATAACGTGCTTGCCCATGGCCCAGATGCGTTCTACCTCGGTTTTTAGGGTGCCGTAAAAATTATCGCGGTATACTTCTTCCCACTCTAAAAATTCCTCGTTTTTAATTTTGTTTTTAAAGTCTTCCAAACTTAAAAAGTAATAGTCTTTTCCGTTTATTTCGGCGCCCCGCTTTTCACGGGAGGTAGCCGAAATGGAAAATTCCAAATTCAAACTTTCATCGGTTAACAAATGCCTAACAATGGTGGTTTTTCCCGAGCCCGATGGCGCCGAAAACACGATGAGCCTACCTTGTTTTTTTTGTGCTGTACCCAAAACTATAATACGTTTAGTAGTTGTTCTTTTATTTTTTCCAGCTCGTCCTTCATTTGCACCACCAATTGCTGCATGGGGGCATAATTGCTTTTGGAGCCTATGGTGTTTATTTCGCGCCCCATTTCCTGACTTATAAAACCGAGTTTTTTTCCGTTGGAATCGGTCGATTTTAAGGTTTCGGTAAAATAGTTTAAGTGGTTTTCCAAGCGTACTTTTTCTTCGGTTATGTCGAATTTTTCTATGTAATAGATAAGCTCTTGCTCAAAGCGGTTTTCGTCGTATTTATCCTTTAGTTCCTCAACGCCCTTAAGGAGGCGTTCCCTAACGTCTTTTATACGCTCGGGGTCCATTTTTATAATGGCATTAAGTAAATTGGCTATGTTTTTTATGCGGATGTTGAAATCGTTTTCAAGTACCTTTCCTTCATCCAAACGGTGTTGGTTTAAGTCGTTAATGGCGTTTTGTATTTCAACTTCAATGGTTTTCCATTCGGTTTCGTCTATTTCTTCCCGAACGGTATTTAGGGCATTGGGAAAACTTACGGCCATTTTAAGCAATTCGATTTCGGTACCGTTAACGATTTGCTTTAGCTCGTTTATGTACTGTTTTACTATGGGTGCGTTAATTTGCGTCGAGGTATCCTCGGCAGTAGTTTCGGCATAAATGGAAAAGTCTATTTTTCCCCGTACCAAGGTATCGGCTATAAGTTTTCTAACGGCAAGTTCCTTTTCTCTGTAAATGGGGGGCATTCGGGCGTTTAAATCTAAATTTTTGCTGTTAAGCGATTTTAGTTCAATTGTTATTTTTTTGGTGGGCAATTGCAGTACAGATTTTCCGTAACCTGTCATGGAGTATATCATAACCGATAAGTTTTAAGGTTCACAAAGGTAAATAAAAAAGATATATGGGAGAATAATGTATTTTTCGGCTTAAAATGTCACCCAAAAATAAATTTTTAGCGTCTATTTGTTAAACGGTTTTTAGTAGCGAGCCAATTGGTTATTAAAACTATCATAAAAAAAGGGTATCTTTATCCTTTAAATTTTAGTTTTTAACATCAATTAAAAAAACTATTGAACTTATGAAATTTATTTTAACCTTAGTAACCCTGTGCGTTGCGGCATTTTCATCACCAATAGCCGCCCAAACCGTTGATTATAACGCCCCTATTCCGGTAGATACATCGGTAAAAAAAGGCGTATTGCCAAACGGCCTAACCTACTATATAAAAAGCACCGAGGTTGTAAAAAATGCCGCCAGTTATTACATTATCCAAAACGTAGGCTCGATTTTAGAAAACGAAAACCAACGTGGTTTGGCGCATTTTTTGGAACACATGGCCTTTAACGGCACCGAACATTTCCCTGGAAAGGGCATTTTAAACACGTTGCAAAAGCACGGTGCTGTTTTCGGGAAGGATATAAATGCCTATACCTCGTTTGACGAAACGGTTTACAACCTAAACAACATCCCCACAAAGGACGGTTTGGTGGACACCTGCTTAACGGTTTTAAAAGATTGGTCCAACTATTTGCTGTTAACCGACGAGGAAATTGATGCCGAACGGGGCGTTATAAAAGAAGAATGGCGCACCCGCCAAAACGGCTATATGCGCCTATACGAAACCTCGATGCCCATAACCTTTAACTACTCCAAATATGCCGACAGGATGCCTAT
This sequence comes from Flavobacteriaceae bacterium, assembly GCA_047975545.1. Lineage (GTDB taxonomy): Bacteria > Bacteroidota > Bacteroidia > Flavobacteriales > Flavobacteriaceae > JBKEDS01. The sequence continues at coordinate 2,536 of JBKEDS010000076.1, read as the reverse complement.
TGGGTTAATGGATGTTGTTGAAAATTTTGACTACAAAGCCCTTCGCGACTTTTACCACGACTGGTACCGTACCGATTTACAGGCCATTGCCGTTATTGGCGATGTTGATGTTAACACAGTAGAACAAAAAATTATAGCACAATTTTCCGAAATTCCGGCAATAGAAAACCCCATCGAGCGCTATATTATAGGTATTCCCGATAATACCGAAATGCTGTACAGTTTGGGCAAGGACCCCGAAGTATCCTCGGCCAATATAAGTTTTGGTATTCGGCATAAAAAATCACTGGCCCCCGAAACAGTAGCCGATTTAAAACGTGCGCTTGAAGAATCCATGGCCCAACAAATGCTATCGGCCAGAATATCCGAACAAGCCCAAAAACCCGATGCCTCGTTTCTTGGTGCCGGCGTAGGCTATGGCGGCATGGCCAGGACCTCGAATATTTTTAGCATGCGCATATCGCCAAAGCTAAACCAACAACAAGATGCCTTTAACGATGTGCTAACCGAAGTGGTACGCGCCGTAAAATTCGGGTACGTACAACCGGAAATAGACCGAAGTATTGCCCAAATAAAAAATGCCTACGAAAACCAAATAGCAAAACTTAACGATAAAAGCCACGGCAATATAGAGCGGGAAATACAGGACAATTTCCTGTCCAACAAAACCATTTCCGATGTTGTAAAGGAATACGAATTGGCAAAACCCATACTAAGCGCCATTACGCCCGACCAGTTGCACAATACCATTAAACGCCTATACGCAAAAAACAATAGGTTTATAAACGTTATCGGGGTCGAAGGCCAGGACAACCTAACCGAAGCACAAGCCAAACAAATTATAGAAACCGTAGAAAACAGCAGTACCATTGCGCCATATACCGAAGATTTAAAAGGAAAAACCCTAATTTCGGGAATTAACATAGTACCCGGCACCATAACAAAAACCGAAAACAACCAAGATGTGGGCGCCACCACCTTTACCCTTAGCAACGGGGTAACGGTACACTACAAATTTGTAGACAAACAAAAGGACCGAGTAGCTTTAAATGCCATAAGTTATGGCGGTACATCGTTGTTGAACGATGCCGATTTGCCCTCGGCCGATTTTGTGGTTAGCTTACTAAACATGTCCGGTTTGGGCGATTTTTCCTTACCCGATTTAAAGAAACTTTTAGCGGGAAAAACAGCCAGCGTAAGCCCCAGTTTAGGCGGTATACGGGAATCGGTTTCGGGAAATTCAAACACAAAGGACGTAGAAACCATGCTGCAAATGGTGCATTTGTACTTTGTAAAACCACGGTTTGATGCCGAATCCTTCCAAGTACTTAAAAACAACCTAAACAATTATTTGGTTAGAAAAAGCAAAGATTTAAGATCCAAAATGAACGACAGCCTAACCGTTACCTTATACGGAAAAAACAACCCCAAAAAACGCCTTATCGACCAAAGCTATATCGACGATATTTCGTTCGATAAAATACAAAATATTTACGCCCAGCGTTTTGCCAATGTTTCCGATTTCGAGTTTTTTATCGTTGGCGACACAAAAGAAAACCAGCTAAAACCCTTGCTGGAACAATACATTGCCAGCATACCCACCAAAACGGTTACCGAAACCTATACCGATAACGGTGCCGAATGGATAGCCAAAACCATCGATAAAGATGTTTTTATTGAAATGGAAAACCCAAAATCCAACGTAAACGTTACATACAAAAAAGAAATGCCCTATACTTTGGCAAATGCCATTTACACCAATGTTTTGGGCGATATTTTACAACTTCGGGTAACCGAAACCGTTCGCGAGGCCGAAGGCGGCGCCTACAGTCCAAGGGCAAATGCCAACTTTAGCCGCGAGCCAAAAACGCAGGCCTACGTGTCCTTTAACTTCGATTGCAACCCCGAAACGGTAGATAATCTGGTGAATATTGTTAAAGGTGAACTGGAAAAAATTGCAAACGGCACAATTAATGATGACGATTTAAGCAAAACAAAAACAAACTTTATAAAAGAACGCGAACAGGCAAAAGACAAAAACGCTTTCGATATGCGATGGCTAACGACCTACTTTAGATATAACGAAAACATAAACGACCCAAAAAACTTCGAGGATATTGTAAACAACATCACCAAAAAGGATATTCAACATACAGCGGCCCAAATACTGGACGGTGCCGAATATTCCGAAATCGTATTTAAACCAAAACAATAAAAATGAAAAACATACTAATATTAACAGCCCTTTTCTGCGTAAGCCTTATTAATGCGCAAATGTTAGAACCCGTAAAATGGACATCGTCCGCAACTAAAATATCCGATACCGAATACGAGCTCGTGGCAACCGCAACCATAGACAGCGGCTGGCATTTGTATTCGCAAAACGTACCGGAGGACGGCCCAAGGCCAACCATATTTACCTACCAAAACAACGGCAAATACCTTAAAAAAGGCAACACTACCGAAGAAGAAGGCCATACCGTGGACGACCCCATTTTTGAAATGAAAATAAAGTATTTCGATACCAAGGCTGTTT
>JBKEDS010000002.1:0-12136 GCA_047975545.1 Flavobacteriaceae bacterium | reverse complement strand
GAAGCCCCAACTTTAACCTCTTTTGTGGTATACCCAACAAAACTAACCACAAGGGTAGCCCCCTGTGCGGCATTAATTGAGTAATTGCCATCAAAATCGGTTGAAGCACCTCTTGTAGTGCCCTTAACCAAGACAGTAGCTCCGGGGAGGGGCAGTCCGGAATCGTCCGTAACAGTTCCCGAAATTGTCTTTTCCTGTGCAAATGTTAATTGCACAACAAACGCTAGTAGTAGCGTTAAAATTCCACTAAACTTTGTTTTCATTTTTAAATTATTTGAATTAGTCTGCGCCAAAAATCACAATAAAAAGTTAATAAAGCAATAAAATGTAGTTAAAATTAAGGGGTAAGGTTAAAAAAATGCTAAAAAAGCAAAGTTGTATCAGAAATTTGTAGTTAAACTAATATGTGTTTTGGAATTTAACAGTTTAAATGAAGTGTTTTCATTTTTTCCATTGGCGTAGTTAAAGCGGAGTAGGCCGGCATTGGTTAAAATACCAAACCCGAACCCAAATCCATATATTTTTTCTTTCGAATTATTGAGCTTGTTTTCGTAATACCCAAAATCGGTTATGGAGTGTATATAAATGGCGTTACTTATTTGGTAGCGGTACTCGGTATTTAAAATACCGTAAAGCGAGGCAAGAATACTATTTTCCTCAAAACCCCGAATGGAGTTAATGCCGCCCAAGAGCAAAAGTTCGTTTTCAAGATAGGCACTTGAATTAAGCATAGCGCCACTAACCTTTAAAAAAATACTGTTATTGGTATTCAAATTAAAAATATTAAAGGCATTAACATTAAAAAGCGATTGGTTCTCAACGTTGTTGGGCTGTTTGCGTTTGCCAAAATTGGTGTCCAGTAAGCCGTACGTTTTTATGGGGAAAAGCGTGTGGTTAAGCTGTAACTGTTGGTACTGGTACCCAAAGGAATAGTAATTGGTTTTATAATCCTGTATAAATAGGTTGCTGGTTGTGTTTAGTAAATTACTGGATTCGGCCGAAACAATCCCGGCGTATATTTTATGTTTAGCGTTTATTTGGTAATGCAGTTTTGCAAATTGGTTTACCGTGCTGTACGACGAGTCCCTTTTGAAAATGCGTAGTTGGGCGTTAAGGCCTATGGGCGAATTAAACAAAAACGGAAGCTCCAAATTGGTTTCAAAGGTTTTTTTGTCGTTTTCGCCGCTTTTGTAAAGCAGGGCGAACGATTCGCCAAAGTTTAAATTATTAACCAAGTTTAAATTTACATAGCCGTCAAATTCCAATTTATTGGTGTCCTCGTTGGTGCCAAAGCCCAAAAAACCATCAAAAGCATTGCTTTTTGTTTTTTCAAGATATAGGTACAATGCGGTGGAGTCCTTGCTAAACAGTACTTCGGCTGGCTTTGTTTCTTTGGCAAACCTTAAATGGTTAAGCGTTTCGGTTTTTGTCCTGATTTTGTTCAAGCTAAAAACTTGCTTCGGTTTAATTTTCAGGTAATGTTTTAAATAGGCTTTCGGGAATTTTTCATAACCCTTGATTATAATGGTATCGATATGGCGCGTTTTTTCGGGGGCGCTAAGCGTTAAATTAGCGGTTAGTTTGTTTTGTTCGTTTATTTTTAATCGGGTAAGTTGTGCTTTTGAAAACGGTTGGCCGAGTTCCGATTGTTTTGCGTTAATGCGGCTTAAAACACCTTCAACGTTACTTAGTTTTATGGTGAAATAATTTTGATTAGCCTGCCCCGAAATGCGCTTGAGGAATTCCGTATCGATTTGAGAGCTATCGTAATAAACGGTAATGTGGCTGTACCGCTGTTTTAAATCGAAATTGGCCTTAAAAATACTATCGTTAATTTTATTTAATGTCGATACTTTATTTTCAATAAACCCGATTTTTGAAAGTAAAACGCCGAGGCTATCCACTTCGGTTTTAACCGATTTATAGTCGTTGTGCCATTGGCGGTAGCCAACAGAGTCTATCACGGCGGTTTCCGCATTGGTTTTGCCCGCAACATCAAGCCTTAAATTTTGGCATAGCACACCGCCGGAAAACAATGTATATATAATAAGGTATAAAAAGAAGTTTTTTTGCACGGAAAACATTAAACGGGTTTACGTCGTAAAACTAACGCAAAAGCACGGGTTTTAATGTGAAGGGTGAAATATTTTTTCAATTTATGGCAATAAGAAAGTAAAATAGTGTCACGTCAACCTAAAAATTGCCGGATGAGATTATTTCCTCCGTCGTCGTCATTGCGAACGCTTGTACCGAGCGAAGTTGAAATAAAGTGAAGCAATCTCTGCAACACAAACAACAGACTGGCTTCGTGTCTCGCAGTGGCGTATCTTCCTATAAGGTTTTTAAAAACCTTGACAGGTGTTAACCGTTGAAACCTAACAATTTTGAAAATTGCGCAATAGTGAGTAATCTTTATATATTTCGATAATTTCAACCAACGTTAAAACATCTGTTTTCGCATTTATTGAAAAAATAAAGCGATACAATGAAAATTAATACATTAGGATTTGAATAATTCATTTTAATTTCTACCTTTGCAGCCCTCTAACAAGAGGATTATAATATTTATATATAATTTATATGCCAACAATTTCACAATTAGTACGAAAAGGAAGAGCCCAAATAACCAAGAAGAGTAAATCGGCTGCTTTAGATTCGTGTCCACAACGACGTGGGGTTTGTACGCGTGTTTATACCACAACGCCTAAAAAACCTAACTCGGCAATGCGTAAAGTTGCAAGGGTAAGGCTAACAAACGGTAACGAGGTAAACGCATACATCCCGGGCGAGGGGCACAACCTACAAGAGCACTCGATAGTATTGGTTAGAGGCGGAAGGGTAAAAGATTTACCGGGAGTTAGATACCACATCGTTCGTGGTGCTTTGGATACCGCAGGTGTACAAGGCCGCACGCAACGTAGATCTAAATACGGTGCTAAACGCCCTAAAAAGTAATTTAAAACTTTAAGAAGAAGACATGAGAAAAAGAGCAGCAAAAAAGAGACCGCTTTTACCAGATCCACGCTTTAACGACCAGTTAGTAACACGTTTCGTTAACATGATGATGTGGGACGGCAAAAAGTCCGTGGCTTTTAAAGTATTCTACGATGCCATTGATATTGTAGATTCTAAAAAAACCGATGAAGAAAAAACCGCTTTGGAACTGTGGAAAGACGCCCTGTCCAACGTAATGCCGCACGTAGAGGTGCGTAGCCGTCGCGTTGGTGGTGCAACCTTTCAAATCCCGATGCAAATCCGTCCGGACCGTAAAGTTTCAACCGCAATGAAATGGTTAATTAGCTATTCGCGCAAACGAAACGAAAAATCCATGGCGCAACGCCTGGCCTCCGAAATCTTGGCAGCAGCCAAAGAAGAGGGCGCAGCGGTTAAAAAGCGTGTAGATACTCACAAAATGGCAGAGGCTAATAAAGCATTCTCTCACTTTAGATTTTAATAAAACATGGCAAGAGATTTAAAATATACAAGAAACATAGGTATCGCCGCCCATATTGATGCTGGTAAAACAACAACAACCGAGCGCATACTTTATTATACAGGGGTATCCCACAAAATAGGCGAGGTACACGATGGTGCCGCAACTATGGACTGGATGGAGCAGGAACAGGAGCGTGGTATTACCATTACTTCGGCCGCTACAACTTGTACGTGGAACTTTCCCTTAAAAAACGGTGAGTCAACGGACGAAACCAAAGGCTACCACTTTAACATTATCGATACCCCGGGCCACGTGGACTTTACCGTAGAGGTAAACCGTTCGTTGCGTGTTTTGGATGGTTTGGTATTCTTGTTCAGTGCCGTTGATGGTGTAGAGCCACAATCGGAAACCAACTGGAGGCTGGCCGATAACTACAAAGTGCCGCGTATTGGTTTTGTTAACAAAATGGACCGTCAAGGCTCTAATTTCTTGGGCGTGGCCCAGCAAGTAAGGGATATGTTAAAATCCAACGCCGTGCCAATTGTTTTGCCAATTGGCGACGAGGCCGATTTTAGAGGTATTGTAGACTTGGTGAAAAACCGGGCCATTGTTTGGCACGACGAAACCCAAGGCGCTACTTTCGACGTTATCGAAATTCCGGAAGAACTTAAAGCCGAGGCTCACGAGTACCGTGCTAAGTTAATCGAGGAAGTTGCTACTTACGACGAAAACCTGTTAGAAAAATTCATGGAAGATGAAGATTCTATTACAGAAGAAGAAGTGCACGCCGCACTTAGGGCTGCTGTAATGGATATGGCCATAATACCAATGGTTTGTGGGTCTTCATTTAAAAACAAAGGCGTACAGTTTTTATTAGACGCCGTATGCCGTTACTTGCCCTCTCCTTTGGATAGGGATAACATTAAGGGCATCAATCCCGATACCGAAAAAGAAGAAGTGCGTAAGCCGGACGTAAACGAGCCGTTTGCCGCTTTGGCATTTAAAATTGCTACCGATCCTTATGTGGGGCGTTTGGCATTTTTCCGTGCGTATTCCGGTCGTTTGGATGCAGGCTCTTATGTGCTTAACAACCGTTCGGGCAATAAAGAACGTATTTCGCGTATCTACCAAATGCACGCCAACAAACAAAACGCTATCGAGTATATTGAAGCGGGCGATATAGGCGCTGCGGTAGGATTTAAGGATATTAAAACAGGCGATACCCTATCGGCCGAAAAACACCCGATAGTATTGGAATCTATGGTGTTCCCCGATCCCGTAATCGGTATTGCCGTTGAGCCTAAAACTAAGGCCGATGTGGATAAAATGGGTATGGCTCTTGCCAAATTAGCAGAGGAAGACCCAACATTTACCGCCAGGACCGACGAGGCTTCCGGGCAAACCATTATCTCGGGTATGGGCGAGCTTCACTTGGACATTATCGTGGACCGTTTACGCCGCGAGTTTAAGGTTGAAGTAAACCAAGGCCAACCACAAGTAGAGTACAAAGAGGCTATTACCAGAAAAGCCGAACACCGCGAAGTGTACAAAAAACAATCGGGTGGACGTGGTAAATTTGCCGACATCGTATTTACTTTGGAGCCTGCCGAAGAAGGTAAAACAGGCTTGGAGTTTGTTTCCGAAATTAAAGGTGGTAACATTCCAAAAGAGTTTATACCTTCTGTCGAAAAAGGATTTAAACAAGCCATGCAAAACGGGCCTTTGGCCGGTTACGAGGTAGACGCCATGAAAGTAACCTTGTTGGATGGTTCTTACCACGATGTGGATTCGGACCAATTATCGTTCGAGCTGGCCGCCAAATTAGGATTTAAGGCCGCTGCAAAAGCCGCTAAAGCCGTAATTATGGAGCCTATAATGAAATTGGAAGTTATTACTCCCGAAGAAAATATGGGCGATATCGTGGGCGACTTAAACCGTCGTCGCGGACAAGTTAACGATATGGGCGACAGGGCTGGTGCCAAAACCGTAAAAGCCATCGTACCACTATCCGAAATGTTTGGTTACGTAACCACATTACGTACATTATCGTCCGGTCGTGCTACATCAACAATGGAGTTTTCACATTATGCCGAAACACCTTCGAACATAGCCGAAGATGTAATTAAGGCTGCTAAAGGCGTTGAAGCATAAATGTTATGAGTGCAGAGTGAGAAGTTTTTGAGTAGCAAAACTTTAAACTTTAAGCTTTAAACTTTAAACTAAAAAGAAATGAGTCAAAAAATAAGAATAAAACTAAAGTCGTACGATCATAACTTGGTAGACAAATCTGCCGACAAGATTGTAAAAACAGTAAAAAATACAGGCGCTGTGGTAACCGGACCAATTCCGTTACCAACAAACAAAAAAATATTTACTGTTTTGCGCTCGCCGCACGTAAACAAAAAGTCAAGGGAACAATTCCAATTAAGCTCGTACAAACGTTTATTGGACATTTACTCCTCGTCTTCAAAAACCATCGACGCATTAATGAAACTTGAATTACCAAGCGGCGTTGAGGTTGAGATAAAAGTTTAGTGAGGACTTGATTTTCTTTTTGAAGAAAATCTTAGCCAAACAAACACTGAGCTAAGCCGAAGTGTCTTAACAAGTGAAGCGTGCTGAGTTTATAGTAAGGAGTTAAAAGTTTTTCTCATGACTCACAACTCACAACGCCTAACTTAAAAAAAACATGTCCCACCGATGCGGTCGCGGGAAAAACGGAAAATACATTTCAGGGCTTGAAAGGTATTTCGGCCCTGAAATATTTTAAATAAGTAAATCATTAAGTTTAACAAAGGTTGAAGGTTTGCGTAAATCGTAAACCTGCCCTAAGCGAAGTCGAAGGGCCAACAATCGCAAATCAAAAATCACATTATGTCTGGGTTAATTGGAAAAAAAATCGGTATGACCAGCATTTTCGATGAAAACGGGAAAAACATTCCCTGTACGGTAATCGAAGCAGGGCCATGTATCGTTACCCAAGTCAGAACCACTGAGGTGGACGGCTACCAAGCTGTTCAATTAGGTTTCGATGACGCGACAGAAAAAAGTGCTACTAAAGCCGACCTTGGTCACGCTAAAAAAGCAGGAACTTCTGTAAAACGCAAAATCGTAGAATTTAAAGGTTTTGATGAGGAGTACAAATTAGGCGATGCCATTACGGTAGAACACTTTATCGAAGGCGAATTCGTCGATGTTTCGGGAATCTCTAAAGGAAAAGGATTCCAAGGGGTAGTAAAACGTCACGGTTTTGGCGGTGTGGGGCAAGCTACCCACGGTCAGCACAACCGTTTAAGAGCCCCTGGTTCTGTTGGTGCGGCCTCTTATCCTGCCCGTGTGTTTAAAGGCATGAAAATGGCCGGAAGAACAGGTGGCGAACAAGTTAAAGTAGAAAATTTAAGAGTTTTAAAAGTAGTTCCGGAAAAAAACCTACTTGTAGTTAAAGGTTGTGTACCAGGACACAAAAACGCTTATGTAATTATTAGAAAATAATGAAAGTAGCAGTTTTAAATATAAACGGAAAAGATACCGGTAGAAAGGCAGACCTTTCTAAAGACGTATTTGCTATCGAGCCTAATAATCACGCCGTATATTTGGATGTTAAGCAATACTTGGCAAACCAAAGACAAGGAACTCACAAATCTAAAGAAAGAGCCGAGATTTCCGGAAGTACGCGCAAGTTGAAAAAACAAAAAGGAACCGGTACCGCCAGAGCAGGCAGCATCAAGTCCGGAGTGTTTAAGGGCGGTGGCCGTATGTTCGGGCCAAGGCCCCGAAACTATAGCTTTAAGCTAAACAAAAACGTAAAGCGCCTGGCACGCCGTTCGGCCCTTAGCATTAAAGCGGGCGAGCAATCCATAGTGGTGTTGGAGGACTTTAATTTCGAAACGCCAAAAACCAAAAACTTTACAGCCATACTAAAGGCTTTAAACCTTGAAAACAAAAAATCCTTGTTTGTGTTGGGCGGGTCAAATAATAATGTATATTTGTCATCGCGTAATTTAAAAGGCTCTGAAGTTATAACAGCTTCGGAATTAAACACTTACAAGATTTTAAATGCAAATCAGGTAGTGCTTTTAGAAGGCGCCTTAGAAGGAATTGAATCAAATTTAAGTAAATAGAAACCATGAGTATCTTAATTAAACCTATAATCACGGAAAAGGCAACAGCCAATAGCGAGTTAAGAAACTGCTATACCTTCCAAGTGAATACAAAGGCGAACAAGATAGAAATTAAAAAAGCGGTCGAGGCTGCTTATGGCGTTTCTGTTGAAAAAGTTCGTACAATAAATGTCCGTCCAGAACGAAAAACCCGTTACACAAAAACAGGTATTCAACATGGTAAAACAAATGCCGTTAAAAAAGCAATTGTACAACTGGCGGAAGGTGAAATGATTGATTTATACAGTAACATGTAATTAGACAAAAATGTCAGTAAGAAAATTAAAACCAATCACACCAGGACAGCGATTTAGAGTAGTAAATGGATTTGACGCCATAACTACTGATAAGCCGGAAAAAAGATTAATAGCTCCGTTAAAAAAGTCTGGTGGTAGAAACAGTCAAGGAAAAATGACCATGCGCTACATCGGTGGTGGTCATAAAAGAAAGTATCGTATTATCGATTTTAAACGCAACAAAGCAGGCATCCCTGCCGAGGTTAAAACCATCGAGTACGATCCAAACCGAACCGCTTTTATCGCATTATTGAACTATCAAGATGGCGAAAAAAGATACATCATTGCCCAAAACGGCTTGCAAGTAGGCCAAACCGTAGTTTCCGGTAACGAAGGTGTTGCCCCCGAAATAGGCAATGCCATGCCATTAAGCCAAATTCCCCTTGGAACCATTATTTCCTGTGTAGAGCTTCGCCCCGGCCAAGGTGCCGTTATGGCACGTAGCGCGGGCGCCTTTGCCCAGTTAATGGCAAGGGACGGTAAATTTGCAACCATTAAATTGCCATCGGGCGAAACCCGTTTAATACTGGTAAACTGTTTGGCAACCATTGGAGCCGTTTCAAACTCCGACCACCAATTATTGGTGTCCGGTAAAGCAGGTAGAACACGCTGGTTGGGTCGCAGACCTCGTACAAGGCCAGTAGTAATGAACCCGATCGATCACCCAATGGGTGGTGGTGAAGGGCGTGCCTCAGGTGGGCACCCACGCTCAAGAAAAGGCATACCGGCTAAGGGTTATAGAACACGTTCTAAAAAGAACCCATCAAACAAATATATTGTAGAACGTAGAAAGAAATAAAACATGGCAAGATCATTAAAAAAAGGACCTTACGTTCATTATAAATTAGACAAAAAGGTAGCTGCAAACGTTGAGTCCGGCAAAAAAACCGTAATTAAAACATGGTCCAGGGCCAGTATGATTACCCCCGATTTTGTAGGCCAAACAATAGCAGTACACAACGGACGCCAATTTGTACCAGTATACGTTACTGAAAATATGGTAGGACATAAATTAGGAGAATTTTCACCAACACGTTCATTCCGTGGGCATGCAGGTGCTAAAAACAAAGGTAAAAAGTAGTAAGCTATGGGAAGTCGTAAAAAACAAATGGCAGACGCTATTAAAGAAGAAAAAAAGCAAATTGCTTTTGCAAAACTTAATAACTGTCCTACATCGCCAAGAAAAATGCGCTTAGTAGCCGACTTGGTACGAGGCGAACGTGTAGAAAAAGCACTAAACATCCTAAAATTCAGCCAAAAGGAATCATCGGCTCGTTTAGAAAAATTGTTGCTGTCCGCCATTGCAAACTGGCAAACCAAAAACGAGGACGCCAATTTGGAAGAAGCCGAATTGTTCGTAAAAGAAATTAGGGTAGACGGTGGCGCCATGCTAAAACGCTTGCGCCCAGCACCGCAAGGCCGTGCGCACAGAATAAGAAAACGCTCAAACCACGTAACCATAGTAGTTGGGGCCAACAATAACACACAAAGCTAAGATAGAAGTATGGGACAAAAAACAAATCCAATCGGAAACCGCTTAGGTATTATCAGAGGATGGGAATCCAACTGGTACGGAGGCAATGATTATGGAGATAAACTTGCCGAAGACGATAAAATAAGGAAATACGTTCACGTACGTTTATCCAAAGCCAGTGTAAGCCGTGTAATTATCGAGCGCACGCTTAAACTTGTAACCGTTACTATCACTACCGCAAGACCCGGCATTATTATCGGTAAGGGCGGCCAAGAGGTAGACAAGTTAAAAGAAGAGCTTAAAAAAATTACCGGAAAAGAAGTTCAGATTAACATCTTCGAGATTAAAAGACCTGAACTGGACGCATTTTTAGTAGGCTCAAGTATAGCACGCCAAATCGAGAACCGTATCTCGTACCGTCGCGCCATAAAAATGGCTATCGCCGCTACAATGCGCATGAATGCCGAAGGAATAAAAATCGAAATTAGCGGTCGTTTAAACGGCGCCGAAATGGCACGTAGCGAACACTATAAAGAAGGTCGTATTCCTTTATCAACCTTTAGAGCCGATATTGACTATGCTTTAGTAGAAGCCCACACCACCTACGGAAGGTTAGGCGTAAAAGTATGGATTATGAAAGGCGAAGTATATGGTAAAAGAGAGCTTTCCCCACTTGTAGGACTATCCAAAAAACAAGGCGGAAAAGGTGGAGCAGGACGTGGAAACGGTAAACCCGCACAACGTCGTAGAAAGTAATTTTTTATAAAGAAAAGAAAAAATGTTACAGCCTAAAAGAACAAAATTTCGTAAGCAACAAAAAGGACGTATGAAAGGCATCTCGCAGCGCGGGCACCAACTTTCAAACGGAACTTTTGGTATAAAAGCATTAGACTCCGTGTTTATTACAGCACGCCAAATAGAAGCTGCACGTATTGCCGCAACCCGTTACATGAAAAGGGAAGGCCAGCTGTGGATTAAAATTTTCCCGGACAAGCCCATCACCAAAAAACCACTTGAGGTACGTATGGGTAAAGGTAAAGGTGCCGTAGAGCTATGGGTAGCCGTAGTAAAACCAGGTAGAGTATTATTCGAAGTAGGAGGCGTGCCTCTGGACGTAGCCAAAGAAGCCCTACGTTTGGCAGCACAAAAACTTCCCGTAAAAACCAAGTTTTTAATCGCTCGCGATTACGAAGCATAATAATTTAAGATGATGAAACAATCAGAAATTAAAGAATTATCGGTAGCCGAGTTACAAGAAAAACTTGGCGAAACAAAAAAGAGTTATTCAGACCTAAAATTAGCTCATGCAATATCTCCTTTAGAAAATCCAATCCAACTACGCACTTTAAGAAAAACCGTAGCAAGGATTGCAACAGAATTAACTAAAAGAGAATTACAATAATTCTGCTAAAAGATGGAAACAAGAAATTTAAGAAAAGAGCGTATAGGTGTTGTTACAAGCAACAAAATGCAGAAATCCATTGTGGTTTCCGAGGTGAAAAAAGTAAAACACCCCATATACGGAAAGTTCGTGTTAAAAACTAAAAAATACGTGGCGCACGACGAAACAAACGATTGTAACATTGGAGACACCGTAAGGATTATGGAAACACGGCCTTTAAGTAAATCCAAATGTTGGAGATTAGTTGAAATTATTGAAAGAGCTAAGTAATTATGGTACAGCAAGAATCAAGACTAAAGGTAGCCGATAACACCGGGGCAAAAGAAGTATTAACCATACGCGTGCTCGGTGGCACTAAACGAAGATACGCATCTGTGGGCGATAAAATAGTAGTTTCCGTAAAGGACGCAACGCCCAACGGCAACGTTAAAAAAGGAGCTGTTTCAACCGCAGTTGTAGTACGTACCGTAAAAGAAGTGCGCCGTCCCGACGGCTCGTACATCCGATTCGACGATAACGCATGCGTACTCCTAAACGCCGCCGGCGAAATGAGGGGAACCCGTGTATTCGGTCCGGTAGCGAGGGAACTTCGTGATAAACAGTTCATGAAAATCGTATCATTAGCACCCGAAGTGCTTTAATACAAAATTAAGATGACAAAGCTTAAAATAAAAACTGGAGATACCGTAAGGGTAATTGCCGGCGACCATAAGGATGCCGAAGGGCAAGTGCTAAAGGTATTAATAGAAAAAAACAAAGCCATAGTGGAAGGCGTTAACTTAGTGAAAAAACACACCAAGCCAAGCGCGCAAAACCCACAAGGCGGTATTGTAGAAAAAGAAGCACCTATCCACATTTCAAACCTATCGTTGTTAACCGCTAAAGGCGAAACAACACGAGTAGGCTACAAAATCGAGGGTGGTAAAAAAGTGCGATTTTCTAAAAAATCTAATGAAGTAATATAATTATGGCATATTCACCCAGACTTAAAGAAGAGTACAAGAGCAGAGTAATTGCCGCTCTTACAGAAGAATTTGGCTATAAAAACGTCATGCAAGTACCAAAACTTAAAAAGATAGTAATATCCAAAGGTGTTGGTGCCGCAGTAGCAGACAAAAAGTTAATAGACTACGCCGTAGAGGAATTAACCACAATATCTGGACAAAAAGCCATAGCAACCATTTCCAAAAAGGACGTTGCAACGTTTAAACTGCGTAAAGGCATGCCAATTGGAGCCAAAGTAACCCTACGAGGCGAAAGAATGTACGAGTTTTTAGATCGTTTAATTACATCGGCACTACCGCGCGTAAGGGACTTCAACGGTATAAAAGCCACAGGGTTCGACGGTAGGGGCAATTATAACCTTGG
>JBKEDS010000047.1:0-21932 GCA_047975545.1 Flavobacteriaceae bacterium | reverse complement strand
CGTCTATTTGGCTAAAAATAGACTTGAATTTGTTTGTTGCCTTCAAGGTGTTTAATTTATTGATTATCAGTATAATATACGAATAGTCTATTAAAAAAACAACTATTGTTTCATTGAATGTCAAACACTTAATAAGTTTTTCCCGCTATGTTTTTACAAAAAAAGTGTGAGTTTGCCCTGCGTCAAACCCCTTGGATGACGATTTAAAAACAGACTTTTTCTATTTTTGTGCCGATGACCCCGATTTTATTAAGTGCTGTAAAAACCAAACCGATTTTAATATCCTTGTTTTTTTACGGATGAAATACAAACAATATTTAAAAAACACCAACCAAACAAAACCCTAATGCAGTACGGTAAAATTACACTTCTTTTATTGTGCCTTGTGCTTAGCGCCTTTACCGTTGCGCACAAATTTTACGTAAGCGTCACGCAGATTGAATATATTGAAAAACAGCAATCGGTTCAAATAATTTCCAGAATATTTATAGACGATTTGGAAAACGACCTACGCAACCAGTTCGACAAAACCCTAACCTTGGCCGTTCCCAACGAAAGCAAAAAGGTAAACAATTATATCGCCCAATATTTAAAGCAACATATAAAAGTGAAAATAAACAGCCAAGACGTTACATTGAATTTCTTGGGAAAAACCTACGATGCCGATATAGCCAAATGTTATTTGGAAATTGAAAACATAAAACAGATAAAAACTTTTGAAATTAGCAACCAGGTATTATTCAATTTATTCCCGACCCAAAAAAATATAGTAAAAACAAAAATTTATAACAAGGATAAAAGTAGCCTTCAAACGGCCGAAAATCCAATTACTTTATTGGCTTTTCAGTAAAAAACACAAAAAAAATATTATTTTTCGGCATTCTTTCGTTTTTGGTGAAAGAAATTTAAGAAATAAAAATATTGAAGGCGGTGCCTGAGCTTGTCCAATCGGTGGCTGAGCCTGTCGAAGCCACGTTATAACTATACAAACAAAAAAAATGCAAAAACTAAAATACTATTTACTGTTGCTGTGTTTTATATCGGCAGCAATTACGGCGCAAGAGCAGCAAAACCAAGCAAAGCCGCAAGGCCATACCGACCAAAATAAATTCCGCCAGATGAAGGATTTGCTCCCCACGCCAAACGAGCAGCACACCGCCTCCGGTGCGCCCGGTTACCAATACACGCAGCAGCAGGCCGATTACGTTATGGAAATTAGCCTAAACGAAACCAAAAGCCAAATACACGGCAACGAAACCATTACCTACCACAACAATTCCAAGGATTATTTAGAGTATTTATGGGTGCAGTTGGACCAAAACATGCGTGCGGCAAGCTCCAAAACTCCCGATATTAACACCGAAAGTTTCGATGCGCCGTTGGCTACACCCGATAAATTTGCAAATGCCAACTTAAAAAAGAAGTTCGAGGGTGGTTTTAACATAGAAGAAGTGAAAAATATCGATGACTCCAATTTATCCTACCTGATAAACCAAACCATGATGCGCATTAATTTGCCCAAGCCTTTGGCGCCGGGCGAAATTTTTAAGTTCAAAATAAAATGGTGGTATAACGTTAATAACCATATTGAAGATGGCGGGCGCTCGGGTTACGAAGCCTTTCCCGATGGCAATAATACCTATGTAATTGCCCAATTTTATCCCCGTATGTGCGTGTACAATAATGTAGAGGGCTGGCAAAATATGCAATTTTGGGGGCGAAGCGAGTTTGCCCTGGAGTTCGGTAACTTCGATGTAAAAATAACCGTTCCCGCCGACCATAAGTTAGAGGCTACGGGCGTATTGCAAAACCCCAAGGAAACCCTAAGTAAAGAACAGCAAAAACGTTTCGACGAAGCTCGAAAATCCTTTGCAAATCCCGTGTTTATAGTAACGCAGGCCGAAGCCGAAGCCGCCGAAAAACAACGTAGTACCCAAACCAAAACTTGGCATTTTAAAGCCGATAACGTTAGGGATTTTGCCTTTGCCACTTCCCGAAAATTTATTTGGGATGCCATGGCGGTAAACATAAACAACAAAACCGTAATGGCTATTTCGCTATATTCCAAGGAGGGCAATCCGCTTTGGGAAGAACACTCCACCCGTGTCGTGGCCAATACCCTGGAGGAATATTCCAAACTAACCTTCGATTACCCTTATAACAAAGCTGTGTCCGTTCATGCCGAAATGGGTATGGAATACCCCATGATTTGTTTTAATTACGGTCGTCCGAACCCCGACGGCACTTATTCCGAAAGGCTAAAACGCGGTATGATAGGTGTAATAACCCACGAGGTTGGGCATAATTTTTTTCCTATGATAGTAAACAGCGACGAACGCCAATGGACCTGGATGGACGAAGGCCTTAATTCTTTTGTGGAAACCTTGGCCGAGCTGGATTACGACCCCAATTTTATTACAGGAAACCTGCCCAAGGATATTGTACCTTATATGGGGGGCGACCAATCGTACCTATCGCCCATTATGTCGCAAGGCGATTACGTGCACCAATTCGGGCCCAATGCCTACACCAAGCCCGCTGCAGGGCTGTACATGCTGCGACATACCATAATGGGCCCCGAGTTATTCGATTATGCCTTTAGAACCTATGCCCAGCGCTGGATGTTTAAGCACCCAACGCCTGCCGATTTTTTCAGGACTATGGAGGACGCCTCTGCCATGGACCTCGATTGGTTTTGGCGCGGTTGGTTTTACACCACCGACTATACCGATATTGGTATAAAAGATGTTAAGCAATACTACCTAACCAATAAACCTTCGGAAAAAGCCAAGGAACTGGCCAAGAAAAACAATGTCGATATAAACGATTATGCCGATAAACTTATATTTTTTGAAGAAGGTATATCAACCCAAGCCAAACAGGCATCGGATTTTAAAGCATTGAACGACTATTTGGAAACCCTTCCCGAAACCGAAAAAGAACGCTTACAAACCGCACCCAATTATTTTTACGAAGTTACGTTTGAAAAGCCGGGCGGATTGGTTATGCCCATAATCATGGAAGTAACCTATATCGATGGTGCCACCGAGCGCACTACCTATCCGGCGCAAATATGGCGCTATAACGAGCATGAGGCAAAAAAGGTACTGCGCACCGGAAAGGCCATAACCAAAATAACTATAGACCCTGATTTGGAAACCGCCGATGTCGATACCACTAACAACACCTGGCCAAAGCAAGAAACCAAAACCGAGTTCGATGCCTTTAAAAATAGTTTGAAGCAATAATGAAACATACGCATTGTGGGTGTGGTAGCGAGCAATTTATTACAAAGTATACAAGGGCTGTAACTTTTAGTTTAGAAAAAGCTTTACGAGATTCAGCAAATTCAGCGGGAAAATGAAACCCAAAGTAAGTTCTTAACACAATTTTATTAGCCCGAAAACACCAACATACCAAAAACTCATTATATTTGCAGCGTGATGCTACACCCTACATACTTGTTCATTAGCGGTACCGAAATAGTGTTTATACTATTTATCGTAATCATGGTTTTTGGCGCCGACAAACTTCCCGAAATAGCCCGTGGTTTGGGCAAGGGCATGCGTACCTTAAAGGATGCCACCAACGATATTAAGCACGAAATAACCAAAACAGCCGAAAAAAATGGTATCGATACCAACGTGGTGGGCGATGTGCAAAAAGAACTGGACAGCGTAAAGGACGATTTGGAAGACTTCACCGGATCGGTAAAACGAAAACTATAACTTTTTGTGATAGGAAAAGGGGGAAGGCTGCCAAATTCAAACCAAATGATGTAGTTGTTTTTGATTAATTATGGAAACGTTGAGCATTAGCATCAAAAATTCGTTATTAAAAAATGGGTGTTTCTAATTTTTAAATCAAAATCCTACCTTTGTCCCATGAACACAAAACCCGTTTTTCTTTTGCTAAAAGGCGAACCCCCAAAAGCCTTGCCCAATATGACCGATTACGACCTTATTTGTGCTACCGACGGTGCTTATGGGTATTTGGAAAAAAACAATATAAAACCACATTTTATAAGTGGCGATTTCGATTCGGTAAACCATTTTTCTAAAGATGTAGAGGTTATCCATACCCCAAACCAAAATTTTACCGATTTTCAAAAAATACTGCAAATCCTGTTCGACAGAGGCTATACAAACATTCACGTATATGGCGCAAGCGGTCGGGAACAAGACCATTTTTTGGGCAATTTACATGCTGCCATACAATGGCGGGATAAGTTAAAACTTAGGTTTTTCGATGATTATGGCTATTACTTTTTAGCTTCTGCCCAAACAGAATTGTTAAAATGCAAGAATAAAATAGTGTCTTTGGTGCCTTTTCCAACAGCAATGGGAATTATTACAGAGGGACTCCAATATCCGTTAAACAATGAAGATTTAACTTTAGGTACAAGAATAGGAACCCGTAACAAGGCAATTTCAAACAAGGTTTATATTAACACTGCTAAAGGTAATTTGTTCATTTTTGTTAATAATTGAATACCTTCTGCCCGCCATCAATGTTAAATTAATTACATTTGCACTCGCAAAACTAAAGCGGTATTTGTTTACCAAATAAAATTATTAAAAAAGTATGAAAGCAGGTATAGTAGGACTACCAAACGTAGGAAAATCGACCCTTTTTAATTGTTTGTCCAATGCCAAAGCACAAAGCGCCAACTTTCCGTTTTGTACCATAGAGCCCAATGTAGGTGTGGTAAACGTACCCGATCCCAGATTGGAAAAATTGGAAACCTTGGTTAAGCCCGAGCGCGTACTGCCTGCAACGGTTGAAATCGTGGATATTGCCGGATTGGTAAAAGGCGCCAGCAAAGGCGAGGGGCTGGGCAACCAGTTTTTGGCCAATATTAGGGAAACCGATGCCATCCTGCACGTACTACGCTGTTTCGATAACGATAATATCGTACATGTCGATGGAAACGTAAACCCAATAAGGGATAAAGAAACCATCGATATGGAGCTTCAACTTAAAGATTTGGAAACCGTCGAAAAAAAAATGGAAAAAGTAAAGCGTGCCGCCAAAACGGGCAATAAAGACGCCCAAAAGGAGGAAGCTATTTTGTTGCAAATAAAAGCAGGTTTAGAGGCAGGTACTTCGGTAAGGGCTTTGGAATTTAGCGACGACGATTATGCCGATTTCGTAAAACCCATGCAGCTTATTACCGATAAGCCCGTAATGTACGTGTGCAATGTAGACGAAGCCTCGGCTGTTACCGGAAACCCTTATGTAGAGCAGGTTAAGGAAGCTGTTAAGGATGAAAAAGCCGAAGTTTTGGTACTTGCCGTAGCTACCGAAGCCGATATAAACGAATTGGAAGATTACGGCGAGCGCCAATTATTTCTGCAAGATATTGGCCTGGACGAAGCGGGTTCGGCAAAATTAATACGTGCGGCCTATAAACTGTTAAACCAGCAAACCTATTTTACGGCAGGCGTAAAGGAAGTACGTGCCTGGACCGTTGATATTGGGGCAACGGCACCACAAGCAGCGGGCGTTATCCATAGCGATTTTGAAAAAGGCTTTATCCGTGCCGAAGTTATTGGTTATAACGATTATATTACCTATGGTAGCGAAACAAAAGTTAAGGAAGCTGGAAAAATGCGTGTTGAAGGCAAAAACTACATTGTTAAAGATGGCGATGTTATGCACTTCCTGTTTAATGTGTAAGCGAGGATGTGGGTTGATAACGTCACTGCGAGTGTAGCGAAGCAGTCCCTTTATTCAATCGCATCCCCTCCTTGTATTTATACAGATTACTTCGTCGTTCCTTCTCGTAATGACGCTCAACTTCAACAGCCTAAACTTGTTGCTCGTTAATCATTCCCGTTCAATCAACCAATGCCTAAAGGCATAAAAATTTTGTGGCGATACGCCGTGGCCAACGGGAAATTCGGAATACACATGCTTAATATTTAAACCATCTAAAAACGGGGCGGTTTGTCTTGCCCATTCTACGGGAATAACTTGATCCACACTGCCGTGGGAACAATAAAAATCAAGGTGGGAATAATTTTTGTTTGTTGTGGTTTTCGGCAGAATATCCTTCACGATATAACCGCTTAAAGCCACAATATTTTTAACTTTTTCGGGATAGGTTAAGGCTACACCATAACTTAAAATACTGCCTTGGCTAAAGCCCAAAAGCGTTACGTTGTTTTTGTTTACGGGGTAGGTTTTTACGGCCTTGTCTATAAAATTGGCAATTAAATCGCGCGATTGTTTGGCTTGTTCCGTGTCGTTCCATTTGCCTTGTTGGGCATCAAAATTAATAGTGTACCACGCATTGCCGTAAGGCTGCATGGGGTACGGCGCCCGAACCGAAATAATAAAAAACGCCTCGGGAAGCTCATCTGCAAACGAAAACAAATCGTTTTCATCACTGCCGTAACCGTGTAGCATAATAAGCAGGGGCGCATTTTTCTTTAAGGATGAGGGGCGTGTAATATGGTAAAGCGGAAGCGATGTGCTGTGCATGATTTATTTGCCGAGATTAGAAAATAATTTTTGGTAAAGCCCGCCCAATAAAGGTACTTCTTGCGCTTTTTTACCAATAGCGTTGATAAAGCCATAAATAAAAAGCACGGCAAAAAATAGGTAAAAGCCGGAACTTACCAACCAGCTATCAAAAATACCGACAGTATAACCCAAGGCAAAAAAAGTAAGCCATAAGCCCAAGGATTGCCGGATATGGAAAGCGGCAAATTCACTTTTATTTTCATTATTTAAAAAGAAGGCTATTATAACGCCAAAAATGGTAATATAGCTTATTATGGCGTTTTTATGCCCGGTTTCAATATCGGTTGGGGTCATGGTATTTATTTTAAAATAACTTGGTTGTTGGCAATTATACCGTAAACGTTTCCTTCTAAGGTTTCGCCTTCAAAAATAGCGTTTTTCGATTTCGAAATAATATCGGCAATGCCAAAACGGTATTTTGTATTGGGATTAAACAGGGTTATATTAGCTTTTTCGCCAATATTAATCGGGTGTTGTTTTACGCCAAACCTATTTTTTCCCCTTGTTAAAATATCAACTGTTTTTTTTGTAGTGAACAAATTTAGCAATGCACCAAAAGCACTTTCCAAGCCTATGGTACCGTAAGCGGCATGGTCGAATTCTACTTTTTTATGCTCGACATCCAATGGATTGTGGTCGCTGGTAACCATATCTATGGTGCCGTCCTTTACGCCTTCGACAAGGGCTTCAATGTCGTCTTGGGCCCGTAACGGTGGCAATACTTTATAGCGGGTATCAAAATTAGTTAAAACATTGTCGTTAAAATATAAATTATGGATGGCCACGCTACACGTTACGTCCAGTTTTTTTTGTTTTGCCTCACGGATAAGCGCTACGGATTTTGCCGTTGAAATGGTTGGGATGTGTAGTTTTCCGCCGGTGTATTCCAATAAAAATAAATCGCGTGCTACTTGCATGTCCTCTGCTAATGCCGGAATGCCTTTTAGCCCAAGTGTGGTACTGGTTATGTTTTCGTTCATAACGCCAAGTCCCGCAATTTTGTTTTCCTGCGGGAATGCACAAACCAAACCGCCAAAATTAGAGGCGTATTGCAAGGCTATTTTTAGCAAATTGGGGTTTTGCATGGGTTTTTTATAATCGTAAAACCCAATGGCTCCCGCCGTGTGCATGTCGTAAAGTTCGGCTAAATCTTCACCTTTGCTATCAACGGTCAGGGCGCCCAAAGGCAATAGGTTTACCGCATGGTTGGCGGCTTTTGCTTTTACAAACGTAATATCGGCATTGCAGTCTATTACGGGGTTGGTGTTGGCATTTGAGGCAACGGTGGTAAAGCCCGAAAGTGCGGCTGTTTTTAGTCCGTTTAAAATGGTTTCCCTATCCTCGTAGCCGGGTTCGCCAAAACATACGCTACTGTCGAACCAACCTTGCGAGATGTGGAGGTTTTCTAAAGCTATTTCGGTGTATTTCTTCGGGTTTTTTAAGGACGTTCCTATTTGGGTAATAATGCCGCCTTCAATTAGTACATCTTGAGCGGTGTTGTGAAACTCGCTTTTGGAATCGATTATGGTAGCAGATTTTAGTAGTATGTTCATTTAAAGAATTTTAATATGAGCATTTCGGCAATTAATAATAGTAACGCAAAAATAACAAACCATTTCCATAGGGCATTAACTTTTGTATCACTTTTTATGGTATCGAAAATTTCGGCAATGGAGCTACTTGTTTTTATGTTGGGAAATAGTGGGGTGTAGTTTAGTACGCTTTCATCTCGGCCATAATTATAGCTTACGTACTTTAATACTTCACCTTTATTTTTTATGGCGTAAATGTCCGCTTCGTTCGGGGTTTCATGGGTTGTTATAACCACTTTATTGTTAAACAATTGCTGCTTGGGTATAAAATTACCGCTATTGTTTTCAAGGCTTAAAATGTGGTCTTGCTGTAATGTTGCATCAATATCAAAGCTATTGGTTTTGCCAACGGTATAATACAAATGGGGGAGCTTTAAACTAAACTTGCCCAAATTATAAAGCGTGGGCACGATTAACGGCGCACTTTTAAAATTGGAATTGGAAAGGTTTAGCGGTGCGGTAAAAATGTAAGTATTGTTATTTTGAAACAGGAAAGCCTTGCCGTCCTCGAAACTTAAAATAGGCTGCTCGCCACGGGTTTCAAACGTGTAATAGTGGCTTGCTTTTGGGTATTGAAAATTGTCCACCTTTTTTTCGAACACGCCATCGTTAAACAGCGGATGGCTAAAGTTAATGGAGGTAACGTGTTTTTCGGCCTTGGTTAAACTTCGGAACTTGGTATTGAAGTTTACCAGCAAGTCGTTATAGTCCTCTATATTGTTTTTAGCTGCCGGTATAACAACCAAAAAGCCGCCTTGGTTGGCAAATTGTTTTAATGCCCCAGCTAAGGCGTTGGGTATGGTTTCGGGTTCGTTTAGTATAATAAGGTGCTGTTTGTCTATTACATTATAGTCCAATTGGTTTAGTTCCGATGCGGTATAATTAAACTCGTCCGGGGTGTAAATGCGCCTTAAAAACGAATCGTTTTCGCCATTAATGGCCAGTACGTTTATTTTGGGTGCCATATCGATATTAAAAAACAAACGGTTATCGAACTGCAATTGCGTATCGTTAATGCTAATGGTGGCGTTTACGGGTTTATTGGTGGGGATTGAAAAACCGGTTTCGGCCTTGTCCGTAACCGAAACCGCCGTTTTGGCAATTAACGTATCGTTGTTAAATAATGAAACGGGCAGGTTTTCCAAAGGCTTCCCGCTGTTTTTAATAACAACGTTTACCGTAACCGAAGCGGCGTCCCGATGGTGCACATAAGCACTGTCAATACTTACATTGTTGGTGTTTACGGGGCTTAATTTTACAAGGTGAAAATGGGTTAACGAATCGGGTTTAACATCGAAGACGCCATTTTTTTGCTGAAAATCCGAAATAAAAATAAGGTTTTTTAGCACATTTTTTTGTTTGCTAAATTGCGAATTACTTTTTAGCAAAGCCGCATTAACCGTTAGTGGTTGCGGCGAATAATCCAGTTGCAACAATTCGTTTTTAAGTGTTTTTACCGTAGTGTTTTTATAAACCGTATTGTTGGTAACCAAAGTA
Source organism: Flavobacteriaceae bacterium (assembly GCA_047975545.1). Classification (GTDB taxonomy): domain Bacteria; phylum Bacteroidota; class Bacteroidia; order Flavobacteriales; family Flavobacteriaceae; genus JBKEDS01. Next base: position 12,315 of record JBKEDS010000047.1, on the reverse strand, counting down.
ATGGCATCGTTTTCCGGAACATGGGCTATTATGTCCTGGGCGGCACGTTTTAAAAGCTCGCCGTTATTGCCCTTGGCCTGCATGCTAAACGAGTTGTCCAAATAAACAACCATTTCGGTCTTGGTTTTAAAAGCGTTGTAGTTTGAGGTGAAAGGTTGTGCAAATGCCAAAATAATAGCGGCCAAAAGCAAAAGCCTTGTCGCCAGGGTAAGCCATTTTTTTAATTGTGAACTTTTACGGGTTTGCAGCGTTACTTTTTTTAAAAACGCCACATTTGTAAAGGCTTCTTTTTTAAATTTCCGAAGTTGAAATAAATGAACAATAACAGGGATTAGCAGTAAAAATAAGGCATAAAGAAGTTCGGGATGTTTAAACTGCATATTTTTTTATTGTTAAAAACAGCCAAATATAACAATTATCGTATTAGGCTTCAAAACCCAGATTGAAAATTGGAGGTTTAAAGAAATTGCCGCTCATTAACAAAAGAAAAAATAATCGGTCATGGGTGCCATATTTTGTGTTTTAAAATACGTTTTAATGTCGTTTTGTGCTTTGGGGTTGGCTACGGTAACAATACTTTGTGGGCGCTCAATAAGCTCCAATTGGTTAAAGGGTTTAAGTTGTTGGTTGTATATGTGTTTTCCTATTTTGTTGGGGTTGTCGCAAATCCATTCAAACGGTATATTTTTTTGTATCAAACTTTTGGCTATGGTCTTGCCTTTCCAGCCTGCGCCCCAAACCACAAGTGGGCGGGAAGCCTTGTAATCCAACATTAAAAAATAATGTAGCTTAATATCCAAAAAGGTGTTTTCGGCGTAATTATCGTGCGTTCTCGAAGTTCGGGTTTGGTAATCGCGCCAATAATGCAAAATGGTGTCGCAAGGGATTATTTTAAGTCCCTGTTTGTAAAACCTAAACGTTAAATCGTAATCTTCGGGGTAGCGATTAGGGTTAAAGGCATTGGCTGCCACAAAATCCTCACGGTGCAACATCCAGCATGGCGAGGCAATAACACATTCCTTATAAATTTCGGTGTAATTGCTGCCCGTTTGGGTTAGGGCATTAAGCCAATCTTCGTATTTTTTGTAGCCGTCGCTTATACCGTGTTCCGAAAAATAGGCCACCAAACCCGTGGCAACGTGCTGTTTGCCGTTTTTTAATAAATTACCAAGTAGGGTTTCCAATTTATGTTCGGGCATAATATCGTCGCTGTCCATACGGGTAATATAGTCGCCCGTACTTATTTCAAAAGCTAACCGTAAGGCTTCAATAATGCCGTTTCCCGTGTTTTTAAGCAGTTTTATCCGGCTATCTTCTTCCGCGTAAGCGTTAACAATGTTGTAGCTGTTGTCGGTGGAGCCATCGTCTACGATAATAAGCTCCCAATGGGTATGGGTTTGGCTTAAAATAGAATCGAGGCAGCCGGCTATAAAGTGTTCCGTGTCCTTAAACGGCGTTAAAATACTAATGAGGGGTGTTTGCATGTGGCGAATATAAACAACCCCCTTCATTTTAACAAAACCTTAAGAGCAGTATGTGTAACATAATAGTATTTTCGGCGTCAACTGTTTAAACCACTTCAATAAAAAACAATACATTTACAATGAACACAAAACCATTTGCAGCACTTTTTGCGGGATTATTATTGGCCGGATGTAGCGGCACAAAAACCTCGGGCAACGATTTGGCCACGAGCCAGCCCATTGAAACTTCTATTAATTTAACCCAAGTAGCAAACGACAAAGTTCCGGTAAGCATAAACCCGGGGCGTTTTACCGCCCAATCGGTAACGTACAGATTGCCAAAAGTGGTGCAGGGCACCTATTCGGTTAGCGATTTCGGAAAGTACATAGAAGCCTTTAAAGCCTACGATTACAACGGAAACGAAATGCCCACGGTTAAAATGGACAACAACAGTTGGACCATTGCCAACGCCAAGCAATTGGACAAAATAAGCTATTTGGTTAACGATACTTACGATATTGAAGAAGAAGGCGGTATTGGCGAAGAGCAACCCTTTTCGCCCGCAGGTACCAATATCGAGCCTACCAATTATGTGTTGAACTTGCACGGTTTCATTGGTTTTTTCGATTCGCTAAAAAGCAACCAGTACAAGTTGGATGTTATAATGCCCGATAATTTTGCCCATACTTCGGCTTTGCAAAGCGTTGCCACCAAAACCGAAAACGGCGTAACCACGAACAGCTATTATGCCCCAAGGTATTTCGATATTACCGATAACCCCATGTTTTACGGTAATTTGGATGTAGAAGAATTTCAGGTAGGCGATATTAAAATCGTGTTAAGCGTATATTCGCCAAACAAGGTGCATACGGCCAAGTCGTTAAAGGAAACCATTTATAGCATGATGAAAGCCCAAAAGGCATTCCTTGGCAATATAAATGCCACGCCACGTTACGATATTTATTTGTACCTGTCGGAAGGAAAAGCCGATTCGCCAAAAGGTTTCGGTGCCTTGGAACACCATACCTCTACCGTGGTGGTAATGCCCGAGGCCATGAGCGAAGAAGAACTGGCCGAAAGCATGACCGATGTGGTGTCGCACGAGTTTTTTCATATTGTAACACCACTGAGCGTACATTCCGAGGACGTGCATTATTTCGATTATAACAACCCCACTTTTTCCAAGCACTTATGGATGTACGAGGGCGTAACCGAATATTTTGCCACTTTGTTTCAAGTAAGCGAAGGCTTGGTGGACGAGGCTAATTTTTACAACAAAATAACAAGTAAAATAGAAGCAGCCAAAAGCATGAACGATGCCATGAGTTTTACCATTATGAGCGAAAATGTTTTAAAGGAACCCTATAAAAGCCAATACCTAAACGTATACCAAAAAGGCGCCTTAATAGGTATGTGCATCGATATTTTAATGCGGGAGGAAAGCAACGGGCAGCGCGGTATTTTATCCTTAATGAAAGAACTGTCGAACAAGTATGGCAAAAACAAACCGTTTGAGGACGATAAACTTATTGATGAAATCGTAGCGATGACTTACCCATCGTTAGCTAATTTTTTTAAGGACCATGTTGTGGGCGATATTCCTATTAACTACAACGAATTTTTAAACAAAGTAGGATTGGAACTGGGCGAAGGCAAGGTGGAAACCAATTATGTTATGAACGGGGCTAATATTATTTTTAGCGCCGACCCACAAAAAGGCGAAATATTTTTTACCGATTTGGTTAACAACAACAGCTTTTGGCACGACAACGGCGTACAACCCAACGATGTGCTTAAAGCCGTAAACGGTACGGCACTAACTATGTTTAATGCCAACGACGTACTTCAAGATGTATTTGGGTGGAAACCCGGGAAAGACGTTGAAATTATTTTAAAACGAGAAGGGAAGGATGTTGTTGTAAAAACCACCACCACGTCATCGTACACTACGGGCATTACCATAATTGAAAAAACCGAAGCCACCCAAGCACAAAAAAGTTTGCGAAATGCTTGGTTGAAGGGGTAAGAAAGAAGATAATATTGAAAATTTTTAGGTGGCTGAGCTTGTCGAAGCCACCTTTTTGTTTTTGGATTTTTAAAACTTTTCAAAAACCCCAAGGCCAAACAAGGCAAAATCGTATTTTACGGGGTCTTTGGCGTCTAATTTTCTTAGGTTGGCATCCAATTCCGCTAATGCTTTGGCGTCGTTTTGTTTGCGTTCCAACAGGCCCAATTTTCGGGCTACGTTACCCGAATGTACATCCAAGGGACAAGATAGGGCAGATGGTGAAATGGTGTTCCATATTCCAAAATCCACCCCGGTAGTATTTGGCCTAACCATCCAACGCAAAAACATGTTAATACGCTTGGCGGCCGAACCTTTCAACGGGTCGGAAACGTGTTTGTGGGTTCTGTGTTCGTGCTCTATTTCAAAAAATAATTGTTTAAAAATTGAAATATTATGCTGCAGCGATGGGCTTTCAATACTAAAAGCAGCTTCAAGCCCGCCATGGTTTTGGTATATGTTTTTTAACGATTTAACAAAAAACTTAAAATCGACCTCGTTAAACGTTCTATGTACAAAACCGTTTAGGTTTTCTAAATCGGCCGTTGTATGGTTTATTACAAAATCGAAAGGCGAATGATCCATTAATGCCATCATTTTACGGCCGTTATTAATAATCATTTTACGGTTGCCCCATGCAATGGTAGATACTAAAAATCCTGAAATTTCAACGTCCTCTTTTAACGAAAATTGGTGCGGGATTTGAATGGGGTCGCTTTCTATAAATCGGGGATTGTTGTACTGAACAACCTTGGCGTCCAGAAAATCCTTTAGTTGGGTCTGGTTCAAAATTAAACTTGGTTGTTTACAATATTGCCGTCCACCATAACCAATTTACGGTCTGCCAAATTGGCAAGTTCTTCGTTGTGGGTAACAATAACAAAGGTTTGTCCAAATTCGCTACGGAGTTTAAAAAATAAGTTGTGCAGGTTTTCGGCACTTTCGCTATCTAAGTTTCCCGACGGCTCGTCGGCAAAAATTAAATCGGGTTTGTTCATAAGCGCCCTCGCTACGGCAACCCGCTGTTGCTCGCCGCCGGAAAGCTCGTTGGGCTTGTGGTTGTAACGGTGCGAAAGGCCAAGAAAATCCAATAATTCCTTAGCTCTTTTTTCGGCTTCAGCCTTGCTTGTTCCTTTAATAAAAGCGGGCAGGCAAACGTTTTCAATAGCCGTAAATTCGGGTAATAATTGGTGAAATTGAAAAATAAACCCGATATGCTCGTTCCGAAACTTGGCAAGCGCTTTTTCGTTTAGTCCATTTATATTTATACCGTTTATTTGAAGTTGCGAATTGCCTTTGTTAGACGCTTTGTCCAAAGTGCTCAATATTTGTAAAAGCGTAGTTTTTCCTGCTCCGGAAGCGCCCACGATAGCTACTATTTCGCCTTTGTTTATGGTTATATTAACACCTTTTAAAACTTGAAGGGTATCGTAATGTTTTTGAATGTTCTTAGCTTCAATCATACGTCGTTAAATAATAGGCGTGAATTTAGTACTTTATGGCGTGATGTACAATTATGTTTTGGTTTTATTGTGAATTTTACTTTGCTGTCGACAAAAATAAAATCAATCATTTCATTGTTTTTTGGTATATTTCTTGTTATTTGCCTGTTGTAAATTTTTTAAAATGAACAAATACAAAGTACTTTTATTGGGCATCCTATTCGATGCCTTGGGATATGTGTCGTTTATTATTCCGGGGGTTGGCGAGTTTTCCGATATTGTTTGGGCGCCGCTTTCGGGATGGTTAATGACGAAACTTTACAAGGGCAACACGGGCAAAATAGCCGGGGTTATAACGTTTGTTGAAGAGGCACTGCCCGGATTTGATGTTATTCCAACTTTTACCCTAATGTGGCTGTATACTTATGTGTTTAAAAAGGAAGGGGCAAAATAAGCCTGAATTTATTTTTTGGCTTACAAGGTTAACAACCAAGTATGTTGCAACTGCTTGAATTTTTTAAGCTCGTTTCTTAAAATGGGCAAAAAATCCTTACCATTGCTGTTGGAGCGCTCTAACCGATACGAATTTTTATAAAGCAAATTGGTTAAGCGTTTAAGTGAGGCTACGTGCTTGTGGCGTTTGTCCGAGTAGCGTTCCAGTTCGGCATTTGCAATTTCCGGCGCAAGGGAAACCGATTGCTGTACAATGTCGCCCGAAAAATAAACGTTGGAATCCTCGCTACCGTCTTCTTTTAAAACCGATAAATCGTTGCACAAGTACATTGAGATGTTTTGCGAAAGCGTAAAAATCTCTAAGGCCTTTTTGTAAATCGGTAAATCCGATAGGTTTGGTGGGGTATTGTGTAACATAAATCCGTTTTCTTAGCAACGGTATCAAAATTACTCACAAGAAATCAGATTTGTATTTAAAATTTAAAGCAATTTAGTATATTTACTTTAATTTTTAATTTTTTAATATCAATTTTCTTTTAAATGGATTTAGATACGCTTAATTGGAAGATTTTAAAGTGTTTGCAGCAAAATGCCAGACAGTCTAATGCCGAAATTGGGCGCCAAGTAGGCATAAGTTCCCCGGCCGTTTCCGAGCGTATAAAAAAAATGGAAGACGCCGGTATAATATTGGGCTATAAAACAATAGTTTCGCCATTGGATATGGGCTACCAGTTAAAGGCCATTATTACGCTTAGGGCTTTTATAGGGAAATTAAAACCCTTTTTGGAAAAGGTAAAAACCTACGACGAGGTGCTAAATTGTTACCGAATTACGGGCAACGAAAATATTGTTATGGAAGTGGTGCTAAAAAACCAGCGGCATTTGGAAACCTTTATAGACGAACTTATTATTTACGGCGAAACCAAAACGCAAATCGTGCTGTCGCACGTGGTGCGCTATAAGGAAATAAAATCGGTTAAATAAGTTTGTTTTTTAGCGTATTGCCGCCCAAAAAAACACAGTGCTTAAATATGCCCAAAAGCATAAAAAAAGAATATGTACCAATGTTTCAAATTTTTTGCCCTTCCAAAGTTTTGGCGAATAAACAAAAAGTTGGAAAAACAACCGGGTAGCCCAAAAAACACCAAATCCAAATAATATGATTTTTCCAAGTTTTGTTTGTACAAGGTCGGTTGCCGATGTTAAACAGAGCAAACCTATTAAAAAAACCGTAAGTGCGATAAAAAACGTATGCACTATCATTATTTGCCTGTTTATTAAGCGCAACGGTTTTAAGTCTTTTTTCCAATTAAAATATTTTGGAAAAAAACCGTGCACTAATGCTAAAACCATTAATAGGATTCCTATTATTTTAATTTGTATTTCCATGTTTTTTTAAAACGAATGTTGTAATAAAGGGCGTTGTTTTTATTTCGTTCGTTATGGTTAAATGGGCTTGTTCGAAGGATTTTATCCAACTTTTTCGGGAATAAAAATGAAAAGCCCCAAGGGAATACGCCATAAAATTACTGAAATCCAGAAGGTGTTCCGTTACGTAAATTTGTTTTTTTGTAATTCGCCCCAACTCCCTGAAAAAATAAACCTTTTCATTTTTGCTTCTAATTTCGTGTGCCGATAAAATTACAAGCGCCGTGTTGAAAAAATTGTCCGAAAAAGGAAGTTTGTCCGTTGTAACAAAAATAGTTTTGGGGTGTGGCGGGTATGCCCGCCTTGCACGTTTAATTGAAATTTCAGTATGTTTTTTGGGGTTGTAAAAGTCGCAAATTGTTAAATCTGTTTTGGGAAATTTAGCGGTGATAATTGCGCTTGTTTCATCAAATCCAGCGTTAATATTTAGGGTTTTCTTCCCATTTAAGTTTTTAATCCATTTAAGTTGGTATAAACCCGATAAATCGTAAATATAAAAAGAAACACATAATGAAACTAACAAAGCAAAAATTGCAATACCAATTACAATGCTTAATATGGTTTGGGTTTGGGGCGAAAAGTGGTTTTTAAACAGAAGTAAAACAGTTATAACAACAAACGCCATAAGGTAAAAGTGCCAATTAAACCGAACGATGTTGGTAATTCCTTGAAAAGGTTTTCTGTTTAGTTCCATTTTTCAATTTTGCCTTTTTTCCAATAATACGCAACATTTTTAATTTCAAAGGCATTTGCCAGAACTACGTTTTGAAGTTTTAAATTATTCAAAAAACCAAAGTTGTAACCTTCTATTTTTATAGGTTTGGGGTTCCAATTTTGGCGTACGCCTTCAATAATTAAAACTGTTTTATCTGTTTTGTTATAGGTAAACGTGTGTGGTAAGGGTCCCGCAAATTTTCGTGCATCCTTCCAATTGGTAAATGGCGATTCTTCAGGGATTTGAATGTTGTTGTTGGTTTGTTCGATTGTAACTTGAAATTTGGATTGTTCCGATTTTATAGTTCTAAAATTCCCATTGGTTATTTGCCCAATATCTGTTGTGGTATAGTTGTAATGGGTAAAAATATTACCGAGAAACTTCATTTTCTTTTTGTTGGTTTCCGATTTTATAATGTACAGCCCCCTTAATCGTTTTCCTGCGCTATTGGTATAGCGGACAAAAATTCGATACCCGATTAAAAAAAAGTCATGGCCCAAAAATTCAGGAAATCCTTTAGGCCTAAGCCTGGAAGTTTGAACCATTGCTACCGCAATAAAAGCCCATTTGTTTTGAAATGTGTCCAATTCCAAGCATTCGGGAATAAAGCGTTTAAGCTGCTCTTTTGGAACGGCAAAAGTTAGTACGAGGGAACTTTCAAAAAAGGCTTTAACTCCAAAAGGATGGTTTTTTAGAAACGTCATACGTTAGCTTGTATATTTTTGTTCAACACAAACGCGTTGTAATAAATAACCCCTATAAATAGAAAAGCAAAAACAATATTTAGCCGGCCCCAAAGCAGCATGTCGGGAACTACGATAAACTCGATAATATTCATTGCAGCAACAACCACTATTTGAATAATGGTATTTAGTTTTGGTTTAAATTTTATCAATATCCAAATTGCCATTATAATTTCCAAAACTCCAATTAAAAATGTTAATAATCTCGAATAGTCGTTCCCAAGAATATTTGCTACAATTTGTTCGTGTCTTGGAACAAGGTTTAAAACTTTACAAAACAACCCGTTTACAAGCCAAACAATTGCTATAAGGTAGGTTAGGGTTTTGTGTGTTTTTCCGTTTGCCACTATTTTCGGTTTATTGCTTGCTGGATATACCCCATAATTAGCTTGGCATGGATTCTCGAATTTTCAATAAACCATTTATGGGTTTCGTTACCGCCGCAAATAACGCCTGCCAAAAATAGTTTTTTAACGTTGGTTTCCATGGTGTCGGGATTGTACTGCGGAATACTTTTTTTGTCGGCAGAAAGTTTTACCCCACTTTGTTGCAACAATTTAAAATCGGGAACATAGCCCGTAAGCGCCACAACATAATCGTTGGGCAAAACAACACGGCCGTTCGGGGTGTTAATACTAACGCTATTAGCGGAAATTTCGGAAATTTCAGCATTAAAATAGGCTTTTATACTGCCTTCCTCAATACGGTTTACAATATCGGGGCGTACCCAGTATTTTACCCGTTCGCCAATGGCATTGCCCCTAACCACCATGGTAACCCGTCCGCCTTTTCGCCATATTTCAAGGGCGGCATCGACTGCCGAATTACTGGCCCCAACCACAACCACATCTTGTAGGGCGTAATTGTGGGCTTCCTTATAGTAATGGGTTACCTTGGGCAAATCCTCGCCCGGAACGCCCAGCAGTTTAGGAATATCGTAAAATCCCGTAGCAATAATAACAAAGCGGGCGTTGTACTTCGCTTTGCTTGTATTAATAAAAAATGTTTCGCTTTCCTTTTCTATTGAAGTTACCGTTTCGTACAAATTAACGTTAATGCCGTTCGAGGTTACAACACGCCTGTAATATTCCAAGGCTTCGTCGCGGTTGGGTTTTGGGTTGCTGCTTATAAACGGAATATTGTTTATTTCCAAACGCTCGGACGTTGAAAAAAACGTCATGTTCTTAGGGTAGTTAAATAACGAATTGGTTAAAGCCCCTTTTTCAATTATTAAATAATTAAGATTTTGTTTTTTACATTCCAAGGCGCAGGCAATACCTATGGGGCCACCGCCAACAATTACAATGTCTAAATTGGTATCCAAAATGGTTTGTTTTTTTGAAGATAAACAAACTTAAACAAAATAGTGCTAAGTTTGTGTTTTTAAAAATCAAAATCCGTATGAAAGCCGTATCGCTACTATTGGTTTGTTTATTATGCTTGTTAAGTTGCGCACAAAAGAAGCAGCCTTTGCAGGGCGAAACCGAGTTTCAAAAAGAATTGAACGCCGAGTTTAAAGATGCCTCCAAATCGCCCTTAAAAAATAGCGATAGAAAGCATTTTAAGGGCTTGGATTTTTTTAAGTTCGATTCGGCCTACGTGGTAACGGCACAATTTAAGCGTACGCCAAACGAGCGGCCGTTTAAAATGAAAACCACGACCGACCGAACGCCCCAATACATAAAATATGGCGAACTGGATTTTGTTTTAAAGGGAAAACCATTAAAACTTGCCATTTATCAAAATTTAGATTTGATGGCCCAAGGCGGTTATGAAGATTATTTGTTTCTTCCTTTTTTAGACGAAACCAACGGAGCGGAAAGTTACGGTGGCGGGCGCTACATCGATGCCCGAATCCCGAAGGGCAATACTATGGTTATCGATTTTAATTCGGCCTACAACCCGTATTGTGCTTATAACGACAAATATTCGTGCCCAATAGTACCCCGTGAAAATTATTTGCGGGTTAGGGTTGAGGCCGGGGTTAAAACCTTTGAGAAGTCATTGCATTAAATTACTTCACCAAAAACATCCCCAAAAAAACAGCAAGAAACCCTATAATAAAGCTAATAATGGTGTAAAGCGCAAAATTGGTAAAATCGCCCGATTTTAAAAACACGTGGTTTTCGTAGGCAAAGGTTGAAAACGTGGTAAAGCCGCCACAAAATCCCGTAGCCAATAATACGGTTTGGTTTTCCGATAAGCTGTTGCTTTTGGTGGCAAGCCCCAAAATAATGCCAATAAGCAAACTGCCCAAAATGTTGGCAGCAAAAGTACCGTAGGGGATACCGTTTTGCGGGCTGTTTAAATATTTGCCAATAATATAGCGCAGCACACTTCCAAAACCGCCGCCGAGAAAAACGAGTAATGCCTGTTTCATTTATTCCGGTTGTTGTTCGGGCTGTTTTATGGCCAAATAAATTTCGGTAACCCACTTGGCGGGGTTGGGGGTGTCCTTTGGCGTTATTTTGCCCACTTCCAACATAGGGCCTTCTTCGGATAGCACAAACCCTTGCGCTTTAACATAGGCCATGGCGGTATTCCATGCTTCACTTAAATTAACGTAATCGCCCGTTAAGGTTGTTTTTACGGCTTTAAAGGCGGGGAGCTGCCCGGTAAGAATATCGTTATTGGTGGTTATTATTTTTTCGGTCGTGGGGAGGCCGCATGAAAATATTGCTGCATCATTGGCCACGTCCCATTTAATATAATGGATAAACGGATTGCCCGCCGTAGAAATATTATTAGCTCTGGCATAGGCAAAAAGTTCGGGCATCATATCTTGCACTTTTTTGCTAACTTCAAATACTTTGCAGGACGATGTGTTGTACAAGTAATAACCACCACTATGGTCGGTTGTGCCGTTAACCGTAATGCTGTAAACTTTCATGCTTGCTACAACAATACTGTCCAATTTTTTAAGGCTACGTTCGTATTGCGGCCCGATTTGCTGTTCCACCCCGCCCGAAAAAGCGGTAAACGCTTTAAATCCAAATGGGAGGTTGTCGCCCGACATGGACCACGTAACGGTTGTGGAGCCATCGGTATTGGGCGTAAAATTCCAATTAACCTGCGACGCCGGATAGTCGCCATATCGCATTTCTTGTTGTATGTTGGCAAACGGTGTTGCACTCGTGGTGGTCATGGAGCCCGTACCATCGGCATCGTTCCACGAATACGAACCGTTAACGCCACTGGTTTGTTCTGGAAAATTAAGTCTTATGGTTGGGTTTTCCTCGACCCAAGCCGACCAAGCCGACCAATTTTTAAAGTCTATTACATTGTTGTAAATAACTTCGGAAGGCGCATTAATGGTAATACTTCTACTTAATTTAAACGAATTGGGCTGTACGGCAATATAAATACAAGTGCCTATAACCGCTATTAACAGGATAAATAAAATATACTTTAAAACTTTCATTGTTTTGCTATTAAACCAAACAAAGATAAACATTTAAAATATTTTATGCGAAGTTGTATTAAACAACAAACCCATTTTGATTTTTTCTTATGGTTAACAAAAAATCAAGATGGGCTCAATACTTAAAGAAAATGTTTTTATGGCTCCGTTTTTTTGTTCACACTAAAAAACAAAAGCGCCAAATTAACAACAATAAGCAAACCAACGATGTACAAAACAGTCATACGCAAGGAGGTTTAGAGGGTTGTTTACCTTAGATGCTAAATTGGTTAAATGGTTGCGCATCTTTTTGTTTAAAATTTAATTACTTCGATTTATACGGAAGAAGGAACGTTTTGGATTAGGTTTTATTTGAAAATAAATTTAATCGATACAATAAATAAAATGAAAAAAATGAAGGCTGCCAAAACCCAAAGGCTTCCCGAATAAAACTTTTTATGAAGGTTTAAATCCTTTCGGTAGGTGTATCCTATTACAATGGCAAATACCAAAAAAAACAAAACCCCGAAAACAATTTGACCGTTACTAAACATATTGCTAATTTTAGGCAAAAATAAATAATAAACACATGAAAGACAAAATCG
>JBKEDS010000014.1:0-144835 GCA_047975545.1 Flavobacteriaceae bacterium | reverse complement strand
ACATTTTGTCAGAAGACAAGAAATTATGTGGTATTTTAATTGAAAATATCGTGCGGCAAAATAGGTTTGAGGAATCCATTATTGGTATTGGGCTAAACGTTAACCAATCGGAATTTTTTAATTTGCCGCAGGCTTCGTCGCTAAAACTAATTTCGGGACGGATTTTTGATTTGGATGAGGTTTTAAGCCAAATTTTACAAAATTTAAAGTATTATTTTAAAGTGTTGAAACAAGGTGCTTTAAGTGAATTAAAAACCGAGTACGAAACCTATTTGTTCCGAAAAAATAAACCCTCGACCTTTAAGGATGCCGAGGGCGTTGTGTTTTCGGGGTTTATAAGGCAAGTGTCCGATTCTGGAAATCTTCAAATTGTACTGGAGGATAATATTGTAAAGGAGTACAGCTTAAAGGAAGTGTCCCTACTGTATTAAACCGATTTTGGTATATTGGTGGCCAGGGTTTCTATAAATTTATTAATAGGGCCTTTAATCATCATGGCCATCATGGGGTTAAAATCGCCGTTGAATTTTAACTGTACTTGGCTGGAGGCGTTGTCTTTTTTTTCGATTTCGGCAGTTAACGAAAAATCTATTTTACCGCCCGCTGCGCCCAAAACAATTTTGTTGGGCGGTATTACTTCTTTCTTTTTTAGGGTTATTTCGGGCATGCCTTTTAGGGCAAAAATAAAAGTGTCTTCTTCCAAAATCTCAAATTTGCTAATGTTTTCAGGCATTATGGTTTCGAAGTTTTTTATGTTGGATAAAAAATTAAACACGTCTTCGGGCGATTTGCCTATGTTTACTTTTGGCGATTCTAAATTCATAATATATTGTTGTTTTGTTTGTTACTGGTTACGCTATATCAATTAGCGTTCCATTCGCTGGGATTGGTGTTCCATTCGGCCAGTGTTTTTAAATCCTTGTCCGAAATATAGTTGGTTTCCAAAGCCTGTTCCAACAAACTGCCGTAATTGCTTAGGGTTTGCAGGAGTATATTTTCTTTTTTGAAATTTTCGGCAGCCACATCAAAACCATAGGTAAAAATGGCAATCATGCCCTTAACGTTTACTTTGGCTTCCTTTAGGGCTTTAACGGCGTTTAGGCTGCTTTTTCCGGTGCTTATTAGGTCTTCGACCACCACAACATTTTGGCCGCTTTCAACAAAGCCCTCGATTTGGTTTTTACGGCCGTGGCCTTTAGCGTCGGGTCGCACGTAAATAAAGGGAAGCCCCAAATATTCGGCAACAAGCATGCCTATGCCAATGGCCCCGGTGGCTACTCCGGCAATAACATCGGGTTTTCCGTATTGCTTTTCTATTTGTTTGGCCATGGTTTCGTGCACGTAGTTCCTTACGGTAGGGAAGGATAAAATAATACGGTTGTCGCAGTAAATAGGCGATTTCCACCCCGATGCCCATGTAAAGGGTTCGTTGGGGCTAAGTTTTATGGCATTTATTTGCAGTAAAACTTCAGCGGTTTTTTTGGCGGTGTCTTTGTTAAAAATCATGGGGCAAAAATAATTAATAAATTTATTGTTTTAAGGTCATTTTTTGTTTTGTCGATAAAATAATTTTTCAATTGTATACGGTTTGAAGCTAAAAATAATATTTTTACCGAAATTTTTTGAGTTAGCATGTACAAAATTTTTGTTGGAGATAAACCTATTGTTTTAACAACTGTTGTTGAGCATGAAGTCGGTTTTAAAAACTACCCGTTAAAAACGGTAAAATTAAGTCGTGTAATAAAAGCGCTTAACACTACCGATATAAAAGAAGCAAGGCTAATCCATAATAAGCCCGAAAAACTGCTTAAAAAATTTTTAAAAAAACTACCCAATGTCGTGGCCGGGGGCGGCAAGGTTTACAACCAGGGCGGCAATATTTTGTTTATTTACCGAAACGATAAATGGGATTTGCCAAAAGGAAAAACCGAACGCCGCGAAACCATTGAAAAAACAGCCATTCGGGAAGTCATGGAAGAAACCGGAGTTACGGATTTAAAAATTACGGGAATCCTGCCAACTACATACCATATATTTAAGCGCAATGGGCGCTATAAGGTTAAAATAACCTATTGGTTTGAAATGAAAACCGATTTTAAGGGAAAGCTCCATGCCCAAGTAGACGAAGGCATAACCCGTGTTGAGTGGCTAAGCCCCAAACAGGTAAAAAAAGCTATGGAAAACTCGTATGCCAATATTAAATTGTTGGTGTGATTAAAGCTGCTAATTGTCGGGCGTTAATTTTTGCTTTAACATTTTTACCCGCCGTATTACCTTTTTGTTTATAATCCAGTGAATATCCTTGTTTTTAACCGATTTGGTGTTAAAAATTAAAATAGGAAAAATAATGCCAAAGGCAAGGGACATTAAAATGAAAGCCGTTTTAAGCCCGTTGTTTAGCACCATCATAAAATAATCGAAATCGATATTGGAACTACCTTTATCGTTTACAATTTTTAAAATACCAATAATAAACTCGTAACCAAATTTTCCGGGAATCATATTAATTACGGCAGGTACCGTAAACACAATGGGCGGTGTATGCACGCGGTGCGCAAAATAACTACCCAAAATACCAACCGCCGAGGCACCTGCCAACGATGCCAAAATAACTTGATCGGGCAATACCGTGCCAAGCATAAGTGTTTTAATGCCAAAACCCAAAGCCCCCAAAAGCCCCACGGCCCATAAAGCCCGCCGTGGCGTATTGAACAACATGGCAAACCCGATGGAAACGGGGATTGACCATAGTATTGGAACAAAAAAACTAAAGGATGTAGGCATAACCAAAAATAAATATTGAAAGATAAAACCCAACGGCAACCATAAACAATAGCATAAAGCCCATGGACAATTTTGCCCAGCCAGCCACGACATGGCTGCCCAAAACATCCAACGAACCGTTAATAAGCGGAACCCCGGGGATTAACCACAGCACACAGGCCGTTAAAGCACCGTGAAAATCCTCCAGCCCGAAAATACGGCAAAGGTTAACCACCGAAGTCGATACAAAGGCGGCCGCAAGCCAACTTATGTTTATATTGTACTTTTTCTTTAAAATAAATTTTCTAACGTAAATACCAATTAATGCGGCAAAAAAAGCAATTATAAACTCAATGTAAGTGCCGCCAAAAATCATGGCAAGCGAGGCCGTGGCAATACCAATAAACGAAAACTTAACCCATTCGGGGTACGAGTCCATGTGGCTTATGTCGTCCAGTTCGGCCTCCAACTGCTCCAAGCTCATTTGGTTTTGTACCAGCTCCCAGCTTAAAATACTTAGCTCGGAAATAATGGAATAATTAACATGGTAGCCCGGGATGCTTTTAACCAAAGTCCGTTTTTCTCCCGTACCGGGCGACTCAACCGTTAAAACTACGGCCGAGTGCGAAAAAAACTCCTCGATAGTATAGCCATAGGCTTTTGCTATCCGGTTTAGGTTTCTTGCCGTCCGGTTCGAATTTGCCCCATTGGAAATAAGCATGGCGCCTATTTTGGCCAAAATGGAAGTAAAATTATCTAAATCTATTTGTTGCAAACCAAAGCTGAAATTTACGATACAACAAAAATAACATTTCTATTTTAGTTTAAGGCGAAGCGTTTAAAAATTCACAGATTAGAACGGTACGTGTTAAAACATTCGAATTTGTGTATGCCGAAAACGTTATCGGGTATTAAAATTTTGATTTTGGCTAAAAACCTTGCCATTACGCGTATAAACCATATTTTTGCCCCTTTTTAAATTTAAACATTTACCAATGACTGGTTTTATTACAAAACGGGCAACCCATGCAAAAAACGATATTTTAAGTGGTATTACAGTAGCCTTGGCTTTAGTGCCCGAGGCCGTGGCCTTTGCCTTTGTGGCAGGCGTGGACCCCTTAGTGGGGCTGTATGCTGCTTTTATGATAGGTTTAATAACTGCTGTTTTTGGTGGTCGCCCGGGTATGATTAGTGGTGCTACCGGAGCCTTGGCCGTTGTTATGGTAAGTTTGGGGGCCAAAGGAAATGCCATGGGAGCCGAAGGCGAAAACATGGGGTTGTACTATTTGTTCGCTACCGTTATTTTAATGGGGTTTATACAAATGTTGGCAGGCGTTTTTAAATTGGGAAAATTTGTTAGGCTAATTCCGCATCCGGTCATGATGGGCTTTGTAAACGGTTTGGCCATTGTTATCTTTTTGTCGCAGTTGGGCATGTTTAAAACGCGCATAAACGACGAAATGGTTTGGATGGGCGGCCCAAAGCTATGGGGCATGGTTGCCCTTGTTGCCCTAACCATGGGCATTATGTACGGTTTGCCAAAGCTTAATAAAAAATGGCCCGAAGCTTTGATTGCTATTGTGGTAGTTTCGTTCATTGTTGTTTTTGGGGGCTTGGATGTGGCAACTGTAGGTAGTTTTATTAAAGATGGGGGAGGCGAGGGGCTAAAAGGCGGTTTGCCGGTTTTCCAAACCGATATTTTTACTAAAGTTCCCATGACTTGGGAAACCCTAAAATTTATAGGACCCTACGCCCTAATTCTTGCTGCCATAGGCTTAATCGAGTCGTTAATGACCCTTAATTTAATCGACGAGCTTACCGAAACCCGTGGCAATACCAATAAGGAATGTTTAGCGCAAGGCGGTGCCAATATTGTTACGGGGCTGTTTGGCGGCATGGGCGGTTGTGCCATGATAGGGCAATCCATAATTAATATAAAAGGCGGTGGCCGCACCCGGTTATCGGGCATCGTGGCCGCACTGGGGCTTTTGTGTTTTATTTTGTTTGCTTCGAACTTAATCGAGCAAGTACCAATAGCCGCCTTGGTAGGGGTTATGTTTATGGTGGTAATAGGAACCTTTGCTTGGAGTAGCTTTAGGATAATCAATAAAATTCCGAAAACCGATTTATTTGTGTTGGTGCTCGTATCGGGGCTAACCGTAATTTTCGATTTGGCCATTGCCGTAACAGCCGGCGTTATAGTAAGCGCCTTGGTATTTTCGTGGGAAAGTGCTAAACGAATTCGTGCCAGAAAGCGTTTTTCCAAAGACGGAAAAGTAAAAACCTACGAAATTTGGGGCCCGTTGTTTTTTGGCTCCATAAAAACATTTAACGAAAAGTTTGATGTAAAGAACGACCCCGACATGGTTGAAATCGATTTTGTGGAATCCCGCGTTAGCGACCATTCGGCCTTAGAAGCCATATTTAATATTGTTGAAAAATACGAAGCTGCCGGAAAACAAATAACCCTAAAACATTTAAGCGAAGACTGTAAAGCGTTGCTGTACAAGGCCAACAATAAATTTAAAAGGGTAATTGTTGAAGATATAGACGACCCCCGTTACCATTTAGCTGCCAACCCCGAGGAATTCCCTAAATCCTTGTCCGAATATAAGTTTTAAGGGTTATTTTACCCGAACACTATCGGGTACAAATTTGGTGTAATCGCCTTTGTGCTTAATAACGTCCCGTACGATGGACGACGATATGTACGAGGTTTTCGATGAGGTTAGCAAAAACACGGTTTCAATTGTTGATAAATGGCGATTGGCGTGGGCAATGGCCTTTTCAAACTCGAAATCGGCTGGGTTTCGCAGTCCCCGTAAAATATATTGGGCGCCCACTTTTTTGCAAAAATCGACGGTCAAGCCCGAATAGGTGGTTACCTTTACCTTGGGTTCGTTGGCAAAGGCCTGTTCGATAAAGGCTTGGCGCTGTTCTAAGGAAAACATGTATTTTTTATCGGAGTTTACGCCAATGGCAACAATAACCTCGTCGAAAAGTGTTACGCCGCGTTTTATAATGTCGTAATGCCCCAAGGTTATCGGGTCGAAGGATCCGGGAAATAAAGCTCGTTTCATCTATTTAAATTTTTCCAGCTAACGGGTTTTTTAGTAATTTCATTGAGAATTAGTATTTTATTTTAATTTTAGCGTTTTTGGATTTCTGCTTCCGTGCCTTATTGTTAATATATAAAGGCTACCGTTTATAAATTCATAATAAAGTAAATAATCGTGAACCATTTTTATTCGAACATTTGGTATGTCCGATGCTTTTCCTATTTCGGGAAAATCTAAAATCAGGTTTAACTGTTCTTTAATAAGTGTGTTTAGCTTTATACTAAAGAGGTTTGATTTGTTTCTGTGAATCCAATATTGAAGAATTTCAACCAATTCATTTTTAGCGTTCTCTGTCCAAATTATTTTTCCAACCATTTTTGAATTTCTTCTTGAAGTGTTTCGTTTGGAACAACTTTGTTTTCGGCTATTTGGTTACGTGCTTCCGTTATTGCTTTTTTTTCTTCGCTGTTTGTTATATAAACAGTTTCGTCTAACTGAAATTTCAATAATTGCAGTATATCTTTTAGCCTAACCTTGTCGGTTATACCTGAAATTTGGTTTATAAGGTCTATTTTCAGTTCGGACGTACTCATAATTTTTTTGCTTAGTATAAATTTAATTTTTTTTTCTGAATTTTCGTTGCTTTCACTTTTTTATCAATTGCTGGTTGTAAGCAATATTTAATCAATTACATCAAAGCCTCCTCAATGGCATTATCAAAAAGCTGGGCTAACGAAATTCCCGCGGCTGCAGCTTGTTGCGGCAAAATACTTTCCCGTGTTAGGCCCGGTACGGTATTGATTTCCAATAAATGGGGCTCGCCGTTTTTAAAAATATATTCGCTTCGGCTAAAGCCTTTCATCTTTAAAATTTCGTAAACCCGTTTTGCTATTGCGGACACTTGGGTTTCTTGTTCCTTGCTTAACCGGGCGGGCGTTATTTCTTGCGATTTCCCCAGATACTTGGCTTCGTAATCAAAAAAATCGTTCTCGCTTACTATTTCGGTAATGGGCAGTACTTTGGTTTTGCCCTTGTAGCTTATTACGCCTACCGAAACTTCGGTGCCGTTTAAAAATTCCTCGATTATAATTTCGTCGTCCTCTTTAAAGGCGGTGGCTATGGCTTGTTTTAAATCTTCTTTTTTATAGGCTTTGGTTACCCCAAAACTGCTGCCGGCCTTATTGGCCTTAACAAAGCAGGGCAGGCCTACTTTTGCAATAATGGCAGCTTCGTCTATGGTATCGCCCAAGTTTAAATAATACGATTTGGCCATTTTAATACCGTAGGGCTTTAGTATGCTCAGGCAATCGCGTTTGTTAAAGGTGATACCCGCTTGGTACATGCCGCAACTGGTATGCGGGATGTTTAGTAACTTAAAATAGGCCTGCATATAGCCATCTTCGCCGGGCGAGCCGTGAATGGCGTTAAACACACAGTCGAAAGTAATTTTGTTTTGGTTAATGGTAACGGAAAAATCGTTTTTATCTATGGGAAATGCTTCATCTTGCCCATCGACATACATCCATTTATCCTTAAAAATATGGATGCGGTAGGCGTTATATTTTTCCTTATCCAAAGTATCGTAAACCACGTTGCCGCTTTTTAGGGATATTTTGTACTCACTGGAATACCCGCCCATGATAATAGCTATGTTTTTTTTCATTTATAAGAAGAAACAATTAAGGGTTTTAGTCTAAAAACGATAATAAACCGTATTTATAATCGCAAAGCTAAAGTATCACTAAAAAAGCAAAAGAAAAAACAGTTTGGTTTTTTATATATTTGCCTAATTGAAATTTTTATAAATGAACATTATCAAGTTTCTAACCAGTAAGGTTTTTTTTAAGCAATTAGCCTTGGCGCTTGTTGCCGTTGTTATATTGTGCTTTATTTTGTTGAAATGGTTAAACGTTACCACCAACCACGGCAGTTTTGAAACCGTACCCGAACTAACGGGCAAATCCATTAGCGTGGCGCAAATGGAATTGGAAGAAAACAATTTGGTTATGCAAATACAGGATTCGGCCAATTATAACCCCAATTACCCCAAATTTTCGGTTATCGAGCAGGACCCGCTTCCGGGCGCGCAGGTAAAAAAGAACCGAAAAATATACCTGACCCTAAACCCTTCGGGGTACCGTAAAATTTTAGTGCCCGACTTAAAGGAACGTACCTTTAGGCAAGCCAAGCCAACTTTGGAGGCGCTTGGGTTTAAAGTAGGGAAAATAACCTATAAGGACAATATTGCCAAAGATATGGTTTTGGACATGAGCTATAAGGGCGAAGCCATTAAGCCGGGCGATAAACTGGCCAAAACATCGGTTATCGATTTGGTATTGGGCAACGGTAACAGACCCGAGTAATGGAACACTACGCCCCCGAACTTCCCGACGATAGCGAGGACAACCTACACGAACATTTTGCCTTTACCGTAGAAAAGGGGCAAAAACCGCTTCGGGTAGACAAGTATTTAATGAACTTTATTGAAAACATGTCCCGCAGCAAAATACAGGCTGCGGCCGACAGTGGCGGGGTTTACGTGAATAATGTTCCCGTAAAACCCAATTACAAGGTAAAGCCCGCCGATAAAATAAGGGTGCTGTTTTCGCACCCCACTTACAACGATTTATTGGTGGGCGAAAATATTCCGCTTGATGTAGTTTACGAGGACGACCAACTTTTGGTAGTAAACAAACCGGCCGGCATGGTGGTACATCCCGGGCATGGCAACTATTCGGGAACTTTAATAAATGCCTTAATTTATAGGTTCGATAGCCTGCCCAATAATTCCAGCAACCGGCCGGGGCTGGTACACCGTATCGATAAGGATACCAGCGGGCTTTTGGTCGTGGCCAAAACCGAGGAAGCCATGCTGCATTTGGCCAACCAATTTGCCGAAAAAACAAGCGAGCGCGAATATGTAGCCCTCGTGTGGGGCAATATAGAAAACGACGAGGGAACGATTGAAGGCAATATTGGCAGGCACCCTAAAAACCGCCTTCAAAATACCGTGTTCGAGGGCGACGATGCCCATAAAGGCAAGCCAGCCGTAACGCATTACCGTGTGTTGGAGCGCTTGGGCTATGTTACCTTGGTGTCCTGTAAGTTGGAAACGGGGCGTACCCACCAAATCCGGGTGCATATGAAACATATTGGGCATACCCTGTTTAACGATGAGCGTTATGGCGGCGATAAAATATTAAAAGGTACAACCTTTACCAAATACAAGCAGTTTGTAGAAAATTGCTTTAAAGTATTGCCACGGCAAGCCCTGCACGCCAAAACCTTAGGATTCGAGCATCCCGTTACTGGCGAGTTTATGCGTTTTGAAACCCCAATCCCTGACGATATGCAACAGTGCATAGAAAAATGGCGGGTTTATAGCAAGCATCAGGATTTGGATGGGTAAAAAAAAAGATGGTGCTATGTAGGGTTTGGGTGTAATTATACGCAAATAAATACACATTCGTTTTTTATAAGCCCAAAGTATTTTTAAATTTGGGTAAAATTATAAAAACAGATGAAATTAGTATTATCGCCCGCAAAATCGTTAGATTTCGAAAGCGCCTTGCCGACTGAAAAATACAGCGAACCCCAATTTTTAGCACAGTCCGAGCGTATCAATAAACTACTAAAAAAAAAATCGGCAAAAAGCCTATCCAAGCTCATGCACATTTCCGATGCCTTGGGGCAATTAAACTACGAGCGCAACCAAATGTGGGAGCCGCCCTTTACGCCCCAAAATGCAAGGCCTGCCATGTACGCTTTTAATGGCGATGTTTATCGGGGGTTCGATGCTTATACCATTCCTAATGAAAAAATAGAAATCGTTCAGAATACCGTTCGTATTCTTTCCGGTTTGTACGGTCTTTTAAAACCTTTGGACTTAATGCAGCCTTATCGATTGGAAATGGGCACTAAATTCTCCGTGGGCAAAAACAAAAACCTATACGAATTTTGGAAACCAACCATAACAAAAACCTTGAATAACGAATTACAGGAAGGCGAACTGTTTTTAAACCTCGCCAGTAACGAGTATTTTAAGGCCATTGATGCCAAGGCATTAAAAGTACCTATTATAAGCGCAACTTTTAAAAATTTTAAGGGAGGCGAGTATAAAAACATAGCTATTTTTGCAAAACAAGCCCGAGGATTAATGGCACGTTTTATAGTCGATACCAATGCACAAACGGTAAACGATGTTAAAGGGTTTAACTACGATGGCTACAATTTTAGTGCGCCCATGTCCACCAAAACCGAACTGGTTTTTATACGTTAATTTATTTTTTACTAACAATGGTCTATTACCTAACTATTGCCTTACAGGGCTACTGTTTGTACCACATGTACAAGCATGGTGCACCGTATTATTGGATATTTATTATCGTATTTATTCCGGTTGTGGGCAGCATTATTTATTTAATTACCCAAGTTTTTAACAAACGCGATGCCGAAAAAATCCAGGATGGTATAGTTTCCATTGTAAACCCGACCAAAAAAATAACAGAACTGGAAAAAAAATTGCGCTTTTCCGATACCTACCAAAACCAAATAAACCTGGCCGAGGCCTATTTGGAAAACAAAGATTACCAAGCCGCCATTGCCCAATACGAAACTGCAATAAAGGACAAGGCCCAAAATAATTTTTATGCCTTAACTAAGTTAATAGAAGCCTGTTTTTTTACTGAAGATTATAATAAGGTTGTCAACTATTCCAAAGAAATAGAACATCATCCCGAATTTAAAAAATCCAGAACCCAATTTATTTTGGGATTGGCACAGGAAAAATTGGGCAATATTGAAAAAGCCGAAATCAATTTAAGGCAAATTAACATTAGGTATTCGTTTTATGAAGAACGTTTGGCCTTGTCCAAATTTCTGATAAACCACAACAAAACGGCCGATGCCAAAGCAATTCTTGAAGAAATTGTTTTAGAATCCGAAAACATGACCAAGCCTAACAAAAAACGGTATAGGGCCACAATTCGGGAAACCATAAAGGTTTTAAACGATATAAGTTAAATATGTTTTTTAGCATGATAAATTACGGTGTTTTTTGTAAATTTATCAGTACAAATTAACCTTATTAACTTATGAAATCAAAACTACTACTTCTTTTAATGAGTACCCTGTTAATGGTTAACGTGGGCTATTCGCAAAGCAAAAACGACAAAGCAAAAACCAAGAAAGAAAAACGCCTATCGGCTCGCGATATTAGCGATTCCGTTTTTATGTCCAAGCCCTATCCCTTTATCCTGCCCGTTCTGGGCGATAAGGCACACGATAGGGGCTATCGTTTTCCGTTGCCCTTTGGGGTTATGTTCAACTCCATTTCCATCGACCAAAAAATGATGATAGACAATATGCGCATTGGCTTTGGCAATACCGAAAGCGGAGCCGAACCCGTTATGTACGATATCGATGGCATTGTGGCATTTAATCCTGTTGAGGCGCAAACCGTATCGCGAAACGTAAGGGTCGATGTTTGGCCGTTTCCGTTTTTAAATGTTTACGGTATATATGGCAAAATGAAAAAATCGGATATTAATATTGAAATGACCGCTCCCTTCCCCTTAAAGGTAACCACCGATATTGCGGGGCATTATTTTGGGTACGGTGCCATGCTTAACGGAAAAATAGGCCCCGTTTTTGTGTCCTTGGATGCCAATAAAAACGTTAATCACAATCCCCGGTTGGATAAGCCCGTTGCCATTACGTTGGTTAGTTTGCGCTCGGGCCCCATTTTTAGCATAAACCGAAACCCTAACATGAAAATAATGTTCTGGACCGGTCTTATGCACAGCCATTTTAATGCGGCCACTAATGGCAGTATTAGTACTAAGGATTTGGCGCCTAATGCTTCCAGCCATATTGCCAATATGCAAACCGATATGGACAATTGGTACAGTGGGTTAAAACCATTGGACAGGGCCAAATACGCCATATTGTACAATACGCTTAGCAATGGCCTAACGGCATTGGACGAAAGTTTGGAAACTAGCTATATTAAGTATAAAATGGACAAAACCGTAGACCGCCCCTGGAATATGCTTATGGGCATACAGTGGCAAATAAACCAAAACTGGCAAATGCGTACCGAAGCCCAAATTCTGGGCGACCGTAGCGCTTGGTTGTTTTCGTTTAATTATCGGTTTGGGATTAATGGGAAAACATGGTTTTCTAAAGGTGAATAATCGTTTCTAAAGTTTAATTTAAAAAGTCTAATTTCGTTAACCGTATTACTTTCACCTTAATTCAAGATTAAAAACTACCAATACGATTCAAAAAGAAAATAGAAAACAAAAACCTCACCAAAAATTTTGATGAGGTTTTTTCATTCTTCTTGTTTCCAAATTTATTACCCTAAAAACGGATAGCGGTAATCGGTTGGGGTTACAAAGGTTTCTTTTATTAATCTTGGCGACACCCAGCGCAGTAGGTTTTGTGCGCTACCGGCCTTGTCGTTTGTACCCGATGCGCGCGCACCGCCAAAAGGCTGTTGGCCAACAACGGCTCCGGTTGGTTTGTCATTAACATAAAAGTTGCCCGCACTATTTTGCAGGGCAATGGTAGCTTGGTTAATAGCATAGCGGTCCTGTGCCAAAACAGCTCCCGTTAAGGCGTATTCGCTTGTGCCGTCGACCAATTTTAAGGTTTCGGCATAGGCATCGTCTTCATATACATAAATGGTAATAACGGGGCCGAACAATTCGGTTTCCATAGTGGTATACTTAGGGTTGGTTGTTACAATAACGGTAGGCTCTATAAAGTAGCCTTTGCTTTTGTTGTAACCACCGCCTACTAAAATCTCGGCATCTTTGTCGGCTTTGGCTTGGTCAATGTACTTGGCCAGTTTGTTAAACGAACCTTCGTGTATAACGGCGGTAATAAAATTGTTCATGTCCTCGGGCGAGCCTATTTTAAACGATTTTACGTCCTCAACAACCAATGTTTTTACTTCGTTCCAAATACTTTTCGGGATATAGGCCCTTGAGGCCGCACTACATTTTTGTCCTTGGAACTCGAAGGCGCCCCGAACAATAGCCGTGGCTACTTGTTTTGGGTGGGCGCTTTTGTGGGCAATAATAAAATCTTTTCCGCCGGTTTCGCCAACAATTCTCGGGTAGGTTTTATAGTTGTGTATGTTATTTCCTATTTGTTTCCAAAGTTCCTTAAATACAAAGGTTGAGCCCGTAAAATGCAGTCCCGAGAAATTGGGGTTGGACAAAACGGTTTCGCTAATCATAACCGGGTCGCCCATAACCACGTTTATTACGCCTGCGGGCACGCCGGCTTCTTCAAAAACATCCATAATAACCTTGGCCGAATATATTTGGCTGTCGCTGGGTTTCCAAACTACAACATTGCCCATTAAGGCCATACAGGCGGGTAAATTGCCCGAAATGGCGGTAAAGTTAAAAGGGGTAACGGCGTAGGTGAAGCCTTCCAACGGGCGGTATTCCACACGGTTCCACGCATCGTTGGTGCTTTCGGGCTGCTCGGTATAAATATCGGTCATGTACTGCACGTTAAAACGTAAAAAGTCCACGAACTCGCAAGCGGCATCAATTTCGGCTTGGTGTATGGTTTTGGATTGCGCTATCATGGTGGCTGCGTTTATTTTTGCCCGGTAAGGTCCGGCAATTAGTTCGGCTGCTTTTAAAAATATGGCGACACGTTGTTCCCATGGTAGTTGCGACCATGTTTTTCGGGCTTCCAAAGCAGTTGAAATAGCGGCCTCAACATGCGATTTGTCGGCAAGGTGGTAACTGCCAACGATATGTTTGTGGTCGTGGGGCGGGGACATGTCTTTTTTGTTCCCCGTGCTAACGTATTTTCCGTTAATGTACAAGGGCACATCAACTTTACTGTTATACATTTCCTTATAAGTTTTAAGTACGGCGTCGCGTTCCGGAGTACCGGGCGCATAGCTTTTAACAGGTTCGTTAATGGCTATTGGTACGTTAAAAAAGCCTTTTCCCATAATTTCGTTTTTAATAGTTATAGTTTGAAATAATGCTACAAAGTTAGCGATTTAAAAAAGATTTTGTCGCTATGGACTTCATAAAAAGCGTTAAATGTTGAAAATGAAGACGGCTTTTAATTTAAAGCAAAAGGGGCGCTTAAATTAAAAGATGGTATATCGACCGTAAATTTTTTGGTGGTGGTAAAGTTTACCATATTATAATGCCCCTGCATGGTGCCAAATGGCGAAGCCAACAAGCAGCCCGAACTATACGTATGCGAATGCCCCGGTTTTATAACGGGTTTTTGGCCTATTACGCCTTCGCCGTCTACTATTTCTATTGGGTTTAGGGCGTCTAGGATTTCCCAGTGGCGGGCGTAAAGTTGTACCGAATCGTTGCTTTGGTTTTCAATGGTTATGGTGTAGGCAAAGGCATAACGGATTTTATGGTCGTTGTAAAACGTTCCTTGGTATTTGGTTTTAACCGAAATTTTTATGCCTTTTGTTATTTGCTGTACCATAATGTTAGGGCAAAGGTAGTTAATTTTGTTTATTGGTAGTGTTAAATATTATACGGCGCGAATTTGGTTTTTGGATGTTTGGAGGGCTCGAAAAAAAAATCGTTGTTGGTTGTTCCACAAAGTTTCGCCGAGGTTTTTCGCAGGGATTTACTGTGTGTTTTTTCAAAAATCGTTCCCTTCGGCAAGCTCAGGGTACAAAATTGTTGTTTGTTAATCTGCATTCAATTAAAAGATTGCTTCACTTCGCTCGCAATGACGCTTCACTTCAAAAATTGTTACTCATAACTCGTAATCCAATTCTAATTCGAAATATTAACCGACGTGCCTTCGCCCAAACCAACAATTTTGTCGTAGCGCCCGCCCAGGTCGCGGTAGTATACCACTACTTTATAGTTGTTTTCGGTTTGGTAAAAATTGCCGCCTATGGCGCCTTCATCTAAAAAACCTTCTTTATTAAGGATTACGTATTTGTAATTGTAAAAGCCTTGTTTTAGCAAAATGGATTTTACGAAAACATTTTTGCCCTCGTCGTAATTCATCTTATTGGTATCGTTAAGCTCAAAATTGTTAAAACTGCCGTATACGTACACGTTATTATTGGAAAAATAATCCTCGGCTTTTAATGAAAAATGTACCCAAGCGTAATCGGCTTCAATATTTGGGTTTTCGGCATCTAAGGCCGTAACCACATAGCTGCCATTAATGTCGGGATTGTAGGTGTAGGGCTTGCTTGCCCGCTCAAGGTTTGTAAATAGGTAGTTGTGGTACAAATCCTTTAGGTCGACAAACTGCACGGCATTGGTAGCGCCCCGAATATCCTTGTTTTCGAAAAACAAATATTCGTTGCCGCCCCAAAAAGCGGTTTCAGTATCGTATTTGTAAATAAGCTGGTTGCCAACGGTGTACTGCGGTTTTATGTCCGTTATGGCGGTGTTTAGGTTGTTGTTTTGTATAATAAGCAGCTTAACGGTTTGTTTGGGGTTGTTAAAGGTGAAATTTTGTGGGGTAATACTAATTTCGGTGCGTTGTTTTTCGTCTATAAATTCAAGGTCGCGCGAGCGTTTTAGGGCAATGCCAACGGTTGATACGTTTTCGTAAACCATAAATTTTCTGAAAAAAACAGGTTCGCCGTTATCGTTGTAAACCGAAATCATGTAATTGCCCGAAACCTTTAAGCCCTTGGTTTGTGCATTGGGGATGCTCAAGCTGTAGTGCGAATAAATTTGGTAGGTGTTAAAGGAGTTTTCGTAGTTGCGGATGCGCTGGTTGTCAAAACCGTCCATGTATTCCGATTTCACCAAAACCGAAGGCGTCCAATCGTAATTAAAATGTTCGATTTTGTAGTAATAATCGTCCTCGTCGCCATTAAGGGCGTCGAATTCCAGGCTTAGGGCGTCGCCCAGTTTAATAATGGGCAATTGCGTTTCAATAGAGGTTCCTTTAAAAGTTATGGTTTTTATAAAATCGGGTGGCGCAATTTCTTGCGTTTGCGAAAAACCAATTATGGAAAAAAGAAAAATAAACAGAGCGGAAAACGTGTTTTGCTTCATTTTAAATTGAAATATTTTGTAAAGATATACAAAAATTATGCCCATTCGGCTTTGGGTTATTTAGAACAAATACAAATAATGAAATATCAAATTCAAATTAATTAAATACTAAAGAAATCTTGTATTTTTGCAGCGATTTTTTAGACAATAATCTCAATACAAAACTATGTCAAACGACATTCGCATTAAAAAAGGTCTAAACATTAAACTTAAAGGCGAAGCAGAAAAAACCTTGGAAAAGGCAGTTTCGAGTAACTTTTATGTTTTACGGCCTGAGGATTTCCACGGCGTTACACCAAAATTAATTTTAAAAGTTGGAGCAAAAGTAAAAGCGGGCGAGCCTGTTTTTTACGACAAATCCAACGAAAGCATCAAGTTTGTTTCTCCCGTTTCGGGCGAAATTATAGAAATTACCCGGGGTGAAAAACGCAAAATATTGGCCATTAAAATACAAGCCGATAACGAACAAACCTATCACGATTTAGGTAGTTTTAATGTAGGTTCGGCCAAGCCGGAAGCGGTAAAAGCCCGTTTACTGGAATCTGGTTGCTGGACGTTTATAAAACAACGCCCGTACGATGTTATTGCCAAGCCCGAAAAAGCGCCCAAGGCCATTTTTATTTCGGGTTACGATAGCGCACCATTGGCGGCCGATTTCGATTTCACTTTAAAGGGAAAAGAAACCCAACTACAAGCCGCCATTACGGCATTGGGCAAACTTACCGAAGGAAAAATCCATGTGTCGGTAAAATCTACCGCCTCGCCATTGGCGGGACTTTCGGGTGTTACCGTACACCAAATTTCAGGGCCGCACCCCGTTGGCAACGTGGGTACCCAAATTAACAAAATAAACCCCGTAAACAAAGGCGAAGTGGTTTGGACGGTTAATGCGCAAGACCTTGTTGTTATAGGTGAAGAATTGCTAACCGGAAAATTCAACGCCGAGCGCATCGTGGCCCTGGCCGGTTCGGAAGTTGAAAAACCAAGATACTTTACCACCAAAATAGGAAGCGAAATAGCCACCCTGATTTACGATAAAGGCATTGCCAAAAATGCGCACGTTCGTATTATTTCGGGCAATGTGCTAAGCGGAAAACAAATAGGCCCAGATGGCTATCTTGGCTATTACAGCAATTTGGTAACCATAATCCCCGAAGGCGACGATTACGAGCTTTTTGGTTGGACAAAACCCATTTTCAATAAAGTATCAACCTCAAGAGCCTTAACTTTTTCGTGGTTAAATCCTAAAAAAGTATATAACTTAAACACCAATACAAACGGCGAACACCGTGCCTTTGTGGTAACGGGTGCTTACGAGGAAGTGTTTCCCTTGGACATTTACCCCATGCAAATTTTAAAATCCTGTATGTACAAGGATTTAGACGAAATGGAAGCCCTTGGCATGTACGAGGTAGCCCCCGAGGATTTTGCCCTAACCGAATTTGTTTGCGTGTCCAAGCAACCGCACCAAAAAATTATCAGGGACGGGCTGGATTTAATGTTGAAGGAAATAGGGTAACAAGATTCATTTTTAAAGTGAAAAATACGAAATAGATGAGCTTAAAAAGTAATTTAAATAATTTAAAGGAAAAGTATAAAGGCACCAAGATGGCGCCCGCATTTAATGCGCTGCATACTTTTTTATATACGCCTAACGAAACCACCCACGGTGGTACGCACGTTAAGGCGGCCGACGATTTAAAGCGTACCATGAACACCGTTATCATGGCCATGCTGCCCTGTTTAATATTTGGTATGTTCAATGCGGGCTACCAGCACAATTTGGCCATTGGCGATATTCAAGCCGTAACAAGCGGGTTTTTTAGCTCGGAGTTTTGGACCTTGGATAACTTTACAATAGGTTTTTGGAAAATCCTTCCGTTGGTTATCGTGTCCTATGGCGTAGGCTTGGGTGTCGAGTTTATTTTCGCCACCATAAAAGGCCACGAGGTCGAAGAAGGCTATTTGGTAACCGGTATGTTAGTGCCGCTTATCGTGCCCATCGATATTCCGTTATGGATGTTGGCCGTTGCCGTTGTATTTGGCGTTGTAATAGGAAAAGAGGTGTTTGGCGGTACGGGCATGAATATTTTAAACCCCGCACTTACCATTCGTGCCTTTTTGTTCTTTGCCTATCCTACTTGGATGTCGGGCGATAAGGTTTGGGTTACGGGTGCCGTAGAGCGTGCCAACGAAATTGCCTCGGGCGCAAATTTAGATGCCATTTCGGGCGAAACCATTTTAGGAAGCCTTGCGCTTGGCCACCATACCAATTATTCCGTTATGGATATGTTTTATGGGTTTATCCCCGGTTCGGTGGGCGAAACATCGGCCTTGTTGATTTTATTGGGCGGTTTGTTCCTTATATTCACCAAAATAGGAAGCTGGCGAATCATGTTGTCTTCCGTTATAGGCGCTTTGGTTATGGGGCTTATCTTCAACCAAATTACGGCTGCGGGCATAATCGGTTCGGGCAGCAAGTTTTATTCATTAATGAATACACCGTTTTGGGAGCATTTGCTATTGGGCGGTTTTGCCTTTGGTACCGTATTTATGGCTACCGACCCCGTAACGGCCTCGCAAACCAATAAAGGAAAGTGGATTTACGGCTTTTTAATAGGTTTTATCTCAATCCTTATCCGTGTATTTAATCCGGCATACCCCGAGGGCGTTATGTTGGCCATCTTGTTAATGAACGTGTTTGCGCCAACCATAGACCATTACGTGGTACAGGGCAATGTTAGCAAAAGAAAAAAACGTTTAAAAGTTAAAGCGGCTTAATTATGGAAAGCAAAACAGATAAAAATTCGTATACGGTAATTTTTGCCATAGGAATGGTAGTTGTTGTGGGCGCTTTATTGGCATTTGTTGCCTCGAGCTTACGACCGAAAATTGACGAAAACAAACGTATAGAAAAGCAGCAAAATATACTGTACGCCATGGGCGTAAACGAAAACGATGAAAGTAGCGTGGCTTTTGTAGCCGATGCTAAAGTAGGCGAAGAGTTTTCAAAATATATTACGCACCAATTGGTAATTACAAACGGTACGGATGTTAAGGAAGATAAAGAAGCCTATTTAATCGATGTAAAAAAAGAACAATCCGCAGCCAAAGACGGCCAACAACGCCGCTTGCCGTTATTTGTAGGCGAAAAGGACGGCAAAACATTTTACATAGCACCCATTAGAGGGAAAGGGCTTTGGGATGCCGTTTGGGCTTACGTGGCCATGGACAAGGACATGGTGGTTCAAGGCGCTTATTTTGACCATCAAGGCGAAACAGCGGGTCTTGGCGCAAACATTAAGGAACGATTCTTTATGGACGATTTTATAGGTGAACATTTATTGGACCAATCCGGTAATTTTGTAGGGATAAACATTTCAAAAAGCAATGCCGACCCCTTAAATAAAGATAAAACAGATAACGAGGTAGATGCCATAGCAGGGGCAACCATTACAGGCGATGGCGTAGCAGCAATGCTTAGAAACGATTTAAAATTGTACGTACCTTATTTTAAAACTTTAAAAAACAATTAATTTATGGCACTTTTATCTAAAAAAGACAGAAAATTAATATTAGACCCATTAGCGGACGATAACCCGATTACTATCCAAGTACTCGGTATTTGTTCGGCTTTGGCCATTACGGCGCAATTAAAGGCATCGATTGTAATGTCAATTTCCGTAATATTTGTATTGGGCGTGGGTAATGTGGTTATTTCACTTATTAGAAACATTATCCCTTCTAAAATAAGGATTATCGTTCAGCTAACCGTAGTCGCTGCTTTGGTAATTATTGTGGACCAAGTGCTAAAAGCATTTTCATACCAGTTAAGTAAGGAGCTGGGCGCCTTTATCGGCCTTATTATTACAAACTGTATCATCATGGGGCGTTTCGAGGCTTTTGCCTTGGGCAACGGGCCATGGCGTTCGTTCTTGGACGGTGTAGGCAATGCCCTGGGCTACGGTGTTATTTTAATAATCGTGGGCTTTTTTAGGGAACTGTTGGGTTCGGGTACGCTTTTGGGCTACAAAGTACTGGGCGACCCCATTGCCAAAACAGGACTGTACAGCATTGGTTACGAAAACAACGGCTTTATGCTATTGGCGCCAATGGCGTTAATTGTGGTGGGTATTATTATTTGGGTACAACGTAGCCGAAACAAAGCATTAATCGAAGATCATTAAAAATTGGTTTGCAGTTTAAAAGTTGAAGGCTATCGGGCCAACAACTGGAAACTAACAACTAAAAACTAAAATATATGGAACATTTAGAGTTATTTTTAAAATCAATATTTATCGACAACATGGTATTTGCCACGTTCTTGGGCATGTGTTCCTACTTGGCGGTATCTAAAAAAGTATCAACAGCCGTTGGTCTGGGCGCAGCCGTTATATTTGTACTTACGGTAACCGTACCGGTAAACTGGTTGTTGGACCAATACATCCTTCAGCCCGGAGCGCTTAAATGGTTGGGTGCCGAGTATGCCGATTACGATTTAAGTTTCCTATCTTTCATTCTGTTTATCGCAACCATAGCAACCATGGTACAATTGGTTGAAATTGTGGTTGAAAAATTTTCACCTTCATTATACAATTCCCTCGGTATCTTTTTACCACTTATAGCCGTAAACTGTGCTATTTTGGGCGGGTCGTTGTTTATGCAATCGCGTGAAATACCTACCATAGGTTTGGCATCGGTATACGGATTTGGCTCGGGCATTGGTTGGTTTTTGGCTATTTTGGCCATTGCCGCCATTCGCGAAAAAATACGTTACTCCAACGTACCCGCACCTTTACGGGGGTTGGGCATTACCTTTATTATTACAGGCTTAATGGCCATTGGGTTTATGAGCTTTGGCGGTATGTTAACCGGAGGTGATGAAGAATCTAAAAAAGAAGAAAAAACCGTTAAGGTTGAACCTCAAAAACAAGATAACGACGACCAAGAGTTAGCCAACAACTTAAAAGTTAATAAGTAGTATGATATTAGCAGCAAGTACAACAGGAACCATAGTAGCAACGGTAGCGGCCTTTTTGGTTATTACGCTAATACTTATAGCGTTGCTTTTAATAGTAAAACAAAAATTATCGCCATCTGGCCCCGTAAAGATTAAAATTAATGGCGAAAAGGAAATAGAAGTCGCTTCGGGCGGTAGTTTATTGTCTACGCTTGGCAACTCAAAAATATTTTTGCCATCGGCCTGTGGTGGTGGTGGCACCTGTATCCAGTGCGAATGCCACGTGTTATCGGGTGGGGGCGAGGCCTTACCAACCGAAACACCGCACTTTACCCGTAAGGAGTTGCAGCACGGTGTTCGTTTGGCCTGTCAGGTTAAGGTAAAACAGGACATGGAAATTACCATTCCCGAAGAGGTTTTCGGTATTAAAAAATGGGAAGCCGAAGTGGTGCGCAACTACAACGTAGCCTCGTTTATTAAGGAGTTTGTGGTACGCATCCCGGAGGATATGAACTATAAAGCGGGCGGTTATATTCAAATTGAAATTCCGCCATGCGAAATAAAATATGCCGATATCGATATTACGGCGCACCCCGAGGAACACGAAACCCCCGATAAGTTCCAAGCCGAATGGGATAAATTCGGTTTATGGCCCTTGGTAATGAAAAACACCGAAACGGTAGAGCGTGCTTATTCCATGGCCTCTTACCCTGCCGAAGGGCGCGATATTATGCTTAACGTGCGTATTGCAACCCCGCCATGGGATAGGAATAAAAACGGATGGATGGACGTAAACCCCGGTGTGGCCTCGTCATATATTTTTGCGCAAAAGCCAGGCGACAAGGTTATTATTTCCGGGCCTTATGGCGAGTTCTTTATTAACGAAAGCGATGCCGAAATGCTTTATGTTGGCGGTGGTGCCGGAATGGCGCCCATGCGCTCGCACTTGTACCACTTGTTTAAAACCCTTAGAACAGGCCGTAAAGTAACGTATTGGTACGGTGGGCGCTCAAAACGCGAGCTGTTTTATTTAGAACATTTTAAGGAATTAGAACGCGAGTTCCCCAACTTTAAGTTTTACTTAGCGTTATCCGAACCCCTTCCGGAAGATAACTGGAAAGTGAAAAAAGATATTAACGATGAAGCAGGCGATGGCTTTGTTGGGTTTATCCATAATTGCGTAATTGATAATTACTTAAACCTACACGATTCGCCAGAAGATATTGAACTATACTTCTGTGGGCCGCCGTTAATGAACAAAGCGGTTGAAAAAATGGGACAGGATTTTGGCCTTCCCGACGAAAATATCCGTTTCGACGATTTTGGAGGATAAAGTCCCTGTGAAAAAGTAGCTTCTTAATCAGAAAGGTTAAAAGATGAAAACAGAAACCAGTACTATAAAAAGTACTGGTTTTTTTTATGCCTTTCTAATTGAAACTCTTTGTTTTCTAATTCAAATAGTTTTGTAGATCCATAGTATTTGGAATATCGTCCAACCTACACAATAATACCTTTTCTTCTTTAAAACTACACTAAAAAATGCTCACATTTTTAAAATTTTCCGATGAATGTATACGTGAAACTATAAAACCAACAATTATGAAACGAATTTTATTTTTCTTGCTTTTTTTAATCGTATCGATTTCAATGTCTGCCCAGGTAATTTTCACAGGAGGAGGAGATGGCAATTCATGGGAAGATGATTTAAATTGGCGTAGAGATGGAGACCCTTCGCTACCGGGTGTTCCTCAATCGGGAGATGATATTTTAATAGATGCCTTTCTTGTTAGTTATACCAACCTTAGTGGTAATCTTGACCAATTTGGTACTTTGGAACTTCGAAATGGTGCCAATTTATTTACGCAATCTGATATTTATTTATCAGGAGATCTTATCATTGATATTCAAAGTTCTCTTGATGTAACAGTTCAGGATGTAGATGTTTATAAAACAATAATTTGTGATGGAAACTACTTTGTTAATGGTGCAATACATATAGCATTTCTAGGCTTTGTACCTCAAATAGGCGATAGTTTTAAAATTGTTGATGGTGCCCAAGGATCTTGCGGAATGCCCAATACCGATTTAAGTTCAGGTGGAGGGTTTGATGTGAGCATAGGTGCAGAATGCCAATTCGATGGCGTTTATTTAACTGTTACGGGAATTAATTATACTACGGCCATATCATGGGATGGCGAAGGTAACGATGGCTTATGGATCAATCCCGCCAATTGGGACCCCAATGGCATTCCGCCAGCAGATTCTACAGTAGTTCTTAATTTACCAGGATCTGGAGCGTATATTACAACAGGTGGTGCTGGCACATTGGATTTGCACACTATTTACATAGGAAGGGACAATACTTTAATACTTAATAGTGATTTATTAATGAACAAATACATTTACCTTTCTAAAGACGGAACTTTGCAATGGCAAGCAGGAAAAATATATAGTAAAGATGCAAACGAACAATCTGCAATAATCAAAAGGGGAAACCTTACTCTTGATGGCCCTGGTTTGAAAGAATTGGATACCAATTTTTACCTCTGGTCTTACTCCGGAGACATTAATCACAATCAAGGTAATTTGAATATCAATAATGGCATTATAAGAATGTATGGTGATTATAACTATAACATTAATGGCGATAATATTAATATTGGTTACGCCAGTGGTACTTTACACGAGCTAAGTGTTAGTGTTGTTAGTGCTATTAAAAAAACCACGGGCAATGGTACGTCATCCATTAATCTTACAACGCTCACTAATTATGGAAAAATAATAAGCGAATCGGGTACTTTAGCAATAAATGGAAACTTAACCACGGGTACTTTTCAAGATTATAAAGGCACTTACGGCGGAAGCGGAAGCATTGAGTTTCCCAATGGTTTTGTGGTAGATGGGGTAATTTCACCAGGAAGTTCCCCGGGTATTTTAACTGTGGTGGGCAATTTGGCCACTTCTTCCTCTGCCGAATTTGATATTGAAATAGATGGGCCAAATGCCGGCTTGCAGTACGATCAAATTTTGGTTACTGGAAATGCGACACTAAACGGTACAATTAATGTTACTTTGGGTTATTTGCCATCAAGTACGGCAAGTTTTGCTATACTTAGTGCCAGTAATATTGCCAATTGTAATTTTCCGGCGCAGGTAACAGCAAATTATAATGGAACAAATTACGTATTTAATGTTATTTGTT
Source organism: Flavobacteriaceae bacterium (assembly GCA_047975545.1). Classification (GTDB taxonomy): domain Bacteria; phylum Bacteroidota; class Bacteroidia; order Flavobacteriales; family Flavobacteriaceae; genus JBKEDS01. The sequence goes on along the minus strand of JBKEDS010000014.1, from coordinate 120,814 downwards.
CTAATAATACACTTTATCTTAACGGAATAGATGCTGAATTGTCGGTACCACGCATTGATAAAAATGAATTAAAAATTTACCCTAACCCTGTTAACGATTTGCTAACAATTAAATCGCCGACACAAGCAAAAGGCAGTTGGAGTATATACAATCAACTTGGGCAACAAGTTTTGTACGGAATTATAGATGGAATAGAAACTAAAATAAGTGTAGATTCTTTAGCTAAGGGTATTTATCTTTTGCAGGTTAAGGATGAAAATAATGTTTCGATTAATATACGAAAAGTAATTGTTTCAAATTAGTTATCAGTTAATACCATTTTTCCCATAAAAAAGCTGTCAAATTAATTTTGGCAGTTTTTTTTTATGAAAACGATTACTATCAATAAAACAACTATTCCAATAATCCAATAAGGCAAGTTAGATGTTGTATTCAAATCTATTGGTGCTGTATTACCTATTAAAACCAATCCGCCCCAATATTGTGGCGATAGTATCCGGCCTTTGTTTTTTGCAATATAATCTAGTTTAGCTCTTTGCAGAGCTTCGTCTTTTTATAACTTTCAAATTCCAAAATACCTTGGTTTAAGTGGCTTTCTGCCTTTTTAAACTCTTTTAGTGAAAGATAGATTTGTCCTAAAAGTACTTTTGCCTTGGTAACTTCAATGTTTTTTGCTCCTAGATAATCCGATTTTTGTTGGTAGGCGTATTCCAATAGTTCTTTGGCCTTGCCGTAATCGCCAATATCCTTGTATATACCTGCACAATTATCTATGGCTTGGAATAGAAATGTTTGCGCCTGGTTTTTTTTTACTTGTGGTTCGTTTTCCTTTAGGTAGTCATTAAGGTTTTTAATGGTGGTTTGCATAGCGTTTAGCGAAGCCTCGACATTGCCTTGTATACTGTAAATAGCGGCCATATTGTTTTTTAGGGTAGCTGTACGGTAGTATTTATTCCATGGTGTTGGCGGCATGGTTATTAAAATACTGTCTGCCTTTTTATAGTAAACCAGAGCGCTGTCTATTTTAGAAGCATACCACATAATACCACCCATGGAATTATAAAGGGAATAAAAGCTTTCGGGTTTGGTGGTTGGGTCTTTTTTATAGTAAGAATAAGATTGTTTAAGGTGCGATAAAGCCTTTTGGTAATTGCCGGTTCTACTATAAAAAACACTAATATTGCTGTGTATTAAAGCATAATCCTGCCCCATAGCATTGGGCATTTGTTTGGTGTATTCTAAGGCTTTTTGATTGCATTCCAAGGCTTTTTGGTTGTTTCCTATACTTTCGTAAAAAGCGCCTATTTCTAATTGTAGCTGGCGAAGTACTTTGCCACTGTTGGTAATACCCGATAGCTGTTTGGCAAATTCCAAAACGCTCTTCTCGGCGGCTTTGCTGTTTTTTAATTGTGCTGCTATTTTACCTTTGTAATAAACATAATCGGTTGCTTCATAATAAAGATGCCTTTCTATTAAGTTGTCTACCTGTTTTGTTAATACTTTTTCTGCTTCGGTATATTTATTGTTTTCTATAAGTTTGTCTAGCTGTTGTAGGCCTGAAATAGAATCGTTTTGCCCCAAGATTTTTAAGCAGAAACCGAAAAGGAGGACTAAAAGTACTACATTCTTTTTGTATGTAATAAAGCCAAACATGTTTAGGGTTTAATTTAAGTTTTACTTGTTAAGATCGAATAGAAGCGCCTTGCCATTTTCGGAATTACTTAAATCCAGATGCTTTTTAGACTGCTCTATTTTGCCTTCCTTTAAATATGCTAACCCCAAGTAATAATGAGCTTCGCTTTTAAGAACAAAATGGTTTTTCGAATTAATCGTCTGCTCAAGGTAGGAGATGGCTTCTTCTGTGTTTTTTTTAGCCATAAAGGTTACGCCTATAAAGTAGTTAAGAGTATCGTTATACGGCTTATTTTTGCTTAATTCCTTCCATTTTAACAAGGCATCGTCGTAGTCGCCGTGTTTGTAGTAAACCATGGCGTTATAAAATTCGTAATTATCGGTATTTCCCATGGTGGTGGGCAAACCGGGGTCTATTTTAAAATACTTGGCATATAACTTTTCGTGCGTAGGCTTGCCAAACAGCCATAAACTGCCAATGGCAAGAACAATAACTGAAGCTATGGCAATTTTACTTAATTTGGTAAACCTACTGTTTTTGGTAGATAATTGTTTTTCACTCAAGGGAATGGTTTTGTGGTACTGGTCTAGTTCTTCTTTTAAAGCCTGTGTTTCTATACCCAGCAACAAGGTTTTAATATCGTGAAACGCCATTTTTAGCTCGTGGTCGGCTTCTAGTTTTTGGTTTAGGCCGTTTAATTCCTGTTGAGACATGGAACCGTTTATGTAACGTTCTACCGTTTCAATAAATTCTGGAGTTATGTTATTATTTGTTTTCAATTCTTAACGATTTATTCGATAGTTCGGATTTAAATGCTTTCGGGGCTTGCCTCGAAATTTAACTTTTGTTCTTTTTAAGCTTTGCGTGCTTGTGCCGGATAGTTTACTTTGAGGCTAAAACAATGGTTCTTAACTGTTCCATACACCGGTACTTTTTGTTTCGTGCCGTATTTTCGCCTATATTAAATTCTTGCGCTACTTCCCTAAGCGACTTTTTGTTGAAATAGAACAATTTTAGCAACTCCTTACATGGGTTCCCTAAATCTCGAAAAGCAATCATAATACTGTTTAACCGGTTGTTTTCCTCGCTGTTCTCGTCTTTGGTGTCTTCATCGGTATTTTTAACAAGCCTTAAAATATCGCTGCTTAGTGGCGATACGTTTTTAAAGGCCTTAGACCGTAGCACGTCAATCCATTTGTTTTTGGAAATCCGGTAAAGATAACCTTGTATTGCCGATTCGTTTTCGGGTTTAAAAGTATTGTTTTTTACGTGTTTCCAAACCGTTATAAAGGCTTCCTGGTATATGTCTTTGGCATGTTCTACCGAACCGTTGTTCTTTAGAATTAACGCTTCAACTTTTGGGTAATTTTCGATATAAAGTTTTTTTAAAACAATGGGATTATTGTTTTTAATAGCCTTAACGAACTGTATTTGATTTTCAAGTTTGTAAACTTGTCCCATATTTAAGTATAAATCCTTAGGAAATATACAATTATTTAGAGCTAATACAAATGCTTTGCTGTCAAATAATTAAAAATCTGTTTTTTTGTTTATTGTCGTGTCGGGTCGTCGGGAAAATTATCGTATACATCGGGAGTGCCATCGTTATCCCTGTCGGACAAGCTGCCCCTGTCGTTTACCAATAACTGATAGCTAAGCGGGAAAAAAACATCCATAACCAAATTATTGTACTCGGCAGTTGGTCCGGACGAAACCGATGCGGCTACGCTTAGGGTAGATAGGCCCTGTACGGCCGTAACGTTTACCCAGACCAATCCAGTAAAATTCCCGAATTGTATTAGGCGGGCATTAAAAACGGTAACGATGTTGCCTTGGTTTACCGTTCGGGTTTCGCTGCAAAGCACGTTAAAGTTATCGTTAAAGCCATAGAAATTAAACATGCCGTTAATTTCTGAAGCCAATATATCGTTAACCGAAAAATTTCCGGGGAAGGTTGCCAGCGGCGCGTACCTCCAAACGGCGGCATTATCGTTTCTTATTACGTTGGCGCCAATGGCTCCCGAGCGTTGGTCGGCAGAGGCGGTATAACCTTGCGGGACAACAAACCCCAAAGAGGGGTGGGGGTGCAAAAATTGCTGGCCCGGGTTTTGTAAAACGGGTACCCGACTAAACGGTGGCGCTACACCATTGGCATAGTCCCAATAAATGGCATTGGCCCCGGTAATATCGTTACAGAACATAGAGGTGGCTTTTGCTATTCGGTCGGCATTGTTGTCGCTGTCGGAACTACAGGAGTTCAGGAGCATCAAAAATACAGTAAACAGATATGGTTTTAATAGTTTCATTCGAATAATAAATTTAAGTTAAATATTTGATTTTAAGATTTTTGAATAACACGACAAAAAGCCAAAAGCTTGCTGCCTGTTGTTTTTATTCCTGACCTTTTGTAGAAGCCTTTATCTTGGCTTTGCTAAATCCCTCAATGAGGGTTTCATGGGGTGTTTTTTTAGGTTGCAAAAAGGTGGTTTAATTTTTAATGTTGTATGGTGTCCAGTTTTCGTGGTTTATGTCGGGATTTGCCCTAGGGTCGTAAAAGGGGGTGTCCGTTCCAATATATTCGTTGTTGTTGTTTGCCCAATAATAGTTGTTTTGCCCGCCAACCCAATAATGTTGCCCCGAATTGGGATTGGATATTGAGGTCCGTTCCCAAATACCACTGTTAACGGAGTTGGAGTGTCCGGCATCGTTTAAAGCATTGCGCCGTTTCCAACTTTCGTGGTTGCTGTCCAGTATCGAGCTGTAAGTGTTGCCGTTATTTAAGGCGGCTTGCCCTCGGGCGTTTATGGCATACATGTTCTGTTGGTGGTTAATACTGTTTTGCTTGGATAGTTGAGCATAGTAGCTGTTGTTGGCCTTTAACCATTCCGGATTTATTTTAAGGTTAACCATTGCGTTTATGTATGCTTTTTTTGCTTGCTCGTATTCTGCTTTAGGGGCTTCCATGGTATTTATGGTATATCCCCAATCTACGCCGTTAACTGTTGGGTAATGCGTGATAAAATAGCGTAAAACACATAAATGTTTATTGCTTTTATTGTCTTCCCACTCGGTTGCGATACATTGAAATTGCTTGCTCTCGGGAACCGATTTAAACATTAAACCATTAAGTTGTGTTTCGGTTTGGTTTAGTTCCGGCAGGGGAAACTGGTTTACCAAGTGTAGCCCCAACTTGCCCGCATTGGGCGTTATATCTTCCATTATAACGAGATTGGCGCCCTTGGGCGGCTTAATGGAAAACCCGGATTGTTGCCTGAGATGGTTTAATTGTTGGTTGTTGGAAAAGAAATGTTGTGCAAAATACTCGCCATAAACCTTTACCCCTTTGTTGGATTGAAAAATAATATTTTCTTTTAGATTTTTTACTACTTGCCAGGAATCGGGAATAGGCATAATAGCATAAGCCATCCCGAATTTTTGGCTCATAATGGTATAACCCCTTAATGTTTCGGGGGCATTGTTGTCATCTAAAGGTTCGTTGTGGTTATTGCCTTTGCCGTGAGTACTGTCGTGGCCAAAACCAGTAGTGTTTTTGTTTTCGTTTTGGCTTGTACAGGAAAAAAGAAAAATACTTAACATGGCTAAAAATAAATTAAGGGTTTTCATCTGTTTGGATTTCTATAACAAATTGCGTTCTGTAATTTAATTGTGTAGAATGTTATTGGGTTTTGCTTGCCAAACGCCCATTAAAGGTTCATTTCACCATTATTTAAAAGGGCTTTATAACAAAACATTGTAGTAAGAAGGCGATAAACCAAGAGAAGAACATGCACCTTTTGGGTTTGTAGGGTGCATGTTTTTCAGACTAACTCAAAATAAACTCCTATAAAAAATAGTATCCTATTGAAAACATAAACACACTTGTTTTAAGGGATTCTTCGCTGTCGTCGCTAATATTGGACAACCCCAAGTTATACCTGGCAGATACATTAATGCCGAGGTCAAATTTGTAACCAAGCCCAAAACCAAGCGAAAAATCGATGCTTTTAAAATAGTCCTTAGTGTCTTGTTTTGTGCTGCTGCTTGCTGCTGCGGCCGCTTTTTTTCCGGACATTTTAAGCTTGGTTTGGTCTATTATAATCCCATCATCGTCATCATCATCTATTTTTACATTGGCGCTCAACAGGTATCCTATTTGCGGGCCCGCTTCAATACTTAGGTTGTCGGTTACGTAATATTTGCCAATAACGGGAAGGCTTAAATAGTTCATGGTGCCAACGGCATCGTTACTGTCCACTTTGTAGCCCTGTGCCGAAAACAAGAGCTCGGGCTGTACATAAAATTGGCCCGAAACGGGAATTTCTACCATGCCGCCTGCATGAAAGCCTATCTTGCTTTTCACGCCGTCCACATCTCCCGTTAACGACGATAAATTAGCACCGGCCTTGGCCCCGATTTTTATTTCCTGGGCGCTAAGCGTTAATGCCATACTAAAAATTACAATTAATAAAACGTTTACTTTTTTCATTGGTTTGTTCTTTAATGTTAAACAATATGTTTTTGGTTGTTTTGTAATAACATCGAAGAAAATTTAAAACGTCATCGTTTTATCCATTTTATTCTTAGATTGGTTTGGATATTTTGTGCTATAAATAAGGCTCTTGTTGTGATTTAGTATTGGTATAAATGCAACAAGCCCAGTCATAGACTGGGCTTGTTGCTATATTAATAGTGCTTTACGGAATTAGTTGCCGCCGGCTTCTAAATTTTTCATTTCTTTTTCAATCATTTCGTAGAACTGATCGATTTTTGGCATTACCACAATACGGGTACGTCTGTTTCTTGCTCTGTTCTCGGCCGTTGTGTTGTCAACTAAAGGCACGTAATCGGCACGCCCTGCGGCTACCAACTGAGCAGGGTTTACATTAAGCTCTTGAAGTACTCGTACTACCGAAGTGGAACGTTTAACACTTAAGTCCCAGTTGTCTAAAATTACGCCATTGCTTTTGTATGGCACGTTATCGGTGTGGCCTTCGACCATGCACTCAAAATCGGGCTTGCTGTTTACAACCTTGGCAACTTTGGCTAAAACATCTTTAGCTTTAGAGGTTACAGTGTAGCTACCGCTGTTAAATAATAGTTTGTCCGCAATTGAAATGAATACAACACCTTTTTCAACATTTACTTCAATATCCGGGTCGTTAATGCCTACTTCGCGTTTTAAGCTGGTTACCAAAGCAAGGGTTACGCTGTCCTTTTTGTTAAGGGCGTCTTGCAAGCGTGTGATTTTTAAATCTTTTTCCTTGATGCTTTCCAAGGTTTTTTCTACGTTTGAAGCACCTTTAGCTGAAAGGATTTGTAAATTGTCGTTGTTTTTTCTTAAATCGGCAATTTGTTCTTCCAAGGATTGAACCCGTGTTGTGGCCGATGCCCTGTCCTCTAAACAGGCATTTAATTTAACGGTTGCCGAATTAAGTAAATCTTGGCTTTCTTTGTATTTGGCCTCAAGATCCGTAAATTGTTTTTTCGATACACATGAACTTAGTAGTACCATTGCAGAAATACTAAGCAAAAAGATTTTTTTCATAATTATTTTAAATGTTAAAGGTTTCTGTTTCAATGATGCAAAAGTATATAAAATTGAATAAATTTTAACATACTTAACAAAACTTTTGCTAATAATTGTTAACTTCTGTAGGTCTTTTTTCCGAAAATAAAATACTCGGTTACAATACTTTTTACTTTAAAGTAATTGATAGTTTTATTACTGTGTTTACGCTGTTTCAATATAGATTTTAAATGGGCGTAAAAGCTAAAATGCGCTTTAATTATGGCTAACGTGTGCCGGGGTTTTAACTGGAATATAAACATTACGCCCGCTATACCGTCTAAAAAAAGCCTAATTAAAAGTGTCGGGAATACATTTTTTGGAACATTTTTGGTTAAGCTTATTAAACTGTTCCTAAAGTTTAAAAACGTTTTTTTTGGGTTGGCATTGTTAAGTGTTGCCCCGCCAACATGGTAAACGGCCGAAGTGCCTACATAAGTTACGGTGTAACCTGCGTTTTTAGCGCGCCAACACAAATCTATTTCCTCGAAATGGGCAAAAAAGCGCGCGTCGAAACCGTTTAATTGTTTAAAAATAGCCGACCGAACAAACAAGCATGCGCCCGATGCCCAAAACACATCGGCAATGTCGTTGTACTGGCCACAATCTTTTTCAATAGTGCTAAAAATGCGTCCCCTGCAGTAGGGAAAAGCATATTTGTCTATAAATCCACCAGCAGCCCCGGCATATTCAAAGTAATCCTTCGTTTTAAAATCTAAAATTTTGGGTTGGATAATGGCTGTATTGGGTTTGTTGTTAAAGGTTTCAATAACGGGCAATAACCAGTTTGGGGTAACTTCAACATCGCTGTTCAAAAGGCAAAATATATCGGCATTTATATATTTCAATGCCTCGTTGTACCCTTTTGTATACCCACCGTTTTCGGTGTTTTGTATAATGTTTATTGAAGGGAAATAGGCCTGTACAAAAGCAACCGAACCATCGGTAGAAGCATTGTCGGCCACATAAATATCGGCATTTCCGGAATAGGCCAATACCGAGGGCAGAAACTGTTCTAAAAGCGGTTTTCCGTTCCAGTTTAGTATTACCACGGCTATTTTTAATGCTTCGTTTTTAAGCATAATCGGGAATATCATTTAAAAAGTCGTAGCGTTCGTTATTAAAATCCATTTGGCAATAATAATGATTTAACCCGTTGGTAACCATCAAAAACTCGGCATTTAGTATTTTATTGTACTGGGCAATTTGGTCGAATGCTTGTTGGTTTATAATTATTGAAGGGGCTTTGCATTCAACAATTAAACGTATACTTCCGTTGGTGTTGAAAACAACAATATCGTAGCGCTTTTTTAAACCGTTTATAACGAGTTCTTTTTCAACGTTTATTAACGATTTAGGAAAACCTTTTACCGTAATTAAATACATAACACAATGCTGCCTAACCCATTCCTCGGGTTGTAGCACCACAAATTTTTTGCGGATACAATCGAATATGAACGCTTTATTTTCGCTATTTTTGAAACGGAATGGAAACTTTGGAAAATTAAGTATTTGCAAGGCTCGTGTTTTACGTTTTCAAAGTTAATATATTTAATAGAATACCAAACGCCTTATTTTGGGTTAAGGTATTAATGTTTTAAGCGAAACTATTTTGGACGAAGTAAAACAAATTGTAAACGATATTAAAAATGGAAAGCTAAAGCCCGTATACTTTTTAATGGGCGAGGAGCCGTACTATATCGACAGGATTTCCGATTATATAGAAAACCAGGTTTTAACCGAAGAAGAACGGGGGTTTAACCAAATGGTGCTTTATGGGCGGGATGTTTCGGTCGATGATATTGTAAGCAATGCCAAGCGTTACCCCATGATGGCCGAGCATCAGGTAATTATTGTAAAGGAAGCACAGGATTTATCAAGAACTATTGAAAACCTTGCCAATTATGCCAAACAACCGCAGCCCACAACCATTTTGGTTTTAAACTACAAGTATAAAACCATAGACAAACGCAAGGCGCTTTACAAAACGCTTAGCAAAACGGGCGTGGTTTTTGAAAGTAAAAAACTTTACGAAAACCAAGTAGCCGATTGGATTCGCCGCGTGCTATCGTCCAATAATTACAGTATAGAGCCCAAGGCGGCGCAAATGTTGGTCGAGTTTTTGGGAACCGATTTGAGCAAGATAAACAACGAACTGGAAAAACTTAAAATAATTTTGCCCAAAGGCACCCAAATAACACCCGAGCAGATCGAGGTTAATATAGGCATAAGCAAGGATTTTAATAATTTTGAATTGCGCAAGGCTGTTGGCGAGCGCAACGAAATAAAGGCCTACCGTATTATTAATTATTTTGCCGATAACCCCAAGGACAACCCCATGGTGGTAACGGTGTCGTTGTTGTTTGCTTTTTTTTCACAACTGTTGCACTTTCATGGTATGGGCGACAAATCGCCAAGAAACGTGGCTTCGGCATTGCGCATTAACCCGTATTTTGTTAACGAGTATATTAATGCCGCCAGAAATTATCCCATGAAAAAAGTAAGCGGCGTTATAGCCACGCTTCGGGAGTTCGACGTAAAAAGTAAGGGCGTGGGTGCAAATGCCGTACCGCAGGGCGATTTGTTGAAAGAATTGCTGGTGAAAATATTTGCTTAGGGTTATACCAATTTCACATCAAAATAATTTAAGGTTCATTTCAATATAAAATAGGTATTATTCTTTTTTAAACACGAATATCCCGCCGTTTTGTTTTAGGGTAAGTTCGTTCTTTTCGGGGTTGAATACCATAATTATTCCTGCCGGATCGAACTTAAAAATATGTTCTTCGGTGGCCGTTAAGTTAAATTCCGGTTGGCCGCTGGCTTGGGCAAACAATAGGGTGCCCTTTTTAAAAATCCTGATTTTTAACGGAAAATTAGGCTTGCTGTACGTTCCCAAGTATTGGTCCAGTTCTTCGGTTTGGTAGTCGTAGGTTTTAAACGTGGGTATGGTAATAGGTTTGTTAAAAACGGCATTTAAAAGTGCTATGGCTATTTGGTTGTTGTCAAAATTTGTACCGTTGGACATAATGGCGAAACCTATTTTGTCGTCGGGGAAATATCCAAAAAGCGAATTAAACCCATCTATTTTTCCACCATGTCCAAGACAAAATTTATCGTAATAGGGCATTGCGAATAGACCAAGGCCAAAACTTTCGTTTATGGTGGACATTAAGGTAACATGCTCCTTGGAAATAATGTTGCTTGAAAATAGGGCATGGGCAAACACCAACAAATCGTTTGGGGTAGCGGCCAGGCTTCCGGCGCCAAGGGCTAAGCTGGCATTGGTTTCGGGGGCTTTGTTCCACTGCTCTAAAAATAAATAGGAATAGGCTTCGTTGTTGTTTGCGTTAATTTTTTCGCTTAGGTAGGTGTGCTTTAGGTTTAAGGGGCGTATTATTTTTTCGTTCGCAATTTCGCCGTAGGGTTTATTGTAAACATCTTGTAATATGTACGATAGCAGCAAGTAGTTGGAATTACTGTATTCGTGCTTTATGCCGGGTTTGAAATTTTGGCCGCTTTTGGAAATTAAAACAAGCATTTCCTGTTTGGTTCTCGGTTCGGTTCGATATTCCAAAAAAGCACTGTTATTTGTGTAATCGCCTATGCCGCTACTGTGGCTAAGTAAGTGGCGTATTGTAATGGTATTGGCGTTTGGTAGTGTGGGGAAATAATTGGCTATAGTGTCGTTAAGGTTTAGTAGGCCTTCCTCTACGGCTTTAAAAACTAAGGTTGCCGTAACTGTTTTTGAAATAGAACCAATACGGTATTTTGTGCTGTCGTTTGGTTTTTTTTTGGTTTCAATATTGGCAAAACCCAATTGTTTGCTGTATACAATATGGTCGTTTTTAAAAAGTGAAACACTTCCCATAAACTTGTTGTTTACCTCTAATGATTCAAAATAAAGGTTTAAAGTTTTAGGGTTGAATGTTTGGGCTTGCGTAGCTGCGTACAAAAGCAATATTACTAAACTATAATACCATTTCATGTTAAATATTATGTTTTCTTTGGATTGTATTTCAGCTTTATGTTATATAGAATACCTATTAAAAGTGCTACACTATAACCGTGTTTTGTAGTAAAGGTACGTAATTGTAATAGCAATAAAAAAAGGAGATAGTAAAAAACTATCTCCTTAAAACTGTTTGCTATAATTAGTGTTATGTTAACTTTAAAACTTTGTAAGAGTTCGCTTCGTCGTCGTACCTCCTCTTGCGATGACGTCATTGCGACGACAAAGGAGGAAGCAATCTTTATTTGTCAGAATATGATTGCACAACATTAGTTTTATTTTAAAAATTCCTTTTTAATACCCTGGATTTTGTGGTTCTAAATTCGGGTTATACTGAATTTCAAGCGCTGGAACTGGTAAATAATATCTGTTTTTATCCGAAGGGCTTCCTAATAGGGTCATGTCCGAAGGCTCATCCCTATCCGCCAAGGCGCTGGCTAAGGTTTCGGTTCTGGTGAGGTCGAACCAGCGTTTCATTTCACCTATAAATTCCCAACCGCGCTCATCTATTATAGCTTGTTGCGTAAGGCTTGTTGCGTCGTCGGCATCGGCAGTATTTACGGCAACGCCTTTACCGCGCCGTTTAACCATGTTTAAGTAGTTTAATGCCGTAGTAGCATTTCCGCCTCCGCCCATAATGTGGGCTTCGGAATAAATTAACATAATTTCGGTAATCCTAAACAGAGGGAAATCGATACCTACCATGGCGGGCAATATATTTTCCTGGCTTTGCCATGCTATGTTTTTGTTGAAATAAGTATCGTAAAACTTGCTTAGAAAAGGGTGTTTAACATCGAAATTCTCCCAAGTTTTAACACCTTCGGTTGCATCGATAACTTGGCTTAAAAAAGTAAAGTCCTTTCTGCTGCCTTCGGGGTATTTGTTGTAAAATGCTTTTTCAACAAATAAATCGCCAAATCCGCCTATGAAATTTGGTTTTTGTGGTCTTAACGCAAATACGTGGAAAAGGCCGGAACCGGGGCAATCTACCTCGTTACAAAATTTAAGTTGCCAAATATATTCGGTATTGCTGTCTTCCCGAGCTTCTTTAAAAATATCGGAAAACGTACTTTCAAATTCAAAAGGGCCGTTGTTTAAAATATCCTCGGCATCGGATAGGGCCTTGGCGTAATTTTCGGTTTGTTTAAGGGGCCATCCCGCCATGGTAAGGTATACTTTGGAGCGTATAGCCTTGGCAGCCCATTTGCTTAGTCGGGCCCTTTCGGTTTGGATTTCCGGGAGGTGTTCTATGGCAAATTCCAAATCGCTTAAAATTTGGGTATAAACATCGCTTACGGACGATCTTGACAGGCTGCTCGTAGCAGGGCTGTACCTATAGTCTAATACCAAAGGTAAATCGCCATACAAACGTACCAGCCTAAAATAAGCCCAAGCCCTTAAAGTGTATGCTTCGGCAGCTCTGGAATTTATTTCCGTACTGTTTTCGCTGTTGGATAGTAAAATTTGTTGTCCGGCAATGGCAAAGTTAGCTTGCTGTATAACGCGATAGGGCATATCCCAACCGGTACTTGAAATACCGGTGTTCGAGGGCGAAATATTTAACAAATCACTTTCTTTAAAATCGCCTTTATTTCCTGTGGCCTGCGAAGTAAAATCATCGGCACCCATAAATACGGTACGCGATCTGGCGCTGCCCATTCCCGTGCCCCAAGCGGCGGTAACAAGTTGTTTGTAGGTTGCCGTAACAACGGCATCGAGGTCGTTAAAACTTTGAAAATAACTGTCCGTGGGCGTGTTTATGGTCGATTCTTCCTTTAAAATATCGTCTGCGCACGATACCATAAGCAAAGCCAGTGCAATTATTGTTATTTTGTTAATTATGTATTTAGTCATGTCTTAAAAGTTTAAATCTAATCCAATTGTATAGGTTCTTGGTACGGGGAACGAGCCTCGGTCTATTCCGGGGGCTAAGTTGGAGCCCGATCTGGCTTCGGGGTCGTAACCCGTATAGTCGGTTATGGTAAATAGGTTTTGTACGCTTCCATAAATCCTTGCCCGTTTAATGGATAATTTGTTTAAAAAATTATCGGCAAAGTTATAGGCCAAGGTAATGTTTCGGCAACGTATAAAACTGGCATCTTCAACAAACAAAGACGACTGCCCCCTGTAAAGTGCGTTTAAAGATGGCAGGCTTCCGTTTTCGTTAAACGACCAACTGTTAAGAATATCGGTAGATGTTGCATCGATAACCCCGGCACCACCGCCCAAAAGGCCTAATTTAGGGAGGTTATATGAATCTTGACCATGGATACCTTGTATTAATAACGATAACGTGAAGTTTTTGTAGTCAATATTAGTGTTAAAGCCCCAAGTAAAGTCGGGGTGGCCGTTACCAATAACCTGCATGTCCTCAATACCTATGTTTCCGCTATTGTCCAAATCTTCGTAAATAGCTTCGCCCGTGTTGGGGTCGGCTCCGAGATATTTGTAGCCCCAAAGCAGGCCAACGGGATCGTTTTCGATTAAGATGTGCGATTGTTGGTCGAAACCACTTTCTTTGCTGCCAACATAAATATAAGGTTTGGGTATTTTTAAAACCTTACTTGTGTTATAGCTAAAGTTAACGGAGCTGGTCATGTTAAAATCGTCGCCTTGTGTCCATTTATTGGTTAATTGCAGTTCCAAACCGTTGTTTCTTATTCGTCCGGTGTTTGTTTTTACGCTACCGCCACCCAAGTAGGATGGTACGGGTTGGTCGAAATGCGAATCGTCGGTTAACTTAATGTAGTAATCGGCATTCAGTTCCAAAAGTCCTTGCCATAAACTTAAATCGAAACCGGCATTAAATTGTCTTGAAACTTCCCATTTAAGGAATGGATTAACCCGGTTTGCACCATTTTCAAAACCAATGGCATCGGTTACCGTAGTTCCGGAAAACACGTACCCGCCCATATTGGAGTTTACCAAATCTTGGACTTGGAAAGCACTTATGGAATTAACGTTCCCGATTTCGCCATAACTCAGCCTAAGTTTTAGGTCGTTAATAGTTTTGGAATCTTTTAGGAAATTTTCGTTTGAAATTTTATAGGCAATGGCGCCAGACACAAACTCGTCCCATTGGTTGTCCTTGGGCAATCGCGAGGAGCCGTCGAAGCGGATAGACCCCGTTAATAATAATTTATCCTTAAACGAATAATTTACCCGCCCCAAGTACGAAAGTTGGCCTTCGGGGGCTTCCGTTCTTATAATTTCGGAGCCTGTGGCATTGGTTAAACTTTCGCCTTCACCTTCGGGAATGGTATATTTTGTATTCCACGCATCGTTTTCGCGCCTTAAAACCTCGTAAACTAAGGTAGCGCTTAAGTCGTGAACTTCTCCAAACGTTTTGTTGTAGTCTAACTGTATGTTTCCTTGAAGTTTTTTTCGGTCGCCCTCGGAAAGGTATAAATCGTTTGTTGAGCTTTCGCCGGGATAGAACAATGAGAATGTTTTGGTGTTAACATCCCTAAACTCGCCCGCACCAAAAATACTTAGGCTTAAACTGGGCAATAATTCTTGTTTTAAGCGAATACTGGCATTAATAATATCGAATTTCGTGTTTCGGTTTACGGCATCGGTAAGGTAAACCGGGTTTTTAGGAACGGTAGCCCCATAGCCTTGGTTTCCCGTATAGTAACCCGTGCCGGAATTGTAAATAGAAAGGTTTGGCGCCCAAGCAATAGCTGCTTTTACGGCATCGTTTTGGCCGTTGTCCCGTTCGTCTTGGTATAAATTATGAATGTTTTCCTTGGCATACGAAAAACTAGCTTCCAATTTTGTTGTTTTGGTTAAGTCGGAATTTAATTTCAAACGGGTTGTAAAACGTTTGTAGTCGGAATTTTCAACAATACCTTCGTCATCCCTTCCGCTTAACGAAAATCGAAGCGATGTGCCGCCCCAGCCCTTGTCTAATGCAAAATCGATGTTGTTGGATATGGCTGTTCTAAATATTTCATCTTGCCAGTTGGTGCCAAAACCAGGTGTTGATAGGCCTTTAACAATGTCGTGGTTCGAGAATATTTGGGAGTTTCCGGCCTCTAATGCTTTCATGTTTACCACTTTCATATAAGAAACAGGGTTTAAAAGGCTTAAATTGTCGGCAAGTTCCGAAATGCCAACGCTGGAACGAAGGCTTACGTTTATGCCTTTGGATTTTGAGCCGTTTTTAGTGGTAACCAAAATAACACCGTTGGCACCCCTTGCGCCATAAACGGCAGTAGCAGAAGCATCTTTAAGAATGGAAATACTTTGAATGTCGTTTGGGTTTATGGCGTTAATATCGCCATCGATAAAGCCGTCGATAACGTAAACGGGGTTTCCCGTAAAGCCTCGGATGTTTACTTTTGCTGCCGTACCGGGCGCACCACTGTTGGACGATACCACCACACCGGCCATACGGCCCTGTAAAGCGCCCTCTACCCGTTGTATGGGTTGTAGCTCTACATTTTTAGTGCTAATTACGCCAGTTGCCCCCGTTAAGTCGGATTTTCTTACGGTACCGTAACCTACTACTACCACTTCGTTAAGCTCGCTTACGTCGGGTTTTAGTTGTACGTTAATATTGGTTTGGCTGCCTACGGTAATTTCTTGATTGGTAAAACCCACATACGAAAAAACAACGGTTTCGCCCTTTGTAGCCGATAAGTTGTAATTGCCGTCGAAATCGGTTGTAACCCCTCTTGTTGTGCCTTTAACTATAATGCTTACCCCGGGCAAAGGCTCGCCCGCATCGTCGGTAACTTTTCCCTTTATATCTACATTTTGCGCATATATTCCTATGCTGGCAAAAAACAGAATAGCGAAAAAGAAAGCCTGTTTTTTATAATTGGTTATAAATTTCATGTGTTAATTTTTATTGTTTTTCAAAAGACACATGGAACACCCAAATTAACATTTCGCTGTGCGATTAAAACTTAATAATGGGTGTTTCATTTGCTAATGTTTTCTCTGTTTAATAATCGAGTTCGTGTTGTTTTTTGGTTTAAAATTGGGAACTATATATTATGTTAATTCTAAAAATTTAAGGTAGAGTTCGCTTCGTCGTCTTGCCTCCTTCTCGCGATGACGTCATTGCGACGACAAGTGAGGAAGCAATCCCGTACTTAACACTATATAATTCCCAATTTCAAACCGCTTCAATTTTAATATTGATTATTAAAAATGGTTATAGTTTTCTTTTTTTGATGTTGAATTACGGCGTACAGCTTGATCCGGTATTAACCAATACACGGCCATTTTCGGTTAGGTCGTTGCTGTTTGTGGCTTTTTCATGGTTTTGGAACAAGGTTGCTATCCATGTGTTGCCCACCCGTATCCCCGTAATTTGGGCAGTAGGGTTAATAACGCTTTGCCGTCTTTCCCTAAGGAAAACAATAGTTAAGTCTGTTGGGTCTACACCTGCGGTATAAGAGGCATCAATAGTGGCAACGGGGGTTAAGCCATCGGTCGTGGTTGGTATGGTTTCACCTTCCTTAAAAACGTATAGTTTGCTTACGTCGTTATTGTCGCCATCGACAAATTCGTGGGATAACACAACGGCATAAGTGGTGTTTAGCGAGTAGCTTTCGGAAGATAGTACATAAGGATTGCCCTCATTTTCTTTTAAAAGGCCAAAATTGAATCCGCCACTACCATCGCCTATGGCAACAATTTTAATGGTGTTGTTGTTTGCCGAGCCCGATGTTGCGTTGGCCAAGGCTATAATATCGCCCGAGCCCAGTAAGTCGGTACTGCCTTCTTTGCTGGACCCCAAAACGGAAACGTTAATAAGGGCCGACATAAATACGTCGTCGGCATAGCCATCGGCAGCAAAACGCCTACTTGCACTGGTGTTGTTGCCGTCTGCCGAGGCACCACCGCATTTACCATTGTTTTTGTTTATCCAAGTCCAGTATTGCGACTCGTCGCTAGGATCTAATTTTATATCCCTGGCTCCTGCAACAGCCGGGTAGCTTGAGAAGGATTGCGTAGAAGCATCTGAAATACCAAGCGAAGCGCGCAATGTTAATCCGTTTAGGGGGATGTTAAGGTACCACGTGTTGTATACTTCGTTGTTTGGCACGGTCGAGGCGGGGAAGGTTACGCCCAAATCGGCATAAGCAGCGTTAAGGGTTGCAGCATCGGCATAAATAGTAGGCTTGTTTTGGTTCCAACCCAAAATACCGTAATCCAAGGGCAGGGTAGTGGACCAGCCAACATATTGCTCGAAATATTCGGACATGAATAAATCGCCTTCAATTTCCAAACCTACTGTTGCCGTTAAGGAAATAACGGTACCTAAGGTACTTGTGGACTTTATTTCCAAATAACCGCCCAAAGAACCTTGAAAATTGTCCTCGGGGGCAGCTTTTACGTAAAAATATTGCAGGCCAGCTTCAAGGGCCGATTTTTCAACCGTTAGCGCTTCGGTACTAAAACCGGAGTCTTCGTTAAACGAAGCTAAAAAACCAGAAGGAACAGTTATGGTAACATTTTCGGTAAGGCCAATGGCTGCAATTTCTACTTGTTCGGCAGCAGATACTTCATTTAGCTCTAAGTTCCCGAAGCTAATGCTTGTTCTGTTGGCGGTAACCATGGCAATGTTTTGGGCGTTGCTGGAATCATCATCGTCGCACGAAACAAAAAACAGGGCTACTGTTGCCAAAAGGGCGAGAGTAAGGGTTGTTAATTTCTTTCTCATAATCGTAAAAATAATTTAGTAATGTTTATAATTAATTTAATTATTACTATTTAGTAAATAGCTTTCAACAAATTTGACGAAATTATGGAAATAGTAACGGGGTGGATTGGTCAATGTTTGGGGGTAAATTAAGCGAGAAGCTGTTAAAGTAGATAAATAAAAAAAGGTATTGCGTAAAATAGCAATACCTTTTTCATTATTTAAGGGGTTTGGTTAATTAATATAATCGGGATTTTGTTTTAGTTTTGGGTTGTCTACTATCCAATCGATACTTAAAGGCATGTAATAGCGTTCTGATCCGAAAGCTCGCGTAAAGCTTTCGCCATTTTTTAGTGTTATAGTGTATCTGTTTGTGTCTAAGTTGTAGGTGAATGTTAAACCTTTTAGATTGGTGCCGTTGAGTTCGTCTTCGGCAGTTCGCCATCTTACAATATCCCAATAACGGTGGTCTTCGAAAGCTAACTCTACTTGTCTTTCGTTTCTTAGGTTGTCTTCCGTAACTTCTGTTAAGGCGGGCATGCCTGCTCGGTCTCTTAATTCGTTTAGGTCATCCAAAGCAATTTGGTTGTCTACCGAAGTTAAATAATAAGCAGCTTCGGCATGGTTAAGTAAAATTTCGCCCAAACGGAAAATGTAATAGTCTTGACCTGAAGAATCTAAAATAGGGTCAAGATTCGATTCGTTTAACCGCTTTCTAAGTAACAAAGATGTATTGCGAACACATCTTGGTTGTGCAGCTGCGGGCCAATCTTCGCCGTTCCTGTCTAATATGGTGTTTCTGTTTGTTACCGTTTTGGTAACCCCGTTTTCGGTATACGTTGTACTGGTGTGGAAATACACCGTGCCACTTTGCCATTCGTATTCGGGATAAAAAACGGCTGCTCTAAAGCGGGGGTCCCTTTCGCCAAAAAACTCGTTAATATCCCAAGTGTTTGCGGCGGTTAGTTGGTTTCGGGACACGTTTGTTAAAGCGCTTCCTTCAACAAAACCAAATTTTTCCACTATATCATAAAATACGGGAAAATTAGAGTTCCAAGAAGCATTAAAACCTTGAGGGGTCGATAGGTTGTCTAAAGAATGTCCTTTGATAAAGGGTTCGTAAACTTTAGCAAAAATAACTTCATCGTTACCTTCGTCTTGAAATAAGGCAATTAAGTTTGCCACTTTATCGGAAGGGTTTTGGTTGTATAGCACATAGCCAGCATCGATAACAAGTTGGGAGGCATCGTAGCTTCTTTTGTAATACAGTTGGGCATCCGAGGCGGGAATGCCTACTACGCCATCCAGTTGTACTTCTCCAAACTGTGCTATACTGGCAGCGTAAAGCATGGCTCGGCTTTGTAGGGCAAGGGTGGCGTATCGGTCGGCTCTGCCAAGGGCTCCTGTTTTTGTGGTTGAGAACAGTTGGGCAACGGCATTGGTTTCATTGTAAATGAAATCGTAAACTTCCTTTTCGGTATTGCGTACGGGATATAGTTCGTCCTCGGGATCGTCTTCACTTTGTACTTTTGTAATAATGGGAACGCCTCCGTAGCGTTTTGCCATTTCAAAATATGTAAAGGCTCTTAAAAAGCGGGCTTCTGCAAGTTTACTATCGATATAATCCTGACTGAATGATTCGCTGTCTTGTATGTGTTCTATAAAATAATTTAGTTCTCTAATATTGGAGTAAGCCCAATAGGTAAGGTCGGCTGCGCCACTATCGGCAGAATAAGCCCTGCTGGCCATTCTGTTTGGTTGTTGCCAGTTTGCAAATGCCGTGTATTCGGCGCCTAAGGCACCAATATCCCCCATGCCGTTGCCTGCTTCGCCTGTCATGATTTGAAATGGGACAGAATTGTAGGCTTCAGCTAAATATGCTTCGGTAAGATTTTCGTCTTCAAAAATAGTTTCTTCCGAAATAAAATCGGGCTCTTTTGTTAATGCGTTTTCACAGCTAAAAACGACAGCTACAAGCATTAGTGTAATTAATATTTTATTTTTCATCTGTAAATTTTTTCAATTAAAATTATATCCTATAAGCCTATTTGAACACCAAATGTATATGTTCTTAGCAAGGGAGCGTTGAATGCATTAATGTTTTTGGCGGTGCTTTCTTCCGGGTCTATTACGTTGTCGTAAATGCCTAATTTACTAAAAGTTATTAAGTTGTCGCCAGTTAAATAGAACGTTAGTCTGGATAAGCCTATTTGATCTAAATATTTTTGCGGTAACCCATACGACAAGTTGGCTGTTTTGAGCCTAAAATACGTGCCGTCTTTTATCCAAAAATCTGAATTGGCGTTGTTCCATGTTCTTCCGCCACTACGGTCGTAGGCGGGTAATTGCGCATTAGGATTGTTGCCGATTCCTGGATTGGCCGGGTCTTGGCTCCAACTGTATTTTGAATGGATGGTTAAGGGTACTTGCTCGTTGTTGAAAGGCGCTCTTAACAAACCATTTACGTTAATATCAAACTTTGAGGCGCCTTGCCACAACAAGGACAGGGCAAAATTTTTGTATTCAAATCTTGTGTTTAACGAGAAGGTTAGTTCTGGGTCGTTGTTGTATCCTAATTGAACACGGTCTTCTCTATTTATTTTGTCGTCTCCGTTTAAATCGAGATAACGAATATCGCCCACTTTTGGCGTTCCGTTTAACCCGTCGGTTCCACCTTCTATGGTATATTGTGCTAAATACTCGTCAACCTCGGCTTGTGTGTTAAACAGTCCATTGGATTTATATCCCGAGTTAAACCTATTTACCCATTTTCCAGAGCGTTTTTCAAATTGTACTTGCACGGGGTCGGTTGCGTCAATGTTTTCTAGATAGTCTTCGTACCTTTCCCTTGTAAGCCCCAAACCAGCATTTAAATCGATTTTAAAGTCTTTAATGTTTGTTCTGTAACCTAATGCCACGTCAATACCTCTGTTGCTTCTACTATCTATGTTTATTAAAGGTAAGGTTGCGCCAAATGTGGATGGTAATGTTACCAAAGGGGTACGAAGTAATCCTTCTCTTTTTCTATAGAATACATCTACGCTACCATACAGCTGGCCTTGAAAGAAAGAGTAGTCCAGACCAGCATTGTAAAGTGTGGTTTCTTCCCAAGTTAAATAAGGATTTACCATTCCGGCGGTTCGAATAAGGGGGGTGGCCACGCCATCTAAGTAATATACATCGCTTAATTCGGAATATCCTGTTAGGTAGTCGAAGGTTGTGTTGCCTACATTATCATCAATTCCGGTTTCGCTGTAGCTTAATCTTAATTTTAGTTCGTTTACTTGGCTATCTTTTAAAAAGTTTTCTTTAGCGATGTTCCAACCTGCGGAAACTGAAGGGAAATAGCCCCAGCGTACTTCGGGACTAAATTTAGAGCTTGCGTCGGCACGTAAAGTAGCTTCAAATAAGTACTTGTCGGCATAGCTGTAGTTAAGCCTTCCGGCAAAACTAACACGGGTGTATTCAATTTCTTTGCCATTGCCTCCGGTAGAGGTTAAATCGTCCGACCCGCCTATTTGGGGTATATCCGATGATAATAAATCGCGTCTTTCCGCCCAAAAGCTGCTATAATAATTGTCTTCTTTTTCACCAAATGCTAAGGCATCGATACTGTGTTTTCCATAATCTTTTTTAAATTGAGCGTAAAGTCTGGAAAGCACTCTTTTTCTTGGTCCGGTACCGGCAGAAACTGTTTTGGAAAAAGTATTGGTTAAGATATCCGCTTCCCTTGTATAGCCATCAAAATCATCGGTAACGGCATCGGCATCATAACTATATACGGTATAGGGCCTATCAAGATGTTCGTTATAATAATCTCTTAAGCGAACGTTGACTTTAGCCCCTAATGTTAAGCCCTCTAAAGCTTTTGGGCTGTATTTTATTTCTAAAGCAGCCGATAGGGTATTGATTTTTGTAAGATCGTACCCCGCAAACTTCTTTTGTGTTCTGGCAACGGGATTGCGTTGGCTAAAACCTGAATATGGTGCTTTGTCGGGATCGGGTAAAAAGTAAGGGTAAATAGGTTGAGAGGTACGCAAGTCGTTCCAGACATCGCCTATCGATCCAGCGGCATAGTCCCTAACTTCGTCTATATATTGGCTAGTTAAATTCATTTCCAATTCGTCGGAAAGCATGGCGTCAAGGTTATTGGTTACCGTTAATTTGTTGTACTGGTAATCGCCTTTAAAAATCCCCTGTTGGCTTAATGTTCCTATTGAAGTGTAATATTTAATTTTTTCGCTGCCACCCGTAGCACTAAAGTTATGGCTGGCTAAAGGTGAGCCAGAACTGCGCAACAGGCCATCGACCCAGTTGTAGCTTTTCCCGCCACCTGATGTGTAGTATTCTAAATTTTCTTCGGTGAAAAGAGTGCCGTAATCTATGGTTGCAGTTGGGTTTGTGGGGTCGTAGCTGGCATTGAATATGCCGTTTCGTCCCAAGCGCATAAAATCGGCGGCATTAACTTGTTCGGGGAATGTAAGGCGTTTTTGTATGCCATAATAGCCATGGTAGTTAAATTGTGTTTTCCCTGTTTTACCACGTTTTGTAGTGACTAAAATAACACCGTTGCCAGCCCTAGCGCCGTAAATGGCGGCAGAAGCATCTTTTAATACTGAGATAGACTCAATGTCGTTAGGATCTAATCGATCCATGGACGATTCTATACCGTCAACAATAACCAAAGGATCTCCAAAGCCCCTAATGCTCAACGATACGTTGTCTTGTCCTGGCAATCCGGGATTTTGGTTGGTAACCAAACCTGGAACTTGCCCAACAAGTAACCCTTTAACGTTGGCAACAGGTGTTTGTACGACCTTATCGGCTTTAATACTGGAAACTGACCCTGTTACGGTTAGTTTTTTTTGGGTGCCATAGCCTACCACCAGTACTTCGTCTAATTGCGCGGTGTCCTCTTCTAATGTTACATTGTAGGTGTTTTTTGTGCCTACGGTTAGTTTTTTGGTTTTAAACCCAACGAACGATATTTCCAATACATCGCCGCTATTAGCTTCTAAAGCGTATTTACCGTCGAAATCGGTTGTGGCCCCTTTGGTTGTGCCTGTAATTATTACAGCTGCTCCGGGTAGGGGTTGCCCCGTGTTGTCGGATACGGTACCCGAAATTGTTTTTTGGGCATATACTGTATATCCAAGCGGGATACATAGTAAGAAATAAAAAAATAGTATTCTCATAAGTTTGAATTAATTTTTAGTTGTTAAGCTTTTAATTTGCTTTTAATTTACACAAAGGTTGTAAAAAATTATGAAAACATTAACAAAATTTTGGTCAAACTATGGGGGTAAATTAAGCAGTTTTAAAATTCACTCTAAAAACCCATGCTAATGCGTGTCCTTAAAAACCTCCTTGTATTGCGAGGGCAGGCATTTAAATTGTTTTTTAAACGATGTTTTAAAGTATTTATAATCGTTAAAACCAACTTCGTAGGCTATTTGGTTTAGGTTCATGTCCTCGGTTAGAATTAGGTGTGCGGCACGTTTTAGCCGTATGGAGCGTATAAAGGCAGTGATAGATAGGCCTGTTAGCGATTTTATCTTGCGGTATAGGGTGGATTGGCTCATGTAAAAGTCCTCGACCATATTTTCCACGCCAAAGTTTGGGTTTTGTAGGTTGTTTTCAACCAAGGTAATGGCTTTGGTTATAAATACGCTTTCGGGATCGGTGTTTTTTTCGGTTTCGGTAAGGGTGGGCTCAAACCTTACTTTATTGAGCAAGTGTTCGCGCAGTTTGGCCCTGTTTTCCAATAGGCTTTTTATCCGGGCTTTTATAACGGTGGGGTTAAAGGGCTTGGTTACGTAGTCGTCGGCTCCGGTTTTTAGGCCCTCGATTTCAAAAACGGTGGAGGTTCTGGCCGTTAGCAGTATTACCGGAATGTGCGATGTGGTTATTTGCTCCTTTAATTCCTTGCAAAGTGTTAGGCCGTCTTTTTCGGGCATCATAACGTCGCTTATTATTAGGTCGGGCATTGTGGATATGGCTTTTTCCAAGCCATCAACGCCGTCGTTGGCCAGTGTTAAGTTGTAATCTTGTGCAAGAATATCCTTCAGGTAGTTTAAAATATCGGGGTTGTCGTCTATAATAAGTAGTTTTGGTTTTTTGTTGCTTTCTACGTTTAAGCTTTTTGTTGTGCTTTTTTTGTTCAGGGTGTTGTAGGCATCGATGTTGTCCGTTTTTTGGTGTTCGGCATTCATGCTGTCCTTGTATAGTTCGGGGGCCATGGACAATTTTAGTTTAAACTCGGTGCCTTTGCCTTTTTTGCTGGCTACTTCAATACTGCCGTGGTGGAGTTCTACAATTTGTTTTGAAAAAGCCAAGCCAATGCCGCTACCAATCATTTTGGCGGTTTTAGCGGTTTTTATTTGGTAGAAACGGTCGAATATTTTATTCAGGTTTTCTTCGGCAATGCCGGGGCCGGTGTCCTTTATAGAAATTAAGCAGGTGTTGGTTTCGGCATCTTCACTTAAATTAAAATGGATGCTGTCGCCATGGTTGCAGTATTTAATGGCGTTGGAAAGTAGGTTGCATAATACAATTTCCATTTTGTTGCGGTCGAAGGGAAACATAATTTCATCGGTATTGCAAGTAAAGGTGTATTGTATTTTTTTTGCTTTGGCGGCTTCTTTAAAATACAGGAATACCTCGCTGGAAAACCGTGCAAAATTGCCTTGTGCCGCGCTTAATTTTAGCAGGCCGTAATCGGCTTTCCTAAAATCGAGAAGCTGGTTAACAAGGTTAAGCAGGCGGTTTGTGTTTTTATCGATAATCCGTAGTTTTTCCGAAACTTTTGCGGGTAGGTGGGTGTTTTCGAGTAGTTCGGCCAGTGGGCTAACAATTAGGGTCAACGGCGTTCTAAACTCGTGCGATATATTGGTAAAAAAGGTTAGTTTTGCCTCGCTTAGCCTTATTTCCTTTTCACGGTCTATTCGGGCCAGTTGCAGTTTGTTTTTTAGCCGTATTTGGTTGTTGTAGGTTTTAATAATGCTGTACAAAATAGCCGATAGGATAAAGGCATACAAAAAGAAAGCCCAAGGCGATTTCCATGGCGAGTTTTTTACCGTAATATTAATGTTTTTGGCTTCTACCCAATTTTGGTTGTCGCGCGTGGCGGCCACTTTTAGGGTGTACTTGCCTGCCGAAAGCCCCGTGAAGTTTAGTTCGTTCCGGTTTTTTATGTTAATCCAATCGTCCTGGTTGCCCAATAGCTTGTAGCGGTAACTTATGTTTTCGTTGCCAAGGAAGTCGTTGGGGACAATGTCCATGGAAAAGAGCTTGTCCTTATGGTCAAAAGTTAAATGGTTAACGTAGCTAAAGTTTTCCTCTATAATGCTTTCTCCTTCACCGGAATTTTTAAAATCTATGTTTTTGTTGTTCACCCTTAAATTGGTTAGTATAATTTGCGGTGAAGACTTAAAGGAGGTAACAATATTGGGGTTGAAAAAAGTAATATTGTCCACGCCCCCAAAATAAATAGTATTGTTGCGGTAATTAAAAACGCTACGGTTGTTAAACGATGTGGTTGCTACGCCGTCGATGGTTTCGTAGCTGGAAAACGTGCCGTTTTTTTCGTTGTATTTTACAATTTCGGTATTGGCGCTTAGCCATAGGTTGTCTTGGGCATCGAAATCCAAGGCGCAAATAAAGTCGCTTTTTAGGCCGTTTTCCTTTGTTAGGCTACTGGCTACCGTTAATTTTTTGTTGGTGTAAAATAATTTGAAAAGCCCGCCGGGAGTGGCCGCCCAAATGGCGTTGTTTTTAATTTTAAGTTCGTTTATTATAACGCTGGGCAGTTCTTCTTCAAGAAGTTCCGATTGATGGTAAAATTTTTGGGAGGCCGTGTCGTAGCGGTGTATGCCGTTGTAGGTGCCAAACCAAACATTGCCATTGGTGTCCTCGGCAATCGAGGTAATGCGGTCGCTTTTTATTTTAGGGGTATTGTTGTTGGCGTTGGTCGAGTAGGATTTATAAGCGGCCCTGTTGCTTATTTCGTTTAACGGAACAATAGCAATGCCATCGTGCTGAGTGCCTATGTACAGGTTGCTGTCGTGGTCTACCAAAATGGCCGTTACCTTGCGCAGCCAAGTGTGTTCGGATACTATTTTTTTAAGGTTTAAATCGAAAACGTACAAGCCGGAGGTAGCACCTATTAATAGCTGGTTTTGGTGTTCCAAAAAGGCAAATACTTTTTCGTGGCCAATACCGTTAATGGGGGTTAGGGTGTTGAAATCGTTGCCAAAAAAAGCGCCTTTTTTACAAGTGCCGAGAAAAATGGCGTTTTGGTTACGGTATATGCACTCGATATTTAGGTCGCCGTTTAGTTGTTCGGGTTGTATAAAGGCATCTAAGTTGAAAAAGCCTTTGGGTTCCACCAATTTTACAACACCGCCGTTTGTGGTGGCTATCCAGGTCATGTTGTTTTGGTCGTGGTGAATATCGATAATGGTATTGTAGTTGGCCTTTATTTTATCCGACCTTGAAGGTACCAGTTCTATTTCGCTAAATTGGGTTAGGTTTTTGTTGCTTCGGTACAGGCCGTGCCGCCATGTGCCTACCCAAAGCCTGTCCAAGTGGTCCAGCGAAAACAGGATGCCGTAATTGCTTTTAATTTGGGTTTTAACCGATTCTATTTTTTGGGTGTTTAGGTTAAGGTAAAACAGTTCGCCGTTGCTTTTGGCGGTACCTATCCAAATTCGGTCGCGGGCATCGTCGAAAGCTAAATCGGTTACCAAATAGTCGAGGTTAAATTTAATAGTCCTGTTTTCCGAGGCATCGTATTTGTATACATAATTGTCGCTGGCGTACCATACATTGTCAAAAGGGTCCTTAATAATGCTTAAAACAGCCGTTTTTAAGTTGATGTGGTTTACCAGTTTTTTGTTAATATAATCGATAACAAAAATGCCCTCGTTAAGTGTTCCCGCCCAAATGTTTTTGTTTTTGTCCTGGGTAAGCGATACAATGCTTAGGTTGCTTTTATCGGTCGAGTTTATTAAAAAATCGTAATTGGTTATACTGTTTTGTTTTATGTTTATGCACGACAGCCCGCCACTTTTTGTGCCCACCCAAATATGGTTGGCGTTTTCCCTAAACAATACTTCTATGTTTTCGTTTTTTAAGTCCTTGTAGGTTCCTGTAGGTTTTATGTACTCGAAGTTTAGGCCGTCGAATTTGGTAATGCCGTTTTCGGTGCCTATCCATTTAACGTTTAGGCTGTCGCTAACAATGGACGAGGCGTAGTTGTGCGACAAGCCCTCGCGCGTACTTATAATATCGATAATATAATTGGTGTCGTTTTCCTGTGCTGCGGCAAGGGTTGTTGCGGCTGCAAGTAGGAACAATAGTTTGTGTTTTATGGTTTTGCCCAAAAAAATCATTTGAGTTGTTGTTTGTTTTTATTGCGGAATTTTAGCTTTTATTGGTGTTCGGGTATTTGCCCGTTTAAATGTTCCCCTAATTCCGCCATATCTTCCGGCTTTTGCCTTTAGGCCTATTGCATTTGTTTTTTCTGTCCAATCCTTCACACTTAATTTGTAGCTGTTCAATCCAGCCTGGCTTTTAATTATGGCGAATTCGCCATAATTAAAATTTGGATTGTAAACGCTTTCCCAAATTCCAAGATATTCTATCGTGTTTCTGTTGCGAAGCCAGTCAGATATAAAGAAATCTCCGTTCTTTGCTTTCAGCATATCGGTTAAGGAAATATACTCTTGTTCCTTGTCAAGTATTATTGTAATTTCTTTCCCCTCAACTTCTATTTTCTTATTCTTTCCCATATTCAAATTCTGTAAACAACAAATTTGCAAAATTTAGATTTATATAAATTGGTTTGTTCGGTTTTTGTTTTTGTTCGTTCACGATAAGTGCCAACTTCCGCCTAAAAGTAACCATATTTTGCAATTAAGTTGCACCAAAAACGTTTTTTGAATATTTTAACCCCACTATTTGAGTGTTATTTACCCCCTTTTTCGGTAACTTTAATAATAAATTTGTTTCATCCTAAATTTTGAAATTCTATGGCTTTAAAATCATTTAACAAATTAGTGGGTTTGTTTGTAGTATTTGGCTTGCTTTTATCCTGTGGGCAAAAAGTGGGCAATGCCGAACAAAACGAAAACGCTTCCAAGGTAACCGAAAAATCGCCAAACCTAATTATTGTTTTGGTAGACGATATGGGCTACGAAGACGTTGGTTTTAATGGTTGCCCGGACATACCAACGCCCAATATAGACAAAATAGCCGGCCAAGGCGTAAAATTTACCAATGGTTATGTAAGTTATGCCGTTTGCGGCCCAAGCCGTGCCGGTATCATAACGGGGCGCTATCAGGACCGTTTTGGTTTTAGCCGTAACCCATTGTTTGCGCCCAACGACCCGAGCCAGGGCTTGCCTTTGTCCGAAGAAACTTTGGCATCGGCATTGCGTAAAGGCGGTTACAAATCCGTAGCCTTGGGCAAGTGGCATTTGGGGGCGCACAAATCGCAACACCCCTTAGAGCGTGGTTTCGACGATTTTTACGGCTTCCTAAGTGGCGGCCACATGTATTTTCCCGAGCTGTTAACCCTTCAGGACGAGTTCGAGGCTAAATCGCAGTTCGATGGCTACAAAACCAAAATGCTTAGAAACCACCAGCGGGAAGAAGAAACCGAATACGTTACCGACGCCCTATCGCGCGATGCCGTTAGGTATATTGAAAAATATAAGGACCAGCCGTTTTTTATATACTTGGCCTACAATGCGCCGCATACGCCCATGCAGGCTACCGAAAAATATTTAAGCCGTTTCGATACCATCCAAAATAAAAAGCGAAAAACATACGCCGCCATGGTAAGTGCCGTAGACGACGGCGTTGGGCGTGTGCTCGATAAATTGGAAGAGTTAGATTTAGATGAAAACACCATTGTTTGCTTCCTTTCCGATAACGGCGGTGCCGAAGGCCACAACGGCGCCAATAACGGCATTTTAAGAGATGGCAAGGGCAGCTTTTATGAAGGCGGTTTTCGTGTGCCGTTTGCCATGAAATGGCCCGCAAAAATCCCGGCAGGCACCACTTACGATAAACCTATAATTGCCTTGGATATTTTTGGAACTATCATAGCGCAGTCCCAAACGCCCATTAAAACCAAAAACAGTATCGATGGTGTGAATTTAATACCGTATATAACAGGTGAAAATAAAGGCTACCCACACGATTATTTGTTTTGGCGTGGCTTCGATGCCAACAAATTTGCCGTTAGGAACAGTAATGGCGATAAGCTGTTAAATCAAGATGGCGAAAAAGAACTATACGATTTAAACGCCGATATTTCCGAAGAAAGCAATTTGGTTAATGCCTCGCTCGATAAAACAGAAACATTAAACACGGCCGTTATGCAGTGGAACTCCAAAAATTTAGATCCGTTGTTTAAAGGCTTAAAGCAAAACAGGGAATACGATAACGAAAACCCCGACCGATTTAAGCGTCCGGAATAATTAATTAAGAACGATATTTTTTAAGGTGAAATGGCTGTAATAAAAAATTTTACCAAATCAATAAAAAAAACAAATTTATAAAATGAACAAAATTTTAGTCGCAGTTTTAGGATTATCCCTAATTTTTTCCTGCAATAACCAAACTAAAAAGGAACAGGCCCTAAACACGGCCGAACAGCAAGAGTTAACAACCAAAACCTTGCCCAATATTGTTATAATCTATGCCGACGATTTGGGGTATGGCGATTTAAGCTCGTACGGTGCCACCGAAATAAGCACGCCCAATTTGGACCACTTGGCAAATGGCGGCGTAAGGTTTACCAACGGTTATGCCTCGTCCGCTACGTGTTCGCCCAGCCGTTATGCCTTGTTAACCGGTACTTATCCATGGCGAAACAAACGCGCCAAAATACTTCCCGGTACAGCACCATTGCTAATCGATACCGCCGAGGCAACCATTCCTAAAATGTTAAAACAACAAGGATATCAAACAGCGGTTATTGGGAAATGGCACCTTGGCCTAGGTTCCGGTTCCGTAAACTGGAACGAACACATTTCGCCCGGGCCAAACGAGGTTGGTTTCGATTACAGCTATATTATGGCCGCAACACAGGACCGCGTGCCAACCGTTTATATCGAAAACGGCAATGTGGCAAATTTGGATAAAAACGACCCCATTTATGTCGATTACCATAAAAATTTCGAAGGCGAGCCAACAGGGAAAAACAATCCCGAGCTTTTAAAAATGAAATGGCACCACGGCCACAACAATAGCATTGTTAACGGTATTCCCCGAATTGGATTTATGAAAGGTGGCGAATCGGCTAAATGGGTAGACGAGGATATGGCCGATAATTTCCTAATCCATGCCCAAGACTACGTTAAAACCCATAAAGACAAGCCTTTCTTTTTATATTACACCATACAGCAGCCCCACGTACCACGTACACCGCACCCAAGATTTGTGGGCAAATCGGGAATGGGGCCACGGGGCGACGTTATTTTGGAGGCCGATTGGTGTATAGGCGAATTTGTTAAAACCTTGGAAACCGAAGGCCTTTTGGAAAATACCTTGATTGTGTTTTCAAGCGACAACGGTCCCGTGCTAAACGATGGTTATTACGACGATGCCGTAGAAAAATTGGGCAAGCACGACCCTATGGGAGGATTAAAAGGCGGTAAGTACAGCTTGTTCGAAGCCGGGACAAGAGTACCGTTTTTTGTGTATTGGAAAAACAAAATTTCGCCCGTAACATCCGATGCCCTAATTAGCCAAATCGATTTGTTCTCGTCGTTGGCGGCATTAACGGGAAGCCGCGAAACCGGGCCCGACAGCCAAAACTTTTTAGATGTGTTCTTGGGGAAAAGCAGCCAAGGCCGAACCGATTACGTGCTGGAAGCTACCACAAGAACCGCTTACCGACAAGGCGATTGGGTAATGATACCACCTTACAAGGGCGGGAAAAAAATAGCATCCGTAAATATTGAAATAGGTAACGACGGCGGTTACCAACTATACAACCTAAAGGACGATGTTGGGCAAAACAATAATTTGGCAGCATCCAATCCCGAAAAATTAAAAGATATGATTGCCGCTTTTGAAATTATAAGGGGCAAAGGTTTTAACGAAACCGAAGAAGTAGAACTTAAATAAAATTAGTTTATTTGTTATTTTGTAGTTAATTTGATGAAGCCTTGGTGTAGTTCCCAAGGCTTCGTTGTTTCTTTGTGTTTTTTAGGTTTAGGAGATTTTTTGAGGTGGCTTCGACAAGCTCAGCCACCGATTTAGATAGGTGTTGGCGGCTGAGCCTGTCGAAGCCCGCACATCGATAACAACAATAAAAACAAACAAAAACATGCTAAAAACATATACTGTTAACCCATTGGGTAACCAAACACTAACCCTAACAGGAAAAGGCGACGATACTTTATGGAGCAAAGCTAATGTGCTAACTGATTTTTCTTCCCCTTGGGAAAACACAAAAATTGATAAAATAGAATTTCGGGCCCTTTGGAATACCAGGTTTTTATATTTCAATTTCAAGGTATTCGATACCAATATCCATATAGCCAACAAGGTAGACAAATACGATAGTATTAACCATTCCGATAGGGTAGAGCTGTTCTTTAGGAGTGATGAAAACCTACATCCGTATTATTGTTTGGAAATAGACCCAACACCACGGTTAATGGATTTTAAGGCAGAATATTGCCGGAATTTCGATTTTAAATGGAACTGGCCTTCAACCGATATAGCTATTAAATCGTTTGTTTTTAACGATTGTTTTGTTGTCGAGGGCGCTATAAGCCTAACATCGTTAAAAGCCCTAAAATTATTAAAAGGCAATAAAATTGAAACAGGTGTTTTTAGGGCTAAGTACCATAAACAACCCGATGGTTCGTACCAGCCCACGTGGATGCCTTGGATAAACCCCAATACCGAAACGCCCGATTTCCATACGCCGTCGGCTTTTGGGGTTTTTCATTTGGTGGGGCTGGGCTAAAAAAATAGGATTGCTTTAATCGCGCATAAAAGGCGTAACGTTTTCGGAATTTATAATGTCTATGGGTAAATGGATTTGTTCGGGTATGGGTTTGTCAAAAAGTAAAAATTCTACCATGTTTTTAAGCCCTAAGTAAGTTTGCTGTTTTGGATTTTGGTGTATTAAAAAATCAATACCGCCCTGTTTTAAATGTGCTACGTTTTCGTTTAATAGGTCGTAACCAATCAAGGCTATATCGTTGCGGTTAATGTGGTTTAAAACATCGGCTACTTGGTACGCTTTCGATGTGGTTACAAAAATGCCTTTTAAAAAAGGGTCTTGGTTTATAAAGCGGGTTAGGGTATCTTCAAAATCGGGATGTTTTAGTTTAACAGGAGTTATGTTGCCGTTAAAAGCATTCAGTTCGTTAAAATAACGCTTAAAGCCTTTTTCCTTTTGCTGCATAAAAATAGCGTTTTTATACTTTTCGTCTATGTGTATAATAGCTATGTTGCCTTCCCTTATCAGGCTGTGCATAAGCTTGGCGGCAACCCTTCCGCTTGTATGCAAATCTTGGCCAATAAAGCTTTTAACACTGTTGGAGTCTACATTGTTGTTAATGGTTGAAACAATAATGTTAAGTGTTTCGTACTGTTGTAAAACCGTTGCGCTTTCCTTTAAAAATAGGGGTACCATAAGTACGGCATCGGGTAATGTTGCCATTATTTTGGCATTGGCATCCAAGAACGACGCCGTGTTTTTGGGATTGAAAAAATAAGTTTCAAAAGTAATGCTAAAGGCGTTAAATTCTTCGGTAATAGTGTTTACGGCGGTTACGCAGGGCGTCCAATAGGGGTCGTGCTTGGGATCGGGCAGCAAAATTGAAACACGGTAGCGTTTATTGTTTTTTAGGTTTTTTGCCAATAAATTGGGCTTGTAGTCTATTTGGTTTAAAACAGCGTTTACTTTTTCCATGGCAAGCTCGGATACCTTGCCGCGCTTGTGCAAAACTCGGTCTACCGTACCCTTGGAAACCCCTGCCAGTTCGGCAATATCCTTTATGGTGTAATTTTTCTGCATTACACAAATATATAAAAAATCGCCTACGGTTTTTATAAAATGTGTTCGAACACATAAAAAAGTGTGTTCGAACACACTTTTATTGTTTTTTTCTTTTTTTATTGGTTTAAATTCTATATTTTCGTAACGTTTACAATCTTGGTAAAACATGTTTTTTGTTTGTAAGGGTTTGTTTTATTGGGGTTTAATGTTATTTTTAACAATAATTTCAACTTAAAATAAAGTAATGGAAAAACCAACATTAGTAATTTTGGCGGCGGGCATGGGAAGCCGCTACGGAGGCCTGAAACAAATGGATGCTTTTACGCCCGAGGGCGACACTATTATCGATTTCTCGATTTACGATGCTCTTAGGGCCGGATTTGGGAAATTCGTGTTTATTATCCGTAAAAGTTTCGAAGCGGAGTTTAAGGCCGTTTTTAGTAAAAAACTGGAAGGTAAGGCCGAAGTGGCTTATGTATACCAAGAACTGGACAGCGTGCCAAAACAATATGTGGACCCCGAGCGTGTAAAACCATGGGGCACGGGGCATGCGCTTTTAATGGCCAAAGATGCCGTTGCCGAAAATTTTGCCATTATTAATGCCGACGATTTTTACGGTGCCGAGGCTTTTGTTACCATGGCCAATTACTTAAAACAAACTGATAAAACGTCGTATAACTTTAGTTCTATTGCTTATTTGTTGAAAAACACGGTTTCCGATTACGGCTACGTGTCCCGGGGCGAGTGCCAAGTGGACGAAAACGGCTTTTTAACCGATGTTACCGAGCGTACCCATATCGAAAAAATAGACGGCAAACTAATGCGGGAAGATGATGAAAACGATGGAAAACTAATCCCCATAGACGAAAACACCATTGTGTCCATGAACTTTTGGGGCTTTACGCCAAAATGTTTCGAGTTTGGGCAGCAATTGTTCGAAACATTTCTGGAAGCCAATAAAGGCAATTTAAAAGCCGAATTTTATATCCCTTCGGTAGTAAACGAAATTCTTAGGTCGGGCATAGCTAACGTAAAAGTGCTAAAATCCGATGCCAAATGGTTTGGGGTTACCTATAAGGAAGATAAGGCCATTGTGCAAAATGCCATCGAAGCCTTAAAAGCCCAAAACATATATCCCGTAAAACTTTGGTAGCATGATAGAAACTAAACTAAAAACCATTTTTAACCAATTTGCCCACGGCGGTAAATACGAATCCTATAAGGAACTGGCTTCCGGCCATATTAACGACACTTATTTAATTAAAACAGAAAAGAAGCCTTACTTCGTTTTACAGCGCGTTAACCATATGGTGTTTAAGGACGTTCCGGGGCTTATAGCTAATAAGGTTGCCGTTAGCCTTCATATTCAAGAGAAATTACGACAAGAAAAACTTCCAGAAAATAAAATCCAACGCCGCGTGCTGTCGTTCGCAAAATCAAAATCAAGCGACAATTATTATGTGCAAGATGAAGCGGGCAATTATTGGAATTTAATGTACTTTATTAAAAAAAGTTTTACCCACGAAGTCGTTACCAGCGAGGCCATAGCTTATGAGGGCGGAAAGCTCCTTGGTAAGTTTTTAACCCTAACCGACGATTTCGATGCCTCGGAATTAATAGAGGTTATCCCCAAGTTCCACGATATGGCATTTCGTTACAGCCAGTTTGAAGACGCTTTAAAATTGGCTACCGAAGAGCGAAAAACCTTGGCAAAAGATAGTATCGATTTTGTTGAAGCCTCCCGGGAGGAAATGCACATTTTACAAAACCTGAAAAATTCGGGCGACATAAAATTGCGGGTTACCCACAACGACACCAAAATATCCAATGCCCTATTCAATAAGCACGATAAAGGGCTTTGCCTTATCGATACCGATACGGTTATGCCGGGTATTGTACACTACGATTTTGGCGATGCCATTCGTACCATTTGCAGTACGGCTGCCGAGGACGAGGCCAATTTGGACTTGGTTAACTTTAACGTGGCTTACTACAAAGCCTATTCCAAAGGATTTTTGGAAAACATGAAATCGGCACTAACACCATTGGAAATACAATACCTTCCGTTAGGCGCAAAAACCATGATTTTTATTATAGGTTTACGCTTTTTAACCGATTTTCTTAATAACGATATTTACTTTAAAACCAAATATCCCGAACACAATTTAGTACGGGCCAAAAACCAGTTTAAGCTCGTTAAAAGCTTGGCTGGGCATTTTAACGAACTTCAAACACTAAACAATTAACAATTAGACAAAATGACACAAGTTTCCAATTCAGCAGAAAAGAACCAGGGCGGCACTTTAATCCCCATGGTAATTTTAACCACCCTGTTTTTTATTTTCGGGTTTGTAACCTGGTTAAACGGGCCGCTAATCCCGTTTTTTAAAATGGCATGCGAGCTAACCGAATCGCAATCGTATTTTGTAACCTTCGCTTTTTATATAGCCTATTTTGTTATGGCCATACCTTCGTCTTGGGTTATCGAGCGGGTGGGCTATAAAAATGGCTTGTCCCTCGGTTTGGTGGTTATAGCTTTGGGCGCCTTTATGTTTTATCCGGCAGCAGCTTCCAGAACGTATTTGTTTTTTCTAATCGCATTGTTTGTTATGGGTACGGGTTTAGCCTTGTTGCAAACGGCATCCAACCCCTATGTGGTGGTAATCGGGCCAAGGGAAAGTGCGGCAGCCCGTATTAGTATTTTGGGTATTGGCAACAAATTGGCGGGCTTTATTGCGCCATTGGCATTAACGGCATTGGTACTGTCCAATATGGGCGATTACACCGCTGAAAAAATTGCGTTAATGGACGAAGCTACCAAAGAAGCCTCCTTAGATGCCTTGGCCTTGCAGCTTCAAACACCATATTTGTACATGGGCTTAATAATATTGTTGTTGGCCGTGTTGCTTAAATTTTCGCCGCTACCGGAAATCGATTTGGACGAAGATGGAAAAGTAGGCCACCAAAGTATTTTCACCCAAATTAAAAACGTATTAAAA
Source organism: Flavobacteriaceae bacterium (assembly GCA_047975545.1). Taxonomy (GTDB): domain Bacteria; phylum Bacteroidota; class Bacteroidia; order Flavobacteriales; family Flavobacteriaceae; genus JBKEDS01. The sequence continues at coordinate 84,915 of JBKEDS010000014.1, read as the reverse complement.
TACCCGCAATTAGTTTTGGGCGTAATAACATTAATGTTGTACATGTCGGTTGAGGTTTTGGCGGGCGATTCCATAGGTGGTTTCGGGAAACAATTGGGCGTTTATGGCGAAAAAGGCGATTTTTATCTAAAGCTAACCTCGTTTACCATGACGGCCATGTGTATTGGTTATATTTTAGGAATTTTATTAATCCCTAAAGTAGTATCGCAAGCTACGGCGTTAAAAGTATCAGGGTTGCTGGGCTTGTTTTTGGTAATTTTGATTATTACAATTTCCCCCGACGTAAGTATTTCGTTTTTCGGTATTGAAAAATTCCCCGTTGTAATTCTATTGGTAGCGTCGTTGGGCTTGGCAAATGCGCTGTGTTGGCCCGCTATTTGGCCTATGGCCTTGCAGGATTTGGGGGGCTATACCAAAATAGGGGGCGCCATGCTAATCATGGCCATTATCGGTGGGGCTATATTCCCCTTAATTTACGGTGCCATTGCCGACTCCATTAACACGGCAAATGAGTTGGCGGGCGATACCGCTGCAAAAAGCGGTAACCAATTGGCTTATGCTATGTTAATCCCATCGTATTTAATGATATTGTTTTTTGCCATAAAAGGCCATAAATACCGCAGTTGGTCCAAAAATTAATTCAGAATAAACACAAACTAAAAATAACAAAATAACACATTATCAACCATGTTAAAAAGTAGTATAGACAAAGCAACAGGTTTCGAAAAACGTTTTGAAAATATAGGAACCGTAATGTTTGAAGATTCCGCAGCGGCATCAAAGGCCGTTGCCAAGGAAATAGCCGATTTAATCCGGGTTAAGCAAACCCAAAAGCAAACTTGCGTTTTAGGGTTGGCAACCGGGTCTTCGCCCAAAGGACTTTATGCCGAATTGGTGCGTTTGCACAAAGAAGAAGGCTTGAGCTTTAAAAATGTGGTGTCCTTCAACTTAGACGAATATTACCCCATGGAACCCGACTCGGTAAACAGTTATGTTAGGTTTATGAAAGAGCTGCTGTTTAACCAAGTTGATATTTTACCCGAAAACTGCCACATTCCCGACGGTACGCTTTCAAAAGAAGCCATAGCCGATTACTGTAACCAATACGAGGCCAAAATTGAAGCCATGGGCGGCATAGACCTGCAAATATTGGGTATTGGAGGCAACGGGCATATCGGGTTTAACGAATCCGGTTCCTTGCAAAACTCAAAAACCCGATTGGTAGCCTTGGACCACATTACAAGGGTGGCGGCCAGTGGCGATTTTTCAGGATTGTCCAACACACCAAGAACAGCCATTACCCTTGGGGTGAAAAAAATTATGGAAGCCAAACGTGTTATTTTAATGGCTTGGGGCGAAAAAAAATCGGCTATTATTAAGGAGTCTGTCGAAGGCACTGTAACCAGTCGTGTGCCAGCTTCGTATTTACAGGAACACCGTAACGCTACTTTTGTTCTCGATAAAGAAGCTGCATCAAAATTAACCAGAATTAACAGCCCTTGGTTGGTGGAAAAAGTAGAGTGGACGGATAAACTTATTAGAAAAGCCGTGTTAAACTTGGCGCTTCATCTTAAAAAACCAATTTTAATGCTTACCGATGCCGATTATATCGAAAACGGCATGAGCGATTTATTGGCCGATTTCGGGCCTTCGTACGATATTAACATTAAAATATTTAACGATATACAGCACACTATTACAGGCTGGCCGGGAGGCAAGCCCAATGCCGATGATACCTACCGTCCGGAACGTGCCGAACCCGCAAAAAAACGGGTGCTTATCTTTAGCCCGCACCCCGACGACGATATTATAAGTATGGGCGGCACCTTCCAACGCCTTCAGGACCAAGGCCACGAAGTACACGTAGGATACCAAACCTCGGGAAATATTGCGGTAGCCGATGATGAGGCGCTTCGTTTTGCCCATTTTGTTGTCGATTATAACGAAAAATTCGGTATTGAAAGTAAAGAAGCCCAAGCTATTTATAAAAGGGCCGTTGAGTTTCTTAAAAACAAAAAATCGAGCGAAATCGATATTCCCGAAGTTCGCTATATTAAAGGTATAATACGTAAAGGTGAAGCCCGTGCAACTTGCCATTATGTTGGGTTGCCCGATAGCCAAATCCATTTTATGGAAATGCCGTTTTACGAAACGGGTGCTATCGAGAAAAAACCACTGGGCGAGGCGGATATTCAAATAACAATGGATTTAATCGAAAAAATAAAACCGCACCAAATTTATGCGGCAGGCGATTTGGCCGACCCGCACGGTACCCATAAAGTATGCTTGGATGCTGTTTTTGCAGCGGTAAAAAACCTAAAGTCCAAAAAATTTATGGACGATTGCTGGCTGTGGCTGTACCGCGGCGCGTGGCAGGAGTGGGGCATAGACGAAATTGAAATGGCCGTGCCCATGAGTCCCGACCAAGTACTACAAAAGCGAAAAGGCATTTTTAAGCACCAATCGCAAAAGGACGGTGTAGTGTTCCAAGGCGCCGATAGTAGGGAGTTTTGGCAACGTGCCGAAGACCGAAACCGCGAAACCGCCGAACTTTACGATTTGTTGGGCTTATCGCGTTATGCCGCCATGGAAGCCTTTGTGCGCTGGCATTATTAATCATTTAATGAATATCCGTATTCATCCTAATTCTTTAGATTTATTGGATTCTGTTATTCTGAGGAACGAAGAATCTCTTTATTATTGCATGTAGAGATTCTTCACTTTAGTTTATCTTGAGCAAAGTCGAAAGATTCAGAATAACAAAAAAATACTTATTTTAGGTATAAATACGGATATTCAAAATCATTTAAACCAACCAAACTATGAAACTTTTTTCAATATTAGCATGTTGCCTGCTGGCCATGTCGTGTACGAACAAGTACGCCGAAATCGTTAATGCCGAAACCGATTATCAAATTATTCCCAAACCTGTTTCTTTAAATATAGAAAACGGGCGGTTTTTGGTGAATAACAAAACGGCTGTGCAAGCACCCGACGATTTAAAGTTGGAAGCTACCTATTTATCCGAAATGTTAAGCCTTGCTTCTGGATTTCCCGTAAGTTGTAACAACTCATCGGGAAGCATTGTGTTAAAAATCGATAATTCAATAACTAACGATGAAGGCTATAAACTGTCGGTAAATTATAAAACCATAGAAATTTCGGGAAAAACAGGCAAGGGTGTTTTTTACGGTATTCAAAGTTTACGCCAATTATTGCCCGCAAGTGCCGAAAAAGGCGCTGTCGAGGGAGAATTAACCATCCCGGCCGTAGTAATCGAGGACAGCCCAAGGTATGGGTACAGGGGCATGCACTTGGATGTTAGCCGCTATTTTTATCCGGTCGATTTTGTTAAAAAGTACATCGATTTAATAGCCCTGCACAAAATGAACACCTTTCATTGGCATTTAACCGACGACCAAGGCTGGCGTATCGAAATTAAAAAATACCCCAAACTAACCGAAGTTGGCGCTTTTAGAAATGGTACTTTAATAGGGCACTACCCAGGTGAAGGTAACGACCAAACCCCTTACGGCGGATTTTACACCCAAGAAGACGTTAAGGATGTCGTGGCCTATGCCGCAGAGCGCCACGTAACCGTAATTCCGGAAATTGAAATGCCCGGGCATGCCTCGGCTGCTATTGCTGCATACCCATATTTAAGTTGTTTTCCTGAGAAGAACACGGTGGACCGCTCGGATATGCTTTCCGAAAAAAGCAAGGCACTTCAAGCTGCGGGAACCCCAAAAGTAGTATACGAAAGCTGGGGCGTTGTTAGCGATGTGTTCTGTGCCGGTAAGGACGAAACCTTTGCGCTTTTGGAAGGCGTTTTAGAAGAAGTTATGCCGCTATTTCCTTCGGCGTACATCCATATTGGTGGCGACGAGTGCCCAAAAACCAATTGGAAAGCGTGCCCCCACTGCCAAAAGCGGATAAAGGAATTAGGGTTAAAAGATGAACATGAACTGCAAAGCTATTTTGTACAGCGCATGGAAAAGTTCGTAAACTCTAAAGGCAAAAAAATAATAGGTTGGGACGAAATTTTGGAAGGTGGCCTCGCACCAAATGCAACCGTAATGTCCTGGCGCGGTATTAAAGGCGGTATTGAAGCGGCAAAGCAAAAACACGACGTAATCATGACGCCAACCAATTTTTGTTATTTCGATTACTACCAATCCGAAGACAAGGAAAATGAGCCTATGGCCATTTGTTGCTATATTCCGGTAGAAAAGGTGTATGGTTTCGACCCAACGCCCGAAGCATTAGCGCCCGACGAGCAAAAGCATATCTTGGGAGCGCAAGGCAATTTATGGACCGAATACATTAGCGCAAGCGATTATGTAGAGTATATGGCTTTACCGAGGATGACAGCACTTTCGGAAGTGGTTTGGACGCAAAAGGAACAAAAAAACTGGGACGATTTTAAAACACGCCTAAACCATTTGGCCAAGCGATACGATATTTTGGGGGTTAATTATGGTAAGCACCTTATAACCGCCGAGTAATACCGAATACTTAAAAAGATATTGGGTATAAATACAATTGGTTAGAATCACTTCTTAAACTAACTTAACTTTAACCAAACGAAAAAACCGCCATTTTTGGCGGTTTTTTTATGTCTTGTCTTGAATAAAAATAAATTGTAATGCGCTATGCGTTATTCAAGGCGTCCATAAGCGCATGTTTTTTGTTCCGGCTTAACGGAATTTCATGGGTGCCAACTTCAACGTTTTTACTGTTAAAACGCTCCACTTTGTTTAAGTTAACAATATACGATTTATGGATTCTTAAAAATTTACTGCTTGGCAATTCGTTTTCAAAAGCCTTCATGGTCGATAAAACAACCAAGCTGGTGCTATCGGTAACCACCTTAACGTAATCGCCCAAAGCCTCTATCCATTTAATGTCGTTAATGTAAACCTTACGTTTTTTAAGGTTGCTTTTAACAAAAATATGTTCGCCTTCTTCGTCGTTAAAATCCTTTGTTAGTTTGTGGTGCTCCAAGGCTTTTTCAACCGAAATATTAAAACGCTCTCGGGTTATGGGTTTTTGCAAATAATCGGTGGCATCATAGTTAAAGGCCTTAAAGGCATATTCGGTTTTTCCGGTAACAAAGATAATTTGCGGTTTGTTGTTAAGTACATCCAAAAGCTCGAAACCGTTAAGCACGGGCATTTCAATGTCCAAAAATATTAAATCGACCTTATGGGTATTTAAACCATTTTTGGTTTCAATGGCACTACTATATTCGGCAATCAGGTTGAGCGAGGGATGGTTTTCTACCAACTTTACTATGGAAAGCCGTTGGATAGCTGAATCATCTACAATTACACAATTTAAAATCATGGATTAGTTAGGTTAAGAGTATCGACAATAGTACAAAAAAATACGCTAAAAACAAAAAAATCATCGTTTAAGTGTATCTTCTAATGTTATTTATAGGACACGTGTTTTTGTTAAAGTCACACTAAAAATTGAAATTTTATTCGGTTTTTTAGCCAAACAAAAAACCTCAAAATTTGTTTTTACCCAAGTAGTTGTAGCTGAAATTAAAGGACGGGGAAAATATAAATAAATTAAAGTTGCGCCATAAATAGAAATTAATTACTTTTGCAGCCAATTTTTAACAATAAAAACGATTTTTTATGAATCATTACGAAACTGTTTTCATCTTAAATCCCGTTTTATCTGAAGAGCAGATAAAGGAAACAGTACAGAAATACGAAGATTTTCTTGTTTCTAACGGTGCTAAGATGATATCGAAAGAAGATTGGGGGCTTAAAAAACTGGCCTATCCAATACAAAACAAAAAAAGTGGCTTTTACCACTTGTTCGAGTACACCGTTGCAGGCGATGTGGTTAACACTTTGGAACTGGAGTTTAGGCGCGACGAGCGTTTTATGCGCTACCTAACGGTAAAATTGGACAAGCATGCTGTTGCTTGGGCCGAAAGAAGAAGAGTTAAACTTAAACAAAAAGCCTAATCATGTCATCCATAGAACAACAATCTAAAGGTAAAAAAGACGGGGAAATCAGGTATTTAACCCCGCTTAATATTGATACCAACAAAACAAAAAAATACTGCCGCTTTAAAAAGTCGGGTATTAAGTATATTGATTATAAAGATGCCGATTTCTTATTGAAATTCGTTAACGAGCAAGGTAAAATTTTACCACGCCGCTTAACCGGAACCTCGTTAAAGTACCAACGAAAAGTATCCGTGGCCGTAAAACGGGCACGCCATTTGGCCCTAATGCCTTATGTAGCCGATTTATTAAAATAAAATACCAATAACAATGGAACTTATATTAAAACAAGACGTTGAAAATTTAGGATTTAAAGACGATGTTGTAACAGTTAAGAACGGTTATGGTAGAAACTTTTTAATTCCTCAGGGACACGCCATTTTGGCTACGCCTTCTGCTAAAAAAGTTTTGGCGGAAAACCTAAAGCAAAGAGCTTTTAAAGAAAAGAAAATTGTTGACGATGCCAACAAAATAGCCGAGGCGCTTAAAGCCCTGGAAATTAAAATTGCCGCCAAAGTAGGCGCAGGCGACAAACTGTTTGGTTCGGTAAACAATATCGACTTAGCCGAAGCCTTAGTAGGCCAAGGCCATAACATCGACAAAAAATTTATTACCGTTGCCACCGTAAAACGTACCGGAAAATACAATGCCGTTGTACGTTTGCACCGCGAGGTAACCGTAGATTTACCGTTCGAGGTTATTGCGCAAGCAAACTAAATTTTAAGTATAAAATAAAAAGGCCTCAACATAAGTTGGGGCTTTTTTGTTGTGCGTTAGTAATAATTTATGAAACGGCGTCACTGCGAGGAACGAAGCAGTCTATGTGTTTTTAAGTGAAAATAATACTAAGAAGCGAAAAGGAACATGAAATACACCAGGCTTACCAAAGAACAGTTCGAGGAACTACACCAAGAGTTTATTAATTTTTTGGCCACCCAGTCCGTTACCGCCGACGAATGGGCAAATTTAAAGGCAAACAAACCCGAGTTGGCCGAAGCCGAACTCGATGTGTTTAGCGATTTAATATGGGAAGGCGTGCTAAACCAAGCCGAGTATTTGGAGCATTTTTCGGCACAGCATATTTATTTGTTTAAATTAGCCGAAAACAATATGCACGCCATTGTAATAAACGTAAAAAACGAAAAAATTGACGTTACAACGCAAGACGGCTACAATTGGCTGCGCGAAAATTTAATGAACGACTCGGTTGAGTTCCTACAAGCCAACAAGGACTATTCCGAAGACAAAAACCTGGACAAATTTAAAATGATAGAACAAGGCGCCGTAATAACCAAAGGCCAACTGTACCACTATTTTAATACGTTGATTAATTAGTTGAAAGTATACTTAATGTTATGTAAAATTAAAATTAACGAATGGAATTGCTTCCTCCGTTGTCGTCGCAATGACGTCATTGCGAGAAGGAGGTACGACGACGAAGCAATCTCTATATTAAATTTCAGAGTTGACATAACACTATGATATTTGTTTATAAGTTTGAAAACCAAACTTGAAACTAAAAACCCGAAACCCGAAACCAAAAAAAATGGCACAAAAACCAAGCATACCAAAAGGCACAAGGGATTTTAACCCCGAGCAAGTAGCCAAGCGCAATTATATTTTCGGTACTATACGCAATACCTTTGAAACTTTTGGCTTTCAGCCCATAGAAACCCCAAGTTTTGAAAACTCCGAAACCCTAATGGGAAAATATGGCGATGAAGGCGACAGGCTTATTTTTAAGATTTTAAATTCGGGGGATTACTTAACCAAAGCAGATGAAGCGGCGTATGCCGAAAAAGATTCAAACAAACTAACCTCCAGTATATCCGAAAAAGCCCTCCGTTACGACCTAACCGTACCCTTTGCCCGCTACGTGGTACAGCACCAAAACGAAATAGAATTTCCGTTTAAGCGCTACCAAATACAGCCCGTTTGGCGCGCCGACCGCCCACAAAAAGGGCGTTTTCGCGAGTTTTACCAATGCGATGCCGATGTGGTGGGCAGCAACTCGCTATGGCAAGAAGTTGAATTTATACAACTTTACGATAGCGTTTTTACGGCTTTAAAATTAGAAGGCGTTGCCATAAAAATAAACAACCGTAAAATATTGTCGGGCATAGCCGAAGTTATCGGTGCCGCTGATAAGCTAATCGATTTTACCGTGGCCTTGGACAAGTTGGACAAAATAGGCGAGGATAAGGTAAAGGAAGAAATGCTAAGCAAAGGTATTCCCGAAACGGGCATAGTCAAGCTACAACCCTTGTTTTCGTTATCGGGAACATTTGAAGCTCAAATACACGCCCTAAAATCCATTCTATCAACATCCGAAGAAGGCCTAAAAGGCATTGAGGAATTGGCGTTTATCAATACAGCCATTTGCCAATTGGGCTTAAACGCCGCAACCTTACAATTAGATGTAACCTTGGCGCGGGGCTTAAACTATTACACGGGTGCTATTTTTGAGGTAGCCGCACCAAAAACCGTACAAATGGGTTCCATTGGCGGCGGTGGCCGTTACGACGATTTAACGGGTATTTTCGGATTAAAGGACATGAGCGGCGTGGGCATTAGCTTTGGCCTGGACCGTATTTATTTGGTGTTGGAAGAACTGGGCTTATTCCCCGAAACCGTAACCAAAAACATCGAAGTTTTGTTTATAAACTTTGGCGATAACGAAGCCCTTTTTTGCCTAAAAGCCATTAAAACATTACGAAACCAAGGTGTTAATGCCGAGCTGTACCCCGATGCCGCCAAAATGAAAAAGCAAATGAACTACGCCAACAAACGCAATGTTCCCTTCGTGGTATTGGTAGGCGAAGAAGAGTTGAACTCCAATACCTTCACCTTAAAAAAAATGGCAACGGGCGAGCAATTTAAAGTAACGTTGGTAGAACTTATGCCAATATTATCTCAAGAGAGATAGAACTAATACCAATGTTGTACAAAATAACCGAATGTTATACCGTTCTTTTACACATACACTTCGTTTAAAACGATATGATGCCTTATTTTTTTTTGCATTGCCTAAGTGTAAAATATTCAAAATAATTTAAGGCTCATTTCAATATAAAGTTGGTATAACAGATTGTAAAGAGGCTGTTTGAAAAAGGTTGTCGCTCTGAACGCCTGTGCTGAGTAAGGTTGAGGCGAAGTGAAGAATCTCAAAAAAATAAGTGTTGATTTTCAATATAATAAGATTTTTCGACTCTATTCGAAAAAAACCTTTTTAAACAACCTCTTTTTTTACGCCTAAAATTCCTATGTATATCTTAATGAACAGAAACAGCAAGCCAAAGTTGGCTCAAGCCTGAATAGGCTATTGTACGAATATTAAAAAAAAACGTATAAAACCATTTCATAATAGAAATGGTATAATAGTATTATAAATAGTGGGTGAAATTCTAAAAAAAAAGCGATAAAAATTACCATTCGTATACAAACTTCTGCAGTTCGTACCATTTTGTTAAAGCAAATCCCAAAATTCGCTAATCTTGTCGAAATTAATTCTAACTATCTACTTTTTATGGAAAAAATGTATTTATTCACTTTGCTGTGCGTGTTGTTTTTTTTACAGTTACATGTAAAAAGAACTAAAATTGTTGGATTTTTAAGCAATCCTATCGTTTTATTAAAATACGCATTAATTACGTGCTTATTTTTAGGTGTTGTTTCGTTACACGCCCAAACCATAAAGTATGTAACGGTATACGGTAACGGAGATAAAGACGGCAGTTCGTGGAACAATGCGTCCAATAATTTACAAGAAACAATTAGTAAAGCTGATGAGAATACCCAAATTTGGATTGCGAGTGGTACTTACACCCCTAAAGTGTCTTTGGCTCCTAACAAGAACGAGCAGGACAGGAACAATACCTTTAGCTTAAAAAAAGGTGTAAAATTATATGGCGGCTTTGGCGGTGGCGAAACAAGCCTTGACCAAAGAAATATTACAACAAACGTAACCATCCTGAGTGGAAATCTGGGTGGCGGCAATTATGCACACCACGTTATTCTTATTGATGCACTTACCGATAATGAGAATTACTACCTAAACGGGCTAACTATAAGCGACGGACGGTGTGATGTGGCAGGATATTATAAAATATCCGAAGTCATTAATGAAACTTCTGTTAATGACCAGATTAAGGATAGCTACCCAGATTGGTACGTTTCCATGTCCGAAAGTCCTTATTACCAAGTAACCTCTTTGGCTTCGCAAATGGCAGGAGGACCAACCTTACCTGCCGTTCCGGGAGTATCGGATTATCTTGTTACACAGGAAACCCTTAACACATCGTACCCAAAATCTAATGGAGGCGGTAATAACATAAAAGGCGTTTTAACATTAGAACAAGTAACCTTTAGGAATAACACCGGTATATCAGGTGCCGCCATAAGCACGCAAGAAGGTGGTAAAGTTACCATTAACAACTGTACCTTTACTAATAACTCCACAACTGATAATGGTGGTGCTATTGCCTGTAGTGATAGTTATTTAACGATTAGAGGCGGGCAATTTACAGGTAATCAGTCGCCTTTAGGAGGTGCTATTGTAGATATAAGCGGAAAACTTCTGGACATAAAGGATGCTTCATTTACAAATAATCAGGCCAATAAAACAAAAGATGATAACGGATTTTCCGGAGCTATCCATATTCAAGGCGTAAGCGCATCAGATGCAATAACAAGAACTATCGATAATTGTACTTTTACAAATAACACCGCGCAAACTGCAGGGGCTATTTCCGCAGGTGAAAACATTAATAATCTTAAAATTATTAATTCTACGTTCACCGGCAATACTGCAATGAAAACTGACCGCAACACAGGCGGTGGCGGTGCCGTTGTACTTAATAAGGTTATGAATGCGGAAATACAAACAAATACATTTAGCGGAAATACCGCATCAAATGCTTGGGGAGGTGCATTGTTGGTATTAGAAACAAAAGGCAATATTATAATTTCTTCAAACAACACATTTACTAACAATAAGGCTTTGTCGGGGGGTGCTGTTTTTCTTTTTAGTAACAGTAATATTACTTTAGAAAAAAATACATTTACCAACAATAAGGCTACATTTAATAGTGCCTATACTGCCACCGGATTAGGTGGTGCGATAACTACTGCAATTGATAATACCGTAAGAATTTTTGATAATAATTTTACAACAAATTCTGCATCGGAGCAAGGAGGTGCTATTAATTTTGAAACGAGCACCCAAAATTCTTATATTAACAATAATACTTTTGACGGCAATAGTTCCGGAAAATATGGAGGTGCCGTAATGGCCGCTTCGTTTACAGATAATTCCGGCAGTTCGCTAAATATAAACGACAATACATTTAAAAAAAATAGAGCGACTGAAAGAGGCGGAGCTATACTATTAAATAAGGCTATTACCACAACCTTGAAAAAAAATATATTTTTAGAAAACGAATCGTTTTTTGGAGCTGCTTTGGATGTTGAAAGCACGGCAAAAACAGTATTTTTTAATAGCACAGTTAGAGGCAATGTTGCCACAACTAATAGTGATGGTTATACGGGAGGTATAATTAACGCAGGAAAAGGCAGAAGTGATTTTTACAATAATGTATTTACGGGCAATACGGGTTTCACATCCGTTTTTCAGGCAAATACAATCATTAGCTTTGTTAATAACACCGTTTGGAAGCCACCATAAGTGGAATTCTTTAGACAGCTTCCTTTAATCATCAATATATAATGAAAAAATATATAACAGTTTTAATTTTAATTTTATTGGGTTTACCCGCAGTAGGCCAAAAATCCATTAGTTTTCAAACCGATTTTGCATATGTTTCAAAAATAAACTATCAAGGTGCCGATATTACCGAAAAAAGCAACATTACCACGCATTTTGGTTTCAATTACACACATTTTATTAAGCCCAAGTTCGCCATAGAAACAGGATTGGGGCTATCAAACTATTCAAATAAAATAATGTTGCCAAATACATATAGCGCAACAACGTACGAGGTCGATTCGTTTGGTTCCGGCTTCGAGTTTCGGGTAGCTTCCAATAATTATGAAGAAGCACACAAAATACTATTGGCAACAATTCCTTTACGACTTAGGTTCGAAGGGCCATTAACATCTAACGGATTAATTTTTTATGCTTCGGGCGGGGTTAAATTAATGCTTCCCGTTTCGCAAAAAGTTAATGCTTCGGCCAATAGTATTACAACAACGGGGTATTACCCGAATAACGATTTGCTAATCGAAAATGTACCTGCGCACGGTTTTACCACTCAAAATAATGTTAAAACCACTATTAACGACCCGTACAAATCTTCATTTGCCCTAACGGCCGAACTGGGCGTAAAGTTAAGGGTAGAAAATTACGGTTTTTATGCAGGTGGATTTTTAGATTATAGCATAACCGATATTCGTAAAGATATAAATACGAACAATAGTGTTATTGCCTACGTAGATGCCGATGCGCCAACAAAATCAAATGGAGTAAGTACTTTAACGGGTATTGATAAGGCAAACTTAATTTCTTTTGGTTTGCAACTTCGTTTTCCATTATGCCAATTAAAATAATAAGGTCTGTTTTTTAATTGACAGCTAAATAAATTACAAAAAAGAGGCTGTATAAAAAGTAGTTTTATTGTTATTTCGAGCGGAGTCGAGAAATCTCATTTGGTTAAAAATCAGAGATATAATTTTTTTAGATTCTTCACTTCGCTTCGACCTTGCTCAGCACAGGCGTTCAGAATAACAGACTTTTCGGATAGCCTCTTTTTTTACTTGCTATGAAACTCGATTAAATTGGCCTCGTAATATTGGTCGCCCAACTTGGTTAGCAAATAACGTATGGTATTGCTATCGCCTTCAACAGTTAAGGCCGAATATCCCACATTGTTAAGCATGCCCAAACGTAGGTCGGTTATGTTTATGCCTTTTGAGGCCAAAGCCGAAAGCAATATTAACAACACGCCGGGCGCATTGTTGTGCTTGGTAACAATAACCTTGTCGCTAAGTTTTAGGTTTAGCTTAACGCCGTCCATTTCCAACAAATAAATACCTTCGGTATAGTAATTGGGCAGTTCGGCGTTTTCCTTGTAAACCAAATTGGTAAACAGGCCAACATCGGTGCCTTGTATAAAGTCGATGGCATTTTTTACGTTTCCGTTTTTATCGTCTATGGACAGGAACGCAATAGCCGTACCGTCGTTATTGGATTTTAGGCGGGCGGTTTCAACATTTATGCCTTCGGAAGCCAAAGTGTTAAATAGTGAAGAAATAACGCCGGGCTTATCAATTTGTTCGGAAAACAAACCGTTAACGGTCGTGGTTACTATTTTGGGAATAGCGTTGGTTATGGTGATTGATTTTCCGCCTTTTCTAATCCTAATGGCATTGTAATTGCCCATTCCGGTCGAATTTTGGTAAATGTTTAAAAATTCGGAAAAGCTGCCGCCAAACGAAAAATCAGGAATGCTTCGTCGTTGTTCGTTGTTAAATCGTTGGTTTAACAGTTCTATGCCTTTGTTTAAAACCGTGTATTTTACCTTTAGGTCGTGGTCGTTGTAAATAGTCCTGTTTTCGGGAATTAATTTGGAATAGCTTACGTAGCTTTCGTACCCGGCTTCTTTTATATATTCCAAACTTTCCTTAAAATTCAGCCCATAGTAACGTACATGGTGCGTGTCGGTACCCACGCAAACGGGTATTTGCAGGGCATTGGCATATTTTAAAATGTTTTGGGTAGGGTACACGCCCACGCCCTTAAAGGCACCGGCCATGTTAACGTCCAAGGCTAAGTTGCGGTCGGCAATAAGCTCCAGTAGCGTTCGGAATTTATTGGCAAGCGGGTGGTCGCTAATTTCAAAATTAAGCAGGGCTTCGGGCATCTCGACATTTAGTTTTGGCAAATCGATATGGCCGATTATTTGTATCATATCGCCAAAACACGCAATCATCTGTATCATTTCGTTAAAATAACCGTCCCAATAGGCTTCAAGGCTTCCCCTTAATTTCAGCAGTTCAAGGGCTTCTTCCTTAGTGCCGTCGTAGGGTAGGCCTTCGGGGGCAAAGTGCACGGAGCCAATAACGTAATCGGCGTCCTCGGCCTGAAAAATTTTGGAGCGGCTCCATTGCAGTCCTAAATCGGGACCCATCCATTCCAGCTCGACACCGTATTTAATGTTAATTTGGCCTTCATATTTTTTGCGAAGGTTGGCAATACGCTTTGGGTAATTTAAGTACGAGCGGTTGCCCCTTATAAACTTAACATTGGTGTCTCTTTCGGCGGTATAACGAAAATTGGTCAGGCGTGGCGAGTGTATAATAAACGTAATACTGGGGTGCTTGGCTTCAATGGCCTTGTCAATAATATCCTCAAGTTTATCTATGCCGTGTTTTACGTGGTCCTGCTCCGTGCCGGCATGAATACCGTGGGTTTCCCAAATAAAGTCGTTAAGTGCTTTCATCTGTTTTAATCGATTAAAACTTCAAATTTAACCATTGAAACAGAAAAGAAGCACATATTGCATCTATTTTATTTTTTTATTGCCAAAGATGAATAAATGATGTGAAAGTTTTATTGTTTGTGAAACGTAATGTTGTTTTTTTTAATTTTATTTTAAAGCGAAAGACAACCTCTAAAGCCTCGTGCGGCATAATACGATTCGGCACCGTTGTGGTAAATAAATACTGTGCCGTACCTAAAATCGCCAAAAATAGCACCGCCCAAATCCCTTATATTCTGTGGGGTTTTAAGCCAACTGGAGGTTTTGGTGTCAAAAGTGCCTAAGGTTTGTAAAAACTTGTATTGCTGCTCGGAAAGTATTTTTATTCCTATGTTTGCAGCAACATCTACGGCGTTGTTTTCGGGTTTGTGTTTCTTTCGCGATTCCCAAGCGGCTTTGTCGTAACAAAGGCTTCGGCGGTTGGGGCTTTCGGGCGAGCAGTCGAAAAACAGGAAGGTATTGTTTTTTTCGTTAAAGCCTACAACATCGGGCTGGCCGCCTGTTTGTTCCATAAGGTATAGGCTGCGCAGTTTGTCGGGGTTATTGGTTAATTTGTTTTCAACCGTTTCCCATAGTATGGTTTTGTGGCGTTCTGGATGTGCCTTAAAACGAGCTTCCAGAACTTCAATAAACAATTTTTGTTTGGTTGGGCTAAGTGTTTTGTTGTTCATGGTTATATTTTGGCAGCTTAAATAAACTTCATATACTCTTGTTTTTTTGTGTTGAATTCTTCTTGGGTAAGCACGCCCATATCCAACAATTCTTTTATTTCTTTTAGGTTTTTCAGGGCTTCTTCGCGCGTTATTGAAGTAGAACTTACCGTAGGTTTTGTTTTGCTTTCGGTGTTTTTAATTTCCTCAATTCCAATTTTCCCACCGTGCAGTAAAATGAGTTCAACAATTTCGTTAAAGCCTTTTACTGTGGCGTAGTCGATGGCTTTTTGCTCTTTTACGTTGGTAATTTCGGTATTGGCTTTGTTTTCTAACAGTAAATGTACTATATCTTTTTTGCCATTGGCGGTGGCATAATGTAATGGCGTATTTTCGGAATCGTCTTGAACATTAACATTAGAACCCTTGTCCAACAACAATTTAACCATAAAAGGATGTCCGTTTTTTACGGCAAGGTGCAATAAGCTTTCGCCGCCGTAGGTGTAACTGTTGGTAATGGAATAAGCACTTGACATGGATAAGTTATTGGCGGTTTCTACCCATTCCAGATAACTATCCATATAGGTTTCGTGGCCTTGTTTTGGTAATTGATAGTTAACATCCAAACCTCGTTCTAAAAATAGTTGGACGATTTCCTTTTGGTTGTTGCCTACTGCTTCGTAAATTGGGGACAATCCGTTTTTATTGGTTACAAAAACATTGGCGCCGGCATTTAAAAGTTCTTTAATAATCATGCGTTGCCCATCGTAACAGGCTAATAACAACGGTGTTTCGCCTTCATTGTTTGGCGTGTCTGCATCCAAACCTTGCTCTAAACATAATTTTACCGATGGGAGGTTTTTTAGGTTGACCGCCAAATGCAAAAAGGTATTTCCGCTTTTTGTAGTTTGGTGGATATTAGCTCCGTTTTCTATCAACAAATCAACAACTGGTTTTTTAAGATTTACAAAAGCGAGCATCAACGGAGTGTCTCCGTTGTTGTTTTCAATATTGGCATCTATGCCTTTATCCAAAAGGGTTTTGGATAGTTTTATTTGTCCGATTCGGGCAGCCAAATGCAATAAGCTGTTTCCTTGATAGTCTTTTATATTTATATTACCACCTTGCTCGATTAAAAGAAGGCTTGTAGCGGTTTGGTTTTGCAGAAAGGCAAAATACAGTGGTGTTTCGCCGTTTTGGTCTTCATAATCTATTTCGGCTCCTTTTTCCAATAGTTTTTCGCATATTTCTACAAAGCCCCTATGAGCGGCGTAATGTAGTGCCGTACGCCCTTTTTCGTCGGTATATTTCGGGTCGATTTGTTCTTGCTCTAAAAGAATTTCGGCTATTTTTCGTTTTCCTGCCTCACAGGCTTGTATGAATGATAAGGACATTTGTTTATTGTTTTAATAGTAATGTTAGTGCTTTTGCTTTTAAATCGTCGTCTTGGGCATAATCGATGGGCGATTTATCCTCGTCGTTTAGCATTTCGGGATTAGCACCTACTTTTAGTAGTAGCTTAACTTTTTTGTATAGGTCTTGTGCTTTTCGCTGTTCGAAGTTTAAATTTTCGGAACAAACATAATGCAGCCACGAATTTCCTTTATTGTCTTGCAAGTTTGGGTTGAATCCTTCCTGATTTGCAATCCATTCCAATGCGTTGTAGTTTTTTCGGGCTAATTGTTTTGCAGCCGTGGTTTCTTCATCGTAAATGGTTTTTTCTACCTGAAACAAATCGGCACCTTGTTCCAATAATTTTTCCAATAGTTTAATTTCATTTTGCGACGAAAATTGTGAATAGCCGGAAAATTCAAAAAATATAGTTTGGTTCTTTTTGTTTTTTAAATCCAAGCGTACGGGGTCGTAATTGTTTAATATATCGAAAATTTCGGGGCTTATGGCATAAAACAAAACCCTTTGGTAAGGGGTTTCGTTTTGTATGTTTTGAATATTGCATTCGGCACCGTTTTGTAAATACAGTTCAATTAAAGGAATATCCCGTTTTTCTATGGCTTTAAAAAGAGCCGTGTTTCCGCCTGCATCTTGGTTGTTTATATTTAAACCTTGTTCCAACAAAAACCGCGATGTTTCAATATCTTGTGTGTAATTCAGAAGGTTTTGGTTGCTGTTGTTTTTCCAATGCACATCGCAACCATTATCGATTAATTTTTGAAGAAAATCGATTGAACTTTTGTTTTCGATGGCAAATGACAGCCATGTTTTTTCCATTATTTCTTCTTCGATATTCTCGATTTTTGGGAGTAATTTATCTAAATAATTCGCCGTATTTTCCGTGAGTTCTTTTTTTGCGAACAAGCCAAAAATAGTGTAGTCGAACTTGTCGTATTCAAATATGTCCAACGAAATATGCTCGTTTTCTACAAACCAATCCAGTAAATCGAATGCTTCTTTATTAATAATCCTGTCGTAGGCTTGTTGGTACATGTAAGGCTGCATGCCTTCCCAGGTTTCGCCGTTTTTTAATAGGTTTTTTGCCAATTCGAAATCGTATTTTAAAATGGCGTTGTTTATGTTGTTCATTTGTTTTTTGTTATGGGTTTATAAAGATACTAACTACTATTAATCGCACAAAATATATTAATAAAGGATCATATGTTTTTTTTTACTGTTTTTAAGCATGCGTTTAAATATACGGATGTGTTCGCGTAAAAGACGTGCTTGAAGGAAATTAAAAATTAAATTGCATATTCTGTTTTTTTTATTTAAATTAACAGGGACTTTTCTTTGAAATAGATTAATAGCAATGTTTAAAGTGGTATAACTTAAAGGACTTGTTGCTATGAATTATATTTCGGATTTCCACACCCATATAGCCTTAAAAGCGGCTAACAACGAAACTATTAAAAATATTTGGGCAACAAGGCAAAACCCACCGCCCAAAAAGTTTTTGTTCTTTTTTAATGTTTTGCGCCAACTTGCTTTAGATCCTTTTTATAATGAATATGCCACCAGTACACAATGTAATTTGGACAAGTGCGTAAAGGGTAATGTACGCTTGGTTTTTTGTTCCATTTACCCCATAGAGCGCCCTTACATTGCCCGTAAAAATACGTTTACGTGGCTATTGTCGTCTTTTTCGTTTTTCACCAAAAAGTTTCCGTTTTTACAGTTTTTCAACAAAAAGAAAAATCTGTTGCTTATGATGATTCAAGTGCTTGTGGGGGTTTCAGAAAAGCGGGCTTTGGAATTTTGGAACGAACAAAAAAAATCGACAACCCAAATTGATTATTTTCAGGATTATTTAAAGGAACTTAACGTGCTTACGGTAGCAAGTGGGCAAGAACCCCAAGATGAAAACCATAAAGCAAAACAGTTTAAGTTGGTTAAAAATTACGAGGAATTTCAAGCCCATATAACTAATCCGGATGTAATATGCGGGATTTTGTCTTTAGAAGGTATTCATGGTTTGGGTACCTATAAAGTTGAACATTTGTTCTCCGATAAAAATATAGATGTTTTATCGATTTCTGAAGGCGAAAAGCTGTATCGGTCATTGTTCAATAATATTACACGTATTAAGCAGGACGATAACATGGCGCCGTTTTATATAACCGTGGCGCACCATTTTAATAATTTGGTCTGCGGGCACTCAAAAAGTTTTAACGGGGCATTAAAACTTTTTTTTAAACAAAAGGGGGGCGTAAATACGGGCTTAACGGTTAAGGGCCAACAACTTTTAAAGCTCCTGTTGCACAAGGACCAAAACCAAAGGCGCATTCTTATAGATATTAAGCACATGTCGGTTAAATCGCGCTTGCAGTTTTACGATATTGTAGAAAAAGCCAAGCAGGATAACGATTTTATACCCATAATATCAAGCCATTCCGCCGTAAGCGGGGTAAAAAAATATACCAATTTCGAAACTTTGGGCAGCGGAAACAAAGCCGATAAAAATGCGTACGTAAGCCGGGGCGATATTAATCTTTGCGATCAGGATATTGTTGCCATTTATAAATCGGGTGGGCTAATAGGTGTTTTAATGCACGATGGGCGTATGCCGGGCTGTGTGTATAAAAAAACGTTTAAAAACACGTTAAACGTAGCCGATAGAATGCTGCTGCAACAACAGTTGTTTTTAACAAACGTGTACCATATTATAAATGTTGTTGATATAAACTATAACGAAAGTGCTTGGGATATTGTATCGCTGGGTTCGGATATGGACGGCATGATAAACCCCTTTGACGATTACGATGGTGCGGATAAACTTATGGCTTTCCGAAACCATATTTACCAATATTTGGAAAACTACGATACGCTTGACGACCGATTTAAAATTAAAAATCTATACGAAAACGCAGAAGGGAAGATTATACTAAGTACAGAACGGTTTTTGAAATTAAATGCAGGCTTATCGGTAAAAGAAATTACAGATAATATTTTTTACAAAAACACCGAGGTTTTTCTTAGTCGTTATTTTACCCAAAACTATTTGTACGGCAATCACTAAAATATAACTATTATGGGACGCATTTTAAAAATTTGTTTGGCCATGGGGGGCGGGGTTTCCCTCGGGTCTTTTTCGGGAGCCGCTTTAACCGAAGCATTAAAGCTGTTAATCCTTTACGGGCAGGACGATAAGGGCAATGCCTACGACGAGGTGGTTGTCGATGGTATGAGCGGTGCCAGTGCAGGCGCCATAGCTCTTGTAATCATGTTGAAAACACTTATAGATTATGAAACCATGATGAAAAACCTAAACGGCGTAACCCACGATAGCTTGCTTAAAGACATTTCTAAACGTTATTTTCAAGGCGATGACGAAAAAGCAAAACAGTTTAAAAAAATAGACGATTTAAAGGCCTTGGAAGTAGCGCAAAAAATACAAGAAGCCATTTGGGTAAACGAACTGGATGCAAAAAAACTCTTTGGAACTGAAAAAATTAATAATTACAAACCTAATGTAAACGAATCTTTTTCTTTGTTGGATAGGCAATTGTTAGAAACCTTAGCGAAACAGTATTTAATTAACACAAAAACGACTACTTTAAACAAAGTAAGGGTACTCGATAAAGTAAGGGTGCCATTTGCATGTTCGTTAACCAATTTGTTGCCCATTGAAATAAAAAAAGACGAAACGGGTCTACCCAAATTGGAGCAAAATGTAATGCAATCGGTTGGTGCCCAAAACCATTCGGAACTAAGGGTTATCGATTTTGTGTTTAATCCAAAAGCGTTAGAAGATAAGCCCACTGATAATTGTTGGCTTGAGTGTTCTAATTCCGAAGCAGATTCGGAACGGAAACTCAATCTTACCAAAGAAAAGGCATGGGCCGTAATATGCACTTCGGCATTGGCATGTGGGGCATTTCCCGTTGCGTTCGATCCGGTTATTTTAAAACGATATAAAGAAGAATTTGGCGGCGATGACCCGGACAGCCAATGGCCCGTACAGTTTAAAAAACTTAATGCCCAATACAGCAAGTTGGAAAACGAAGGCAGGACCAGTGTGTTTAACGAAAAAACTTCAAATACCATTACCTATAATAGCTTTAATTTTCCGTATGTCGATGGTGGTACCTTTAATAACGAACCCATTAAGGAAGCGTACAGGATAGGTACTTTTCAAGATTATGGGCAAAATACCGATAATTCCGATAGGCTTATTTTATTTGTAGATCCTATTGTAAGAACGCAAAAGTACCAATCGTTTTTGCAATCGGCGCTGGTACCTGTAAAAATGAAAGAACAAACCGCGCACGGTAAGGACGAACTTGCTAAACTTATAGGGGTTACAACCAGTTTGGTAACCACCCTAAAAAACCAAGGCCGTATAAAAGAAGAACATAAAATAATGGATATGAAGGAAAACCTGGAGCTTAGGCAAACCATATTCAATTATTTGGATAAGAACGAACATTTGGGGGATACTTTAGATTTCGAAATTTTAAGAACCGCCTATAACAAAATAAAAGCCAATTTAAAGGCGCATATTATTTCAATAGGTACCCGTGACGTAATAAGCTATTTTAAAAACGAGCTAAAAAAAACATGTATTTCCTTGGGCGAGCCCAACAGCAAGTGTTTGTTTATAGGCGATAGCGAGTTTGAGGCATTACGGGATTTGGTGGAAAACAAAATGTATTCCGATAAGTTTGAGCCCGATGGCTATAAGGTTCTTAAAATAGAAACCCCCGAAGATAAAAACCGCTTTGCGCAAACCGTATTTAAAATAATATTCGATTTTTCGTTAAACACCGACGGTAAGAACGATAAAGCCAACCGCGTGGCCATTCTTCCCATAAATTCGGAAAACAATATTATAAGCTTACCAGGCGAGGAAATAAGCGCTTTTGGTGGTTTTGCATCGTTAAAGGCAAGGCAATACGCTTTTAATTATGGTAAGCTAAGTACGTTTAAATCGCTGTCGGAAGGACAGGAAGGGTTTAGAAAAAAAGAAAAAAACAGGCCTTTATTCCCCTTTATTACATTAAAAAACAAGGTAGAATTGGAGCAAGCCTTTGTTAACGAAATAAATAGTGTGGGGTTTTTTAAGGCCGAAAACTTAAACACTTACCAACGCGAGGTACAAGACACCTTGGTAAAACTAAGTATTAAGCGCCTTGTGGTTATGTTAAAAAGCGTGTTTAGCGTAAACTCGTTATTTCAAGTTTTTAAAAATGCAATAATGGGTTTGTTGGGGCGATTGTTTGTTAAGCTTAATAAGTTTTTGGATATATTGTCCAATACCATTTTTAAAAAGGTAAAAGAAAAGGTAGTCGTTAACCATATCAGTTTGTTGCCTGTAACTATTTCGTTTTTAAGTAATTATAAATTGCCGTTGCAGGCACTTGTTACCACTGCCAATAGCGAATTGGTTAAAGTTAAAATGTTTGAAAACCAAGATAATGTAGCAAATCCAAAATACCAATACTTGTTTCAGGTGTACAGGGCACTTTATAAAAAAGAGAAACCAATAGAAGTCGCATCCGAAAAAGAAGTCGAAAAAGCACTTATGGGCAGTACGTATTCCTTGGAGGCCGAAAACGTGGAGAAAATAGCGCTAACCCTACATGACAAGGTAAGGCTACCCGACAATATCGATGGCAATTTAAACCAGAATACAACAAAGCAGTTGGAATCTGGCTTTAAGCAAATTATTTCTGAAATAAAAATAGGAAGGCACAAGTTGCCACCAATAAACCAAGCTCTAAATAACAAGGATTATATGCTTCACTATTCATTTTTAAATATAGAATATCATTTAAGCCCACTTGTCGAAATAAATATAGACGAGTACAACAAGCAGGGTAAAGGCTGGTATTTTAAGGAAAACACACAGGCTTTGCACAAAAAATTCTTAACTTTTTAAACTTGGTTAAAAACGATTGCTTACAAATATTCCAGTTAAATCCTTACCCCAACGGGCAGCATGCGCTTAAACCTGCGGTTGCCCCTAACAAACTTGGCTATTTCCGGACTTGTGGGCACGACGCTTAAATTGCGGTCTTCAATGCAGTTAAAAACGGCGGTTAAAAATGCCTTGCTAAAATCGGCATCGTTAATTTCCTCGGGAATTATTAATTTGGTAAGAAAAATTTTCCGTTCCTGAAGCGAGTATTCAATTTTGGCAAGTTTCTCGTCAACTTTCAATTCAAATTGGCGTAAAAAATCGTTGTCTATTACATCTGCGGCATCAATCATAATTGCGGTTTTTGTTCTTTTTTAAGGGAAGTTTAGAAGCGTTTGAGACAAAATTCTTTAAATTTGTTCTGCAAAGTTACAAAAAATATGCTTCAAATAAACGTCAAGTCTGTAATTTGCAGTACAGTAAAGGCTTTGGGGTTTGTTTTTATAGATATTATAGTTTAAATGAACAGCCCAAAAACACACGTTTATTTAATGCCCGGCATGGCAGCCGGTCCAAAAATATTCGAACATATCGCCTTGCCCGAAAACCGTTTTGAGTTGCATTATTTGGAGTGGCTAATGCCAATAGAAAACGAACCGATAGAAACTTATGCGTTTCGTATGGTACAATGTATTAAACACGAAAATCCCGTTTTGTTAGGCGTGTCGTTCGGGGGTGTTTTAGTGCAGGAAATGCGAAAGCACATTTCGGTAAAAAAGCTAATAATTGTATCGAGCGTAAAATCCAATAAGGAGTTGCCCAAAAAAATGCGAATAACCAAGACTACAATGGCATACAAATTGTTGCCCACCCCTTTGGTAAATAAGTTGGACGTACTTGCAAAGTACGCTTTTGGCGATAAAGTGGTTAAACGGTTAGAATTATATAAAATGTATTTGTCGGTTAACAGCAGTAGTTACCTAAATTGGGCCATAAAGCAAATGCTGTGCTGGAAACAAAGCGAGTTTTCAACCAATATTATCCATATCCATGGCGATAAGGATATTGTATTTCCTATTAAAAACATTAAAAATTGCATTGTAGTAAAGGGCGGAACCCATATTATGATTATAAACAAGTACAAATGGTTTAACGAAAATTTGCCCAATATAATCATGTGTAATTAATTAAAAATAACTACATTTAAAACAAAAAACAAAAATGAAGGTAATTGAAAAAGGTTTAGCTTTTGTAGGATTGGTAGCCCTGTGCGCCTTGTTTATTTATGCCCTGCAAGATGCCCCGACCGACGAAAATTTCGAAAAAAAACTAATAAACGATTACAATGTTTACGCCCTACAAATACCCAAGGACTTAAATTTTGCGGGCGAGTCCATGCCATTAAGCCAACCCGATATTTTCGAACGTATGGACCGCGAGCTTTTGGTAAACACCTATTGGCAATCTAACGGACTGTTAATGTTTAAGCGAGCCAATAAATATTTTCCCGTTATCGAGCCCATTTTGGCAAAGCACGGAATCCCCGATGATTTTAAATATCTGGCGGTTATAGAAAGTGGCCTAACCAATGCCGTATCGCCGGCGGGCGCTCGTGGCGTATGGCAAATAATGCCCGCAACGGCAAGGGAAAACGGCCTGGAGGTTAACGCAAATGTAGACGAGCGCTACCATTTGGAAAAATCCACCGAAGTGGCCTGTAAATATTTATTAAAGTCGAAAGCAAGTTTGGGGTCGTGGACCCTTGCCGCTGCCGCCTACAATGCAGGAAATGTAGGAATATCCAACAGGCTGAAAGACCAAAACGTTTCCGATTATTACGATTTGCTTCTTGGTGAGGAAACCGGACGCTATATTTTTAGGATAGTTGCCTTAAAGGAAATTTTAAACAACCCATCAAAATACGGTTTTAATTTTAGGGAAAAAGATTTGTATACCCACGTACCAACCTATAAAGTTGAAGTAGATACTGCCGTAGCCGATTTTACAAAATTTGCCGAAAACTATGGGATTAACTATAAAATATTAAAACTGCACAACCCATGGCTACGCGAGCCCAAGCTAAACAATAAATCAAGAAAGCTTTATAAAATTGAAATTCCCGAAAAAGGGTATTATTAAAAGGAAGACCATAGGTAGAAACTCTATAAAAGCCCAAAACCAAAATTATCCGGTTTTGGGCTTTTTTTATTTCCGTTTACCCCGTTTGTTGGCATTTTTATCGCCCCGGGTTTTTGGTTTTTTATATTTTTTTGCAATTTCCCTTCGGTAGGAGCCGCCCAGGTTTTCTTTTTTGTTTTTTTCCTTTTTTTCATGAAAAGCCGGACCGGGAACATCTTCATCGCTGCGTTTGGTCGGGTTGTTGCGTTCTTTTATTTGTGGGCGTTCTTCTTCAATAAGTTGTGTTGAAATTTCAACTTCTTCGGGAAAATCTAATAGAGAAATAGCCATGTTCATTAGGCGTTCAATACGGCTTAGGGCTTCGGTTTCTTTTGGGGTGGAAAACAAAATGGTTTCGCCCTTGCGTTCGGCACGTCCCGTTCGGCCAATGCGGTGCATATAGTTTTCGGGGTACTCGGGTGTATCGAAATTAATAACGTGGCTTACGTTTTCAATATCCAAACCGCGCGCCATGATATCGGTGGCAACCAAAATGCGGTTAATACCGTTTTTAAACTGCTCGATACTGCGCAAACGGTAATTTTGGGTTTTGTTGGAGTGTATTAGGCACAATTCGTCCTTAAAATATTTGTCCAAGGTTTCAAACAATCTGTCGGCCATGCGCTTATTGCCCACAAAAACAATAACCTTGTTAAAGGTTTCTGTGTTTTGCAGAAGGTGTACCAGTAGGTTTGCCTTGGTGTAAAAATTGGGGGTTTCGTATCGGGTTTGGATTATGTTTTCCAACGGCGTACCCGAAACGGCTATGGAAATACGTTCGGGGTTTTTAAAAAAATCGTTTAACAAGGCATCGACATCCTCGGTCATTGTGGCCGAAAACATAATATTTTGGCGTTTTTCGGGCAGGATGTCGAAAATATTAATGAGTTGGTGCCTAAAGCCCAAATCGAGCATAACATCAACTTCGTCTATCACCAATTTATGTATGCTTTTTAGTTGCAGGGCACGGCTTACGGCCAAATCGTACAGGCGGCCGGGCGTGGCAACCAGTATGTCCAAGCCTTGTGCTACGGCCATTTTTTGGGTGTTTATGTTGGTGCCGCCGTATACGCCCAATACACGCGTGTTTATGTAAGGGGTTAGTTTTTCAATTTCATCTACCACTTGTACAACCAACTCGCGTGTAGGTACTAAAATTAACACTCTGGGATTATCTTGTTTCGAAAACTTTAATTGTGCCAAAATGGGCAACATATAAGCGTATGTTTTTCCCGTTCCGGTTTGTGCAATGCCCACAACGTCCCGTCCGGAACCAACAATATTAAACGCTTCGGCTTGTATCGGGGTTGGTGTTGTAAAGCCCAGATCGGCTAAAGCATTATATAGCGGGGTATTTAAATTTAAGTCTTTAAAGGTCAAAACCGTGTGTTTTTGGGGTAAAGTTACATTAATATTGCAAACTCGTTTAAACTTTTTCAATTGGCTGAAAAATTGTTGTCTTTTGCTTCAACCCAAAAGGGTTAAATTAAATGCCTTTGGTCTATTTCTATACTATAAGTGGCTTTAAAACTGGTTTTGGGCATAAGCTGCATAATGCCTTCCTTGGTTTTAAAATCTTGATTGGTATCTACACTATCGGCTATGCCCAACCACGGTTCTATGCACAGAAAATTGCCATTTGGTTTGGCCCAAATGCCCAAATAGTTAAAATCGGCGTAGTTAACGGTTAGTATTTTGCCATGGGTTTTGCTGTTAAGGCTTACTTTTTTCGACTTTAAATCTTTAAAAATTAGGGCATCGCTATTAAACAAATCGTGGGTTAGGGGCAGGGTATTCTGTTGGTTTAAAATGGGTTTTGTTTGGTTGGAAATCAGTCCACTTTCCATATCGATAAGGTGGGTTTTACTGGTTTCGTCGTATTCAAAACCCAAGTAATAATCGTTATATTCTTCACCTTCAAAAACAGGGCATTTAAAGGCCGGATGGCCGCCGAGCGAAAAATACATGGGCGTTTCGCCTTTGTTCAAAACGGTATGCTCGACCCTAATACGGTTATCTTTAATAACAAAGGTAATGTAAAACTCGAATTTAAACGGGTACACCTCTAAGCTCGACTGGTTATAAACCAATTTTAGCGTTATGCTGTGTGCTTCCTGCGTATGCAGTTCTATATTGGGGTTGTTGCGCACAATACCGTGTTTTGGCATGTTGTAGGTTGCACCGTTAAAGTTGTAGCTGTTGTTTTTTAATGCCCCGATAATAGGGAACAGGTTAGGGGCGTAGCTTCCCCATATTTCGGGACTGGCATGCCACATAAACGGGGTGTCGTACTTTTTTGAAGTAATTTGGCAAAGTTCGGCGCCCGTTTTTAGGACGGCTATTTTTATTACATCATTTTCTAAGGTAAACATGGGTTTGAAAATTTGTTTTAAAGATACGGAAACTTGCCGGGTTTTTGTCGAAACTCATTAACTTAGTCCCCTAAATATTTAAGTTGAGGGCAACACAAATACATAACACAAACAATATTAAGCAGTTTAAGGCAAAAGCCTTGGCTTGGGCCCAACAGTTTAACGATGTGGTTTGGCTGGACTCCAACCACAACGGCCAACGCTATGCCAGTTACGATGCCGTTTTGGCGGTCGATGCCTTTACAAGTATTAAAACCGATTACCACAGTGCTTTCGATAATTTAAAGGAATACCAAACCCTTGCCAACGATTGGATTTTTGGCTACCTAACCTACGATTTAAAAAATGATGTAGAAGCACTAACTTCCAAAAATTATGATGGGCTGGACTTTGCCGACCTCTATTTTTTTCAACCTAAAAAGCTGTTTTTATTTAAGGGCAATACCATTGAATTGAAATATTTAATGATGGTTGACGATGAAATGGAAAACGATTTAAAAACCATTAAAAACATGGTTTTAAATAAAGAGGAGCCCACAAAAACGCCCGTAAAAATAAGACTGCGCATTAGCAAGGACGAATATTTTAAAAAAATAGAAAAAATATTATGGCATATCCATCGGGGCGATATTTACGAAACCAATTTTTGCCAAGAGTTTTATGCCGAAAACACAAAAATAGAACCGTTAAATATTTACGGTAGGCTTAATAAAATTTCGAATACACCATTTGCCGCATTTTTAAAGCACGGCAATAATTACCTGCTTTCGGCATCGCCCGAACGCTATTTAAAAAAAGAGGGCAACACGATTATTTCGCAGCCCATTAAGGGCACGGCAAAACGGGCTGATAATACGGGTGAAGACGAAAAGCTGAAAAAAGAATTAGAACTTAGCCCAAAAGAACGCAGCGAAAACATTATGATTGTCGATTTGGTGCGCAACGACCTATCGAAAACCGCTATAAAAGGTAGCGTAAATGTTGAAGAATTGTGCAAGGTTTATACCTTCGACCAGGTACATCAAATGATTTCCACCGTTACGGCGCAAATACGCCCCGAAACCCACCCGGTAGACGTAATAAAAACCACGTTTCCCATGGGCAGCATGACCGGGGCGCCCAAAATATCGGCCATGAAAATTATTGAAGATTTGGAAGAAACCAAACGAGGCCTGTACTCTGGGGCTGTTGGCTATTTTGAGCCATGCGGAAATTTCGATTTTAATGTGGTTATCCGCAGTATTTTGTACAACAAAACCAAGCAGTACGTGTCGTATTCGGTAGGTGGTGCCATTACGGCGCAAAGCAACCCCGTTGGCGAGTACGAGGAGTGCGTGCTAAAAGCCAAAGCATTGCGCCAGGTTTTGGAGCGTTAACTAAGTAGTACATGTTTTCGCCTTGGTTGTAGCGTTTAAATCGGTATTGTTGTATATTTGAACTATGTTCGAACAATTTAGGCACCACATAAACGCCCACTTATCTTTTTTAAACGAAAGCAGAAACATTATCGCTGTTTCCGGCGGGATAGATAGCGTGGTTTTAACCCATTTATGCCACAGGCTGGGGCTAAATATAGCTTTGGCGCATTGCAATTTTAACCTGCGTGGCGCCGATAGCGATGCCGATGAATCCTTTGTGGCGCAATTGGCTAAAAACTTAAATTTAGAGGTTTTTGTCCAGCATTTCGATACTCAAACTTATGCCGAAAAAAATAAGCGTTCCATACAAATGGCAGCGCGCGAACTGCGTTACAATTGGTTTCGGGAACTGGCGCAACAATTACGGTTTAATTGTGTTTTAACCGCCCACCATGCCGACGATAATTTGGAAACCTTCCTTATTAATTTTACCCGCGGTACGGGGCTTGAAGGCCTAACGGGTATTCCCGAAATTAATGGCGATTTTGTGCGCCCCCTGCTACCGTTTTCCAGGGCCGATATCGAACAATACGCACAGCAAAACAATTTAAAGTGGGCAGAGGATAAAACCAATAGCGCAACCAAATATTTGCGCAACAAACTACGCCACGAGGTTGTTCCTGTTTTAAAAGAAATTAATCCCGCTTTGCTACAAAGTTTTAGCAGCACCATAAACCATTTAAGCGATAGCAGTTTTATGGTGAACGAAAGTGTGGACGAATTTTTAAACCAAGCCATTGCCCATATTTCCGAAACAACCATTACCTATAACATTTCGGCTTTTAAAAACACCAATCGCCCGCAGGCTTATTTGTACGAAGTGTTTAAGGATTACGGCTTTACGCAATGGCACGATATAACAAATTTATTAAATGCCCAATCAGGAAAACAAGTGTTTTCCAATTCGCATAGGTTAATAAAGGACAGGGATGTTTTACTATTAACCGAATTGGGTTTTAGCGCCCCCGAAAACATAAAAATTTTTAAAACCGATAAGCAAGTAAAAACCCCTTCGGGTACTTTGTTTTTTAGTGAAGCTGAAGAAATAAAACAAGATAACAATACTATTTATGTAGATAAAAACCTATTGCAATACCCCTTAATATTGCGAAAACGGGAAGAAGGCGATGTGTTTTATCCCATAGGAATGAACGGAAAAAAGAAAAAACTAAGCAAGTATTTTAAGGACGAAAAATTAGCGTTGCCGGACAAGGAAAGCGCCTGGTTGTTATGCTCCAATAACAACATTGTTTGGGTAGTGGGCAAGCGGGCCGATAACCGATTTAAAGTTACCGAAAACACCACCAAGGTTTTAAAAATAGAACTAAAGCCATGATACTCCAAGGCCAAATAGTCAACATACCCAACCAACGTATTTTCAAAGGTGAAATAACTATTGAAAACGGCAAGATTATTTCAATAACCCAAGCCAATCACAATGTTAACCATTATATTTTGCCCGGTTTTATCGATGCCCACATCCACATAGAAAGCGCCATGCTGGTACCAAGCGAATTTGCCCGTTTGGCGGTTGCGCACGGTACGGTAGCAACCGTTTCCGACCCGCACGAAATAGCCAATGTCCTTGGGGTTAAAGGTGTTAATTTTATGGTTGAAAACGGCAAGCAAGTTCCGTTTAAGTTTAATTTCGGGGCGCCATCGTGCGTACCGGCAACAAACTTCGAATCGGCAGGGGCTGTTATCGGTTCCGAGGCTATTAAAACACTTTTGGAAAATCCCGAAATAAAATACTTGGCCGAAATGATGAACTACCCCGGCGTTATCCATCAAAACACCGAAGTACTGCAAAAAATAGCATGGGCCAAACACTTCAATAAGCCCGTAGACGGCCATGCGCCTGCCTTGCGGGGCGAAGCCCTTTCAACCTATATTAATGCGGGCATAAGCACCGACCATGAATGTTTTACCCACGATGAGGCTTTGGAAAAACTTCAAAAAGGAATGAAAGTTTTAATTAGGGAAGGCAGTGCCGCCAAAAATTTTGAAGCATTAATCGGTTTAGCTACAAAACACTATAAAAACATGATGTTTTGTAGCGACGACAAGCACCCCGACGACCTACTGCTCGGCCACATTAACGAGCTTTGCGCCAGGGCTGTTGCCAAGGGCATTAATGTGTTCAAGGTGTTGCAAATGGCATGCGTAAACCCTGTTAAACACTATGGTTTAGATGTGG
The DNA here is from genome assembly GCA_047975545.1 of Flavobacteriaceae bacterium. Classification (GTDB taxonomy): domain Bacteria; phylum Bacteroidota; class Bacteroidia; order Flavobacteriales; family Flavobacteriaceae; genus JBKEDS01. The sequence continues at coordinate 54,267 of JBKEDS010000014.1, read as the reverse complement.
GTTTGTTACAAGTGGGCAATACCGCCGATTGTATAATTGTTGAAGATTTAACACATTTTAAAACACTTCAAACCTATATAAACGGGCAATTGGTTTATAATAACGACACTTGTTTGATAAATCCCGTTGCCTTTAAAAAGTTGAACAATTTTAATTTCAGCACAAAAAATATTTCCGATTTTAGGGTGCCATCTTCTGCAAAAAAAATACGGGTTATCGAAGCCTTAAACGGGCAATTGGTAACCAATAAAATAATTGGGGATGCTTTAATAAAGAACGGGAATTTAGTATCGAATACCGGTGCCGATATTTTAAAAATAGCCGTAGTAAACCGCTATAAAAACGAAAAACCCGCTGTGGCATTTATTAAAAATTTCAACCTAAAAGAAGGCGCAATCGCCTCGTCTGTGGCGCACGATTCGCATAATATTATCGCCGTGGGTGTTGCCGACGAGGCTATTTGCAAGGCCGTAAATTTGCTAATAGAAAACAAAGGCGGCATTTGTGCCGTTTCCAACACCCAAACCCGTGTTTTGCCCTTGCCCGTAGCGGGTATTATGAGCGATAAGGACGGTGTAACGGTAGGAAGCCAATACGCCAAGCTCGATGCCATGGCCAAACAAATGGGCAGCATGTTAAAGGCACCGTACATGACGCTTTCGTTTATGGCCCTGCTCGTTATCCCCTCGTTAAAATTGAGCGATAAAGGGTTGTTCGACGCAAAAGCGTTTAAATTTGTTGATTTGGAAGTTTAAAATGAACTCAATAAAAATAAAATATGAAGCCTACAAAATTTGAAACAGCATTAGCCTTAATTGATAAGAAAAATACCGAAGACCCCAATGTTTACAGTGTAAATGGCGTTAAATTCCCAAAAGAGCTATTGTACTCGCAGCGCATGACCCGTAAACTTTTACAGTTTAAGCCCAATGCTACCGAGGCCTTACAAATAGCTTCCCGGGCGCAGCATATTTGCCGTTGGGAAATTGCCCGGGATACGTACCCCATGGATAGGATAGGCTATTTAAAATGGCGGGAAGACCTTAAAAAAATGCACGCCCAAATAACGGCCGAAATTTTAAAAACAGTAGGCTACGATAATGCTTTTATTGATGAGGTAACACTGCTGATTACCAAAAAGCTAATAAAAAAGAACACGGACAGCCAAACGCTTGAGGATGTTGTTTGCTTGGTGTTTTTAGAATATTATTTTGAAGAGTTTGCCGAAAAGCACCACGAGGAAAAAGTGGTGGATATTCTTAAAAAAACATGGGTAAAAATGTCGGATGAGGGCCATGCCAAAGCCCTGAAAACCAAGTTTTCAAAAATGGGTTTGGCGTTGGTTGAGCAGGCTTTAAAGGAATAATGGCATATCAATTAATTAAGCAACAGGCTCTCTATCTAAATCGCTGTACGGATAAATGCCTTTTTCTTTTAGCAGCTTGAATAGTTTGTCGCTGCCGTTTTGTCTTGCGTAGTCCATCTCGCTTCTAAAAACTTGTAAACAAAGTAGCAGGTGGTGTTCCCTGTTTCCAATTTTGAATTTTTTTCCGTTGGGTTCGTATAAATCAAAAATCAAGCATGTATTTTCTTCGCCTTCTCCATTGGGAACTTCAATGGTTTCTTTTGGGTTGAGTACAGCTTGAAAGGAATACATGCCAATAGCGGTTAAAAACCCGCAGGCTTTTCTTTCTATTACATTAAAAGGCGTTTGTTTTTCCTCGCCCCTATCGTAATCGTATTTTGTAAAAGCAACCAATTCGTAGGTGCCTAATCGGTTTTTTTTAGGGCCATTTCCGTTAGGGTCTAATAATTCCATTGTAGCAAACCCGGTGCCTTTAATATGGTTGGGAAAGTAGTACATGTCAACAGCCCCGCCAATTGAAAACGGTATTATGGCGTGTCCTACGAGATTGTGCATTTTACCAAGAACGTTTTCTAATCCTTCGGATTTTAGTTCGTAATCTTTTTCGTGTTCTTCTTCTGTGAAATCGTCTTTAATTGGTTCTTCTTTTTTGCCAAATAAATTTTTCAAAAAATTCATAGTTTTAATTTATTGTTGTTATTCTTCAAATTTAACCTTATAATGTTTCCCCCAACCACTTATAAAATTCGGTATGCCAAATAATGGAGTTTTGCGGGTTTAATACCCAGTGGTTTTCATCGGGAAAATAGAGCAATCTGCTTTTTAAGCCGTGCAGTTGCGCCGCTTGGAACGCCTCCAAGCTTTGGCCGATAGGCACACGGTAATCCTTGCCGCCTTGGATAATTAAAATAGGCGTGTCCCAATTGGAAACCATATTACTGGGGTCGAACGCGGTATAGGTTTTTATGGCTGCGGGGTTTTGGGTTTCCCAATACGCACCACCGGCATCCCAATTGGTAAACCATAGTTCCTCGGTTGTGCCGTACATCGATTTTAGGTTGAACACCCCATCGTGGGCAATAAAGGTTTTAAAGCGTTTGTTGTGTATGCCCGCCAGATAAAACACCGAATAACCGCCGTAGCTGGCGCCAACGGCACCCAAGCGGTTGGTGTCCACATAGGGTTCTTGGGCAATATGGTCTATGGCACTTAAATAATCCTGCATAACTTGCCCGCCCCAATCCTTACTAATAGCTTCGTTCCAAGCGGTGCCGTGGCCGGGCATGCCCCTGCGGTTGGGTGCAATAACAATATAGCCGTGGGCGGCCATAAGCTGAAAATTCCATCGGAACGAATAAAACTGCGACAACGCCGATTGCGGGCCGCCTTGGCAATAAAGCAGGGTGGGATATTTTTTATTGGGGTCGAAATTGGGCGGGTAAATTACCCAAGCTACCATATCCTTGTTATCGGTGGTTTTAACAATGCGTTTTTCAATTTTACTAAGTGCTATGGTGTCGTAAATAGGTTTGTTAACGTTGGTAAGTTGCGCCATGTTGCCCGTTTGCAAATCTACGGTATAAAGGTCGGCGGCATGGTTCATATCGGTTCGGGTAACAATAAAGGTGTTGCCAACTTGCCCTACCAATCCGTTTACGTCGAAAACGCCATTGGTAATTTGTTTTACGGTGGGGAGTTTTCGGTTTTTTGGCGAATAATCCACCGAAAATAACTGCACCGTTCCGCCAACGGGCGCATTAAAATAAATGGTTTGCCCCGAAGTATCCCATTTAAAGCTGTTAACCGTGCCATCCCAATGTTTGGTTAGGTTGCGTTTTAGGCCATTATAAAGCACGACAATATCGTTTTTATCGGCTTCGTAGCCATCGCGCGCCATACTGGTAAAGGCCAAGGCGCCATCTTTGGAAAAAGCGGGGTTGGTATCGTAGCCCATCATACCCTCGGTAAGGTTTTTGGTCGTTCCGTTTTTAAGGTCGTATTCGTAAATATCGGTATTGGTACTGGTGGCGTAGGCTTTGCCCTTTACTTTTTTCGAAACGTACACTATTTTTGTGCCATCGGTATTCCACGAAAAATCCTCGTCGCCGCCGAAGGGCATTTGGGGGCAGTAATAGGGTTCGTCTTTCATAATATCAATGCCCTCTTGTTCCCCTTCAATGTTTTCTTTTAATATTAAATGGTTAAAAGTGCCGTCGTGCCAAGTGTCCCAATGGCGGTAATCCAAATCGTTAAAAACATAAACGTTCGATTCTTGTAGGTTGGGGTACAAATCCTTGCCCAAAACGGGTTCTAACTTCACCTTTTTTATGTCTATTTTTTTCGATTTGTCGGGTGAAATGGCTTTGTCGGTAATTATGGGGGCATAATCCTCGATTAAAACAGGTTCGCCGCCGTTTATAGGAATGGTGTAATGTTGCTTTGTTTTTTTGTCGGCTTCCGCTTCGTATTCGGTAAGACTGAAAATGATGTTTTTACCATCATCCGAAATCCCAACGGGCGAAAGTCGTTTTAGTTTCCACAGTAATTCGGGGGTCATCGTGTTTTGAGCAAATGTTGTTATTGAAAGTCCCATTAGTGTAATAAAAAGAGTAAAGCGTTTCATTTGTTTTGCGTTTTTCTTGGCGAAAGTGTTGAGGTTTCAAATATAAGAAAACCTTTTTTAGGTTATTTGTTCGGGGTGAATTTCTTCAAAAAATAAAAGTTGAAATTGAAAATAATCGGGAACGTAAAATAAATGTTAAATTTTTGAAAGTCAGTTATTTGTTCTTTGTGTTTCATTTTAAAATTTCGTACTTTTATGCAAAGTAGCTGGTTAATGTAAAATAGTCTTCCCTTGGTTGTTTTGCAGTGTTTTTTTAACTGTTTAACGGTAAAACAAATAATTTATGACCCCTATCAAATTCAAATCGCCTTTTTTATCAACCTTTAACTACGGTTTAAGCCGTGGAAACCAAAATTTAAACCATGACAATCTGGAAGTTAGGGAAACCGATTCCACGTATCACTTTGAGTTAAAAATGTCGGGATACATTAAATCCGATTTTAATTGCTATATCAAGGAGGAAGCCTTGGTAGTAACCACGGAACGCGACCAGAGTAAGGCAGAAACCACGAGCAGGCATGCGTATTGCTATCCGTCGTCGTACTTTAAAAAACGATTTCGGTTGCCGAAAAATATTTTGAAGGATAAAATAAATTTCGACTATAAAAACGGCGTTTTAAGTGTCGATGTGTTTAAACTTGTATCGGTTTGAATTTGTAGCACCTTCAGCAGATTAGATAGTTTTATTTAAAGTTTTTAAAGATTCCGGGTTTACTCGGAATTCTTTTTTTATGCCATAATTTAAAATACATTTCTTACATTTAAAGGGCAAAACAAAAACTTATGCTTAAAAAAGTATACGGAAGTGCCGTTTTTGGTGTCGAGGCCACCACGATTACCGTTGAGGTTAATGTAGACTCCGGCATAGGCTACCACTTGGTGGGCCTGCCCGATAATGCCATAAAGGAAAGCAATTACCGTATTGCGGCCGCCCTTCAAAACAACGGCTATAAAATCCCCGGAAAAAAGATAACCATAAATATGGCGCCAGCCGATTTGCGAAAGGAGGGCAGTGCCTACGATTTAACCTTGGCCATTGGCATACTGGCCGCATCGAACCAAATAAAAACCACCGATTTGGGCGAGTATTTAATTATGGGCGAATTGTCGTTGGATGGTACTTTACAGCCCATAAAAGGCGCACTGCCCATTGCGGTAAAAGCAAGGGAAGAAGGTTTTAAAAAATTTATCCTGCCCGGCCAAAACGCAAAAGAAGCCGCTATTGTAGATAATTTAGAGGTTTACGGCGTAGACAACATAAAGCAGGTTATTGATTATTTTGATATAGAAAAGCCTTTAGAGCAAACCATAATAAACACAAGGGAAGAATTTTATAAAAATTTAGATTTTCCCGAGTTCGATTTTAGCGATGTTAAGGGCCAAGAAGGTATTAAGCGCTGCATGGAAATTGCCGCCGCCGGAGGCCACAATATTATATTAATCGGGCCGCCCGGTGCGGGAAAAACCATGTTGGCCAAGCGCTTGCCCAGTATTTTACCGCCCATGACCCTGCATGAAGCCCTGGAAACCACAAAAATACATTCGGTAGTGGGCAGGGTTAAGGACACGGGGCTTATGGCGCAGCGCCCGTTTCGCAGCCCGCACCATACCATTAGCGATGTGGCCTTGGTTGGCGGCGGTACTTTTCCGCAACCGGGCGAAATTTCGCTATCGCACAACGGCGTGCTGTTTCTGGACGAACTGCCCGAATTTAAACGCAGCGTTTTGGAAGTGTTGCGCCAACCCTTGGAGGATAGGGAAGTTACCATTTCGCGCGCCAAGTTTACCGTAACCTACCCCAGTAGTTTTATGTTGGTGGCCAGTATGAACCCCAGCCCAAGTGGCTATTTTAACGATCCCGGTGCGCCCGTTACCTCCAGTCCCGCCGAAATGCAGCGTTATTTAAGCAAAATATCCGGGCCGCTGCTGGACCGCATCGATATTCATATCGAGGTTACCCCCGTGCCTTTCGAAAAATTGTCGGACGACAGAAAAGGCGAAACCTCGGTAGATATAAGAAAACGGGTAACCAAGGCAAGAACCATACAAACCAAGCGTTTTAGCGCGTCCAATACCGTGCATTACAACGCACAGATGACTTCCAAGCAAATTAGAAAATTTTGTCAGTTGGACGATAACTCCAAACAATTGTTAAAAACCGCAATGGAACGTTTAAACCTTTCGGCACGTGCCTACGACCGTATTTTAAAAGTAGCCCGAACCATTGCCGATTTAGAAGCAATAGAACACATAAACGGCAGCCATATAAGCGAGGCCATCCAGTACAGAAGTTTGGATAGGGAAGGCTGGTTGGGGTAGTTTTTAGCCCAATTGATTAATCAGTCCCCTTTTTATGCCAAAATAATACCCATAAAAAAGCCTAAAAAAGTGGTAATATTGGAACATCTAAAGTACCCAATATTTTTATGTGTCTTTCAAAAAAAATCCTGCAAACAAAAACAATTATATTAAGCCTTTTTTTAGTGTCTTTTTTTTCATGTAAATCTAAAAATGATACAACTGCGCAATCAAATGGCAAAACCAATTCAACTTCCCCAAACATCATTTACATTTTGGCTGACGATTTGGGCTATGGCGATGTAGGCGCCTATGGGCAAATCAAAATAGAAACCCCGAATATCGATGCCCTGGCAAAAAACGGCATGCTGTTTACCCAGCACTATTCGGGCGCTCCGGTTTGTGCGCCAGCACGTTCTACCTTGTTAACGGGCAAGCATTTGGGGCATTCGTATATTAGGGGCAACGACGAGTGGGCCGAGCGGGGCAACACGCGGGATTACAAAGCCGTAATAAAGGACTCTACCTTAGAAGGCCAACGGCCTTTCCCGAAGGAAACCATTACCTTGGCACATTTGTTACAACAAGCCGGATACAAAACTGGCATTGTTGGCAAATGGGGCTTGGGGGCGCCAAACACCCAATCGATACCCACAAAAATGGGCTTCGATTATTTTTTTGGCTACAACTGCCAGCGCCAAGCCCATACGTACACGCCTGTACATTTATACGAAAACGACATCCGTTACCACTTGCCCAACGACACTATTGCGCCAAGAACGGGCTTAACTGTTGGTGCCGACCCTTATGCTTTGGAATCCTATGCCAAATACACGCAACCGGTTTATTCGCCAACCCTTGCTTTCGATAGGTTAATGGGTTTTGTTGAACAGAATAAAAACCATCCGTTTTTCCTGTATTGGGCAACGCCAATTCCGCACGTACCATTGCAAGCACCAAAAAAATGGGTGGATTATTATGTTGAAAAATTTGGCGACGAAAAGCCGTATTATTTTTATGAAAACGAAAATGGCTCCTATTTTCCCGTAAGATATCCCCGGGCCACTTATGCCGCCATGATTTCGTATTTAGATGAAAATATAGGAAAACTGGTCGATTACCTAAAAAATGAAGGGTTGTACAATAATACCTTAATCGTGTTTACCTCCGATAACGGCCCAACTTATACGGGTGGGGCAGATACGGTTTGGTTTAACAGTGGCGGCCCTTTTAGCAGCGCATTTGGCAGGGGCAAGGGCTTTTTGCATGAAGGCGGTATCCGGGTGCCCATGATAGCCGCTTGGCCCGATAAAATTAAAGCGGGAACCACCACAAACCATATTTCGGCATTTTACGATATATTGCCAACGGTTTGCGATATTACGGGAGTTTCCGCACCAAAAGACACCGATGGCATAAGCCTGTTAAATACCCTAACCCAATCGGGACAGCAACAAAAACACGAATATTTGTATTGGGAATTTCCCGAATCCGGCGGACAAGTAGCCGTTAGGATGGGCGACTGGAAATTACTGTGGAAGGATTTAAAAAAAGGAAATAAAAATGTTGAATTGTATAATTTGGAAACCGATTTAACCGAACAGCACAACATAGCCCAACAACATCCCGAACTGGTGGCAAAACTATTCGAAATTATTAGGAAAGAACACAAAACCCCCGAAATAGAAAAATTCACAATTAAAGCACTTGAAGAAGTTGCCAATAAAAAGTAAATTTGAAAAACATAAAACCCTAACAAAAACAATTCAAACTAAAATAAATACAAAGTAAACATGACAATTAATCGAAAGACTTTAAAAATAGCCTTCGTTAGCTTATTTGCCACGGTAACATCGTATGCCCAGCAAGAAAACCTGGACAACATTATTGCCAACCCCGATGTAATAGGGATAAACAAACTGGCGCCCAAAGCCACGTTTTATTCCTATAACGCCGAACAATTGGCTCTAAAGGACGATATAACCCAATCCACCGACTATATTTTGCTTAGCGGAATATGGAAGTTTAACTGGGTAAAAGCCCCAAAGGACAGGCCGCTAACGTTTTTTAAGCCTTCGGAAAATGTTGATAATTGGGATAATATTAAAGTGCCTTCAAACTGGGAGGTCGAAGGGTACGGCATTCCCATTTACGTAAACCACCAATACGAGTTTGCCGATAACAGGGCGCCCATTTCAAAGGAAATTACATGGGTAAACCCCGACCAGCCAAGGTCGGTACCCACCAATCCTGGCTTTGTGCCGCACGATTACAACCCGGTAGGCTCGTACCGTCGCGATTTTACCGTAAATAGCAATTTGGATGGCAAAACCTTCTTCTTGCATATTGGCGCCATGAAATCCGGGGGCTTTGTATGGCTTAACGGCGAGTATGTTGGGTATTCGCAAGGCAGTAAATTGCCTGCCGAGTTCGATATTACGCCCTATTTAAAACAAGGCAATAACACCATTGCGCTCCAAATTTTCCGTTGGACGGACGGCAGTTATCTCGAATGCCAAGATTTTTGGCGTATAAGCGGTATCGAGCGCGATGTGTTTGTGTATTCGCAACCCAAATTAAGGCTAAAGGATTTTGAAGTGCTTTCAACCCTTGATAAAGCCTATGAAAAGGGTGTGTTTGAACTTGATGTGGATTTAGTTAGCCAACACACAAAAACCGAAAACATTCAAGTAAGCTATAAAATTTTGGACGGCGATAAGCTCATCACCCAAGAAACCCAAAAAATTAAAATTCAAGCAAATAAAGAACTTAATGTTACTTTTAAAAGTGAAATAAGCCAAGTAAAACAATGGAGTGCCGAACACCCTAACTTGTACACTTTGTTAATTGAAGTAAAAAATAAAAAAGGTAAAATAATTGAGGCCACGTCGCGCAAAATAGGCTTTAGAAGTGTTGAAATCAAGCAAGGTTTACTTTTGGTTAACGGCCAGCGTATTACCCTAAAAGGTGTTAATGCCCAAGAGCACGACCCCGAAACCGGCCACGTTATGTCCGAGGAATTAATTATGAAGGATATTCGCATGTGGAAAGAAAACAATATTAATGCCGTGCGTTTAAGCCATTATCCCCGCGGTTCCAGATTTTACGAACTGTGCGACCAACACGGTATTTATGTAGTAGATGAAGCCAACATCGAGTCGCACGGTATGTACTATGGCGAGCATTCGTTGGCCAAAAATCCGGCTTGGGAAAAATCGCATGTCGAGCGTATGGTGCGTATGGTGGAGCGCGACAAAAACCATCCTTCGGTAATTATTTGGTCCATGGGCAACGAGGCGGGCAACGGCATAAACTTCCATGCCGGGTACAAAGCCATAAAAGCAAACGACAAAACAAAACGCCCCGTACAGTACGAGCGTGCCTATAACGAATACGACGGCAACGTTTTTGCCATGGATTCCGATACCGATATTATCGTACCCCAATACCCCAGTCCGGCCGCTTTTGAGCGCATAGGAAAATCGAAAACCAACCGCCCCTATATTCCCAGCGAATACGCCCATGCCATGGGCAACAGCACCGGGAATTTCCAAGATTATTGGGATATTATTGAACAATACGACAACTTGCAAGGCGGTTTTATTTGGGACTGGGTAGACCAATCCATTTGGAAAACCAACGAAAAAGGCGAGCGTTATTACGCTTATGGTGGCGATTATGGCGAAAACATGCCTTCGGAAAACACCTTTTTAAATAACGGTATCGTATTCCCCGACCGCACCCCGCAACCCGGGCTTTACGAAGTTAAAAAGGTGCATGAGTATATCAATTTTAAGCCAACCGGAATAAATAAACATAACGAGCTTTGTATTTTGGTTGAAAACCTTTACGACTTTACCAATTTAAGCGCTTTCGATTTTAAAGGTACCGTAAAAGCCGATGGCAAAGTAATTAAAACCTTTGCGGTTAGCAATCAAAATATTATACCCCATACAGGCGAGTTAATCCGTATTAATTTAGACGGTATAACCTTTGAAAAAAACACCGAATATTTTGTTGAAGTCGAAGCCTTAACAAAACAATCATGGGGGCTTTTGCCAAAAGGCTACCAAGTGGCGCACGAACAAATAAACTTGGACAAATACAAACAAGAACTTGTTAAGGTTGATAACGGTGCGGCCTTAACCGTAAAAACAACGGCACAAGGCGTAACGGTTTCCAACAACATGGTATCGGTAACGTTTAACAAAGAAGCCGGGCGCATAACATCGTATGTTTATAACGGCATGGAATTGTTAAAGGATGGCAAAGGCCCAAGACCAAACTTCTGGCGTGCCGTAACCGATAACGATTCGGGCAATAAAATGTACCGAAACAATATCGAATGGAAAAAAGCAACCTTATTTTCTAAAGTTACAAACCTAACCACGGATACAACCAATAAAAACGATATTGTATTAAACGTAACCTATAATTTGCCGGGCGTAAATACGCAATTTAACAGTACCTACCACATTTACGGTACAGGTGTTGTAAAGGTTGAAAATACTTTGGGTACTACGGATTATAAAGCCGATATACCTCGTATTGGCATGAGCATGCAAATGCCAAAAGCCTTTGAAAATATGACCTTTTACGGCAAAGGGCCTTGGGAAAATTATGTGGACCGCTATGCTTCTACTTTTATAGATATTTACCAATCGAAGGTAAAAGATCAATACGTGCCATATATCCGCCCTCAAGAAAACGGATACAAAACCGGAATCCGTTGGGTAGCCCTGGCCAATAACTCGGGCGAAGGCCTTTTGGTAGTTGCCAATAGCGTTACCGAAAACTTGAGCGTTAGCGCCCTACATATGCCAAATGAAGATTTTGATACGGTTGAAGGCCTTGATTACGGCTCTGCTGCCGATGTGGATGTGGAGTTTAGGATAGACGGCATTCCCGAAGTAAACATAAGCAAGCATACCATTGATATTAAGGAGAAGGATTTGGTGCAGTTAAACATCGATTTGTTCCAGCGTGGTGTTGCGGGCGATAATAGCTGGGGTGCCGGACCGCAGGAAAAATACAAGAAACGGGGCGATGTAAAACACAATTATTCGTATTATATGGTGCCATTTAAAAATGGAAACACCAATACTTATATCGAAACCGGAAAAACGTTTTTGAATAGAGAATAACAAAAGGTTATCCAAAATAAAACAAAGTACCATTTTCTTAAAAAGATTATGGTACTTTTGTTTTTTGTGGTATTTGCCTTTCTGTATATAAATTATTCGTAACGGTGCTTTTAATGAAGAAAATAATGTTCTTATCGCTGTTTGTTGTTTTGTTTTCCTGCAATAGAAACAACAATAAACAATTAACCAAAGGCACTAATTATTCCAATTGGACTTACGAAACCATAAGGTTCGATACTTTGGCAATGCAGCAAAGGCTTCCGATAATAGATAGTTTATTGCTCAATTTGGACAAAAAAGCCTATTATTACGATAATTACAGTAACTATTTAAAAGGATATTCGTATTATTTAAAGAGTAGAAACGCCGAACAGCCCGAGTATATGGACAGTGCTGTGTTTCACTTTAAGCAAATTAAACCAATAGAAACCGATTCGGTTAATTGGAAGGTTATCCAAGATTATTTCATTTTAGAATCTACTATTTCCAATACGGCTATTTCGGAAAGCAGGGATGTGGAAAAGCTATTGGATATTGCCCATTACGCCGAAAAAAACAAAAGCATTTTTCTTTTTAGAATTTACGACCTACAGGCAAAAACAGCTTTTATGAACAAAAATACGGTAAAAGCCTATGCGTATTTGCAAAAATATTACGACACGCATCCTTTTAAAAACAATAGCGTAGTTACGCAACGCTACAACGACCTTTCATTTTTAATAGCCGAAGGGTTGAAGGATACGGTTGCCATGCGCAAACATTTTGAAATTAGCCAAAAACTTGCTCTGGAAACCAACGACAGTGTTGCCTTGGCACGGGCCATGGACCATGAATCGCAATTGTTGTTAGCTACCGGGAAAATTACCAAATCGTTGGATAATTACAGGGCCTATTTTAAGCATTTACAAAAAGAAAACAACCTCCATTTATATTCCTTTAGCGATTTGGCTTATTATTATATGAAAAACAATCAGCCGGATTCCGCAATCGTGTATTACAAAAAAGGGATAGCGTGGGCAAAACAAAACGACCCCAAGGGCAATTTGTTCAATACTTATAAAGGCTTGCAGGAAATTTACCTAACAAAACACGATTACAAAAATGCTTATTTGGCTTTAGATTCTGCCATGCAAATCAATTATCGCAACCAATTGAAAATACAAGCCGAAAAAATTGAGGAATTGGAAGCTAAATATAAATTCGAGGAAAAAAACCAAACCATAAAAAACCTTGAAACAACAAATACCCTAAACTACAAAATAATTGCCCAGCAACGCTGGATTTTTATGTCGTTGGCCGGACTTTTAATTGTCGGTGGATTATTGCTGTACAACAATTATAGGCGTAAATGGCTTGTATCCAAAAACGAAAAACTGGAGCTTGAAAACAAAAAACTGTATTTGGAGCAAAAAGTAGGGCAAATACAGTTAAACCCGCATTTTATATACAATTCCATTGCTAACTTGCAAGGTTTAATAGCCAATAACGAAAAAAAGGAGGCCAACAGTTATTTGCTTTCACTATCAAAATTAATGCGCAATATATTGGAGCTTAACCGCAATGCGTTTATTACACTAAAAGAAGAATTCGATGCCTTGGAAAACTACATGGTTTTGCAGCAAAAACGATTTTACAATAAATTCGATTACCAAATAAACGTCCACAATATCGATACCGATAATATAATGGTACCGCCAATGTTATTACAGCCTTTTGTGGAAAATGCCATAGAGCATGGGTTTAAAGGCATAGAACACAAGGGTAAAATTACCATTACGTCTTCGGTTGAAAACAACAAAATTATTATCCGTGTTTTAGATAACGGAAATGGTGTGGAAATGGAAAACCAAAGTAGTGTAACTAAAAAATCCTTATCCAAAACCATCATCCAGGAGCGCTTGGATTTGCTGTTCAACACCAAAGAAAAGCAAGCTTGGTTCACGGCAGGGCCGTTGCCCAATAAAAAAGGCTATAAAGTAGAATTAGTAATGCCCGTTATAGAAATTTAAGCATGACCATATACATCCTGGAAGACGAACCAAATATTTTAAAATACCTATTGAGCTTAACAGCCCAAATGCCATATTTGCAGGTGCTTGGGCATACCGACAGTATTGCCAGAGCTGTAGATGAAATTCCTAAGTTTTGTCCCGAACTTATTTTGGCGGACATACAACTAACCGATGGCATAAGTTTTGATTTGTTCGAACAGATTGAAACCAATGCGCAACTTATTTTTATTACGGCATACAACCAATTTGCCATTAAGGCCTTAAATCTCGGGGCATTTGCCTACCTGTTAAAACCCATAGACGAAAAAGAATTTTTCGATGCCATAGAACGCTGTTACAAAAAACAGGAATCGTTTAAATTTCAAAGGCAACAAGTTCAAATAGCTGAAGAAATGTTCAAACAAAAGGACGATATTCAAAAAATTGCCCTTAAAAATTCCGATGCTACTTATATTGTGTCCTTTAACGATATTGTTTATTGCCAAAGCGACAAGGGCTATACCACATTTGTACTACGGGACGGCTCCAATATTTTGGTAAGCAAGGTTATTAAGGAGTACGAAAGTTTGTTGCCGTCCAATAGGTTTATCCGCTGCCACCAATCCTATTTGGTTAATACGGCTTTTATTAAAACATTTTATAAAGACGGGGTCTTGGAAATGAAAAATGGCGATAAAGTGTCGGTTTCCGAACGAAAAAAAAATCAGGTTGTTCGGTTTTTAAATAGTGTTTCGTAGTGTTTTATATCGCCGCATTTTTAGTTAAACCATCGAATATCAAATAAATCCCTACGAATATTAATCGGTAATAAATTGTATTAATAGGATTACTAATTTAGTTGTGTCCAATTAAAAATTAATTAATCCTATTAAAACAATTTCCCATGTTAAAAACAATCAAATTTATTACCGCCTTATTAGCTTTTACGCCTATTGTATCTTGTGGGGGTGGCGTATTGTCGTCGGCTAATTTAAACGAAAAAGAAGGCTTGGATGTAGTTCAGGAAAAACTAACCGCAAATTTTACCGATATAGAATTTACACAATTAGATATTAGTACAAACGATGCCTTAAGCAGTGGTTTTAATAGTATTTATGTAGAGTATTTTGATGCTGCCATAGAAAAAACGGTAAACCAAGACTATTTAAAATCTACCGGAATCCTCTCGGACCCAAAGCCAAAAAATATTCAAAGAGGCAAGGGCGAATCCTTTAAACAAAGCGATATTAATTGGGAAAATACCCTTCAAAAAATAACCGAAGCGTTAAACGGTGTTGCCGAACGCGACGGGGAAGAATATGAAAACTTTACACTGCACAGAATTGAATTTGAAAAGAAAAAAGGAAATCTGGTGCAAACTTTCGATATTTCCATGACCAAAAAAGGCGAAGGCACAACCCGTAACGGACGAACCGTTACAACCAATTACTACGAGGTAGAAGCTACCGTAAATACCGACGGCACCATAACTTACGAAGACAAATAAACCACAAACAAAATGAAAAAGTTACTTGTAATAACAGCTGTTTTGTGTTTCCTTTTACAATCGTGCGGGGGCAATTCCAGTTTTCCAACACTATCGAACGCCGAAGATTTAATAAAGGCACAAAGCATGCTGCAAGAAAAATTCAGTGCCTACGATGGTAAATTGCTAAGCGTTTATTTTTCAACCGACGACAAAAGAAACCAAACCGTAGATATAATATCTGTCCGCTTTATGAAAGACGCCAAGGAATACAATGCCGTATTTACGCCTTTTACCGAAGTGATGGAAAATGAAAGCAAAGTGCCTTTTAACGAGCCTGTTAAGGAATTTTCGTTAAGCGACATAAAACTATCCGATTTAAGTAATGCCTTGGGGCAAGCAACCGTGCAAATTACCGAAAAAGATGCCAAGTTTAGCACGTTTAGAGTTAGAACGGTATCTTACGAAACCGATAGCGATAGCGGGCAATTGGAAGTAACTTTCGATGTAATAGCCAAACACCCCGAAAAATCGTATTTCGGAAAGCGTACACGGCCCGACAGCGACGATTTTACCTTTTCTTTCAAATTGCAAAACGGTAATGTGGTTGCAACATCGGGATTAGTACTTTAAAATTAAAACCTTAAAAGTATTTTGAAATGAGAAATAATAAACCACTTTTACTTTTAATCCCAATTTTCAGTTTGTGGTTGGCAACACAAAGTTTTGCCCAGCAAATAGTCATAAAAAGCGATGATATTCTGTTCGATATACGAGATATGGGTAATGTAGGGGGTGAACTTTTTATTACAAAAAGCGACTCTACATTATTGAAGCCCAGCAACTATTTGTGCATGTACCCCTATGAGGAAAAACACGTTTTTCCAATAGAATTTACTATAAACAACGAGGGAAAACCCGATGGGATTATAAAAGACGACAAGTATTTTAAAACATTTGTAAAAAATGGTATCGTGTATAAGTATGAAAAATACCAAGAAAACCATAAGTTGAGGGAAGAAAAATTCATGCGGGGCGATACCATTATTAGTAAATATTATAATAGCCATGGTGAAAAACGTGCAGAGTATTGGGAATTAAACAACAAAACCATTTACGATTACAATTGTAGTTATTCCGAGGAAACGGATAGTATTGTTTCTTGCCAACTTAGGGACAAGGTAAAAGGAATAGAAATATATTCGAAAAAAGGTATCGTTAGGGAAAAAACCATAACTAAAAACCTGCCCGAAGGTGTAATTAAACAAACCGAGGAATACGATGAAAATGGTAAGTTGCTGGAAAAGCAAATTAAATACAATAACAATAAAACCAAAACCATCCATACCAACGGCAATTACACCATTGAAACCAAGGCCAAGGACGGAAGCGGGGTATATATTGAAAAATATAACAAAGCCGGAAAGTTGATAGAAAAAGAGTTTGCGCATTATGTGGGTATGGGCGGTTTGTAACTTTTAAGAGTGCTACAAGTTGTGTATAATAAAATTCCAGTGAAAGAAAAGATTAATCGGGTAATATTCGGTTTTTTATCGGTATTAATGCTACAAAGCTGTTTTCAAAAGTGGTCCGAAAGTGAGCTAAAGGAATTTGAAATTAATTGTGCAAAAACCGATACCGTAAATGGTATTAGCATTTCGTTTACAGGATTTGATTTTTCAGAAGTATCTGCCTGCGAAATATTAAGGGTTCATAACGGAAGTGTGGTGGACACGCTTTTTGCCGAAATATATATTCGGAGTTATGATTCAATTCGAAACCGCTATCACGCTTCAATTAACAAAACACTTTTTATAAACGACAGCTACAGGGTTGAATTGCCCTCGCAAAAATTTGTTTTATCGGATATGAAAATGGTTATGTGGCCACAATTTACAATGTTTTCCGAGGGTTATGGATGCGAAATGGGCGATTATAAAATTGACGGCAAAAGATTTGAACATAACGCTAATCCCGATTTTATAAAAAAAGATTACGAATTCAATTTTTAACATAATTATTACAATACCCAACAATGGCAAAAGTAATTATAGAAATAACAAACAGTAAAAACCAAACCGTAACCGCTTATTTAAACGATGAGGAGTTGGGCAAGGTCGAGCAAAAAATGGAAATAGGCCTAACAGCCCAAACAAACACGCTTTACATAAAATACGGAAACAAAAACAAAAAAAGCAATACACTTAAACTTAAAAACACAGGCAACGAACAACTTTATATAAAGGTCGATTCCATCTTCCAGATTGAGCGCATGTTAGCACCCTTAATCCCCATGGTTTTTTCGGCCTTTTGTTTCCATAAAGCCGCCGGAGTGGGCTACTATGCCTTTGCCGTTATGTTTATACTTTTTGCGGTTATTATGTACCTAAACAGAGATAATTTAATGCTTAAAAAATTAAAAGATGCTAAAACTTTATAAGCTTATTAACAACCAGCTCCATTATTGGGAAACCTGGAACGATAATGAAAAAAAAGCAGTTGTCCATTGGGGTGCTGTAGGTCAAAAAGGACAGGATAAAACAGTTAAAGCCGTATCGGCTACAAAATTGCAACAAGCAATTCAAAACGAAATTAACGGGAAGATAGAAGAAGGCTACGAAGAGTTTGACGACGACAAAACTTCGTTTTTAGAAATTGAATATAAAATAAATGGATTTGGAACAGAACAAGACCTTAGCAAACGCCATAGGCTTGAAGACGAAATGGATGAAGTTTTAGGCTGGACAGGTCTCGGGCATGTAGATGGCGGAAGTATAGGAAGCGGCACAATGGAAGTAGGGTGCGTTGTTGTAAACTTCGATATTGCTAAAAAAGTTATTGAAGAAGCGTTAAAGAATACCGAATTTGACAACTATTCCCGAATATTTAAAATTGAGGACGAATAAAAAACCATTAAGAAAAGCGTAGAATAAATTGGAAGTCGTAGACAAATATTTCGAGAAAGGGAAAATATTTTTTTCCCAATACCCCGAATACATTTATTTAATCCTATCCTTGATTTGCCTGTTTAAATGTATAGGCACTTTTTAGATAAAAACTGGGCCATTACCCCCAATAGTAGCAGGCAACGATTTTTTTACGAAACCTTTGGTCGTACCGGGTTTCGTATTGCTTCAGGAATTTTTTTTATTAGGGTTTTTGGCAGGAGCATTCGGCTTTATTTACTATAAATATAAAATATTATAAACTTTTATTAACCATTAAAAACAAACAAACATGAAATTTCCAGGAATTAATACAGCAAAAAATTGGGAAGAAAACCTAAGTATGAAAGATGTCCTTAAAATGGAAAAACAAGGTGTCGATGTAAGTGGACTTAAAGAGCGGATTTTAGAAAGAGAAGAACAAAAAAATCAATCTAAAAAGTTTAGAAACACATTGCGCTTTACTATGGAAAAAGTAGACGATGCCTATATTGAAAACAAAACCAACTTATCTAAATTAGAAGCTATTCAAGCCGATGTAAACAATCCGAAAAGCCAATTGGTAAAAAATACTATTGGAGGAGAGCCACTGTTGTTTGGCAAGGCAAAATGGCAAAGCAATGTAGCCAATGCCAAAATTATTTATGCCGCCGTAGTTCAGGCAGACAGCCAGCTTTGGGAAAAAATTACAAGCGATATTACCCCGGCTTTAATTTTATATGTGTATTCAACCAATCCAAAGTATGCTAAAAATATTTCGGTGATAAAGCAGGTCTCTAAACATTTGAACGATTTTAGGAAAATGAAAGAAATAGACCAAAATAAATATTCCAAAAATATGGTAAAGTTGTACAATGACCTTAATGACCCACAAAGCCGCCCGCATTTTGTTCTCGACGAAACCATTTTAAACGATTTGGGCATAGAACCCGATGCCGATATAAGGATAGTTTTCGATTACATTTACGATAATACACCTTTGCCCAACAAACGTTTGCCTTCCGACGGTATTATTCCTTTTGCTTGGTTCAGGGGGCTACAAAGTGTTAAGGACGGTTTTGGGTACAGTACCCGAATGGTGCCCGCAAAATATTACCAATAAAAAAGCTTTTCCCCTTTTATCTATAACCTTGCTGTTTGCTTCATTGCTAACGGTAAGGTTGTTTCAAAAAGTTTACTCGATATGAAAAAAAAGCGTAAAAAAATACTTATTTTAGTAGCCGTACTTATTGTTATCCAACAATGTTCCAGGATTAATTTAATCCCTTCTTTTGTTATAAATAAGTCCGATTACCGCTATTTAAGTGAAGGTGTTAGTTCTGAAAATTACATAATAGAGAAAATTTCCAATGCAAAATATTCATTTATCACGTACGATACAATAAACAACTATTTTATTGTAGATACCGGCTTTTCTCAAATAAAAATAAATGCTGAAGGAGATTCTATAACCAGCATTAAGTCTGGGTTTTTACCTTATAAAACACATTTTGTGTTTGCCGACAGTACTGCTCACGATTTTTCAAAGCAGAAGGTAGAAGCAGAACCCTTTTATCAAATAATAAATTCCCAAGAAGAAAAAATGGAAAAAGATGATTGGATATCGTTATTTGAAGCGTATTATAACAAAGCTTCTACCGTAATTTATAGTAATGATGAGCTAATTTATTTAAAAATAAATGAAGGTTGGGTTGCTTTGCATATGCCAATCGGCTACTTTTTAGGCGGCAATTATTTTAGCGAAAGAACCTTTGAAAACTATCCCGGAAAATATGCAAAATATAACAAACTCATTTTTTTAAAAGATAATAAATCCAATACATATTCCGATTGGCTATCACATTCGGGCTCGGTACTTGATAAACTATATCCAGACGAAAGGCTAAAACTATATACTTACCCCGAAAAGGCACTTGACTACCCAAACGATAAAATAGAAAAAATTTCATTCCATAAAACAGATGTATCCGAAACGGTTACTTACACATCCATTATCGCACAATTTCAAGGAATAGGTTATTACAAACTAAAAAAGGAAAATGAGTATGTACGGTTTAAAGAAAATGCCGATAAATATCCTTTTTTGTTTTTCAGCTCCGATGGCTATTTAAACCATTATTCCGTTCCCGAAAAATTTAAAACAAAAACCAATGTTTCTTTTATAGTGTATTCTTATCCTTCAAATCAAAACGAAAGCGAAAGTCAAGGCATTTATATTGTTAAGAAAAAGTAGCCATGAAAAACAAATTATTCCTCATAGCATTAATTTCAGTAGTAAATTTTTACCCTTTATTTGGTCAAAAGCTATTAGACAACGAAACGGTTAGAATTACAGCATACAAATCGATTGAAATAAATAGCCCTTTTACCATAAGTAAGAATTATTTTGGCGACCCTTTAGAAGCCGGAAACTATAAACTCCCCATAAACGAGTTGAAAAACGAATTTACAAAAACCTTCCTTTTGCAAGAAGGGGATATATTTTTAAAAATGCGGAGTTAAAAGATTTTTATGAAAATTTAGATTGGTATATTCCCAATCCAAATTATATCCCCGAAACCGAAACTTTGACAAAACATGAAAAAAATTGGATAGAAAAATACAAATAAACCTTTAAAAAAAATGACAACATTATTCATCATCCTAATTGCTGTAGCCGTATTACTTGTTATTTACGGTATAACAATAAGCAATCTAATTATTGCTAAAAAAAACACCGTTCTGCAAGCCTACGGCAGTATTGAAATTTACTTAAAAAAACGTTTCGATTTAATTCCAAATTTGGTGGCGTTGTTAAACAAATACATAGCACACGAAAAAGAAATAATGCTAAAAGTAACCGAGCTGCGCAGTAAAACCGAAGCCAACCAAAGTCAGGAAGAAAAAATAAACACATCTAACGAATTTTCGGGCTGGATAGAAAATTTTAAGCTAACGGCCGAAAATTACCCCAACTTAAAAGCCGATACCCAATTTTTAGAACTTCAGTACGAATTATCCAATTTAGAGGATTACATCTCGGCAGCACGCCGGGCATATAATGCAAGCGTAACCGACTACAACAACAAAATACAAATGTTTCCGGCAAGCATTATTGCAGGTTTTAGAAAAGACAAAACCGAACCGCTGCTGGAAATCCCGAAAGCCGAACAAAAAGAAATTAATATTAATCAACTTTTAAATTAAAATGTTATGTCAGAAATTCTTTCACACCCATGGGCGAAATATGTAATTGGTGCCGTAGTTTTAATACTTTGGGGCTATCGTTATTTTAAACAAGGACGCAATAGCGCTTCCGAAGGTTTAATTACCCAAAGCCAAACATCAACCTTAACCAAAACACAACAATTTTCTATGGCTTTGGATGCCATTATGTCGGTACATTGGTCGGTCGACAATAACATTTTACCCTTTACCCATAAAGGCAAAAAACCCCGCGATTTCGATGCGTATATGAAAGGCTGGTACATTAACACCCGCGAAGGCTATCTCGATTTAACCAATTACTTTTTAAACGATGGCCGGCGTGGTTATTTTAACACCATTTATCCTATTTTTAAAAACGAACCCAAAGAAACGTGGTATACCAAATTAGAGACAGAATATGGTAATAACGACAGGGCTAAACGTATGTTCGACCGATTGGGCAAGCACAATATTATAGCATATTTACAAACCCAGGGCATTATCGAGTTCGAATCGGATATAGAAATAGGAAGCATGGGTTGGGATATTAGCACCCTTGTGGGGCAAGCCCGCCGGGCGTTTACCGCTAATTTAATTTCGGAAGCCGAAGCTTGGGAAATTATTGGTAAAGCCACCCAAATGGCAAAAAACAATTTTAACTCTTGGGACGAATTTGGCCGAAGCCAACTCATTGGCATGACCATGGATTTTTATATAAAAGATAATGGCTATTGTACAGAATACATAAACCACTATCGTTCTATTCGTAGCAACCCAAACAGCCCTTGGAATACCTTAGCTTGGGAAAAATAAAACAATATTTAATGAACCAACAACTTGTTAATCAGGTTTACCAAGAAACCAAATCCAGTCTAAAATCCATTTATCGGAAGAGAAGTCTTACCTCATTTTTTCAAAAAATAATGTGGTTGCTTACGGGAGTTTATTTTGTAGGAGTGGTTTGTTTTTTTATCGGGATGTATTCCGGCGGAAAACTTGCGTTTTTTTCAAAAATTACAGAAAAATTTCAACCTTCAACAGCTAATCCGTATGCTACGCTGTATTATATTATTCCGCTTTTTGTGGGTATATCGCTGTCGTCGTATTTGTTTGCATATTTTTTTAGTCGGTTTAAAGTTTTAGAAGGCAATACCATTTCCAAAATGGTAAAACAACTTTTTCCGAGTTTTGAGTTTTCGCAATTTTCGCAACTTTCAAAAAGTAAAGTCAAGGAGAGCAACCTGTTTGCTTGGCTTACTGTAAATACGCCCGTTTATACTTTCGGGCAAATGAAAGGCCGGGTTAATGGCGTAGATTTGTACATTGCCGATATTGGCGTGATTGAAGAAAACGTAAGCAATAAAACCATCGATGTTCTATTGAAAATCCCTGGAATTAATTTGCTGGTTGTTATATATCAATATGTGTTGAAAAACATCTTCACATCAAAATCGGCAGACAATGTGTATTTTTCGTTCCGCGGCATGTATTGTTTTGCCAATTTTAATAAAAACCTTACCACAAGTACCGTAATTATTCCCAATACATTATCGACAAAAGCAGACCGCTTTGCAAGTTTCAAATTTAAAAACGAAGAAAAAATACTATTGGAAGATGCTCGTTTCAATAAACATTTCGTTGTGTACAGTCCCGATCAAATCGAATCCCGATATATTTTATCATCGGTTATTATGGAAAAAATTGTAGCGTTGAAAGAAAAATTCAATCGGGAAATCATGCTATCGTTCATCAACAATAAAGTATTTTTGGCAGTAGAAAACCCGAACGGATTATTTGCTTTTCCACAAGGTAATATCGATTCGGTAAAAGTAATTGAAGAATTGGTTGCCGAAATAGAAACTGCGCAAAGTTTAATAGAAGAATTGAAGTTAAAAGCACTACAATAACACTACATTAAGCGAGTAGGGAAGCAGCTCTACCCGCGCCGTTTCTGAGCTCTTAGCGATCCACCTTGCCCGTAATGTTGGTTGGGCATTTGGGCGCGCTTCATGTTGTCCTTCATCATTTTTATTTGGTCGGTTAAAATCCCTTGTTTATCTAATTTTTGAGCCTCGGTCAATAGTTTTTGGGCTTCCAACTTACGGCGTTTGGAAAAGGCAATACCTGCCAAATTTAATTTTGCCATAGCAAGGTCGTGATTCATGGAAAGCCCTAAAGTTACCGCTTTTTTAAAATATTTTTCGGCTTCGTTCATGTTGGTTTGCGAAATCATTAAGCCGTGCAGATAGTTGTAGTAGCCCTGTTGCTTTTTTACCAAAGCCGCTTCGGGGTTTTTAATTTTATCTAACCATTTTTTTGCACCGTTGAAATCTTGTTTTCGTAACCTAAAAAAAGCACGTAAAATAAGTTCGTTTTTAAAATACAGAAATACAAATACCAAGGCTAAAAGAATAAGCATAATGCCATTACCTATATAATTTTCGGTAAATTGGTAAACAGCAAAGGCAACAAGCCCGGCAGCAATAATTAGTTTTATAATTTTATTGTACATTTTTACTAAATTAAAACATTGTTTTTGTCTATAAACAACAGATTGTTTTTTAAAGCGATTGCAAATTAACTAAAAATTTGTCAAAGTTAAGATATTCTTACGAAACAAAATCGATGCGATATGCTTAAAAATAAGGGCTTAAGCCATAGTGTAAAAAAGCTGAAAAATATTTTAAATAACATTTGTTAAACAAAAAAGTCTTTGTATATTTGCCCTCGGTTTTTTAGGAAGCTAACACATCAAAAATATTAAGATTTTTTAAAGATACAATACAATGAGCAAAAGAACATTTCAGCCATCGAAAAGAAAGAGAAGAAACAAGCACGGTTTTAGGGAAAGAATGGCTACCGCTAACGGAAGAAAAGTACTTGCCCGCAGAAGAGCCAAGGGTAGAAAAAAATTGTCTGTATCGTCCGAAGCAAGACATAAAAAATAATGATTAACAATTGTTGATAATAAAAAGGTGTTACTTAAGCGTAACGCCTTTTTTTATATCTGCGTATCGCTATTTTTGTAACGAATTAAAAAACAACACATAATCCAGAAAAATGCCGAAAAATTCAAAACTTAAATCGATTTTAATTATTGGCTCAGGGCCTATTGTTATTGGGCAAGCATGCGAGTTCGACTATTCCGGGACACAAGCCTTACGCTCGTTACGGGAGGACGGTATCGAAACCGTTTTAATAAACTCGAACCCCGCAACCATCATGACCGACCCCTCCATGGCCGACCATGTTTACCTGTTGCCGCTAACCACAAAATCGATAGTTAAAATTTTAAAGGAACACCCACAAATCGATGCCGTTTTACCAACAATGGGAGGACAAACAGCCTTAAATTTGTGTATTGAGGCCGATGAAAAAGGCATTTGGAAAGATTTTAACGTGGACATTATTGGCGTGGACATCGATGCCATAAACATAACCGAGGACCGCGAGAAGTTCCGCGAGCTTATGCTAAAAATAGGTATTCCCATGGCGCCGCAGGCTACGGCAACCTCGTTTTTAAAAGGCAAGGAAATAGCGCAGGAATTTGGCTTTCCGTTGGTAATACGGGCATCGTTTACCCTTGGAGGGGCAGGGGCATCCTTTGTTTATAAAGAAGAAGATTTCGACGAATTGCTGCGTCGCGGATTGGAAGTATCGCCCATTCACGAAGTTATGATAGACAAGGCCTTAATTGGCTGGAAGGAATACGAATTGGAACTTTTAAGGGATTCCAACGACAATGTGGTTATCATCTGTTCCATAGAAAATATGGATCCCATGGGCATCCATACGGGCGATTCCATTACCGTAGCTCCGGCCATGACCCTTAGCGACAAAACCTTCCAAAAAATGCGCGATATGGCCATACACATGATGCGCAGTATTGGCGATTTTGCCGGCGGCTGTAACGTGCAGTTTGCCGTGTCGCCCGATGAAAACGAGGAAATTATAGCTATTGAAATCAATCCCCGTGTATCGCGCTCGTCGGCATTGGCCAGTAAGGCAACCGGGTATCCTATTGCAAAAATAGCCGCCAAGTTGGCTATTGGGTACCATTTGGACGAACTTCAAAACCAAATTACAAAATCCACTTCGGCATTGTTCGAGCCAACCTTGGACTACGTTATCGTAAAAATACCACGTTGGAATTTCGATAAATTTGAAGGCTCCGACCGAACCCTGGGCCTACAAATGAAATCGGTGGGCGAGGTTATGGGCATAGGCCGCTCGTTTCAAGAAGCGCTCCACAAAGCCACCCAATCATTGGAAATTAAACGAAACGGCTTGGGCGCCGATGGTAAGGAAAATAAAAATTACGAAGAAATTATCGAAAAACTTACCGTACCGTCATGGGATAGGGTATTTATAATTTACGATGCCATTGCCATGGGCATTCCGCTAAGCCGCATACACGAAATTACCAAAATCGACATGTGGTTTTTAAGGCAATACGAGGAATTATTCTTGTTGCAAAAGGAAATTTCAACCTATAATATCGACAATATCCAAAAAGATTTGTTGCTCGAAGCCAAGCAAAAAGGCTATGGCGATCGCCAAATAGCGCACATGCTGGGCTGTTTGGAAAGCCAAGTGTACAACAAGCGCGAGGAAATGAACATCAATCGGGTATATAAATTGGTTGATACCTGCGCCGCCGAGTTTAAGGCACAAACCCCATATTACTATTCAACGTTCGAAAGCGATATGGAAACGGCCAATGGCGAGCGGTTCTCGCAAAACGAAAGCGTAGTTTCCAATAAAAAGAAAATAATAGTACTGGGGTCGGGGCCCAACCGCATCGGGCAGGGTATCGAGTTCGATTATTGCTGTGTGCACGGCGTTTTAGCAGCAGCCGAAGCAGGCTACGAAACCATAATGATTAACTGTAACCCCGAAACCGTGTCAACCGATTTCGATACGGCGCACAAACTGTATTTCGAGCCCGTATTCTGGGAACATATTTACGATATTATAAAACACGAAAAACCCGAAGGCGTTATCGTGCAATTGGGCGGGCAAACGGCTTTAAAATTAGCTGAAAAACTGTCGCGCTACGGTGTTAAAATAATAGGAACCAGTTTCGAGTCGTTGGATTTGGCCGAGGATAGGGGCTTGTTTTCCAACTTATTGAAAAACAATAATATTCCATACCCTAAATTCGACGTAGCCACAACGGCCGATGAAGCCTTGGCGGTAGCCGATGTTTTGGATTTTCCAATTTTGGTACGCCCCTCATACGTATTGGGCGGCCAGGGCATGAAAATTGTAATTAACCGTGCCGAACTGGAAAAACACGTGGTTGGCCTGTTAAGCCAAATGCCGGGCAACCAATTGCTGCTGGACCATTATCTCGATGGCGCTATTGAGGCCGAGGCCGATGCCATTTGCGATGGCGAGGATGTTTACATTATAGGTATTATGGAGCATATCGAGCCTTGCGGCATCCACTCGGGCGATAGTAACGCTACCTTGCCACCGTTTAACTTGGGCGATTTGGTTATGCAGCAAATCGTGGACCATACCAAAAAAATTGCCTTGGCCTTAAACACCGTTGGCTTAATAAACATACAGTTTGCCATAAAGGACGATATTGTTTATATAATCGAAGCTAATCCAAGAGCATCCAGAACAGTGCCGTTTATAGCCAAAGCCTACGGCGAGCCATACGTAAATTATGCAACCAAGGTCATGTTGGGCGATAAAAAGGTGAAGGATTTTAACTTTAATCCAAAATTAGAAGGCTACGCCATTAAGCAACCCGTATTTTCGTTTAATAAATTTCCTAACGTAAATAAACGCTTAGGTCCCGAAATGAAAAGTACGGGCGAAAGCATTTTGTTTATAGATAGTTTAAAAGACGACGAGTTTTACGATTTGTATGCCCGCCGTAAAATGTACTTGAGTAAGTAATACCATTTTTGTTTTAAAATTACTCAGAAAAAACACAGCTATTTTTCGCATAAACGGAAAAGAGCAAATTTTAATGGGTAATTTAAAGGCAGAAATGGTATAAAATGCACTTCATTATAGATTAAGAAAAGCAGGGCTGATTTAATTAGTTCTGCTTTTTTGTTTGATTAAAAATTTCAATAAAAATATTTATTTAAAATAAGTCTAAATAAAAATAAAATGTATTTTTGCTTTCAAATTAATCAAATCTAAAAAATGAGAGCGATACTATTTTCTATGTTACTACTGTTTGCAACAGCAATAAAATTAAATTCACAAAATTCAATAAAAGGAAAAATAACCGATGATAATAACATGCCCTTGGTAGGGGCTAATGTAGTGTTAAGCAGCCATAATGGTAGCGTAACAAATTTTAATGGTGAATATATAATCAAGCACATTCAACCAGGGACTCATACGTTAACAGTTAGTTTTATGGGGTATGTCAGTGGGGTAAAAACCATTTCGGTTGGCCGCCATGAAGATATTGAACTTAACTTTATATTAAAAGAATCCCACGAACAGTTGCAAGAGGTGGAAATAATTGGAAGAAGCGAGCAAAGTTATAAAAATACAAGTTCGTTTGTAGCAACAAAAACGGCAACGAAACTTAAGGATGTGCCGCAGTCGGTAGGCTATGTTACCAAGGAAGTTATTTTGGACCAAGCGGCATTTACGGTAAACGATATTGTAAAAAATGTAAGTGGCGTTAACCAATTTTCGTTTTATAACGATTTAACCATACGCGGGTTTAGGCTGCAAGGCCAGGATAATTCCAGTATACTGCTTAATGGCTCCAGGCAAATGACCAGTTTTTGGAAACAGCAGTTAATTCCGCACGTCGAGCGTGTAGAGGTTATTAAAGGCCCTGCTTCGGCATTGTTTGGCAACGCTTCGCCCGGCGGAACCATTAATACGGTAACCAAAAAGCCCTTAATGGAAAGCAAACAATCCATAAGTACCAGTATAGGCAGTTACAATACTTTTAGGACTTTGGCCGACTTTACCGGTCCGATGACCAAAGATAATAAATTATTGTACCGATTAAATATTGGTTACGAAAACTCCGATGGGTATAGGGATTTACAATATTCTAAAAACTTGGTTGTGGCACCGTCCTTTTCGTTTATTCCCAGCGATAAAACCAGACTGAATTTAGATATTGTTTATCAAGATTCCAAAGGGAGATTGGATAGGGGACAGGCTGTTTTTGGTGATGGTGATTTATATTCAACGCCAATAACCAAATCGTTAAGTGCCGCCAACGATTTTTTGTACGAACAGAACTTAAATGTTACCCTGTCCTTTCAGCATAAATTTTCGGAGCAATTAAGTTTTAACAGTATGTACATGAATTCGGGCTACGACGAAGATTTGTTGGAACACCGAACGGCCAACAATTTTTGGGCTTTGGGCGACGGTACTTTGGATATAACCAAAGTAGCCATGCGTGTTTTTGAAAGAAAGCGCTCGTGGAACAATCAAAATTTCACCAATTATTTCAATTATACTTTGGACTTAGGAGAAGTAAGCAATAAGCTGTTAGTAGGTTACGATTATTTTCAGCAAGAACTGGAACCGGGAGGCTCGCAACTGGAGGCTGCTTCATATTTGTTGAAAAACGGCAACGCTACAAACTCTTTTAATGTAAACAATATTGATAACTATGTATTAGACGCCAATGGAAACCCCGTTGGCAATGTAGCACCCTTCGATTTAACATCGCCTACCGCAAACGCTCTGCGCGATATGACCAATTATGTTTACACCATTAGAAATTATACGCAGTACAAACAAGTAAACCAGGGCATATATTTACAGAACCAAGTAAGCTACAAGAAATTCGATTTACTATTGGGGTTAAGAATGGATTATTTTGCCGATTATTTAGATTATAATACCGATAACGAAGAAATAGTAAAACAAAACGCCTTTATTCCCCGAATTGGAATGGTGTACAAAGTAACCGATAACGTAAACGTATACGGTACTTGGGTTAAGGGGTACCAGCCCCAAACGGCAACCGATATAAATAATCCCGAGGCTGGTGGGCCTTTCGACCCGTTAAGAAGCCAGTTGTTTGAGGTGGGAATAAAATCGGAATGGTTTCAAAAGCGTTTAAGCGCTACATTGGCACTTTATAACCTAACCCAAAAAGGAGCGCTTTACAGTGCCAATGATAGCAGTAATGCGGATTTGTTGCAGCAAATAGGCGAAGAAAAATCGAAAGGGTTCGAAGTTGATGTGTATGGCCAGATACTAAGTAATTGGAGCGTAATTCTTAACTACGCTTACAACCATGCCTATTTTACCGAAGCCGACGAGGCCACCTTGGAGGTTTTTGGCAGCCAAAAACCCAATGCCCCAAGAAACACGTTTAATATATGGAGCAAATATGTAATCGATAAAGGCCAATTGTCGGGATTGGGCTTTGGCTTGGGTTACGATTATGTCGATAAGCGTAATGGTTCCATAACAACCGTATCGGAAATTCAACCGGTTTTTCCAAGCTATGGCTTAGTCAATACCGCATTGTATTATAATGTCGATAAGTTCCAAATTCAACTTAATTTCAATAACCTTTTCAATAAAACGCATTGGGTTGGGGGCTACGATTTTTTAAGGGCTTTTCCCGGAAGAAAAAGGAACATAGTAGCTACCGTTTCCTATACCTTTTAAAAGTTAATGAAAATAAGCAAGAAGTTTTTTTTTAAAATCCATAGTTGGATTGGCGTTAAGTTAAGCATACTATTTTTTATAGTATGTTTTTCTGGTACTATGGCAACGCTAAGCAACGAAATGGATTGGCTTTTTAATTTGGAAATCCGGGCAACCCCAAGCGATACATTAGCTAATAAAAACGATATAATTCAAAATTTCAAGACCATTTATCCCAATGCCAAAATAACCTTATGGCAACGGGCGGAAGCGCCTTATATGTGCGATATAATTTATAAGGAAGAAAATGGCAAAAGAAGCTATGTGTTTGCAAATCCGTATACGGGGAAAATCCAGGGTGAAACAACGCTTACCATCCAGCGCTTTTTTAGGGATTTGCATTATTTTTTGTTTATGCCCCAATATCAAATAGGTTATTTTATTGTATTGGCCTTCGCTTTCTTTTTATTAATGTCGTTAACAACGGCCTTATTTATTTATAAAACGTGGTGGAAAAAGTTCTTTTCTTTTCAAAAGGGTAATAGTGCTATTATGGTTTTTAGAAGCCTGCACCGGCTAATCGGTTTATGGGTGCTGCCTTTTGTTGTGCTGTTTTCAATAACGGGTATTTGGTACTTTACGGAGCGTACAAACATAAATAACATAGGGAATAAGGTAAACCCCGATACGCCAAAAGTAGCTACGGCAAACAAGACGGATGTTTTAGTTGATACAATAGATTTTAGTAAAATTGAAAAAATAGCAAAAAATGAAATTCCAGGTCTTAAAGTAGGGGGCATAACGGTTCCAAAGAATTATGCCTCTACCTTATATTTAACAGGATATAACAATGTGCCTTTAGTTAGGGAACGGGCCAATAGGGTGTATATTAATTTGAATAATTACAAAGTAGTTAAAACCCAAAAAGCCGAAGATATAGGTGTTTTAATGTGGGTTAACGACATTGCCGACCCACTGCACTTTGGATATTGGGGCGGTTTGCCAACCAAAATTATTTGGTTTTTTGCAGGTTGTGGTATTTCGTTTTTAATTTTGTCGGGTATTTGGATTACGCTTAAACGACAAAAATTACAGCAAAATAAAAATAAGAATAAAACCCAAAAAGCCATGGGATGGTGGCGTTATATAAATTGGGCTTTAAGCCTAATAGTTGTAGGCTTTATGTACAGTTCTATTGTTTCAAGGTATGGAGCTTCTTTAAAAGCCATTTTTGTAATAAGTTTTGGCGTAGTATGTTTTATCGGATTGGGCTATTATATTTTTGTTTTTCGAATAAACCGAAGCGTGGCAAAAACACAAAAATAATTGCTTTTAGCGGGTAAACGACTGCCGTTCCTTGTCTTCCTCGACCTTGGTAACAAAATACTTGGTGTCGCCCAACCAAAAGAAGCCGCGATAGCGCTCAAAATAAGTAAGTTTTACAAATCGACCTTGGTATTTTTCCAAATCTGCTATAATGGCTTTGTCTTTATCCTCTACCGAAAACTGGAACTGTTGTTCGTCCGATACGCCTTGGCTTAGTTGGCCTTCCCAAGTTTTTATAATAAAGCCTTTTTTGCTGAATTTTATAAGCTCGCCAGCTCGTATGCCTTCGCTATACGGTACAAAATAAATAAAACAAAAATAACCAGCACCAATTACGGTTAAGATGATTAAAAATCGGACTAAAAATTTTCTCATTCTAAATGAAGTTTTTTCAACGCTGCAAAAGTACTAAAACTTTTAAAGCACAATCTTGGCATTGTGGGTTTTTATTATTTCAATATAGTCGTTGGCATTAAATTTTTCCGGTAGGAATTTTGATGTTCGGTGTTTCGATTGTTCTTGGCGTTCCACACTTCGGGCAAAGCGCCTAACACTATCCGCGGTATTTAAAATTATGCCGGGAACGGGCATGTTCTTGCCGTTTTTATCTTTTGCCACCATGGTAAAATACGACGAATTGCAGTGCTTTTTTTCGCCCGTTTGTATGTTTTCGGATTCTACCCGAAGCCCAATAACCATCGAGGTCCTGCCCGTGTAGTTTACCGATGCCATTAACGTTACCAGTTCGCCAACCTCAATAGAATTTAAAAAATCGACCCGGTTTACCGATGCCGTAACACAATAATACCCCGAATGTTTCGAGGCGCAGGCAAAAGCAATTTGGTCCATTAGGTTTAAAATGTGCCCGCCATGGATTTTGCCGCTAAAATTGGAGTGCGATGGCAGCATAAGCTGGGTTATGGTAACCTGCGACGCTTCAATGGTTTTAAACATATACAGTCAAGACGTTAAAAATTAAGGCCGTTATAATGGCTATACTAAAGCTTATAAGGGTGCCTATTAAAATGTATTCGGTAAGTTGGCGGTGTTTGGAATTTTTTAAATCGCCAAAACGAAAAACCGACTTGGCCGTTATTAAAAACCCAACGGCTTCCCAATGCCCTGAAACTATAAAAACAAAAACTAAAAAGCGTTCTAATATACCAATGTACTGCCCGGCATCTTTAAGCGATTTGTGGCTTTTGGTTAGTTCCGAAATATTCCATTTGGTAAAAACCGTTTTCATAACGATAGAAGTGGGCAATGTTAAAAACATAAGGCACAGCAGCAAAAGCAAGCCCTTAGATACAAAGGCTTCGCTGGGTATTGGGGTGTTGCCGTATAAAATGAAGCAAGCCAAAATAACCAAAATATGAAGGATTTGGTCGATAAAAAATAGCCTACGTTTTGTTTTTTTCTTTTGAAGGGTAAGTTTTAATCCATCAATAATGAAATGCGATAATCCTATAATAACAAGTATTGGCCATAACGACAAATCCCAAAGCAATAGCGCTGTTAAAACAACATGTACAATAACGTGAAGGTATAACTTAACCGATTTAAACTTGTGCTTTTCCTTGTGGGCTACCCACGATTTTGGTTGTATAAAAAAGTCGGCTATTACATGTGCCAAAAGGAGTTTTATTAAAAGCATCATAGGGTGTTTATTTTTTTTCGATAAAGTTGGTCCAGTTCTAGTATTTCGGTTAAGTGTGCCCGTTTTTGCCGCATGCTTACGGCGTTTTGGTTAATGCCTATTATTTTGCCCAGCTCGCTTTGTAGTGCATTGGGGTTTTCAATGCTTAATTTAACAATTTCTGCCGAATTGGCCGTCCAGGTGTCCATGGCTATTAATGCCAATTTAAAGCATACGTTAAGGGTTTCGTTTGTGTCGGGGTCCGTGGTTTTTATTTTTAAGTTTTGCTTGTCTTTTTTTAGGGTTTCCAAGGTTTCGCCCGAATACAAATAAGCCGGGCCATTGGATTCGGCTACCATATTGCCTTTATAGGTTTTTTCGCCAATACCGATGGCTAATCTTACATCTAAGTTTTTAATGGTTTTTATGCACGCTTTTATATAGGTGGCGGCTATAAAACCCGAAGTTGTATCGTAGAGTTCTATTTGAAAGCTATCGCCACGGTATATGCTCCATGAATATTTATTAAGTTTTAAATGGGCAAATGCTTGCTTTAGCACATTAATCCAGACGTCTGAATTTTTATGTGCCCGGGATTTAATAATATCGCCTGTTAAAATACTGGTTGACATAATTCTGCATACTTTTAAAGTGCTAATTTATCATTTTTTTACGTGATAAACAAATTTATCACTAATTTAAGTGATATTTTTAATTATCATGTTTTTGCGTGATATTTTTTGAGGATTAATCGTCTTCGGCTCGTTTTAAAAGTTTTTCGTTTTGTTGTTTGGTTGCTTTTGCCCCGAGGAGTTTTAGGTTTTCAACGCGTTTAACCAAATTGCCCTTTCCGGTAAGTTTTACCATAGCGCCTTCGTACGATTTTTGTACCGTGCCAATTTGGTTGCCTACTTTAATGAGTTCGTCGGTAAGGTTTACGAACGAATCGTATAGCCGCCCTGCCTGTGTGGCAATTTCAATGGCGTTTTGTTGTTGTTTTTCGTTGGTCCACATGCTGTCCACGGTACGCAAGGTAGCTAAAAGGGTGGAGGGGGTTACAATTACAATGTTTTTTTCGAAAGCTTTGTTGTAAATACTGTTGTCTTCGTTAACAACTACGGCAAAAGCGGGTTCTATGGGTACGAACATTAAAACGAAATTGGGCGAATCGATATGGTACAAATCCTGATAATTTTTTTCCGAAAGCTGCTCGATATGCTTTTTAACCGAGGCTATGTGGGCTTTTAAAAATTGTGCTTTGTCGTCATCGTCGGCATTAACCATGCGTTCGTAATCTAAGAGCGAAACCTTGCTGTCTATTATCATTTTTTTGCCGTCGGGTAGGTGCAGTACTACATCGGGCATAACCCGTGAGCCATCGTCGCGCGTAAAACTTTGTTGTACAAAATATTCGCGGTCTTTTTCCAGTCCCGATTTTTCCAAAACCCGTTCCAGGACCAACTCGCCCCAGTTGCCTTGTATTTTACTGTCGCCTTTTAAGGCCCGGGTTAAGTTGGTGGCTTCTTTGGTAATTTGTTGGTTTAGTTCCTTTAGGCCTTCCAATTGTGTTTTTAGGGCCGAGTGCATGCTTATGCTTTCCTTTTGGGTGGTATCGACTTTTTCTTCAAAAGTTTTAATTTTTTCCTGTAACGGGTTTAGTATGTTTTTAATGTTTTCTTTATTCTGAAGGGTGAATTTTTCCGATTTTTCATCTAAAATCCTCGTGGCCAACAACTCGAAATCCTTGCGTAATTGGGCTTGGCGTTCTTCTAATTCTTTATCTCGTTTTAGGTTTAGTTCTTGGAGGTTTTCGTATTCGGTGTTGCGGCGTGCCAGTTCGGAGTTTAGCAGTTCTTTTTCCTTTCGGATTTCTTCGCGGTTTTCTTCGATTTTCGAAATGGTTTCTTTTAAATCGGTTAATTGCAGGTTAAATTGGTTTGAAAGTTTTTGGGTTTCGGCTTCCAAAGTTTCTTTCGAGCTTGTTAATTGTTGTTGTAGGTTTAGGTTGCGTTCTTCCAAAGTGCTTTTTTCGCCTTTGCTTTTCAGCTTGTTAATAAGCATGCCCAAATAAGCGCCAATAGCGGCCGAAATGATAATGGATAGAAAGAGAATTAAATTGTCGCTCATTATAAAAAATAATTTAACCAAAGATAGGTGTTTTGTTGAAAGTTGTAAAATTGAAAATGGATGAAGACGTTATTTCTTCACCTTAAAACTTCCCGTATTTTCATCGAAACCAATTAAATCGTCGGGGAAAAGTTTGTCAAAAACACCTTTTTTAATGAGGTTACAGGGCTGGCCTGTTTCAACATTATCTTTTGCCATAACAATAAGGGTGTCGCACAGTTGAATGGCCAAATCGATTTCGTGCGACGAAAACAAGATGGTCTTGCCCGTTTCCTTCGCCAGTTTTTTTAGTAGGTGAAGCATATAGGCCTTGTGGTACATGTCGAGGTGCGAGGTGGGTTCGTCCAGGATAATAAGGGCGGTATCCTGCGACAGGGCTCTGGATATTAAGGCTTTTTGAAGTTGCCCATCGCTAAGTTCGAAACATTTTTTGTGTTTTAAATGGTCAATATGGGTAAGTGCCAAGGCTTGGTTTATGGCCGAAATATCGGTTTTGCAAAGTGTGCCGGCCCAATTGGTGTACGGTTGCCTGCCCAAGGCCACCAATTCGAAAACCGATAGGTTTTTGGATGCAACGGGTTCGGTTAAAACCACGCTCATTGCTTTTGCCAATTCTAAGGGCGGATAGTTGTAAAGCGATTTGTTGTTAATTAAAACAGTGCCGCCAAGCGGTGGCTGTACGTTGGTTAGGGTGCGTAAAAGTGTGGATTTTCCAATACCGTTTGCACCGATTAGCCCGATAAGTTCGCCTTGTTTTAGTTCAATATTAATAGCGCTTGCAATTATGGTTTTTTCTTTTTTTGAAGCGTAGCCAATACTTAGGTTTTCGGTTTTTAAAATAATATGTTTGGTTTCGGGTTTCAAGTTTCGGGTTTCAATTAAAATATCATATTACGTTTTTTAACCAACAGCCAAATAACAACGGGTGCCCCAATTAATGCAGTAATGGCGTTAATGGGCAGGGTTAGGTCGTTGTTGGGTACTTGGGCAATGCTATCGCAAACCAGCATGATTATGGCACCGAACAAAAATACGGCGGGCAATAATATTTTATGGTTGGAGGTGTTAAAAATTTGTCGGGTCAAGTGCGGAATGGCCAAACCGATAAAAGCAATCGGTCCGGCAAAAGCCGTAATGGTACCAGCCAACAAACTGGTAGCTATAATAATGTATAGCCTGCTTTTTTTAATGTTAAGCCCTAAACTTTTGGCATAATTTTCGCCCAACAAAAGCGTGTCCAAGGCTTTTATTGAAAAAATACCCAAGCCTAAACCTATGCAGTACATGCTAAACAAAACAAGAAGTTCCTGCCACGATAAACTGCCCAAACTGCCAAAGCCCCAAAACACGTATTGTTGCAGTTGTTCGGCAGAGCCAAAATACGATAAAATACTAACAATGGCCGTGGTTAAACTGGAAAACATAAGTCCAATAATAAGCAAGGCCATAGTGTCCCGCACTTTTGCCGATGCCACCAAAACGGCCAAAAGCACCAAAAAGCTACCAAGGCTGGCGGCAATAACAATACTCCATTTGCTTACCAATAAAACGGCAACGGCGCTACCGAAAATACCCGAACCAAGAATAACCAGGGCAACCCCCAAACTAGCGCCCGAACTAATGCCCAAAACAAAAGGCCCTGCCAACGGATTTCTAAAAAGTGTCTGCATAAGCAGCCCCGAAATGCCCAATCCCGACCCCACCAAAATAGCCGTAACGGCCTTGGGTAGCCTGTAATTTAAAACAATGTGCTGCCATGTTTCCTGTTCTGCGCCGTGGCCAATAAGGGTGTTTACAACATCTTTTAGCGGAATGTGTACCGAACCCAAACTAATGTTGGCTACAAAGCATATTAGTAAAAGTATTGTTAAGGTTGCAAAAGGGATTTTGTATGTATTGTTGTTAGTCAAAGTTAATTTAAGATAGCAATATTTGTATAGGTTTATACAAGATTTTAATTGATGTTAGGCTTATTTTTATTCTGTTGTTCATCAACAAATGTAGAGTTGGATATTTTTTTGATGGATTTTAAATAGTCTATTTTATCTAAAGTCTCTTTTTGGTCCTTAACAGTTTCAAATAAAATTCGTAATCTATTTTTTTTGTCAATCCCATTTTTGATAAGGGTTGCATTTAAAGACTCTAAATTTGTTAGTATAGCGAGTTCGTTAATACTTGCCATATCCCTAATATTCTCACCATTTAAAACTCTTTGCGGGTTTGATTCCCTCCATTGTTTTGCGGTACAGCCAAATAGAGCAACGTTTAGTAAATCAGCTTCTTCGGCAT
Organism: Flavobacteriaceae bacterium; assembly: GCA_047975545.1. GTDB lineage: Bacteria > Bacteroidota > Bacteroidia > Flavobacteriales > Flavobacteriaceae > JBKEDS01. The sequence goes on along the minus strand of JBKEDS010000014.1, from coordinate 17,240 downwards.
ATATCCATTCTTTTTTTTGTGAATAAGTTAACTTTGGTATAATATGGTTTTTAACAGCCTCTGTATGGATTTGGTAATTGGCCTTGCTTAATATTCTTTTTACGTTCCATTCTAGTCCATATCGGTTGTTCTCGATTTCTTTTAAACGTTGATATTCTTTTATAATATATAGTTTAAACACGGGGCTTATTGCCGATCCGAATTCAAACGCAATATCTTTATGGGCATAAGTTCCTCCATATTTTCCTTGTTTGGACATTATACCGATTGCATTTGTGGTCTCGACCCAATTGGTTACACTCATTGTAAAAGTGGGAAGCCCGGCTTCTTTTCTAAAGTGGTCGAATTCGACCACTTTAAAGTTTGGGTTGTAAATTCGTTCCCATGTACCTAAAAATTCAATTGTGCTTCTGTTTCTTATCCAATTTTTAATAATATCGGCGGCTCTTACTTCATCATTTTTGGCTTTTACCATATCTGTTAAAGAAATATAGTCTTCATTGTTAATAGTTGTTATGGTAATTTCTGTATTTTGACCTTTTATTTTGATGCTTTTAGCCATTTATTGATTCGTTATAAGTTAAACAATAGCTTGTATTTAAAAGTAGTAAATTAAATTTGTTATAGGTAGTTGCATTTTTAGTGTACGCCTAAGGATGAATTTTATTGTTGTGTTGTTAATGTTTTTATAATCAAGTAAATGGCTTGTTTGTTTTGGGGGTAATAATATTAGTTTAAATCCTTAAAAAAGTAAAGGTCGTAATTTTCCAAGAGTTCGGGGTGGCAAATTTTAATTAAATCTTTCAGTACCAAGTCGGGGCGCGCCGTGCCTTCTTCAAAATATACAATACCGCCGCTTTCGCCAGTTGTTTTAATAAACGAATAAATATTTTTTGTTTTAAAGGCTTTAAACAAGGCGTGTTGGGTATTGGCCGCTTCCAAGGCTTTCATGCTAACGTAATTGGATGGGCTTAACCAGATATCGGCATCTTTGGCCTTGGTGTACACGCTTTCGAAATTAAGCGAGAGGCTTCCCGTACCGTTGGTGTTCCGCCATAAATAATGGGCGTTGGCATCGTTTAAAAGTTGGGCTTCGGTGCTGGTGCCGTTGGGCAAATACCAAATGTCCTTGTGCATGGCGCCACTTAAAACCGTGGGTTTTGTGGTGGCGTTTTTTGCCAGTTTTTTTACTTCAAGATAATGGCTTTCAATGCTGTTGAAAATAGAATCGGCTTGTGTTTCCTTATTAAAAAGCGCTCCGAAAAACTTAATCCATTCGGCTTTTGCCAAGGGCGAGTTTTCCACCCAATCGCCGTTGTAAATAATGGGTATGCCTACTTTTTTCAAAACCTCGAAAGTTCGGTTGTTGCCGTCAATGCCAAACCCCACGACAAGGTTGGGTTTAAGCTCCAAAACCACTTCGGTATTCAGGTTTTCGTTTACGCCCAGTTCGCGCACTTTGCCCTTTTTTATTTGGCTTCTTATTTTTTCTGAAGAAATATAATCGGTTCCGGGAAAGCCTGTGAGCGATTCGGCTTCGCCTAAAAGGTCCAACGCCGGAATATGGGTGGTCGAGGTTACTACTATATTGTTTACGGGAATGTTAAAAACGCCATCGAATTTGGATTTTTCGGCAGCCCAAAAATCGGTATCATGATTGGCTTTCAATAAAGCATAACGGTATGTTTTTTCGGCATTGGGCCAAGGGTTTTTTATTTCCAGTATTTTGTAGCTACCGTAATCTTCAACAATAAATCCTTGGGCATATTTTAACACTGTCGGGTTGCCCGTTATTGAAGTTTGGAGTTGTTTTGTTTTTTCATTTTTACAACTAAAAACAAAACAAAATAGGAGGACGGGAAGTAAACGTTTTAAATTCATTGTGTAACAAAAGTAACAGTTGGCATTGATGTTAAACCTTATTTTCGTTTAAAATTTTGTGTAATGGAAAACGGTTCAAATTTAACACTATATATTGTAGCGGGCATTATAATTGCGCATTTTCTTGTGGGCTTTATTTATCTTGTTTATAAACTGAACAAGAAAAAATAGATTTTTGTATTTTATCTTCTTTAAAAGAATTATTTTTGCACTCGATATTTGGTTTTGTCCATTTTAAGAGGGCGAATTAAAAGGGAATCTGGTGAAATTCCGGAACTGTTCCCGCAACTGTAAATTTATGCCGAACGTGTTTCGGTATCCCTTTAACGGGAATGTTACTTTCTTCAAAAAAACCACTGGCATATTAGCTGGGAAGGTAAAGTAGCGTTAAAAAAGTCAGGAGACCTGCCAAACATCAATAACTTTAAAAATTAATTGAGCTTTCGGGGATTGAAGCTGGAATGAAAAAGATGTTTGGTAAATGTATTGTTTTGCAATACGGCGTTAATGTTACTTCACTCTTTGCCTTTAATATCGATTGCCAAAACAAAAATATGAAACGTTATATTTTTTGTGGGGTAATGTTGTTGTTTGCCGTAAATTCGTTTGTGTTTGCTCAGCAACGGGATTCTATAAAAACCGTTAAGTTGCAAGAGGTTTTATTGGAATACAATAACGAAACCTATAAATCGTTAAAATCGCCTGCACCGGTACAGGCTTTGTCTGGGGGTGCGCTGCAAAGGCTAAACAGCTATAATGTGGCTGATGCTTTGCGCTATTTTTCGGGTGTGCAGCTAAAGGATTACGGCGGTGTTGGCGGTTTAAAAACCATTAACGTGCGCAGTATGGGCTCGCAGCATACGGGCGTGTTTTACGATGGCGTTCAAATTACCAACGCCCAAAACGGCCAGGTAGATTTGGGCAAGTTTTCGTTGGATAATATGGAGGCCGTGTCGCTTTACCAAGGCCAACGCAGCGATTTAAGCCAATCGGCAAAAGCCTATGCCTCGGCCAATAGCTTGTATTTAAAAACAATATCGCCAAAATTTACTGCCGATAAAAACTACAATATTTCGGCTAAGATGAAGAGTGGTTCGTTTGGGGTTGTAAATCCGTCCGTAAACGCCGATTATAAAATAAACAAAGCATTAAGCCTTCGTTTTAGTACCGAATATTTAAATGCACACGGCAGGTACAAATTTAGGTACGCCAATGGCAGCTACGATACTACTGCGGTTAGGAACAATGCCGATATTGAAGCCTTTCGGTTGGAAACATCGCTTCACGGTAAGGGCAAGCAAAGCCAATGGTACGTAAAATATTATCATTACGATTCCGAGCGTGGCTTACCGGGCGCCATTGTAGCCAATGTGTTTAAGCGCCCGCAACGGCTTTGGGATAGGAATAATTTTGTACAAGGCGAATATAAACAGCAAGTAAACAAAAATTACACTTTGGTTGTTCGGGGGAAATACGGCAAGGATTTTTCTAGGTATGTCGACCCCGAAATTATAACCACCGAAGGCGAATTGGACAACCGTTATAATCAAGAAGAATTTTATGTTTCGGTAGTAAACACAATCAACATTTTGCCGTTTTGGAAACTTTCGCTCGCATCCGATTTGCAGCAAAACACCATGGACGCCAATTTATACCGTTTTTCCTACCCAAAGCGCTACACCATGCTTAATGTTTTGGCAACCGATTTTAATTTTGAAAGACTAAACATTCAAGCCAATGTGTTAAGTACAAAAGTAGACGAATCGGTGTTGTATTACGAAGCCGCTACCGATGTAAACAAACTAACACCCACCGTAATGCTAAGTTGGCAGCCCTTTAATTACGAAAAGTTTAGGTTGCGCGGTTTTTACAAGAAAATATTCAGGATGCCCACCTTTAACGATTTGTACTATACTTTTATTGGCAACACTTTTTTAAATCCCGAATATGCCACGCAGGCCGATTTCGGGTTTTCGTACCACCCAACTTTTAAGTCGGTGTATTTTAATATTCAGGCCAATGTGTACAAGGCGTGGATTACCGATAAAATTGTGGCCGTTCCGGGGGCAAACCTATTTAGGTGGACCATGGTTAATTTGGGAAAAGTAGAAACCACAGGGGTAGAAACCAATATAAAAACAAAAGCAACATTGGGGCAGGAATGGAACATTTCCTCCACCTTGGGCTACACCTACCAAAAGTCAATAGACCTAACCAAGGGAAACAGTGCCTATGGCGACCAGATTCCGTACATCCCCTTGCATAGCGGTAGTTTTACGGCTATGCTGGACTATAAAAACCTACAGTTTAATTACAGTTTTATTTATACGGGCGAACGTTACAGCCAAAAAGCCAATATCAATTCTAATTACCTACAACCTTGGTACACGCACGATTTGGGCGCGGCCTACACGTTTAATATTCATAATAATCAATTAAAGGCCGGTTTGGAGGTAAGCAATGTGTTTAACCAGCAATATGCCGTAATAAAAAACTTCCCGATGCCGGGGCGTTCGTTTCGTTTCACCTTAAATTATTCCATATAAAATGAAACCCCCATGATTAAACTCCAATCACACAGCGGGATGTTAATTCGGGTGTTCCATATGTCCTTTGAAAAAACAATAAATATTAACACATGAAAAATTTCTTATTAAAAAACACTTTTTGTTTGCTTCTGTTAGCCATAACGTTTTCGGCTTGTAGAACCGATGATATTATCGACCCCGAAGCACCAGAACAACCCGATACGCCCGACCCTTCTGTTTTGGTTAAGGGCATGTATTTGCTTAACGAGGGCAATATGTCCATGAACAAAGCCGCCTTGGATTATATGGATTATACCACGGGCGTATATTCAAAAGAAGTATTTAAAACAGCCAACCCCGATGCCGTGGGTGGTTTGGGCGATGTGGGCAACGATATTGGTGTTTACGGCTCCAAACTGTATGTGGTGGTAAATGCGTCCAACAAGGTTGAAGTGCTGGATGTTAAAACCCAAAAACGCCTTAAACAAATTAATGTGGACAATTGCCGCTATATTACCTTTTATAAGGGCAAGGCATATTTAAGTACCTATCTCGGCACCATTGGCGACCCCAATGCGCCCAAAGGTATGGTGGCCGAAATAGATACCACGAGCCTTAGCATTACCCGTACCGTAGAAGTTGGTAGGCAGCCCGAAGAACTGGTAGCCCATAACGATAAAATATACGTGGCCAATTCGGGAGGCTATAGCCCGCCGGATTACGAATCGACCGTTTCGGTAATCGATATTGAAACGTTTGAAGAAACCAAGCGTATAGAGGTAGCTATTAACCTGCACCGTATGAAAATTGATAGTGAGGGCGATTTGTACGTTACCTCACGTGGCGATTATTACGAAATTCCATCAAAATTATTCGTAGTCAATACCCAAACCGAAACGGTTAAAAAAACATTCGATGTTGCCGCAAGCAACCTTACCATTTTTAACGATGTAGCTTATATATACAGTACCGAATTTAGCTATACCACCGGGCAAAATACCATAAGCTACAATATGATAGACACCAAAACCGAAACAGTTATGGAGGGTTCGTTTATAAAAGATGGTAGCGAGGCACTTATTAAAATTCCCTATGGCATTGCCATAAACCCCGAAACCGAGGATATTTTAATTACCGATGCCAAGGATTACGTAACCCCAGGCACCTTGCTTTGCTTTTCTTCGGAAGGTATTTTAAAATGGACCGTAGAAACGGGCGATATTCCCGGGCATATGGCCTTTGTGCAATAAATTAAGAATTACAGTAAACCATAAAAACAGAAAACATGACGCAATTAAAAAACATTTATTATCTATTAGCTTGTATAATTGGAGCTTGTATTGTAAGCTGTTCCGACGACGACGACCCCGTTTTGGCTCCGGAAGTACAATTAAGCATTACCGAAAGTGCCGTAACCATGACCATGGGAGAAACCCTTGCATTTTCCGCACAAAGCGTAAACAATACAGTTTACCAAGAAACTTGGGCAGTGGGCGATTCCGTGGTTTCAACTACATCGGCATACAAATTTGTACCCGAAACCAAAGGGCAGTACGCTTTAAACTATACGGCTGTTAACGAAGGTGGCGCATATACGTTTCAGTATACCATTACCGTAAACGCCCTGCTGCGCCCAATTACCGATACAAGTTTGGCTTATGTAAGCCAGCTATTGGAGTTTTTGCCCGCACCGGGCCAGTTTATAAACACAACTCTTGGCAATACCGAAGGAGCCGAAGCCGTTATAGGTGGCAATAGCAGTTTGGTAAGCCTTGGGGCTTGGGGTGGTTCGGCCACCTATGCCTTTGACCATACCGTACTAAATGTCGCCAATGGCAACGATTTGGTAGTTTACGGTAACCCAATGGCAAATTTTGCCGAACCTGGTGTTATTTGGGTTATGCAGGACGAAAATGCCAATGGCGTTGCCGACGATACTTGGTACGAAATAAAAGGAAGCGCCCACGACTTGGAAGGCACTATCCGCAATTATAGCGTAACGTATTTTCGCCCCGAAACGGCTGCCGACGACGTACCGTGGGAAGACAACCAAGGCAATTCGGGCGTTGTGGCTACAAATATTTACCATACCCAAGCCTATTACCCGGAGTGGATTGAAGCCGATTCGTATACCATTACCGGAACTATCTTGTCCAGTGAAAATATAGATATGAGCAACCCCCGTTTTATTACCAGTGCTCCTTTCGAATATGGCTACGCCGATAATATTGTTGGCGGTGATGAAATTGATTTGGACGATGCTATCGATGCCGATGGCAATACCGTAATACTTGAGGGCATCGATTTTATTAAGGTGCAAACCGGCATACAGGCCAATATGGGCTGGTTGGGCGAACTGTCTACCGAAGTAAAAGGTATAGCCGATTTAAGCTTGCTTTAAACGTGAAAATAAAAATTTAAAAGATGAAACCCTCATTGAGGGCTTTAGCAAAGGCAAGATAAAGACCTCCACAAAAGGTCATGAATAAAAACGGCGGACAGTAATCTTTCGGTTTTTTTGCTTGTTATTTAAAAAACTTAAAATCAAATATTTAACTTAAATTTATTCGAATGAAAGCCCATAATGGGCATTTGGCAAACAATAGCCATTACCCACCAAAATAATTAAATAACTGAACCATAGGTTCTTGATAAAATTTAAATAGATGAAACTAAACACTTATTTTAAAAACATTATAGCATTGGCAATATTAGCCCTTGCGGTAGTTGCATGTAGCAATGACGACGATTTTACGCCACCGCCCGCTTTTGGAACGGAAACACAGTTGGATACCTTAACCGTTGGCGCCAGCATAACATTAAGCCCCAACCTGTCCTATACCCAAGGCTTAACTTTCGAATGGACAATTGGCGAAGAAGTTGTAGGCAATACGGCGTCTTACGAATTTACCCCGGAAGAACGGGGCGACCACGAAGTTAAATTTACAGCCATAAACAATGGCGGCACCATATTTAAAACCTATAAAATCCATGCTTACGGGGCTTACGAAAACGGGTTTTTTATTATAAACGAAGGATGGTTTGGTAACGGTACCGGAACCGTTAGCTTTTTCCGTTACGATACCCAAGCGGTGGAGGATAGTGTTTTTGTTAAAAACAATCCCGATAAAACCTTAGGGACTACAACATCTCCCTTGGAATTTGGAACCTTTTATAACGAGCGGTTATACTTGGTATCTAAAGCGGGAGGCCCTGTTGTGGTTGCTAATGCCTATTCTTTAGTTGAGGAAAACCGTATAGAAGCCCAAAGTGGAAACAACTGGCAGGCCTTCGTGGGCGTAGATGACGAACGGGGTTTGTTGAGTTCAAACGATGGTGTTTATCCTTTAAGTTTAAGTACTTTGGAAGTTGGTCCGGCCGTTAGCGGCGTAAGTGGGCAAGTAGGCGATATAATAAAATTGGGCAACTATATTTTTGCCTTATCGCAAACCAATGGCGTGGTGGTTTTAAACGCTTCAACGCTTGATGTTGAAAAAACCATTGCGGGTATGGCGGTAGGTTTTGCCGTTACCGACGATAACAAGGTGTGGGCTGCCGGCGGTACAACACTTGTAAGTATTGATGCCACATCCTTAGAGGTTGAAGAAATAGAGTTGGGCTTTACGGCCTATGGCAGTTGGGGGGCTTGGCATCCAGGTTCGATTACTTCCGATGGCGAAAATATTTATATTGCCAAAAACGGCGCTTGGAGTGGCGGTAATGAAATTTACCAATATACGGGCGATGAAACCTCGTTAGCATCGGCATTTGCTACGTTGCCGGCAACCAAAATACTTTATGGTTCGGGCATAGCTTTCGATAGGTCCAAAAACGTATTGGTGGTAAATACCGTTCAAGAAGGTTGGGGGGCTAATTACAGTTACAACAACCTGTACTTTTATAACACTTATGGCGGATTGGCACAATCAACCGCATTTTCGGGGTATTATTTCCCTGCAGTAACTATTTTTCATTAAAAATTTAAACAATTTTCAAAAATTAAACAATAACGGTTAATATTAGTCAAATTAATCATTTTTTTTTAAGCTGAAAAGGGGCATCCGGGTGAGAGGGGTGTCCCTTTTTTATTGCAGAAGCATTTTTTTGTTGGTTTATTTTTTTCCGCTGAACTCGCCGATATTCGCAGAAACTATACAAGCAGAACACTGCGAAATTCTGCGTTTTCTGCAGGATATTTTTAATTTAACGGGGTATTAAATCGCAATACCAAAATCCGTATTGGTCTTTGCTGTTGGGGTTTGGGTTGTCGTATTCACGATATACCTTTTCGCCAATAGTAAAATTAACAGGTGTTTTAAAAATGGGGCCATTGAAACAAAAGGTGTGGAACTCGCCATTTTCGCCGCAGGGATCTACTTCATCAGGTAAATTCTTAATAAAATGCTTGTCTATAACAGTGCCTACGAAATCGGTATTAAAATATTTTGAATTGGCGCAAACTATAATGGTTTTAAAGCCTAAATCTAAAAATTCCTGCATTAACAGCTTCGTGTTTTTTTTCCAAAGCGGAAATACGGCTTCAAAACCAACTTTGCTTAGTTGTTCTTCGCGATAGTCCTTTAAATCTTCCAAAAAAATATCGCCAAAGGCGCTATGGGTAAACCCTTCTTGTTTTAAAGCGGTAATGGTTTTTTGCATTTTTTCTTCGTAAACAGCCATACTCGGGGTTTCGGGCAGTTCTATAAGTTGTAGCGGAATGCCCAAGGCTTCGGCCTGTTTTATTAAAAGCGATTTGCGTAAACCGTGCATGGTTACCCGACCGTAATGGCTGTTAAGGCTTGTAACCAATTTATCTACGGTATAACGTTGGTCTTGCTGTAAATAATACAATGCCAGCGCCGAATCCTTGCCGCTGCTCCAATTAAAGTAGGTTTTGTTTGTTCCGGGCATTTTGCGTTTTATATTGGTGCTGATGACGTTTTGTTATATTACTTCAAAAATCAAAACCCGTTACGCATTGTTGCACAGAGTTGCGCAAAGGCACCGCTGAGGTTCGCAGAGTTTTTTCCTTTTTTAAAACTTGTTCCCTTCGGCAAGCTCGGGGTGCAAATAGTTGTTCGTTAATCAATAATAAAGGATTACTTCGGTTGTACCTCCCTCGTAATGATGCTCCGTCACTGCTAGGAGCGGAGCGACGAAGCAGTCTCTTTTATTAATTGTAACAATAGCTTGTATTGTGGGATTGCTTCACTTTATTTCGACTTCGCTCAATACAAGCGTTCGGCAACGACACTCAACTTCAAAAATCGTTACTCGTTGTTCGTTACTCATTATTACTGTTTAAAAAAATCCGGGGTAATGTACATATCCATTTTAAACTTGTTATTGGGGTTTACGGGCTGGGTTAAACGCTTGCTGTTTGCTCTTGCCTCAAATAAAGTTTTTCCCGAGTTGCCGCTAATATCGTCTAAGGCGGCTTTTAAAACCACTTCGTTTTCGTCGCCAAAGGGCAAAATATTGTTCCAGTATTCATATTCTTTTACCTCAATATCGGGGGTAAAACCTTGGGTGTAATCGCTTTCGCCGTTTTTGTTGAAAATTTTAAACACAATGGGCTGCATGGCATACAAATGGTTTGGATTTGCTGTTTCCATTTCCTCGTAATCGGATTCGGGCGAGTCGTACAAGGTAATCGAGCCTACGTTTTTGCCATAAGTGGTCGTACCAATAAGTTTAACATCCATGTAGGGGCGAAGTCCGTTTATAATCATTTCGCTTGCCGAAGCGGTACCGCCTGAAGTTAGTACATATAATTGCGATAGTGTGTTTAAACGGTTTATGGTTTGTGTTCCGGTAACTTTATCATTTGAATTAAAAACGCTTAGGGTATCGAAAAATGGGTAGCCGCCATTTTCATCCTCGTGTTTTTCGTTATATATTAAAAAGCCAAAACCATCTTCCGTACTGGCAGCCCCATAAATCATACTGGCCAAATACGCCGAGGTTAATACCGAGCCGCCACCGTTAAGCCTTAAATCCAGGATAAGCTGGTCTATATTTTCGTTTTTAAAATAGGCAAAGGCCTCGTTAAGCTCGTCGTTGTACGATAGTATAAAGCCCGTATACACCAAATAGCCTACTTTTTTACCGTTAACTTCGAAAACTTTTTTTAGGTAAACGGGGTTTTCTGCAATTACGGCGGCGGTAATGGTTTTGTCGCCTATGGTGTTTAAATAACCATCGTTTTCTTCGGCAAAGGTTAGGGTTACGGTGTCTTCGTATAAATCGTATACAATTTCGCCAAAATTTGATGTGTTTAACGAAGTACCGTTAACGGCGCTTATAACATCGCCGCGTTGTATGCCTGCTTCGTCGGCGGGCGAGTTTTCAACTACATATTTAATGTAAATAATAACATCGCCTTCGGCTCTTACCTGAACACCTTGAAAATCTATCCCAAACGATTTGGAAATGCCCTGAAAGGCCTGTTGCTGCACGACATAATCCTCGATAAACCACGAAAACCGGTCGGTGGTTTCATAATTGTATAATAGGTCGTTAAACAAGTTTTCGGGCTTGCTGTATTGGTTTAAATAAGCGTTAAAGGTATTGGCGTTATCATCCTTTGTGTCGTCTAAAGCGGTAACATAATCCTGCCAGTAGTACCAGGAGTTCATGCCTTTCCATACAAAATTGTTAACTTCCGAGGCCGAAATGTCGGTGTTGTCGTCATCGTCCTTAAAACAGGACACAAATAAAATGGATATAAAAGATAAAAGGAGGAATGGTTTTGCGTAATTCATCTATTTAAATTTTTGTAATAAGTTGTTTTTAGTGATTTAATTATATTGGTTGGTATTGGCCATTGCCTGCCAAATGCCCATTATGGGCTTTCATTATTTTAACCGTTTAATCGAATAGTGTTTTTCATTAAACGTAAATGTAGCGTAATATTGTAATTAAAAAAAAAGATTGTAACAAATTAATACATGTTTCGTCGTAATATTAAACCAAACCGAAAATAATGACTCAAACCGAGTTTTTAAATATTGTAATGCCTTTTAAGGATAAGGTGTTTCGTTTGGCAAAGCGGTTATTGGTGTCCGTTGAAGAAGCCGAAGACGCCACCCAGGAGGTTTTACTAAAGCTATGGAGCAGTAAAACCCGGATAAACGAGTATAAAAATGTGGAAGCATTTTCAATGACCATGACCAAAAATTTGTGTTTGGACAAACTAAAATCGAAACAGGCACAAAATTTGAAGTTGGTACATAGCAATTATACGGACAATAACGTTTTATTGCAAAAGCAGGTAGAGTTAAACGATAGCGTAAATTGGGCAGCCAAAATTATTAATGGCCTACCGGAACAGCAAAAAATAATCGTTCAGTTGCGGGATGTAGAAGCCTATGAATTAGATGAAATAGCAAAAATATTGGATATGAACAATACGGCCGTTCGCGTGGCCTTGTCCAGAGCCAGGAAAACAATAAGGGAAAAACTAACAAGCGCACATAACTATGGCATTACATAAAATAGAGAAGTTAATTGAAAAATACGAAAACGGCAAAACATCGTTAGCCGAAGAACACCAATTAAAAGCCTTTTTTGCCCAAGAAACCGTGCCGCTGCATTTGTGGGGCTACAAGCAATTATTTGCTTATTTTTCTGAAAATAAAAAAGAGCAATTTGCCCAAAACATTTCGTTAAAAACAGAAAAAAAACGGCATTACAAGTGGATTGCCACAGCAGCGATAGCCGTTATTTTACTGGGCTTATGTTTTCAGCCCATAAAAAGCACCTACAACCAATACGCCTATGGCACATACAGCAACCCCGAAGAAGCCCTTAACGAAATAACTAAATCCTTGAACATGATATCCAACCATTTTAACAAGGGCGTTTCCAGCGTGGGGTACTTAAACGAATACGATAAAGGCACCAAAACCCTTAATTACCTTAACGAACTTGAAAACTCGACCCAAATAATTTTTAAACCCAATAAATAAGAACAAACAACATGAGCAATATTAATTTTAAAATAAAGACAATGAAAAATAAAATACTAACACTTGTAATAGCCCTTATGTTAATACCCACAGTGGGTATGGCACAAGACCTTTTCGATAAGTACGATGGTAACCCCGATGTTACTTTTGTATCCATTAAGCCCAAAATGTTCCAAATGATAGCCAAAATGGGCATAAATGTTGAAGACCCCGAAGCCAAGGCCTATATGGATATGGTAAACAGCATTACCAGCTTTAAAACTATTGCCACCGACGATAAAACCATTGCGGCCGATATAGCCAAATGGGTAAAGTCGAAATCCACATCGTTGGAAGAACTAATGGAAGTAAAGGACAACGGTTCCGAAGTTAGGTTTTATGTAAAAGAAGGCAAGGATGCCGACCACGTAAAAGAACTCTTAATTTTTGTAAATGGTATTGGCAACCATGTAAAAGAAGGCGTTGAGGTTAACGGCGAACAACGTCGTTTCGAATCCGTAATCGTGTCCTTAACAGGCGATATCGATTTAAACGAAATATCCAAGCTAACCAGTAAAATGAATATTCCCGGAGGCGAACATTTAGAAAAAAAGAAATAAAATGAATATTATAAAACCCCTTTCGTTCCTTTTTGCTACGTCATTATTCATATTACTGGCAAGCTGCAATAACACCCCAAGTTTGCAGCGCTATTTTGTGGACCACCAAGAAGCCGCCAATTTTATAACGCAGGATATTCCTATATCAGTATTAAATATCGACCAAACCCGTTTAACCGAAGCACAAAAAGAAGCCTACAAATCGGTAAGCAGGTTAAACTTCCTCGGGTATAGGGCAACCAGCCAAAACACCGACAGTTTAAAAGCCGAACTAACCACGGTAAAAGCCATTTTAAGCCAAGACCAATATAACGACCTAATAGAATTTAGCGACAAAGGTAACCGTATTGAACTAAAATACATAGGCACCGACGATAAGGCCGAAGAAGTCGTACTGTTTGGCAGCTCGCCCGACAAGGGGTTTGGCATTGTTCGTGTTTTGGGCAACGACATGACGCCCAAAAAAATAATAACCCTTGTTGAAGTGTTGCAAAACAGCAATATCGAAAAAGAACAATTGGAAGGGATATTTAACTTTTTTAAGTAGCTTCGTGGTTATGTCCGGGCTGTTGTTGCGCTCTAATATTGCTTTATCCTTAGTCGTAGCAATGGCACTTATGGCAAAGACAGAACAATTGAAATATCACTTGTCTGTTAACGACGAACAACTATTTGCCCCTTTCACTTACTAAAAGGAACGATTTTTTGAGGTTAAAATGCAACTTTAGTCTTTGTGTATCTTAGTGCAAAGCCTCTGCGAACCTCTGTGGAATAATATTGAAATTAATCGCAAAAATAAACCGTAAAGCTACCCTCAACCTTATTGTTGCTACTGGAGTTTGCTTTTAATTTTCCGGTAACATAAGTATCGGTAATTTCGGTAATAATAAGTGTGCTGCCGCTAATCAGGTTAATACCAGTTACGCCTTCATTGCCAAAAGCCACTGTAAATCCGGAGGTGTAAGTGCCAACAGCCACGGGGATTTCACCAAAAACATGAACGCGGGCAAACTCGTAATCGTAGAATTTGCTACACGATATTTCGGCATTGGCTAAAAATATGTCTAAGTATGTTTTGTTATCGACACTGTTGTCACTGGTAAAGCAAAAACCATCAGAAAAACTAAAATCCACGCCTTCCACGGTTCCCGATAAATTAGCATCGGAAATTTTTACATCGTCGTCGTTGCTGCAAGCGTAAAATAAAATACTAAAAGTTAGAAGGAATAATAGGCTTAGCTTTTTCATTTTATAAATTTTTAAAATTACGGCGGCAATTTATAAAAAAGAAATAAAATTCGTATTGTTTTTTTAAATTAAAAAGAAAAAACCTTCAAAAGCACTAAATGGATTAATCTCGAATTTTCTTCTTGCGCAATTCAAAATTTTGCCCTAGGTATACTTTGCGCACCATTTCGTCGCTGGCCAGTTCTTCGGGGATACCGGCTTTAAGAATACCGCCCTCGAACATTAGGTAAGTCCTATCGGTAATGGCAAGGGTTTCCTGTACGTTGTGGTCGGTAATTAAAATGCCTATATTTTTTTTGGTAAGTTGCGCCACGATACGTTGTATGTCCTCAACGGCAACGGGGTCTACGCCCGCAAAAGGTTCGTCCAATAAAATAAAACTCGGGTCGGTGGCCAAGGCTCGTGCTATTTCGGTACGCCTACGCTCGCCGCCCGATAGCAAATCGCCCCGGTTTTTGCGAATATGCCCCAGGCCAAATTCCTCGATGAGTTCTTCCATTTTGTTAAGCTGTTCTTTTTTGCTTAGTTTGGTAAGCTGTAAAACGCTTAAAATATTGTCTTCAATACTCAGTTTTCTAAAAACCGAAGCCTCCTGCGCCAAATAACCAATGCCGTTTTGGGCGCGTTTGTACATGGGAAATTGCGTAATTTCGGTATTATCAAGAAAAATATGGCCGCCGTTGGGTTTAATCAAGCCCACAATCATGTAAAACGAAGTGGTTTTTCCTGCGCCATTTGGCCCGAGCAACCCTACGATTTCACCTTGTTCTACCTTTAGGGATACGTCTTTTACTACTTGTCGCCCACTATAGGACTTCATTAAATTTTCGGCTTTTAAAATCATGTTTTATGTAATGAGCGCTAAAAATAGTAAATTCATCTTCACTATAATAATTAGATGTTTAAAATTTAAGCTTTATTTATGCCAAAAGAATTTTTAAACGTGCTGAAAATAAAATTCCAGGTAACTATACCGGTTTTTAAATCGAATAAATTTGAAACAAGGAAAACAAAAATATTTCGTTACTTTTGTGCCTTTATTTAGGCATGGTATAAGCCATTAACATTTCAACATACATTATGTTTAATAATTTAAGCGATAAATTAGATAAAGCCTTACACGTATTAAAAGGCCACGGAAGTATTACCGAGGTAAACGTAGCCGAAACCTTAAAAGAAGTAAGGCGTGCCTTACTTGATGCCGACGTTAACTTTAAAATAGCAAAGGAATTTACCAACAAAGTTAAGGACAAGGCACTGGGGCAAAACGTATTAACAACGCTACAACCGGGACAGTTAATGGTTAAAATCGTTAAGGACGAGCTAACCGAACTTAGGGGGGGCGATGCCGAAGGTCTTAACCTTTCGGGCAACCCAAGCGTTATTTTAATGTCCGGTTTACAGGGTTCGGGCAAAACCACGTTTTCCGGCAAACTTGCCAATTATTTAAAAAACAAAAAAACAAAACGCCCGCTTTTGGTGGCTTGCGACGTATACCGTCCTGCGGCCATAGACCAATTACATGTAGTTGGCGGCCAAATCGGGGTTGAGGTATATAGCGATAAAGGCAATTCCGACCCCGTTGCCATAGCCCAAGCCGGTATTGCCCATGCTAAGGCAAACGGTTATAATGTGGTAATTATAGATACGGCGGGACGTTTGGCCGTAGACGAAGCCATGATGACCGAAATATCGAATATCCATAAGGCCATTCAACCACAAGAAACCTTGTTTGTAGTCGATTCCATGACGGGGCAAGATGCTGTTAACACAGCAAAGGCCTTTAACGATATTTTAAATTTCGACGGGGTTATTTTAACAAAATTAGACGGTGATACCCGAGGCGGTGCTGCTATTTCCATAAAATCGGTAGTAAACAAACCAATCAAATTTATTGGTACGGGCGAAAAAATGGAAGCTATCGACGTGTTTTATCCCGCACGTATGGCCGACCGCATTTTGGGTATGGGCGACGTGGTGTCGCTGGTAGAACGCGCCCAAGAGCAGTTTGACGAACAGGAAGCCCGAAAACTCCAAAAAAAAATAGCCAAAAACCAATTTGGGTTTGACGATTTCTTGGGGCAAATACAACAAATTAAAAAAATGGGTAACATGAAAGACCTTATAGGCATGATACCCGGCGCCGGAAAAATGCTCAAGGATGTTGATATAGACGATGATGCCTTTAAGGGCATAGAAGCCATTATCCACTCCATGACGCCCAACGAGCGCAGCAATCCATCCATATTAAACGCCAGCCGGAAAAAACGCATAAGCAAAGGCTCCGGCACTTCGGTACAACAAGTAAACCAGTTGTTAAAACAATTCGACCAAATGAGCAAAATGATGAAGATGATGCAAGGCGGCGGAGCCAAAAAAATGATGGGCATGATGCGGGGCATGCGGTAGTTTTGAAACCTAAAACCCGAAACCAAGAACTTGAAACCAAAAACAAACAATGATAATTTTAGACGGAAAAAAAATAAGCAACGACATTAAGGACGAAATAACTGCCGAAGTAGACAAAATGCGCCAGAAAGGCGAAAAAGTACCGCATTTGGCAGCCGTTTTGGTTGGTAGCGACGGCGCCAGTTTAACCTATGTAGGCATCAAGGTTAAGGCCTGTGAACGGGAGGGGTTCCAGTCCACCTTGGTAAAAATGTCCAGCACTATTAGCGAAGTAGAATTGTTGGAAAAAATAAACGAACTTAACGAAAACCCCGATATAGATGGTTTTATCGTGCAGTTGCCCTTACCGCCGCAAATCGACGAGCAAAAAGTACTATTGGCCATAAACCCCAATAAGGACGTCGACGGATTTCACCCAACCAATTTTGGAAAAATGGCCTTGGATATGTCCACCTTTATTCCGGCAACGCCATTTGGCATTTTAGAGCTTTTGGAGCGTTATGGCGTAGAAACCCAAGGCAAGCACACCGTGGTTATCGGACGTTCGCATATTGTTGGCCGACCCATGAGTATTTTAATGGGCCGCAAGGGTTTTCCCGGAAATT
>JBKEDS010000068.1:0-16615 GCA_047975545.1 Flavobacteriaceae bacterium | reverse complement strand
AAGAAGCTGGTATCAAGTAAAACACTATGCTTCATATCCTCCTCTTAAATTATTTAACCATTCATTTGCGTCAATACCTTTCCAATTCCTTTTTGCTTTTTTTATTAGTACATCAAGGTAGTTAGAGTCAAATTTTGGGTCATAGTCAATCAATTCAATCAAAGAAAGTGATTTCGTGTCTATTTCGCCAGTTTCCGTATTCTGCTTGCCAGAAGCTCTAACGCCAAATTTTTTATACAATAAATTCTGTTCTTGCCCTTCTAAATAATCTTTTCCTGTTTCTATAGTTATTGAACCATAATCGGAAGTGTCTAAATGAATATTCGCTTTACTTTTACCACCTGCATTTGTAAGAATACCATAAAAATAAAACTCTGCATCTACCCATAAGTTTTCGGTTCTGAAAAACTTGGTGTTTGGATTTATTGAAAGTTCAACATCTTTTTTAATGGAAGTACTAAATTCAAAATGATAGTTTTTTTGTTGAGATAGTTGTTGGATATTTTCTATCGCTCTTGCTGTTTTTAAATCAAGAAAATCAATAGAGTTTGTTTCCTGTATTTGTCCTAAAATGGCACTAAAGCCAATAATATATTGAATAGGTGTTTTAAAAATATGCCGAACAGAACCTGCTTCAATATCGTAGGTAATTAGAGGTCTATCTTTCTTATTGTTTGGATATAACAAATCCTCGACATTTTGCAAAATGTTTGCAATTTGTCTAATGTCGTAATTGTCGGGAGTTAAATCCATATTACCCGATTTTCCAACAACTCGAATTTCTATATCCCCTATTTTTTCCACAAAACAAAGATATAAAATTTCAAGTTTGATTTCATATTATGCTTTAGGGTTCGTTTTTTTATATGCTCTACAATTTCAAAATAGTTGCAATAGTTTCCTTATTGTCCACGCCCAAACCTTCTTGTTGGTGCTTTAGTTCGCCTTGCGCATTAAACACCGAAATAATATTGGAGTGCGAAAAATCGATAGGCGAAATTTCCTTATACTTTACCGATAGCACGTTGGCAAACTCCCTAACCCCGCTTTCGGTGCCTTGTAAAAAGGTCCATTGCTCGCCATCCATGGCGTTTTCTATGGCAAAGGCTTTTAAGCGCTCGGGGGTGTCCACATCGGGGTCTATGCTTACCAAAACAAATTGAATGTTTTTTATTTTTTCGTCCGGAATTTGGGCCTCGATATGGCGCATATCGGCCACCAAGCGGGGACAAGCGGCCTTGCATGAAGTGTAAATCATGACCATAACCAAGGTTTTCCCTTTTAAATTTTTAAGTTGAATGGTTTTGTTTTCCTCGGTATGCCATTGCGAGGTTAAGTTGAAGATGGATTCGTCCGTAATACCCGTATCATCAACTGTTATAGGTGTTGGTTTTTCAATAGCTTTTAAATCCATTTTACAAACGGGGCAACTGCCTGTTTCGTTATAAGTTTTGTTGCCTTCACATTTCATCGGACATTGGTATATTGCCGTTTCGCTTTCTTTTTTGTTGGAATTACAATTTTGAAAAATTAGAAAGCTCATTACAACAAAAGCTATTTTTGCTATTCGTTTTATATTTTGGTTATTCATTGGTTACAGTCGTTAGTTGAAGCAGTACACTTTTTGTGTACGATTTTCGGTTTCTAAAAAAATTGAGCCACAAAATTCACGAATAGTTTCCGTTAAATATTCGTGAATTTGTGGCGAAATTACACGAATAATCGAACTTTCAGTCCAGATTTCCAATCTTCAGCAATTACATTTCAATACTAATTTTTATTTTAGGTGAAGGTGAAGAAAAACGGCTATTAGTTTACATCCTTCACACAACGAAAACCCAAGTTTTTCATAGAGTATTTGGCCTTTAAGCTGCCCCGGATGGCATAGCGCATAAAAGCGGCATAGTTCATTAAATCGGTGGCGTTTACGGCTGCGCTTCCGCAAAAAAGCGCATTGTCCTTATCCACGTCTTTTCTGGATTCGCCCGTTATTAAAACCGAGTTAAAGTCCAATGTCCACTCCCATACCAAACCGTGCAAGTTGTACACGCCCCAAACGTTTTTCGGGGTTTGGCCAATTTGGTTTTCGTTCGAGCGCGGGGTTTCGTACCAAGTCAGTATTTGTTTGTTGTACGAGGGTTTTACACGGGCATCTTTTGTGGTTTCGTCGGCCATGGCTACATATTCCCATTCGTCCACCGTGGGCAAGCGCTTGCCTTGGCACTCGCAATAGGCTTTAGCGGCAAACCATGACACATAGGTTATGGGGCTGTTGGGCTTGCTGGTGTTTTTAAGTTGGGTATCGGTATCCCAGTTGGACAAGTAGCTGGTATCGGCGTACAATTTTAAAATTTTAGAGCGTTGCCATTTTGGGTATTGTTTTACAAACGCCAAATATTGGGCATTGGTTACGGGGTAAACATCCATTTCAAAATCGGCAACGGCAACAACCGTGGAGTCGCGTCCGTAAAGTGGCAAATACCTACTGCCTTTAATTAAAACCATGTCTTTAGATTGTGCTTGCAGCATGGGCTGGGCTATTAAAAAAACAATTAATAATCTAAAGACATGGTTGTTCATATTAAAGGGGAAATTAAATTTTGTATAGTGTTATGTCAACTCTGTAGAGATTGCTTCGCCGTCGTGCCTCCTTCTCGCAATGACGTCATTGCGACGACAACGGAGGAAGCAATCCCATCTGTCAAATTTAATTTGAACATGACATTAGTTTCCTTTTTTCACCTTATCTACCATTTCCTTGGTAACCTTGGTGCCGTTATTGCCCCAACTGTTATACACGTAAGTTAGCACGTTGGCTACTTCTTCCGAGGAAAGCATTTGTCGGGTCATAACACTATTGTATTTTTCGCCGTTAACGGTAATTTCACCCGTTAAGCCGTTAAGTACAATACCTATGGTACGGTTAACATCGGCGTTTAGGTAATCGGATTTTGCCAATGGCGGAAAGGCATTTGGTACGCCCTGCCCTTCGGATTGGTGACAGGCAAAACAGGTTTGCATATAGGCTTGTTTGCCAAATTCCATTTGCTCCTTGAACGATTTTGCAGGAACTTCGGAGGCTACAATTTCGTTGGTTGTGGGCATTTCTTGTATACCACCGCCTTCGGGCAGGTAAATATCGTCGCGCAATTCGCCGGAATAAATTTTGGCATCTTTTTCGCCTTCAACTTTAAGCATTCCGAGAGCGCCTTTATTAAAGGCCCTGAAAATGGAGTGGTCCACCAAAATAAAGGTACCGGGAACATCTACCCGAAACTCCACAATGGCTGCGCCACCGGCGGGGATTAAGGTGGTTTGCACGTTTTCGTTTATCAAATCGCCACCTTCTACATGGACTTTATCGAAAATTTCGCCAATAACGTGGAACGACGATACTAAGTTGGGGCCACCGTTACCAACAAAAAGCCTTACGGTTTCGCCCACTTTGGCCGTTATGGCCTTATCGCCCGTTAAGGCGCCCACGCTACCGTTAAACACTACGTAATCGGCATGTTCGTCAACGGCTTTTTGCATGTCGAAAGGTTGTAGGCCGCGCTCGCCATTTTTGCCTTTGGTATAAAAATCGCCTTGCATAATATAGTATTCTTTGTCTACAGGAGCAAGGCCGCCTTCAGGCTCCACCAAAATCAGGCCGTACATACCATTGGCAATGTGCATGCCCACGGGAGCCGTAGCACAGTGGTACACGTACAAACCGGGATTAAGGGTTTTAAACGAAAACACTTTGGTATGCCCCGGTGCTACAAACGACGATTCGGCACCACCACCGGGACCGGTAACGGCGTGCAAATCGATATTGTGGGGCAGTTTATTGTCGGGGTGGTTTTGTAAATGAAACTCCACCTCGTCGCCCACTCGGGTACGGATAAAACTTCCGGGTACACTGCCGCCAAAGGTCCAATATACGTACTTAACGCCATCGGTCATTTCGCCTTCTTTTTCAAGAATTTCCATTTTAACGGTTAGTTTTTTGGCTTTTCTGCGCCCAACGGGTGTTGGTACATGGGGTGGCGAGGTTAGTTCGGCCTCCATTTCCTGGCTTACGGGAATATTGGCGGCCAAAGTTTCGTGTTCCTTAGGATTGTCCTTGCAGGAATAGGCGGTGGTTAAAAAAATAGCCGTTAAGGCTAAGGTAACGGTTTTTAGTGTTTTCATAAAAAATAATTTAGTTACAGGTTAATTAAGATAAAAGAGTCTTATTTCTTTTTTTTCAAAAATACTACGGGTGAGCGACTGAAAACATGATATTTATCAGTTGGAAGTAATTTAAAGTTTGTCCAAATCGTCATCTTTCTCATTTATTATATTTGCCGCTACTCTTTTAAACTTTAGTGATTAGATAAAATCAGTAATCCGAATGATAAAATCTTTTTCACCTATTTAAATTTTATCAAGAACCTATGGTTCAGTTATTTAATTGTTTTGGCGGGTAATGGCTATTGTTTGCCAAATGCCCATTATGGGCTTTCATATTCTTAGATTTAATATTGGTCAACGTTTTGGATTAAAAATCAGTCGAGTGTTTTTGGTTACGAATTTAGCAAAAAATGAACGAACCGCAACGGAAAATCCATAGGATGCGCCATACAAGTAAATCAATACGCAACCACTAAACTTTCAATACACATATAGCAATAATCCTCAAACTTCATTAAATTTGCAACTTTAAAAAATTATCATGTACAGAAGTCATACCTGTGGCGAATTAAACGCCTCGCATATTAACACCGAAGTAACACTTGCCGGATGGGTGCAAAAATCAAGGGATAAAGGTTTTATCGTTTGGGTAGATTTGCGCGACCGCTACGGCATAACCCAATTGGTTTTTGACGAAGAACGAACCTCGAAAGAATTAATTGAAAAAGCCCAAAACCTCGGGCGCGAGTTTGTTGTACAGGTAAAAGGAACGGTTATAGAACGCGCCTCAAAAAACCCCAACATACCAACGGGCAACATCGAAATTTTAGTTTCCGAACTTAATATTTTAAACCAAGCCAAACTGCCGCCGTTTACTATTGAGGACAAAACTGATGGGGGCGACGAACTGCGCATGAAATACCGTTATTTGGACATTCGCCGTAACCCCGTAAAAAACAGCCTGATTTTTAGGCATAAAGTAGCCCAAGAGGTTCGCAAATATTTGTCGGATGAAGGCTTTATTGAAGTTGAAACCCCTTACCTAATAAAATCTACCCCCGAAGGCGCCCGCGATTTTGTAGTGCCATCGCGCATGAACGCGGGACAGTTTTACGCCCTGCCGCAATCGCCGCAAACCTTTAAACAATTGCTTATGGTGGGCGGTATGGACAAATATTTTCAAATAGTGAAATGTTTTAGGGACGAAGATTTGCGTGCCGACCGCCAACCCGAGTTTACACAAATAGACTGCGAAATGGCCTTTATCGAGCAAGAAGATATTTTAAACACCTTTGAAGGCCTAACCCGTCATCTTTTAAAAGAAATTAACGGGGTTGAAGTTGAAAAGTTCCCAAGAATGCTTTACGACGATGCCATGCGCCTGTACGGCAACGATAAACCAGATATTCGTTTTGGGATGAAGTTTGGCGAATTAAACGACGTAACTCAACATAAAGACTTTGGTGTTTTTAATAATGCCGAGTTAGTTGTTGGAATTGCCGTTCCTAACGGAAATGCTTATACTCGAAAAGAAATCGATAGTTTAATTGACTGGGTAAAACGCCCTCAAGTTGGTGCTTTGGGTATGGTTTACTGCCGTTGTAATGAAGATGGAAGCTTTAAATCGTCGGTCGATAAATTTTATAACCAAGACGATTTAGCAAAATGGGCTGAAATTACAGGCGCAAAAGCAGGCGATTTAATTTGCGTGCTTTCTGGCGACAGACATAAAGTGCGCGCACAATTAAGTGCTTTACGTATGGAATTAGCCGAACGTTTAGGCTTACGAAAACCAAACGAATTTGCCCCGCTTTGGGTTATCGATTTTCCGCTATTGGAATGGGACGAGGAAACCGGGCGCTACCACGCCATGCACCACCCGTTTACATCGCCTAAACCGGAACAGATAGAACTGTTAAAAACCAATCCCGGTGCCGTTAAGGCTAATGCCTACGATTTGGTGCTAAACGGTAACGAAATTGGCGGGGGGTCTATTCGTATACACGATAAGGAAACCCAAGCCCTTATGTTCGACTATCTTGGCTTTACGCCCGAAGAAGCAAAAGCCCAATTTGGCTTTTTAATGGATGCGTTCCAATACGGTGCGCCACCGCACGGCGGATTGGCCTTTGGCTTGGATAGGCTCGTGGCCATTTTGGGCGGACAGGAAACCATTCGCGATTTTATAGCATTCCCTAAAAACAATGCCGGTCGCGATGTTATGATTGATGCCCCCGCGCCAATAGACAATGAACAATTAACCGAATTAAATTTAAAATTGCGGTTGGAAGAATAACTATTGGGGCTGAAAATTAATTCATTTCAACCATGTTTGTAGTTTTTCACTAAATTTATGCCATGCCGTCAACCTCTAAAAAACTGCTTCGGAAATTCCTAATTTGGAAATACAAACATATTTCCGAAAGGCAGTTTATTTACATTCTTAGTATTTTGGTTGGTATTTTGGCGGGTATGGGTACGGTAGTACTTAAAAACCTAACGCACCTTATCCAGTTGCTGCTGGAAATAAATGTGTTTAAGGATTACCAAAACACCCTATATTTTATTTTTCCTATTATTGGTTTGGTCTTGGTTTACATTATAAAACAAACTTGGCTAAAAAAGCATATTGGGCATGGTATTTCTACTACCTTATACGGCATTTCAAAACTTAACGGTATTTTACCGCGATACAATATTTATGCGGCTTTAATTACCGCCCCATTAACCGCAGGTTTTGGTGGTTCGGTGGGGCTGCAAGGACCCGCCGTTAGCGTGGGGGCGGCATTGGGTTCCAATACGGCACAACTGTTCCACATGAGTACAAAAACCCGATTGCTGTTAATTGGCTGTGCCTCGGCAGGCGCTATGGCCTCTATGTTTAAGGCGCCCATTGCAGCCGTGATTTTTGCCGTGGAAATTTTTAGCTTAGATATTGCCTTTACCTCATTAGTGCCTTTGTTGTTGGCTTCGGTTTCGGCCGTTATAACATCGTATTTATTTTTGGGTACCGATGTACTGCTGCATGTGGATATTGATGATAATTTCACCTTTAAAGATGTACCGCTTTATATTGTCCTTGGGATTGTAACGGCCATAGCATCGGTATATTTTTCAAAAGTGTTTTTTGCCATAACCAACTTTTTTAAACAGTTTGAAAGCCGTGCCAAGCGGCTCGTAATAGGAAGTTTGGCCATTGGCACCATGCTTTATTTTATTCCACCGCTTTATGGTGAAGGTTATGGTATTATGAACAACCTTTTAAAAGGCGATAACATTGCCGCTATTGGTACAACGCCCTTTGATTTGGACTTAACAAACATTTGGATTGTTATTGGCCTGTTGTTGGGCATTGCCGTTTTTAAGGCCATAGCTATGACTACCACGTTTGGTGCCGGAGGGGTTGGGGGTATTTTTATTCCCACGCTTATCATGGGAAGCGTTTTGGGCAACGTGTTTGCCAAAATAGTAAACAACATAGGCTTGAATTTTTCCGTTCCCGAGGCCAATTTTACGCTTTTGGGCATGACAGGCCTTATGGCGGGCGTGCTGCATGCCCCGCTTACCGCCATTTTCCTTATTGCCGAAATTACCAGTGGGCATGAGCTGTTTGTGCCACTTATGATTGTATCTGCCATATCCTTTGCCATAACCCGATATTATGTATCGCATTCTATCTACACTTTAAAACTGGCCGAACGGGGCGAACTTATGACCCACGATAAGGACCAAAACGTGCTTATGGTACTGGACATCGATAAGGTTATTGAAACCAATTTTATTCCCCTAAAACCCGAAATGAAATTGGGCTATGTGCTAAATGAAGCCGTTGCAAAATCGTCCAGAAACCATTTTCCGGTAGTGAATAACGATAACGAATTTTTGGGTGTTTTGCGCTTGGACGACATACGGCATATTATGTTTAAAACCGATTTGTACGATTCGGTTAGCGTAACCGACCTCATGCACGCCGATACCGATATTATCGATTATAATACCGATTCCATGCAGGATATTATGGATAAATTTAAAACTACCGGTGCCTGGAACTTGCCCGTAACCAAAAACGGGAAGTACTACGGCTACATTTCAAAATCGAAACTGTTAACGGCGTACAGGCAACAATTAATCAAGTTTACAAAATAGCCCCATGAAGTACCTTATTATTTTCTTCACCATAGCATCGATAACCTGTATTATTTTGGGGTTTGCCTTAAATACGCCCTATACGCAAAAACTTATTGGATTTGGCGTTGTTGGCTTGTTTTTTATTGTTTTTCCGTTGTTTTCGTATTACCGCTGGAAAGATAAAAACCTAAAGGACTATATGCTTACCAAGGAAAACTTGGAAAAAATGCGAAAAAGCCAAGAGGATAAGGGTTGAAAGACTTTTGTTATGGTTTTTAAACCACCAAAAATTGAAGTTTTAAAGCATACCCGTATATTTGCAGCTTAATTTAAAAGCTGAAAATGAACAAAACAATAATTTTACTGCTATTATCTTGCTTTTTTGCCGTATCGTGTTGGAAGGACAACAGCCCGGAAGATTTAATTAGGCTGAAAGATAAATTTAAATCCCAAGTATCCACATTTGAAAACAAAAAGGAAGCCGCCAATAAAAACGTAACTCAAGGCTTAGCGTCGTTGGGCGCATTAAAATCGGCTTTAGAGGATGCTAAAAACGAAGATAAGGAATTTGCAAAAGTTTATGGCGATTGGGAACGGGTAAACAAACGTGTAGAAAACTTAAACAAGGAATACGAAGACTTAAAAACCAAAGCCGCAAACCTATTTGTGGCCATGGAAACCCAGACCAATAGCTTAAGCGACCAAACAAGCAAAAACACCCTGTTAGAAGCCATCAACAAAGCCAAAACCAAATATAACGCCACATTGGCAAACACCTCGGAAGCCATAGCAAAACTAAGGTTGTTGCACAACGATGCCGTAGATGTTGTAAAGGCCTTGGAGGTTGCCGCTGCCCTAAACTCGTTCGACTCCATAAACGGCCAAATGAAAAGTATTGAAGACCGTGTGGACGGCATTATGCAAGAGCTTAACGTAGCGGTTGTGGAAAGCAAAAAACTGTACGAGAAAAAAATTATTGAACTGGGGGAATAGTTGTTTATTCCACACCCATGTAAACTAAAAAGAAAACAATAAATTGGTTAGAATTGGAAATATAGAATTAGGTGATTTTCCTTTGCTTTTGGCGCCTATGGAAGATGTAAGCGACCCACCGTTTCGTGCCTTGTGCAAGGAACAGGGCGCCGATGTGGTGTACACCGAGTTTATATCCAGCGAAGGCCTGATACGCAACGCCGCCAAAAGCGTTATGAAATTGGATATTTACGAAAAGGAACGCCCCGTAGGCATCCAGATTTTTGGTGCTAATTTGGACAGTATGCTGCAAACTATTGATATTGTGGCGCAATCGAACCCCGATTTTATCGATATTAATTTTGGCTGTCCGGTAAAAAAAGTGGTTAGCAAGGGCGCCGGTGCGGGTATTTTAAAGGATGTTTGCCTTATGGAAAACCTTACCGCCGAAATGGTAAAGCGCACCCATTTGCCCATAACCGTAAAAACCCGCTTGGGCTGGGATCACGATTCCATAAAAATTGTCGAGGTTGCCGAACGGCTCCAGGACGTGGGCTGCCAAGCCATAGCCATACATGGGCGTACCCGTGCGCAAATGTACAAAGGCCATGCCGATTGGAAA
Organism: Flavobacteriaceae bacterium; assembly: GCA_047975545.1. Classification (GTDB taxonomy): domain Bacteria; phylum Bacteroidota; class Bacteroidia; order Flavobacteriales; family Flavobacteriaceae; genus JBKEDS01. The sequence goes on along the minus strand of JBKEDS010000068.1, from coordinate 6,735 downwards.
CCCATAGCACGGGTAAAAAACAATCCACGCATGCACATTCCCGTATTTGGCAACGGCGATGTGGATACCCCCGAAAAAGCCGCCGAAATGCGTGACAGTTACGGCCTGGACGGCGCCATGATTGGCCGTGCCGCTATTGGTAACCCGTGGTTTTTTAAACAGGTAAAACACTTTTTTGAAACGGCCGAACATTTACCGCCCATAAACTTGCAGGAACGGGTGGAAGCCGCCCGCCGCCATTTGCAAATGGCCATAGATTGGAAAGGCGAAACGCTTGGAGTTTTTGAAACCCGCCGCCATTATACCAACTATTTTAAAGGTATTCCGCATTTTAAGGAATTGCGTACCAAAATGGTAACCAGCGATGCGGCTGCCGATGTGTTTGCCGTTTTTGACGAGGTTTTGGAGCAGTTTTCCGATTTTAGGTTTGCCCAATAGCTGCGTTTGTAAAAATTCCATAGGGATTGCCCGCAAGAGGGATTGCAGCGGCATCCTTTTATGCCTTGGAAATAAATTGCGCAAACAAGCTTTTGCATGGGTTGGTACCATGCTTTTAAGGGATGCCGAAATAAATTTGGCATAAAAGATATAGCGGAAAGCCCGGTTGCTTGCAACTTGCCCAAATAAAATTTAATGCGTTTCGATTAAGGTTTTTGTTATACGTGCCGAAGCAATTTTGGAGGCTGTAATACCCAGAACGGAAATGGTTAGGAATACAATAATGAAGTTTTCGGCCTTTATGGTTACGGGATAGGGCAGGGACGGCGTTATCATAACCAAGCTAAAGTGTTTTTGTAGCAGAACCACCGCAAAGGCGAGGATTAGGCCTATTAGCCCGCCGAGAATGCTCATTAGGCTGCCTTGGTAGAAAAATATACGGCGGATGTCGGTTACCGTGGCCCCGATGTTGAACAGGGTGTTTAGGCTTCGTTTTTTGTCCAACATCATCATAATCAACGAACCGATGATGTTGAAAAAGGCAATTATAAGCACGAGCGTAAAAATGAGGTAAACCACCAAGTTTTCGGTATTTAGCATTTTGTAAAGGGCATCGTTTAGCTGGGCTCGGGTTTTTAGCGCTACTTTATTGCCCAAAGCGGCGCTTATTTGTTGTTTTGCGGTTTCGATATTGGCGGTTTCTTTTAACTTGAATTCTAAAGCCGTAATTTGGTCGGGCTGGTAGTTTAACAGGTTTTGCGCCAAGGTTATGGGGGCAAACATGTAGTTGTCGTTTAGGTTTTCGTTTATATCGAAAATCCCTACATTAACGGCCTTAACACTGTTAAAGGCGTTTTTGGTCGTGGTTATTTGGCCTTTTCCGGGCTTTGGTACGTAAATGCTTACGGGCCTGTTAAAATCCAAAGCGCCCAAGGCCAATTGGTTGGACAGGCCCCAGCCTACTACAACTTCGTTGGCGTTTTGGTTTAACCAATTGCCGCCCGATTGCGCACTAAGGATACTATCGATATGCACCACGTTTTTGTATTGGTTGTTTACGCCTTTAAGGTAGGCTATGGCGTTTTGTTTATCGCATTCCAGGATAACGCGCTCCTCGACTATTTGGCTGTAAGCGGCTATGCTGTTTATTTTGTCCAAGTTTTCAATATCGTTTTTGGTTAAAACGAACGATTTCCCGACGGCGGCTTGTGCCTTTAAATCGGGGTCGGCCACGGTGGTAAACTGGAGCGTAAAATCCTTTAGCCCCGCAAACCCCGAAAGTACTATAAACAACGATGCAGCACCCAGTATTACGCCAATTATGGCTATAATGGTAATAATGTTAATGGCATTGTTACTGCTTTTGGTGTATAGGTACCGCTTGGCTATGTAGCGTTTGAAGTTCAAGGTTGGATTACGATTTTTTTCTTCGGCTTAAAATAGAGGGGTCCTTAATTGGGTTTTCGCCGCCTTTTAACGATTGTTCTATCTTGTCGATATACTCCAGCGAATCGTCTATAAAAAATTCGAGGTTTGGCATACGGCGCAATTGGTTTTTGGTACGCTGTGCCAATTCGTGCCTAATTAACGGGGTGTTGGATTTTATGCCGGCTAGTAGTTCCTTGCCTTTGTCGTTGGGGAAAATACTTAGGTATACCTTGGCCTCGCCCAAATCGACCGTTACCTTAACCTTGGTTACCGATATAATAATGCCCTTTAGCCCGCCTTGGGTGGCAGCGCCTTGCAGGACATCGACCAAATCGTGTTGTAGGACCGATGCTATTTTTTTTTGTCTTTGACTTTCTTCCAAATCTTTGTGCTTTAGGGTGTTTAATTTAATGGATGGGTTTGTTTACCAAACATTAAACTGCCGCAAAAATAGCGCATATTTAAGGATTTTTGCTTTTTTTGAAATACAAAATTTATAACTTGCCATTAAAATATGGGGATTATAATGAAAAAGATTGAACATATAGGAATAGCGGTAAAAAGCTTGGAGCAGTCGAATGCCCTGTTTTCGGCTTTGTTGAATACCGAAAGTTATAAAACCGAAACGGTAGGGGGCGAAGGCGTAAAAACCGCATTTTTTAAGGTGGGCGAAACCAAGATAGAACTTTTGGAAGCCCTTGACCAAAATAGTCCTATTTCAAAATTTATAGAAAAGCATGGCGAGGGCATCCACCATATCGCTTTTTATGTTAACGATATTGAAGCGGAAACGCAACGATTAAAAAAACAAGGTTTTGTTGTTTTAAACGAAATACCCAAAAAAGGTACTGATAATAAGCGGGTTGTTTTCCTTCACCCTAAAAGCACTAACGGCGTTTTAATAGAACTTTGCCAAGAAATTGATTTTAGCCGCTAATTTTCTTGCGGAGTTTTAAAAATAGTATTAAATTCGCAGCCAAATTTCGGTCCTATAACTCAGTTGGTTAGAGTATCTGACTCATAATCAGAAAGTCCCTGGTTCGAGCCCAGGTGGGACCACTTTTAAAATCAAGCACTTACAAATTATTGTAGGTGCTTTTTTTATTCCTGCTGAAGCTATGCTGAAACATTTTACTAATTTTGTGAAATGAAAAAGAGTAGTGTAGCTTACCCTATTAAATTTTTTGAAGAAACACTTAAAAGTGAAGACAATATCCGAAAAATCGCAAAACAACTGTTAGTTTATAGTGATTATAACTCTTATGAATTTAATGAGCATTATACAGAAATAAAATGTTTTGGATTAAACGAAAATAGGCAAGGAACTTATGAAGTTATAGAACATACAAGTAACTTAATTATTCATTACCTAAAAAGGGAATACGAAAATTCTAAAAGTTATATTTATCAATATTGTATAACAAATAATAATAATGAATTTTCTGTACGAAACTATTTAACTATACAAGTAAAAGCCATACAACTACTTATTAATGGAAGTGAAGAAATTTTAACTTATCACCCTTATTTTTTGATTCCATTGCGAAGTTTGGTTAAGTATATCAACGAGATGCTATTACTTCCTAATATGGAAAAGTTTGAAATTAATGAAAAATCAACCGATTTTATAGTTGTCGATAATGATAACAATTATAATATTGAAGTTTCCGATTTGAATAAAATACACTCTGTTTTATCCTATATGAAAGGGAAAAACGAAAAACAACAGATAATTTTAAATGAAGAAGATTATAATTTACTCATTGAGTATACAACTCATTTAATTGAAAAAGAAGAAGTTCCAGAAGTTTCTAAACAATTAGAACCAAAACTATCTAACGATTTGATTAGGTTTTCATTTTGGGTACTACACAAAGAAATTTACACAACAAAAGAAATTAGAAAATACTTTTATGACTTTATAAAAATTGTTTTTGAGAAATTTAAGGGAAATGAAATAAGCTCAATAAAAAGTCAATTCGGAACTAAATCAAGAGTACCTAAAGACAACTTTTTACCAGAAATAATAACAAAACACCTCAGTTAAGATTACTGTTTTTTATCATCTACAATTCATCTACAAAATTTCATTGATATCTACAGTTTTAGCAGATACATAGATTTCATCTACAATACTTCTATTTAAATTTTTGCACTCATAATCAGATACCTAAAATTGAATGACGTCAGGGTATCATTTAAAATTGAAGTTATGAGTGAAAAATCAAAATTGAATGAGAATTTCCAAAGAATGCAATTCATTGCACAAAAGGAAATTTTGAGTTTTAGAGAAGCACTAATTTACCTTGATGTAAGCGAATCATTTTTATACAAATTAACATCAAAAAAAGCTATTGAGTTTAGCAAACCTAATGGTGGGCGAATCTATTTCAAAAAATCAGATTTAGACAAGTGGATGTTACAAAATGATTCTATAAGCACAAATAAATTAGAGCAAGAAGTGATGAACCATTTAAAAAGTAATGCAAGATGAGAAATAGTAGATTAATTTGGATTGATGATACTTGGAATCCTTGGATGGGTTGTAGAAAAGTATCAAGTGCTTGTAAATTTTGTTACATGCACCGAATATTAGATGGAAGTGTAACAAACCCAAATATTGTTTTTAAAAACACCAATACTTTTAATTATCCTTTAAAAAGGAAGAAAGGCGTAAAAATATTCACGTGCTCAATGTCGGATTTTTTTATTGAAGAAGCTGATGAATGGAGAGATGAGGTTTGGGAAATAATTAGAAAAACACCACAACATACCTATCTGATATTAACAAAAAGACCTGAAAGGATAAAAGAAAATTTACCTAAAAATTGGTCAAGTGTTAATTTCCCTCACGTATGGATTGGGGTTACAGTTGAAGACCAAAAAAGTGTAGATAGAATCCATTATTTAGATGAATTTGGTTGTAATGTAAAATGGGTTTCTTTTGAACCTCTATTAAGTGGAGTTTACTTAACCGAAAAAGAACTAAACATTTTAGACTGGGCTGTATTAGGTGGAGAATCGGGTAACCTAACAGGGAAATATCAGTTTAGAAAAACAGAATTGAGTTGGTTTTTGGCGTAGATGTATCAATTTGAAAAAGAAAACATTCCGTACTTCTTTAAACAGTTTGGTACGTGGTATCATTACAATCACTTCAAATTAAAGGACAAAAAAGGAGAAAAGTATTGTTCTAACTTTCCTATGAGTTTTATGATTAGAAATCATCCAAAAATTGAAAATTATGCAAACTAATATTGAAAGAAGATTAATAGGACGGTCTATCTACAATAGACTGCCAAAGGTATTGACAGAACTTACAGAAAACTTTAACGACAGAGAAAAAGATATTGTTTTGTTGTCCAGTTTAGGCGTGTTAAGTAATTCTCTACCCAATTTTTACGGGGTATATGATGGCGATAATATTTACCCACAATTATATGTAATGATAATTGCACCCGCAGCAAGTGGGAAAGGTGTAATGAATTATTCCAGAATTTTGATTGAACCCATACACGATAAAATATTTCAAGAAAGCAAAAATGAATATCTATTATGTGAAGACGGAAACAAGGGCAAGAAAAAAGACAAAGAAGAATGCCCTGATTTAATGGTTAAAATTCTACCTGCCAATATCAGCACTTCCGAAATGTATTCATTTATGGGAAGCAGTAAACACGGATTATTGATTATGGAAAGCGAAGCGGACACTATGAGTAATATGCTCAAAAATGATTGGGGTAATTATACCGATGTGTTACGCAAGGCATTTCACCACGAACCAATATCGATTAGCAGAAAAACCGAAAAAGTTTTTGAGGATATTAAAGAACCGAAATTAGCAATGGTTATTTCAGGTACACCAGACCAATTACAACCGTTGATAAAATCAAAAGAAAATGGTTTGTTTTCAAGGTTTATGATTTACAATTTTGATGAAATGAGCGACTTCAAAAATGTTTTTGCCGAAAAAACCAGAAATCACAAAATAGTATTTGAAAAGGTCGGAAAACAAATTTTTGATTTATACGGAAGATTGCAAGGTTTAGAAAAACCTATTGAATTTACCTTTACTCCTGAACAACAGCAGAAATTCTTAAATAGAATTAGACCGATGAGAACAGATATAATCGAAACACATTCAGAAGGCTTTGTTTCCAATTTACACAGACACGGATTGATTCTATTCAGAATAGCAATGATTTTAACTGCTATTAGAAATAAGGATAAACTCCACACATTTGAAAAAATTGAATGTAGCAATACCGATTTTATATTGGCTTTGAAATTGATGCAGACTTTATTACGACACAGCCAGTTTACCTACAACACAATTGATAATGGTGGACTTTCTATGCATGATGAAGAGTTAATTGATAACCTCTCTTCAACATTTTCAACGCAAGATGCTTATACCGTTGGCAAAAAATTGAAAATTACCAAACGTACAATGTTTGATAAGTTAGACCAATGGCAACGTAAAAAAGTCATTAAAAGAATCAAAAAAGGGTTTTACAAAAAACTATAATGTAAGACTGTAAAACCTGTTATTTATGTAATTGAACTGCCTCATTTCTGGGGCAGTTTATTAACCCATTTTAAAATTATAAAAATGAGAACAACAACTATAAAAATGGTGTTGGGTGGCAGAGCTTTGTCCAATGGTAAGCACAGAGTTTACCTACGAATATTGAAAGACCGAAAGAAAAAAGATATTAGCTTAGGACTTGAATGTGATAAAGCACATTTTGAAAATGAATCTTTTACCAAACAACACCCCAATTATCAGGCAGAAAACGAACTGCTGTATAAATTCAAAACCAAAGCGTATAAAATCGTTAGAGAATTACAATTAGTGCAAAACGATTT
>JBKEDS010000003.1:0-61829 GCA_047975545.1 Flavobacteriaceae bacterium | reverse complement strand
GACGGGAAGACCAACCTTGGCGACCACGTCAGCTATGCGATAACGGTAGCCAACACGGGAAACGTTAACCTAACTAACATAACCATTACCGATATCAACGCCGATACGGGTAGAATCGCCAACCAGACGGGCGACAACGGCGACAGTATATTAAACGTAGGAGAATTTTGGACGTACGCGGCCACGCACACGATAACCCAAGGGGACTTGGATGCCGGCCAGGTAAACAACTTGGCAGTGGGCAGCGGTACCACGCCCAAGGGCAACACGGTAACGGACGAGTCGACAGACCCTACGGATGTAAATGTAGATCCTGATTGTAAAGATTGTAGTACAATAGTTCAACTTAATCAAAAACCAGCATTGTCCTTGAAAAAAGACGGAGTTTATGAGGATACCAATGCTAACGGCATTATAGATTTAGGAGATCGGGCATTGTATACCTTCACATTAACCAATACAGGTAATGTAACCGTAACCAATCTTGTAATACTCGATGCCTTGTTTTCACCATCGACGTTAGAGGTTGTGCCATCGGTGTTGGAACCCGGACAATCAGTTAGTGTGGCAGCGAGTTATACACTTACCCAAGCCGATATAGATCTTGGCGCGGTATACAATATAGCCGATGTTACGGGACTTGATCCTAAGGGTAAAGTTGTAACAACTACTTCGGAAGATCCTACGCCTGTAGATAAAAACGGACCGTATAACGATGCTGGTTGCGATAAATGTACTGTAATACCGTTACCAATAAATCCGGGTATTGCTTTAATTAAAACGGCAAATTTTAACGACGAAAATAATGATGGCCACGCCCAAGTTGGCGAAACCATAAGTTATAGTTTTTATGTAACCAATACGGGCAATGTTACCCTTAACGGTATTGTTATAAACGATCCTTTAGTGTTGGTAAAAGGTGGGCCTATAAGTTTGTTGCCGGGGGAAAGCGATAGCACGTCTTTCAGCGCAATTTATGCCATAACGCAGTCCGATATTATAGCAGGTTCGGTATCCAACCAAGCTACGGTTACGGGTAATTATGGCGGTAAAGTTTCAGGTCAGGTAACGGATGTGTCCGACGACGATTCGCCAACCGAAAACGACATTACAACAATTCCTATCGAGGGTTGTGTTGTTAAAGTGTTTAATGCCGTTAGCCCCAATAGCGATGGGCAAAACGATGTGTTTTACATACAAGGTTTGGATTGTTATCCCGATAATACAGTGGAAATTTACAACCGTTGGGGCGTAAAAGTATTCGAGGCTACGGACTATGGGCAAAATGACAATTATTTTAAAGGCATATCCAACGGACGGGTAACCATTGAAAAGCAAAAGCAGTTGCCGGTTGGAACGTACTTCTATATTTTAAAGTATAAAAATGAACATAAGGCAACACAGTCTAAAGCAGGGTATTTATACCTTCAACAATAACTAAAAGAGGAAAAGGGCGGTTTAAAAAGATTGGTTTTTCAACTTCATAAAAAAAATAGCGAAAAACCACTTTTTAAACAGCTTTTTTGAAAACACTTTCAATATACAAGGAAATGATGAAAAAAAACATTTTATTATTTTTTGTGGTTTTTGTATTTCAACTACAAATTTTTGCCCAGCAAGATTCGCAGTATACAAACTACATGTACAACCCCAGTGTAATAAATCCGGGCTATGCGGGTACGCGCGACGCATTAAGTATTTTTGGGCTTTACCGCACACAATGGGTGGGGCTTGACGGTGCGCCCGAAACTGGGAATTTTGCTTTGCACACGCCACTTAGAAATTCGAATATAGGGCTGGGTCTTTCGTTTGTAAACGACCGCATTGGCCCTTCCGACGAAAGCACGCTTTCCTTGGATGTTGCCTATCGCATTCCCGTAAACGATAATTCCACATTGTCCTTTGGTGTTAAGGGAACGGCTAACTTGTTAAACGTAGATTATACCAAGCTCGACCCCTATAACAACGAAGACCCTTTGTTGGCCAATAACATAGATAACCGATTTTCGCCCAATATAGGTGCGGGTGTATATTGGTATTCCGATAAGCACTACATCGGGTTTTCGGTACCCAATATTTTGGAAACCAAATATTACGACGATAACATATCGACCTTGGCCAGCGAGCGGGCGCACTTTTACCTAATGGGGGGCTATGTGTTCGACCTGGGCGAAAACACCAAACTAAAACCCGCTACCTTAATAAAGGCCGTGCAGGGCGCCCCTTTACAAGTCGATGTAACAGCAAATATTATGTTTAACGAAACCGTCGTGCTTGGTGCGGCCTACCGTTGGGATGCCGCCCTTAGTGCCTTGCTGGGGTTTCAAATAAACGAAAAACTGTTTATAGGTTATACTTACGATATGGAAACTACACGATTGGCTAACTACAATTCGGGTTCGCACGAAATATTTTTGCGTTTCGAACTGTTCAACAGGGTTAATAGGGTGTATTCGCCAAGATTCTTTTAAATACAATAAAGATGAAAGCCCATAATGGGCATTTGGCAGGCAAAGGCTAATACCAATCAATATAGTTAAATCTCTAAAAATAAATTTGTTACAAAAAAATAAATAAATGAAAAATTACAATCATATATTTTTAGCAGCATTTTTTGGTTTCTTGTTCGTTTATCAAGGATATGCACAAGAAAAATCGAAAAAAGAAGATAAGGACAATAAAGCCCTGTTGAAAAAAGCCGAAGCGGAGTTTGATAAGTTTTCGTATGTAAAAACATCGGAAATTTTATTGGAAGTAGCTAATAAAGGGTATAAGTCGGAAAGTATGTTCAGGGAGTTGGGCGATGCGTTCTACTTTAACAACAAAATGGAACAAGCTGCCAAATGGTACGGCGAATTGTTTAAAATGAACGAAAACCAAGACGATTCGGAATATTATTTCCGTTACGCCCAAGCCTTAAAATGGATGGAAAACTATACCGAATCGGATATGTGGATGACCAAGTTTTTCCAAACCAATAAACAAGATATAAGAGCAAGGGCTTTTGCGGGACGGGAAGATTACCTTCAAAAAATAACAGCTATAAAAAACAACGAAACCCTTCATAATTTAAATATAAACACCGAACTGTCCGATTTTGGTTCGGCATTAATAAACGGTAATACTTTGGTATTTGCATCGACACGGGCTATGTCGGGCGGCGACAATTCAAAATCCAATCTTTACGGCTGGAACCAACAGCCGTTTTTGGATTTGTACTCGGCCACAAAAACAACCGACATCGGTTATGCCAAGGTTGTCCCTTTCGATAAAAACATTAACACCCAATACCACGAATCGTCGGTAGCCTACATGCCACAGGGCAATGTGTTGTTTTTTACCAGGAACAACTATTTCAAAAACAAGCTAAAAACCGATAGCGAAGGTACCAGCAAGCTGCAATTGTACCACGCAAAAAAACAGGACGATGGCAGTTGGGGACACATAGAATCGGTTCACTTCAATAATAAAGCATATTCCGTAGCGCACCCTACCATAAACGCAAAAGGCAATAAACTGTATTTTGTTTCGGATATGCCCGGCACGGCAGGGGCGTCCGATTTGTATGTGGCAAATATAAATCCCGACGGCACTTTGGGCGAGCCCGTAAACTTGGGCAAGGCCATAAATACCGAATCCAACGAAACCTTTCCGTTTATAAGCCCCGAAGGCGATTTGTTTTATTCCTCCAACGGACTGCCGGGCTTGGGCGGCTTGGATGTTTATGTTATACGGGATTTCGAGCGTAAATATGAATTGCACCAACCTTTGGCGGCCCAAAATTTAGGGCGTCCGTTTAACAGCCCGCAGGACGATTTTGCCTATTACGAAAACAAATCCGAGAACATCGGGTTTTTATCGTCCAATAGGTCGGGGGGCAAGGGCGACGACGATATTTACAGCTTTGCCGTATATTGTAAACAAGAGATAAAGGGCGTGGTGAAAAACACGAAAACAAACAAACTGCTGCCGTTTTCAACCGTTACGCTTTACGACGAAGAAGATAACGTAATTGCCCAGACCCAAGTGGGCGACGATGCCGCTTTTTATTTTGAAATACTATGCGATAAGGCTTATAGGGTAAAAGGTGAAAAAGAAGGCTATACCTCGGACGAAAAACACTTTAAAACACCCGAAACCGATAAACGCTACAATTTAGAATTGGATTTAAATATTACAATAGATTTGGCGTTAACCCCCGAAGTTTCGCCGTTTAATGTGGGCGACGACATCCGCCATATTTTGGGTATCCAAATTATTTATTTCGATTTCGATAAGGACAACATCCGCCAGCCCGATGCCACGGCCGATCTTCAAAAAGTTATAGCCTTTATGCGGCAGTACCCGAGCGTACATATCGACGTACGCTCGCATACCGACAGCCGTGGGACTTTTGCCTACAATGCCGATTTGTCGGCAAGGCGAAACAAGTCCACCATAGACTACATCGTAAACGAGGGCGGTATAAGCAGATTGCGCTTAACGGGTAGGGGATATGGCGAAACAACCCCCGTAAACCATTGCGTGGAGGGCGTTTGGTGCAGCGAGCCCGACCACCAGCTTAACAGGCGTAGCGAGTTTATTGTAACCCAAAAATAAAACCAACCAACTATCCATACAAGAGGCTGCCTAAAACGGGTGGCCTTTTGTTATTTAATGCCAATGTGCTTTTCGGTAAAATAAAATGATTGTTTTTTGCTTTACAGAATTGTAAATTTGCAGGACGCAATATAAAATATGGAAGAAGAAAAGGTAATATTGGTAAACAAAAACGATGAGCAAATAGGGCTAATGCCCAAACTGGAAGCGCATGAAAAAGCCTTGCTACACCGTGCTTTTTCGGTGTTTGTTTTTAACGATAAGGGCGAGCTTATGCTGCAACAACGGGCAGCGCACAAATACCATTCGCCAAACTTATGGACCAACACCTGTTGCAGCCACCAGCGCGAGGGCGAAACCAATATTGAGGCGGGAAAACGCCGATTGCAAGAAGAAATGGGCTTTGTAGTTCCTTTAAAAGAAGTAACGGCGTTTATTTATAAAGCCCCTTTCGATAATGGCTTGACCGAGCACGAGTACGACCACGTTATGGTAGGCCATTACAACCAAGCCCCAAATGTTAACGCAGAAGAAGTAGCCAATTGGAAATGGATGCCCTTGGAAGCCGTTAAAACCGAAATATTGAATAATCCCGAACAATATACCGAATGGTTTAAAATAATATTCGAAAAATTTTACCACCACATAAATATCACGAAACAATGAAGGCAACCGTAAGCCGAAAAGCCCATTTTAACGCCGCCCATCGCTTATTTGTCGAAACGTGGAGCGATGCCGAAAATTTCTCGGTGTTCGGTAAATGCAGCAACCCCAATTACCACGGGCATAATTACGAACTAATTGTAAGCGTAACCGGAATTGTCGATGCCCTTACGGGATTTGTTATCGATATGAAGTTTTTAAAAACCCTGATTAGGGAAGAAATTGAAGAAGCCTTCGACCATAAAAATTTAAACCTTGAAGTTCCCGAGTTTAAAACCCTAAATCCAACGGCCGAAAACATAGCCATTGTAATACACCAAAAACTAAAGCCGCATTTAAAGCCCGGTTTAGAACTGGAAATAACACTTTTTGAAACCCCAAGGAATTTTGTTAGCTACAAAGGAAAAACCAATAATTAACGACCAACAACCAGCAACATGCCAAATACATTGTACCCGTTAAAGTTCACACCCATATTAAAGGATAAAATATGGGGTGGCCAAAAACTAAAAACCCTACTCAATAAAGTTAGCGATTTACCCAATATAGGCGAAAGCTGGGAAATAAGCGATGTCGAGGGCAATACATCCATTGTGGCCAATGGCAGTTTAAAAGGGCAATCGTTAAAAACACTGCTTCAAAACTATAAATCCGATTTAATAGGGCTTCAAAATTACAGGATATTCCACGATAAATTTCCGCTTTTAATCAAGTTTATCGATGCCAAGCAGGATTTGTCCATACAATTGCACCCCAACGACGAACTTGCGGCCAAGCGCCACAATTCCTTTGGCAAAACCGAAATGTGGTACGTGTTCCAAGCCGACGAAGGCGCAAGCCTTATTGTGGGCTTTAACCAAAACATGACGCCCGAAACCTATTTGGAACATTTAAAAAACAAGACCCTGCCCAAAATTTTAAATTTCGATAAAGTAAAAACAGGCGATACCTATTTTATAGAAGTCGGTCGGGTACACGCCATAGGTGCCGGGGTTATGGTAGCCGAAATACAACAAACAAGCGATATAACCTATCGGGTTTACGACTGGGACAGGGTAGACGAAAACGGCAACCAACGCGAACTGCACAACGATTTAGCCTTGGCCGCCATCGATTTTAATATGGACAACAATTTTAGGGTAAACTACAACAAAACCCCAAACCAATCCAATCCCATGGTAAGCTGCCCGTATTTTACAACTAATTATTTACAAATTACCCAACCTTTGGTAAGGGAAAACCACCACGATTCGTTTATAATTTATATGTGTGTGGAGGGCAGTGCCGAAATAACAGCAAACCATTTTACCGAAACCATAACCAAAGGCGAAACCCTATTACTGCCCGCTGCCATTAAGGATTATAAAATTAAAACCAATAATGCCACACTATTGGAAGTTTATGTTTAATTTTGCGGCAAAATAAATTTAAAAAATTATGGCAAATAAGCGAAACCTAAAGAAAGATATTAATAATGTTCTTGGCGATATTATTGAAGCGGTTTATGTTTGGGAATACACCAATACAGGCAAAGACACAAAAGAAAGCGAAGCAATAATAGACGAGGCAATAGAAACTTTTGACACCCTAATAGCAAAAGTTAACGACAAAAGCGCCGAGAACAAAAAAGCTCATTTCAAGGCTATTAATACCGAACTTGAAACCAAAGGCCGTGCCCTTATAGAAAAAGTTAACAAATTGGGTTAATTTTTTTTAGCTACCGTTTGCAATTTTAATTTTTGCAATTATATTTGCAGCGGTTTAACCATGCCGATATAGCTCAGTTGGCCAGAGCATGTGATTTGTAATCTCAGGGTCGTGGGTTCGAATCCCTCTATCGGCTCCAAAAGGAAAAAGACTTCAATTTTGTTGAGGTCTTTTTTTTTTTTTTTTGAAAATGAAATTGTTTTAAAAATAGAGTCATGTCAACCTAAAATTGACGTATGAGATTGCTTCCTCCATTGTCGTCGCAATAATAAACGTCATCGCGAGAAGGAGGCACGACGACGAAGCGATCGCCATACGAAATTTCAAAAGTTAACATGGCAATAGTTTGTTTTTTTTGTTCCATACAATTATTGTATTTTGGTGGCACCAACTATAAGCTAAACTACTACCATGACTACTATTTCCTATTTGCCAATCCGCATATTAACAATTGCGTTAAGTGTAATTTTTACCATTTCATGTTCAAAATCGCAACAAGAACCACCAATTAAAAGTACGCTTTGGTATAGCGAGCCTTCGAACAATTGGAACGAAGCCCTGCCTTTGGGCAACGGAAAATTGGGCGTTATGGTGTTTGGCGGTACCAGCAGTGAGCGCATTCAGCTTAACGACGACTCCATGTGGCCCGGTAACGATGCAAACTGGAACAATCCCGAGGGCAATAAAAACGATATTGAAGCTATAAGGCAACTGCTTTTCGAGGGTAAAAATGAAGAAGCCGATAAACTTTTTATTGAAAAATTTTCAAGAAAGTCAATTGTGCGCTCGCACCAAACTATGGGCGATTTGTTTATCGATTTTAACCACGATTCAATTACCAATTACAAAAGGGATTTAAACCTTAATACGGCCGTTTCAACCGTTTCGTACCACACAAACGGCGCCCTGTTCGAAGAAAAAATATTTGTTTCCAAACCGCACAACTGTATTGTTATCCAATTAAAATCCGAAAGCGGTACGGGCATTAACGCAAAATTAAAGTTAAGCCGCCCACAGGACAAAGGTGTGGAAACTGCCCGTTCGTTTACTTCCGATAATGGTCTTTTGGTTATGCGGGGCGAGGTTACGCAACGCGAAGCCGTTTTTAATTCGGAACCTACCCCCATTTTGCACGGTGTTAAATTTGAAACCTGTTTGCAGGTAAATTCCGATTCGGGACAAGTTGTTAAAGGTGAAGATTACCTGGAACTTAAAAACGTAAAATCGGCAACCTTGTATTTGGTGTCCAATTCATCGTTTTATCACGACGACTATAAAGCCCAAAACACAAAAAATCTTGAAAAAATAAATGCGACCAACTATAAAACCATAGAACGCGAGCATGTTTCCGACTACCAACAGTTTTACAATCGGGTTTCGTTTGACCTTTATAACCATGCTTTAGATTCCCTTCCCATTAATAAAAGATTGCAGCTTGTAAAAAAAGGCCAACCCGATGTCGGGTTGGAGGCTTTATTGTTTCAGTACGGCCGCTATTTGTTAATTTCATCGTCAAGGGAAGGTGCTAATCCCGCCAATTTACAAGGGCTGTGGAACAGCCTGATAAAAGCACCGTGGAATGCCGACTACCATTTAAACATCAACCTTCAAATGAACTATTGGCTGGCCAACACAACCGGGCTGGACGAACTAAACAATCCGCTGTTCGATTATATCGATGGTTTAGTTGAAAAAGGCAAAGCAACCGCCCAAAATAATTTTGGCTGTCGGGGTACGTTTATCCCCCATGCCTCCGATCTTTGGGGGCCTACATGGATGCGCTCGCCCACGGCGTATTGGGGGAGTTCTATGGGAGCCGGTGGTTGGGTCATGCAGCACTATTGGCAGCATTATATGTTTACAAAGGATAGTGTGTTTTTAAAAAACCGAGCCTATCCTGCCTTGCGGGAAGTTGCCCAATTTTATAGCGATTGGATTATTGAGGACCCTCGGGACGGCACATTAATATCGGTGCCTTCCACCTCGCCCGAAAACCGTTTTTTTAACAACAGGGGGTTAAAGGTTGCTACTTGCTTGGGAAGTGCCATGGACCAACAAATAATATACGAAGTTTTCGAAAATTATTTAAAAGCATCGGAAATATTAAATCAAAATAACGATTTGGTTAACACGGTTAAAAAGCAAATAACAAAACTCCGCCCCGGATTTGTTGTTGGCGAGGATGGTCGTATATTGGAATGGGACAGATTTTACAAAGAACCCGAACCAGGACACAGGCACATGTCGCATTTGTACGGGTTTCATCCGGGAAACAGCATCACGCAAGAGCGCAACCCCAAACTCGTTAAAGCCGTTAGAAAAACCTTGGATTACCGTTTGGAACACGGTGGCGCCGGCCCTGGATGGAGCCGTGCTTGGCTTATTAATTGCAGCGCACGGCTTTTGGATGCCGAAATGACCCACGAGCATATACAATTGCTTTTAAAAAAATCAACTGGGGCAAATCTTTTCAACATACACCCGCCGTTTCAAATCGATGGTAACTTTGGTTATACCGCCGGAGTAGCCGAAATGTTATTGCAATCGCATGAAGAAAATTTGGTGCGTTTGCTGCCGGCTTTGCCTGCGGCTTGGAAAAACGGAACCGTTAAAGGCCTAAAAGCAAGAGGTGGCTTAACGGTGGATATGGCTTGGAACGATAATAAACTTGATAATGTTCGGATTAAATCGGCATTCGACCATCAATTTAACTTGGTTTATAACAATATTTCAAAACCCGTAAAACTTAAAAAAGGTGAGGAAATTGTTCTAAAATATTAAGTTTGTTGTTTCAATTATATACCTTTTCCTAAAATTAGTTAAATGAAGTGCTTTTTCTCTTTGGCCTGCGTATTTTTTTTGTGCTTGGGTTGTTCCAATAAAGCCGGACAACCCGATATTAATAATACCGTTAAATCATTTTTAGCAAAGCAGCACTTGGACAAGCGCACAACGTATATAGAAGTTGCGTTAGAAAAAAATACGGTATCGGGACAAGTGCAAAGCCAGCAGGTTCTTGATAGTTTCGCATTATATTTAAAAAAACATAATCCCGAAATTAAAACCTTCAACTTATCCGTTATCGTACCCCAAAAGGCCGTTGTACGAAATTCTGTTGCCAATGCCCGAAGCCTGCCCAAGCACAGTGCCGAATTGGCCACCCAGTATATAATGGGGCAAACCCTTAACGTGATAAAGCAGGAGGGGGAGTGGTTTTTAATACAAGGCCCCGACAATTATATAGCTTGGGTGGACCATGGCGGAGTTGCAATAGGCGATAGCATTAGCCCAAAATGGATTAATGCCCCCAAAGCGGTTGTGCAAGCCAACGAAGGCGAGGGTTATAGTACTGAAAATATAAATACGGCCGCAACCGATTTGGTTTTTGGCAATATTCTCGGGGTTTTGGAAAACAGAATTTACATATTGCCCGATGGTAGGACCGTAAGGGTAAACGATAGTGTTTTTTACAAATCGACAGAAACCAACCCCGTTTCCCGAATGCTTAATCGTGCCCATTCATTATTGGGGCGGCCTTATTTATGGGGCGGAACCTCAACAAAGGCCATGGATTGCAGCGGTTTTACAAGAACCACTTTTTTAGATGCAAACATCATGTTGGGTAGGGATGCCTCGCTTCAAGTTCATGAAGGCCTTGCCGTAAACAAAAATAATATAGGCGAATGGAAACCGGGCGATTTGTTGTTTTTCGGTAATTTACGGGACGATGGCACCGCACGCATTAGCCATGTGGCCATACACATAGCAGAAGGCAAAATGATACATGCTTCGGAAAGGGTAAAAATAGAAAGCCTGAACCCCAACCACGGCAATTACAATAGCGAAAGGGCCAATACGCTTTTACATGTTAGGCGTATTTTGTAAAACAATTCTTTTTGCAAATAAATTAATTCATTGCGAGGAGATACGAAGAAGCAATCCCTTACTTGATTAACAAACAGCGGTTTGTATCCTGAACTTGCTGAAAGGAATAATTTTAAGTTTTTGAAATTTCATTGCCACAACAGTAGAGGAAGCAATATCCATACACCATAATACATTTAAATTTTGTGGTCGGTCTTTCGGCTACAATACGTATCTTTACCGCTGCAATTTAAATTACAGATGAAGCACCCATTATTAAGTTTTAATCACACAGAAGAGTGTTAATTTGGGTGTTCCATGCCCGCACTGAGCTTGACGAAGTGTGACCATTAAAAAACAATAAATTTAACACATGAAAGTACACTTTATAGCCATTGGCGGTTCTGCCATGCACAATTTGGCCTTGGCATTACATAATAAAGGCTACGAGGTTACGGGTAGCGACGACGAGATTTTTGAACCCTCGAAAACACGGCTAAAAAACAAAGGCCTGCTGCCCGAACAATTTGGTTGGTTTCCCGATAAAATAAGTACGGTTTTAGATGCCGTTGTGCTGGGCATGCACGCTAAAGCCGATAACCCCGAACTTTTAAGGGCTCAGGAACTTGGTGTTAAAATTTATTCGTACCCCGAGTTTTTATACGAACAGTCCAAGCATAAAACGCGTGTGGTTATTGGGGGCAGCCACGGTAAAACAACCATAACATCAATGATTTTACATGTTATGCACTACCATGATAAAGACGTCGATTTTATGGTGGGCGCCCAATTGGAGGGGTTTGATGTTATGGTAAAACTAACCGAAAACAACGAGTTTATAGTTTTGGAAGGCGACGAATATTTAAGCTCGCCCATAGACCGGCGCCCCAAGTTCCATTTGTACAAACCCAATATTGCCCTGCTTAGCGGCATTGCATGGGACCATATAAATGTGTTCCCTACTTACGAAAACTACGTCGAGCAGTTTAAAATTTTTGTAAACAGCATTGTCCAAGGCGGAAGTATTAATTATAATGAAGAAGATGCCGAAGTCGTAAAGGTTGTCGAGGCCAGCGAAAATCCCATACGTAAAATAGGCTATTGCACGCCCGAATACACGGTTGAAAATGGCGAAACGTTTATAGAAACCCCCGAAGGCTTAATGCCTATTGAAGTATTTGGCAGGCACAACCTAAATAATTTGGCGGGCGCTAAATGGATTTGCCAGCACATGGGCATTGACGAGGCCGATTTTTACGAAGCCATTTCAACCTTTAAAGGTGCCAGCAAACGCTTGGAAAAAATAGCCGAAACCCCAACGAGCATTGCGTTTAAGGATTTCGCGCATTCGCCAAGCAAAGTAGCCGCAACCACAAAAGCCGTAAAGGAACAATACAGCAACAAAACCCTGGTGGCCTGCTTGGAGCTCCATACCTACAGTAGCCTAAACGCCGAATTTTTAAAAGAGTACAAAGGGGCTTTAAGTGCCGCCGATATTGCCGTTGTGTTTTACTCGCCGCATGCGCTCGAAATAAAAAAACTGGAGCCCGTGACTCACCAGCAAATAGCCAATGCCTTTGGTCGCAACGATTTAATTGTTTACACCAATCCCGACGATTTTAAAGACTTTTTGTTTTCGCAAGATTTTAATAATAAAGCCTTGTTGTTAATGAGTTCGGGCAATTACGGCGGATTGGATTTCGAGGCCGTTAAAACATTTGTAGGAAAATAACTGTATTTTTTGTAAGTTTAGTAAAATTAATACTTTAAAATGAGGGTAAGAAGAATAAAAGTGTTTTTAAGGTTTGCCATAGCCTTCGGGTTTTTATCGGCAGTAGCCGATAGATTTGGCATACTGCCAAAAGATATAACGGTTTGGGGCAACTGGGCCAGTTTTATAGACTATACGCAAATTATAAATCCGTGGATTCCAAACGCCCTAATTTCCTTTGTTGGGGCAGTGGCAACCATTGCCGAGGTAATTTTGGCCATTTGCCTTATTATTGGTTTTAAAACCGAATTGGCCGCCCGGTTAAGCGGTTATTTAATGCTTATGTTTGCCTTGGCCATGACCTTTTCAATAGGTATAAAAGCCGCTTTCGATTATTCCGTTTTTACCGCTTCGGCAGGGGCTTTTGCGCTAAGTTTAATAAAGGTTAAGTATTTTGAAATAGACCGCTATATTTCCAAAAGAAAAGTAGGGAATAAGCTAAAATAATTTACGGAATAAAAAAAGGAAGACAAAATTGAGCGAAAAATTGAGCCTTCCTTTTTAATTAATTTACAAAATTTTACTCGGCATTGGTATAGTAAGCCTCGATGCTTTTTATTTTAATCCCAATAAAACAATCGTCGGCACAATTACTTTCAACGTAGCCGCAAATGGAAATCATACCATTGTTTTCGGTTTCAAAATAAATGGTGGCGTTCTCCCTTTCGGTTAACCAATTTTCTTCGGCCAAGGTATAAATTTCGTCTAAGGTAAGGGGTTGCGCACCGTTTTCGTGGCTGCCAATTTGGTCGTCCGTTTCGGTCCATTCCAGTTCTTCTTCAGATAAATTATGGTCCAATGGCGTTTGGGTATATTTAAAATGGCGCTCGGTTACAATGCCGTTTTCAACCGTAAGGGTTGTTTCCCAGCCGTAGCCCGCCCAAGAACTTTCGGTTGCGGTATATTGGTAGGTGTTACTGTTTTCGGCCTTAAAGTTAAGCCAAACTTGTTTACTGGTTTCGTAAGCGTTTGAGGTATTGTCGTCGTCGGAATCACAAGCTGAAACTAAGCCAACAAGGCAAAATAAGGCAATAGCATAAATTCTGTTTTTCATTTTCATTTTTTTTAAAGATTTTTTTTTTGATGAAATGCTCCTTTTTAAATACTTCGGAACATTGCAAAGGGGCATTTTATCGGTTATTTTTCAGTTTAGATGTGGCCATCTGTTTTTGGTTGCGTAATAAATTGAATATATTTGATAAAATGATGACCGATATGATACCCAATCTCACAACACTTTTAAACATAAAACACCCTATTATTATGGCGCCCATGTTCTTAGTGTCTAATACCGAAATGGTTAAGGCGGCCATGAGCTGCGGTATTGCGGGTTGCATACCGGCCTTGAACTACCGTAGTTTGGACGAGCTTCGGGGCGCAATAAAAACCTTAAAGGCCGCAAAAGTTGAAGGCGGGGCATTTGGGTTTAATGTTATTGTAAACAAATCGAACCCAAAAGCGGAAAGCCAAATAAATGTTTTATGCGAAGAAGGTTGCGACTTTATTGTTACCTCGTTGGGAAACCCCAAGGCATTAATAGAACAAGCCCACAAAGTAGGCATTAAGGTATTTTGCGATGTGGTCGATTTAAAATACGCCCAAAAGGTCGAGGCCTTGGGCGCCGATGCCATTATAGCAGTTAATAACGAAGCTGGTGGGCATCGGGGCAATATCAGCCCTAAAGATTTAATTACCGAGTTGGTGGCGCATTGCAACATTCCGGTTATATCGGCCGGGGGTGTTGGCGTTAAGGCCGATGTCGATAAAATGATGGGCTATGGTGCTGTGGGTGTTTCGGTGGGAAGCCCTTTTATAGCTTCCGTCGAGTCCGGCGTAACCACCGAGTATAAGCAGGCTTGCGTAGATTATGGTGCCAACGATATTGTTATGACCGAGCGCATTTCCGGTACGCCTTGCTCCGTTATTAATACGCCCTACGTTAAAAAAGTTGGTACCAAGGCCACTTGGGTCGAG
Source organism: Flavobacteriaceae bacterium (assembly GCA_047975545.1). Taxonomy (GTDB): domain Bacteria; phylum Bacteroidota; class Bacteroidia; order Flavobacteriales; family Flavobacteriaceae; genus JBKEDS01. The sequence goes on along the minus strand of JBKEDS010000003.1, from coordinate 47,251 downwards.
TCGGTTTTAAACAAGCACAAAAAATTAAAGAAATGGGTAAAAATGGTACGCTTTTCCATAGGTATGAGCGCCACCAGAAATGCTGCCACGCAAGTAACCTATAAAACGGTTTGGGTCGCAGGGCCAAGTATAGCGCATACCAAGGCTATATTGCCCGTAAAAGCTATTGTGGATAGGTTGTTAGTGGGGTGAGTTTTTTGTTTTTTATTGGGGAAGCGACCGGGTGTTAATAATAAAAAAGTCCCGTAGTGTTATGTCAAATTAAAATTGACGGATGGGATTGCTTCCTCCGCTGTCGTCGCAATGACGTCATTGCGAGAAGGAGGCACGACGACTAAGCAATCTCTATACTAAATTCAGAGTTGACATAACAGTAGTAAAATTTTTATTGAGCGGAAAATCGGGTTTGCTTCGACTGCGCTCAGCATAAACTTCTCACCCTTGTTTTTTGTGTGTTAATGAAAAAATATCAATCAACTAATACTTTTTTCTTTAATGAAGTTTAGAGCGGGAGACCGGGTTCGAACCGGCGACATTCAGCTTGGAAGGCTGACGCTCTACCAACTGAGCTACTCCCGCTTTTTATTCCCGCAAATATATTAAAAGGTTAAGTTATCTTGCAACAAAATATTGGTTTTTTGTTGAAAAATCATGGTTTGTGCAACTGCTTATTGCATGTGGTTATTTTTTAAACTTCAATAAAGGCTTCATATCTTCAATTATAGTGCTGTTTTGGAGGTATTCGGCTGCCCCGAAATTTAATTCAAAATCAAAACGTTTGGCTATCTTGTTTAGGATTTTCGTTGTTGCTTTTATTTCGCCTTCAAACCAATTGCACCAAGCAAAATAGATTATGTCTTCGTTTTTTTCAAGTTTATAAAAGTCGAAATCAATGCCTTTGTCAAAAATCCTTTCATCATACTCAACCGTAATCTTCCAACCGTTTTTTGTTAGAAATTCAATAATTGAATAAAATGTTTCGGCATTTATATCGGTTGCAATTTTCACCTATAACCTCGCCTATTCGTGTTTTTTATAAACCACTTGCCCATACCAAGCAATAAACAAAAAACAGAATAAAGGCAAAATAAATGAAAAGTTTACTTCGGAAACGCCAAGAACCTTGGTGTCGGCAACACCGCTACCGCCTAAATCGATTATCATACCTTGTAATTTTGGCATTAATGCACCGCCAACAATGGCCATAACCAGTCCGGCAGAACCTATTTTGGATTGTTCTTCGGTTAAATCGCCCAAGGCAATACCGTAAATGGTAGGGAACATTAACGACATAAAAAACGAAATGGCAACCAAGCAATATAGCCCGGTTAGGCCTTTAATAAATATAGTGCCCAAAACGCAAAGCATGGCCAAAAGGGCAAAAAACATAAGCAGTTTTCCGGAGCTTACAAAACGTAGCAAATAGGTACCCACGGCACGGCCTATGGTAAACAGTACAAATGCGGCCATTTGGTAGTAGCCCGCCGTAACGCTGTCCATACCAATACCTTCGGCATATTGGTAAATGTAGGTCCAGCACATTATTTGGGCGCCAACATAAAATATTTGTGCCAATACGCCAAGAACATATTTTTTGTTTTCGCCCAAGGCCTTAAAGGTATCCCATATTTTGGGCATGCCGCCTTCGTCTTTCGATTGGGGCATCTTGCTAATTAAAAATAGGACAAAAATGGCAAGGATAACCAAGCCCAAAACAACATACGGATTACGAATAACCATTAAATCGGTTGTTCTAATAAGCATTTTTGAGGTTTCCTCAAGAGCGCTAAAATCGGCTATATCGTCCGATTGTAAATTTTTTAACACAAACTGTTGCGCCACGAACAACCCGATAATTAAGCCAACGGGATTAAAAGCCTGTGCCAAATTAAGGCGCTGGGTTGCGGTTTCCTTGGGACCCATGGCCAGAGCGTAGGGGTTGGCGGCCGTTTCCAAAAAAGCCAAACCAAAAGTTAAAATATAAAGCCCCAGGCAAAAAAACCAAAATTGCTCGGTAATTGCGGCAGGGTAAAACAGTAAAGCCCCCAATGCGTAAAGCGCCAAGCCAATTAATATGCCTACTTTATAGGAGTATTTGCGCATAAAAATTGCCGCCGGTAGCGCCATACAAAAATATCCGCCATAAAAGGCCATTTGCACCCAGGCCGCTTGCGAGTTGGAAAGTTCCAAAACTTTTTTAAAGGCCTGCACCATGGGGTCGGTAACGGCATTGGCAAACCCCCACAGGGCAAATAACGATGTAACCAAAATAAAGGGAACAATCATGTTTTTTGGTACTACGGGCAATTTGGTGTTCGAATTCATAAATAAATGTCTTTTTAGTTTAAGGAAATATAAATCGTTTAAAAGTAATAAAATATTTTTTTTCGACGAAGGCTGTTTTTGCATCCCTAAATGGTATTTATTTGGGTAAAAGTTGTTGCCGTAAAATGTTGTTCGTGTTGCTGCGCTTTGCATTTGTCTAAAAAAAGAATAACATTTTAGGCCAATTACTTAATTTGTACCTTTAATTTTTTATGCTATTGATATGAATTGTCAAAATTATAGAAAACGTATTGCCCGTTTTATCGTCTTTTTTTATGGCATGTTGTTGTTTGCCCAAAACAAGCCCAATGTTATTGTTATTTATACCGACGACCAAGGCGCCATAGATTTAGGTTGTTATGGCGCTACCGATATTTACTCGCCCAACCTGGACAAATTGGCCGAAACCGGAACACGGTTTACGCAAGCCTATGTGGCCGCCCCGGTTTGTGCGCCCTCAAGGGCGGCCTTGCTAACGGGGAAATATCCGCAAAACGCAGGAATTACGGGCAACACTTCGGCAAAAATGGGAGCCGATGGCTTGGCGGCCTCACAATACACCATGGCCGAATTGTTTAAGGCCAATGGCTATGCCACCGCACATATAGGAAAGTGGCATTTGGGCATGAGCGAACCCACCAGCCCCAATGCCCAAGGCTTCGATTATTCCTTTGGGCATTTAAGGGGCTGTATCGATAATTATTCGCATTATTTTTATTGGGAAGGGCCCAACACCCACGACCTTTACGAAAACGGCAAGGAAGTATTTTTCGATGGGCAGTATTTTCCCGATTTGGCTTCTGAAAAAGCGTTGGATTTTGTTGAAAATAATAAAGAAAAAGCGTTTTTTATGTATTATGCCATTAATATGCCCCATTACCCGTACCAACCCACAAAAAAATGGCGCGCGTATTATAAGGATGTAGAAAAACCAAGAGGCGATTATGCGGCATTTATTTCAACCATAGACGAGCGCATAGGCTATTTAATCGATAAGTTGAAGGCCTTGCAAATTCTTGAAAATACCATAATTGTATATCAGTCCGATAACGGCTATTCCACCGAAGTCCGTGCTTTCGACGGTGGAGGCAACTCGGGGCCTTATCGGGGGGCAAAAAGTAGTTTGTTCGAAGGCGGTATACGGCTCCCGACCATAATAAGCTGGAAAGGCCACTTGCCCGAAAATATAGTTAACAGCCAATTTTTAATGAATATCGATTGGATGCCAACCTTGGCGCAACTTTGTAAACTTACCAATATGCCGTCGGATTTGGATGGTATGGATATGTCCGCCATGATTAAAAACCCGAACACGGCTTCCCCTCGAAATTCGGCATTTTGGAAATATGGTACGCAATGGGCGGTTAGAAAAGGGCAGTGGAAACTCATGGGCTACCCCAAGGACACCTCGCACAAGGGTGTTTTAAATATGGAAGAAGATGCGCTTTTTCTTTCCAACTTAGAAGAAGACGTTTCCGAAATGACCAACTATGCCAGTACGTATCCCGAAATAGTTAAGGATTTGCTTGCCCATTATTTGTCATGGGAATATGGTTTTGAAACCGATATACCGAAGAAGATAGAAACTAATAAGCATATTGGCTACAAAGCTAACATTAAAACCCTTACGCCATTGCACCCAAAATACAACAATATTGAGTTGCTTTTGGATGGAAAAAGGGGCTATGCCGATTTTAGTTCCGGACAATGGATAGGCTTGGAGCAACAAGATTTTGAAGCCGTTATCGACTTGGGAAGCCAAACCCAAATTTCCAAACTAAAATTGGGGTTCCTTAACGACCCCGGAAACTGGATTTTTGCGCCAAAAAGTTTTGAAGTTAGTTTTTTAACCAATGGAAATACTTATGATAATACCTTAACAAACACTTCAATATTAAATTTAAAAAACACTTTTACCGATGTGTTATCCATTACAGCTTCCACTGCTTGCCGCTATATTAAAATAAGGGTGAAAGGGCAGGGTGTATGCCCAAACGGGCACCCGGGAGCAGGAAACCCGGCTTGGTTTTTTATTGATGAGGTTGTGGTGGAGTAATGGGGGGCTGATAAAAACGTAAAAACTCGAAGTAGAAAAAAGAAAATCAACTTCGAGTTTTAAAACTAAACCAAACAATTTATTTTAATTTACATCCCAAAATATTTTGGTGTTAAAATTATCTTCTGATTTTACCGTTTCATAATTTTCTGAGTTATTTGAAACTTCGCTGTTGGGGTACAAAAACCTTACTGGAGGCAACGTTTGCGTATTGGCATTGTCTACTGGGAAAGTTAGATTTGGTAAATCTAAACGACGGAATTCAGCCCAACAATCATAATTTTGAATTAAGTTAAAATGAATCCATTTTTGAAAAGCTATTAACGCTAACTTTTCATCATTTGTCGTGGCTGCTGTCCAAGAAACGTCCGACATAGATATATAAGCAGTAATTTCAGCAGGATCTAAAGCCACTAAAGTAGGTGCAGTACCCGCTACGGTTGTTAAGGCGGCAATATCAAAATAATAGTTAATGGAATTTGTTATTGCTGCCTCGTAACTTGCTTGTGCAAGCGCATCTTGAGAATTGTTTAAGTAGGCTTCGGCTTTTAATAACTCCACTTCGGCTGAATTTATAACTGGTCCAGGAAAATATTCGTTACGACTTAATGTGGACGTATTGTACAACGCCAATGTTCCCCCGGTAACCAAAGAATCTTGTTCGCTGGTCGAAAGCATTTGGTCAAGACCGATATACGTGTTTGCCGGAGCATTAGGACCTGGTTCAAAAAGTACGCGCAGCCTGGGATCCAAATTGGTATTCATATAATCTATCATGACTTTGCCGGAAACATTGCCGTTCCAATCTTCCAAGCCTTCTCTAAACTTTTTAGGTCTTAATTCGGTAGATAAATCGTATACATTTATTTGGATATTGTCGTCATTTGAAGCAATTATTGGGTATGTGTTACTGTTGTTTAAAATTTCTGTTATTTCAGATTTTGCTCTTGTTTGAAAATCAGGAGCGGCAGATACACGGGTTAACATACGTAAACGTAATGAGTTTGTATATTTTTGCCATTTTTCTAAATCACCGTGATTGAGAAAATCTTGTTTTCTTAAAACTGTTAGTACGCCAGCACTAACATTAATGGTGTTCAGTTCATCGGCAATGCTCTTTAAGTCGTTAAGTATAGTGGTGTAAATGCTTTCGGCAGTATCATATTTAGATAAAGAAGCGATGTAGTCGCCACCATTTTGGCTTAATTTAGAGGCTTCACTAAACGGTATGTCGCCAAATATATCTACTGTACGGCCTAAGTAATCATACATATACACCGTGCCCAACAGCATAAAAATACGGGCATTGTCTTTTTCGGCACCTTCTAGGCCGTTGTATATTTTTTCCATTTCCCGATATTGCGCTAACTGTTGGTAAAAACTATTCCAACGCATGCTAAAGGGCGTGTCGCTGGGGGTATATTGGTTATCGCCATTAACCCAGCCATTAGCCTGCGTGTAACGGCGTAAAGTTGTACGCAACACGCTAAAATAGTTGTCGTAATTAGGTAATACGTACGCATTGTTTACAAATAATACACTTGCAAATTGCTTATCTACCGAGGTAGTTGCAATTTTAGATGGATCGGTATAATAATCTGCAAAATCATCTTTACTACAGCCTACTGTCGAAAGTAAACCTATTACGAAGACTAAGACTTTAAAACTGTTTTTCATAATTTTTTTCTTTATATGTTAAATATTATAAACTTGCTCTTAACATTACCCCAAAGGATCGAGAAGAAGGATTGGTTCCCATGGTACTAACACTTTGGAACCACCTTGAGCCCGCAGTCATTTGCTCTGGATCCATATCGTCAATGGATTTGTAAATAAAGAACAGATTTCGTCCGTAAACTGATAGGTTCAAATTTTTAAAACCTATTCTGTCGGTTAGTTTCCTTGGAAATGAATAGCCAAGAGACATTTCCCTTACCTTGATATAGTTGTTTTCTTCTACGAATAATTCATAGCGCGTATTACGATTATAACCAGGGCCGCCCCAGCCATAGGTGTTGTCCCAATAAGATGCCGATGACGCTATGTAATCATTGGTTGTGCCATCTTGCTTTACGCCTGGAAAAATAATACCATCGTTGTACACCGTTTCTCCGCCTGGTCCTGAGGCGGTTCCGGTATTAACCAATATTCTTGTTCCGCTACCATCTTCATAATAGCTTAAACCGCCGTGTTCCGTATCCATATAGCCTAAACTTTTTTCCGTATACCCTAATGATGTTAACCAATTTAACCCTCTTGGCATGATATCGCCACCATAGCTAAAGTCTAACGCAAAATCGAAAGTCCAATTTTTATAGCGTAAAGAATTTAATAAGCCTCCAATAGCATCAGGCATTACGTTTCCTGTTTTTTCCCATTCATCGCTTACACGATACAAACCATTGGGGTCAACTATCATTTCGCCATTTGCATGTCTTTCAACAGGGTGGGTGTAAAAATCGCCCATAGCTTGACCTACTACCGATCTTAGTTCTGCAGCATTACTATCGTAATTACTGTGAATAATTTCATCTAAACCGGGAACTAACTGCTCGATTTTGTTTCTGTTTCTTGAAATGTTTAAAACACCATCCCAAGAGAAATTTTCTGTTTCAATGGGGTTAAAATTAATACCCAACTCCAAGCCTGTATTTCTCAAAGTACCAATATTAGTTAAAATACTGCTGGCACCAGTTGTGTTAGGTAGGGTTAGTGGTAGTATTTGGTCAATAATTTTAGCATTGTAGTACGAGAAATCGAAACCAAGTTTGCCTTGTAAAAATTTCATTTCTAAACCAAACTCATACTCGTGTTTTTCTTCGGGTTTAACATAATCGTTACCGAATTGACCAGTAGAAACAGTTGTGTAAATAGGCGATGATATGCCCTGGGTACCTAAACTTGTTTGCGTGTAAGCTATGTTGGCGGCATACACATCCGGGTAGTTTCCTACAATGCCATATGACCCGCGTAATTTGCCATAGGTGATAAATTCGGGTAAATCAAAAGCTTCTGAGAAAACAAAACTGGAGTTTACGGATGGATAGGTAAATGAATTATTGTCAGGATTCATCGTGGATGTTCTATCTCGACGGATTGTACCTTCTAAGAATAAAAAACCTTTATAATCGAAGTTGGCTGTTGCCAACAACGCATCCTTCAATAGGTATGATTTGCTTGCATTTGCAACTACGGTTTGGTTGGAAGCGTTTAAATCAAACCAATTTTCAACGGACAACCCTCCGTTGGTTCTGGCAAATTGCCTGCTGTAAGACTGTTTGGATCCATTTATGCCTCCCATTAAGGTCATGTTCAAATCATCGGTTAGAGGCGTGGTAAATGTTAACAGTAAATCGCCATAGGTAATTTTATCGTTTTCATCTATCAATTGTACTTCCCCAGAATTGCCAAAAGCTAAAGGCACTTGCGTGTTTCTGTTATCGGTTGAATTTCTATTAGTGAAATCGTTCGAAACCCTACCTCTTAATTTAAATTTATCCGATATGTCCCAAGTAGTTGTTAATACGGCAATAACACGATCGCTTTTTTCAACCAAATTCATTTTGTTTACACGCCAAAAATAATCCATTAAATCGTTTTTAAATCCACGGGTGTATCTAATGTTTTCATCAGGTGTTAAACTTTGGTTGGTACCTGTTACGTATCGATAGCCCAAACTGGTTTGGTACCTGCTTGCATACCACTTGCTATTGTCGTACGGGGCAATCATACCTGCAAAGTTATCGGTTAAACGAGCAATTGAATACGGTCTGTTTTCTACTTTTTGGTCAATATAGTTAACCATTAAGTCGGTTGTAAGATTGTCGGCGATTTTAAATGATGTATTTAAATTGAACATGTTTTTATTGTCCTGGGAGTTTAAACTTAATCCTTCATTTTCTTGACGGGTATAAGAGAAACGTACGTTGGCTTTGTCGTTTCCACTGGAAACAGAGATATTGGATCTTGTGTTATAGGCATTTTGGAAAATTGATTTATGCCCGTTTTTTTGAGGCAAGTAAGGCCTAACAACCCCATCCCAGTACATCATGGGTTCTCCGTCATATTTTGGGCCAAATGCGTATGAAGAATAAGTAGGGAATCCCCTTGTGTCGCCAACACCATCACCATCGGTGTCGACCGAAGAAAAATCGCCACCGTAATAATTTAAGGGCAAACCAGCCCCTCTTACATATTGGTAATTTGGCTGATAGGCAAGGATGTCGGTTCCAAATGAGGTAGAAAAATCCACCGTAACTTTACCCGATTTACCTTTTTTAGTAGTTACCAAAACTACGCCGTTTACAGCTTCAGAGCCGTAAAGTGCAGCAGCAGAAGCACCTTTTAATATCGAAATGTTTTCAATATCTTCAGGGTTTAGGTCTAACAAACCATTGCCCCTAAGTCGTTGGTCGTTCCAGTAATTGGAGTTATTTACTTCTCCATCCCTGATGGGTACTCCATCCATAACAATTAAGGGCTGGCTTTTTCCTGTAATAGAGTTTATACCGCGAATGGTAATGTTAACCCCACTGGTAGAACCTCCGGGTGTGGCGGCAATTTGTACTCCGGTAGCTTTGCCGTATAAAGCTGTTGCAAAATTGGGTGAAGCAGTTTTTGTTATTTCTTCAGCTTGAATAGTCGAAGTTGCATACCCCAACGCTTTTTCTTCTTTTTTAATACCAAGTGCCGTTACAACCACCTCATCCAATTGGCTGGTGTCTTCCGTTAAGGTAACATTAATGGACGATTGCCCGTTAATGGCAATTTCCTTGGTTTGGTAGCCTACATAGGAAAAAACCAATGTGCCGGACGTATTGGAAACATCGATATTGTATTTCCCGTCGAAATCCGTTGAAACGCCATTGGTCGTGCCTTTAACAAGGATATTGGCGCCTATTAAAGGTACGCCGCTGCTACCATCGGTAACAACGCCCGTAATGTTTGTTTGCGCCAACAGAGGGGCTGAACCAAACAAACAAAAAATAAACAATAGTTTAAGACATTTTTGAATCATAATTAACGTGTTTGAATTAGTAGTTTAGTAATGAAAATCTGTTTTTTTTATTGAACAGATTAAAAGTTAACATTATGTTAAAGAATATGGCCGTAATGCCGAATAATTTTCGACCAACAACATAAGCGGGAAGCTAAAGGTATGGTTTTGGCTTTTTTTTACTGATTAAGGAGTTTGATTTAAGGACGTATAGGGAAAGCCTTTAGTGTTGAATAATTTTTAAATTCCCTGCATGTATTAACTGGTCGTGCGTTACAAAATACGAGTTGCGTACTTTATTGTTAAGCTGTATTTGGCGGATGTTGCCATTGTTATTCTTAACTTTTTCAATAATAAGCTCGGGGTTTTTGTAAAATGCCGAATTTAATTTTACGGTAATTTTATCGAACATAGGGGTTGTAATAGTATAAATAGGTTCGCCCGGAACTATGGGGTAAATACCCATCATACTGTAAATTAGCCAAGCCGACATGGTGCCGGTATCGTCGTTGCCCGGTAAGCCGTCCGGTGTGTTTTTAAAGTACTGTTTGGCTAATTCCCTAACTAATTTTTGGCTGCGCCATTCTTCACCCTTAACGTAATTGAACAAATAAGGGTAGGCAATATCGGGCTCGTTGGCCATATCAAACTGGTTACTGCTAAAAATATGCTGCAACTGCTTGGAAAAGGTTTTTTCGCCACCCATAAGTTTAGCCAAGCCTTTAATGTCGTGCGGTACCATAAAGGCATATTGCCATGCGTTCCCTTCAATAAATCCTACGTTTTCGGTAAAATTGGCTCCTGCATTGGGGTCGAAGGGTTCGTACCAGTTTCGGTTTTCCAATCGCGGGCGCAATAGGTTTAGTTTAGGGTCGAACAGTTTTCTATAAGAAACAGACCGTGCTTTAAAACGTTTGTAATCGGCTTCTTTTCCTAAGTTTTTGGCTAAAATGGCAATAGCATAATCGGCGGCATTATACTCTTGCGTGGTCGATACGGAACCTTTGTGTTTTGTTGAAAGATAGCCTTTTTCGATATATTCGCCAAGTCCGGGCCGCAAGGGGTTATTTGCTGTGGCATCGGCACTTTTTAGCATGGCTTCGTACGCTTTTTCAATATCGAAATTGGTAATACCCTTCAAATAAGTATCGGCAATTACAATACTTGCGGGGTCGCCCACCATGGTAAAGGTTTCGGTGGAATTTAATTCCCATTTGGGCAACCAGCCGTTTTCGTTGTACATGCTTAACATGCTGTTTACCATATCCAACTGTTGCTCGGGGTAAACCAAGCTCATAAGCTGGTGTAGGTTTCGGTAAGTGTCCCATAGCGAAAATACCGTATAGCGTGTTCCCGTGGTATGGCCTATTTTTCCGGTTTTAATTTCGGGGTAATTGCCATTAAAATCGTTCAGGGTGTTGGGGTGGATAAGGGTGTGGTACAAAGCGGTGTAAAAAATAGTTTTATCGTCTTGGCTTCCGCCTTCAACCAAAATACGGGAAAGCAAATTGTTCCATGCGTTATGGGTTTCCTTATAAATAGCGTCAAACGATTTTTCGTCGGTTTCTTGGTTTAAGTTGTCCCTGGCGTTTTCGATACTTACGTATGAAATCCCGATTTTAACTTCTATAGTTTCAGGTTTATCAAATTTATAGGAAATATAAGCGCCAATACTATCGCCTACAACGGTCCTTGTAGCTTGTTCCATCATACGGGTTTTGCCGTTGTAGCCCATCCATTGGGCTTCTACACCTTCATATTTATAAGGGGTTTTCCAAGCCCCATAAGTGTCGGCCGGCTTTGAAAATTTAGCGACAAAATACACTGGATAGGCATCTTCGGGGCTATTGTAGCAAAACGCCCCTACGCTTCTAACGCCCTCGATTTCGGTAGGCGATACTATTTTTACCATAGCGCCCTGTTCGTTGCTTAGGCCCAGGCCCAAATTTAATAAAATGTTGGATTGCCCTTTAGGGAAGCTGTATCTGCTTACCCCTACACGTTTGGTTGCCGTTAGTTCGGCTTTAATGTTGTATTTATCCAGGATTAAACTGTAATATCCCGCTTTTGCCGTTTCGTTGGAATAGGTTGAGCCATAGCTTAAATGGTTTGGATCGACCTTGCCCGTTGTTGGCATAAGTATAATAGCGCCAAGCTCGGGGCAGCCCACACCGCTTAAATTAACGTGGCTAAACCCGGTTAAAAAGGTGTTTTCGTGCACATAGGGGTTGGATAGCCATTGACTGTCCTTTTCCAAGGGTACTTTTTTTTGCCCCGCCACGTTAAACGGACTAATGCTGGCCATGCCTCTTGGAGCTATGGGACCCGGAAAGGTGGCGCCGTAATTGGACGTGCCTATAATCGGGTTTACATAATCCACGGGTTGTTGCGCCATGCCAAAATAACATGAAGCACAGATAGCTATGGATAGGCTAAAGCGGTGTAGAACAGTCATAAAATTAGGGGGATTATTGGTTTACAGCGTCAACTTTTAAAACCCAAGCGTATTGCGAAGGCGGGTTTTTTCTAAGGTTTTCGGGAATAACAACCTTAAACCCTTCACCTTGTTTTTCCCATTTTAGTTTAGTTTTCGAACCCAACATGGTTATTTTTGTTCCTTTTTTTGGTGAAATGGAACTAATATGGATTTCAGAAGGCATAGTATTTTCGTTATCATCTGCGAGATATAATAAAAATACATTTCCGGTTTTGTTTTGGGTTAAACAAATGTTGTTTTCCTTAAAAGGAGCAATGGGTTTTGTGGCGTAAATGGCAGAGCTGTTAACGTTCATCCAATCGCCGTAGGCTTGTAACAAATCGTAGGCACCTTGCTGCCATTCGCCTTCTGGGCTTGGGGCAATGTTCAACAGTAAGTTTCCGCCTTTGGCCACAACGTCAATTAAGGTATGAATGCCCTCCCGGGCGCTCATATATTTGGCATCGGGCGTGTAGGACCAGCCACCGCCTGCAATAATGCACGACTCCCAAGGATAAGGCAAGGTTTTTTCGGGTACGCGGTTTTCGGGCGTTAGGTAGTTTTGGTTTTTACCGTGTACGGCACGATCTACCACGATTAATCCGGGTTGTTGCTTGCGGGCCTTTACCACCAGTTCGTCCATTTTAATATCTTGGTTTACAATGCGGTGTTTTAGGTAGCCGTCTTCAGCTTTGTTTAAAGTGTGTTTGTACCATTCCGTAACTTCCGTTTTTGGGGTTTTGGCCACCCAGCCGCCATCTAACCAAAGGATGTCTATTTTGCCGTAATCGGTTAGCAGTTCCATGATTTGATTATGGGTAAACTCGGTAAAGGCATTCCATTTTTCGGGATTTTCCAAGGGCGAATAGTTAACGTTCCTGTCTTTGGGCGGATACTTGGGCCACCAATAACTATCGACGTTCCAATCGGGTTTGGAAAAATAGGCACCAGCCCAAAGCCCTTCATTTCTAAAGGCATTAAAAATTTCCTTGGCAATATTGGCCTTGGGATTTGTTGAAAAAGGCGTGCGTGGCGATGTAATTTTATAGTCGGTATATTTCGAGTCGAACATACAAAACCCGTCGTGGTGCTTGGTAGTAAATACCACGTATTTCATGCCTGCATATTTGGCGGCTTCGGCCCAGGATTTGGGGTTAAATTTTGTCGGGTTAAAGGTGGTTTGCAATGCCTCGTATTCTTTTTTATAGACAAAATAATTGTCGGGATTGCTGCCTTTTTTGCGTTCGCACCACCCGTATTCCTCGGGCGACAGCGACCACGATTCTACAATGCCCCATTGGCTGTACGTACCCCAGTGCATGAGCAGCCCGAATTTAAGGTCTTGCCATTGGTTTAATTTTTCCAATACCAACGGGTCGGTTTCCGGAACATAGCGCTCGTCTTCGTAAACGGCTTGGGCAAATACATTTCCGGATAAAAGTACGGTGAGTAATAATAGCTTAATTTTCATGTGTTTAGATTTAATCAGGAACCTGTGGTTCGGTTATTTAATTATTTCGATGGGTAATGACCTTTGTTTGCCAAATGCCCATTATGGGCTTTCATAATATATTAGTTTTTGTTTTTTTTATAGCTATAAGAATAGGGTAGGTTTTCTTTGGAAGTTGCCCAATTGGTGTTTGGGGCGCCTTCCATGTAAAAGGTAAAATGGCCGCCATTTTGAATGGTTTCGAAATTAATAAAACTATTGAAATATGGCGTGTTGTTAAGGGTTGCTTTTTGCACGTAATAATTTTTGGGCAAATTGTTAACCGAACTTATTTCGAAACGTTTTTCGTTTTCCAGTTTTAGGGTTGCTTTTTTAAAAAGCGGACTTCCCAGCGTATATTGGTTTGCAGCGGGCGTAACGGGGTAAAAACCCAAGGCGCTAAAAACGTACCAAGCCGAGGTTTGGCCGTTATCTTCGTCGCCACAATAGCCATCGGGCGTAGCCGTGTACAGTTTGGTGAGTATTTCCCTAATGCGGGTTTGGGTTTTATAGGGCGCTCCCGCATGGTTGTATAAATAAACCATGTGCTGAACGGGTTGGTTGCCGTGGGCGTAATTGCCCATGTTAACGATTTGCATTTCCCGAATTTCATGGATGGTGAAACCGTAGTACGAATCGTCGAACTTGGGGGGCATGGTAAAAACGATATCCAATTTTGAAATAAATGCCTCGTTGCCCCCCATTAAATCGATTAACCCTTGTACATCGTGAAACACGGACCAGGTGTAGTGCAGGCTGTTGCCTTCGGTAAAGGCATCGCCCCATTTTAAGGGGTTAAAGGGCGATTGGAAGCTGCCATCTTCGTTTTTGCCACGCATAAGTCCTGTTTCTTTATTAAGTAGGTTTTTGTAATTCATGCTCTTGTTGTAGTAGGCGTTGGCAATGCTGTCCTTGCCCAATGCGTTTGCCATTTCGGCTATGCTAAAATCGGCAAAGGCATATTCCAAGGTTCGGGCAGCGTTTTCGTTTATGCCTACGTTGTATGGAACGTAGCCCAAAGTGTTGTAATACTTTAATCCGGCACGGCCTACAGAGTTTACGGGGCGTCCTTCTTCCACCATGGCATTTTTTAAAATAGCTTCAAATAACACCTCAACGTCTTTTTCTTTTATGTTTCCTTTTAAAAACGCATCGGCAATTATTGGGGCCGAGTTGGAGCCAATCATGCAGTCGCGATGCCCGGGGCTTGCCCATTCCGGCAACCAGCCCGACTCCTTGTAGGTATTGGCCAAGCTTTCCATTATGTTGCTGGTTAATTCGGGATACATTAAATTGAAAAACGGGAACACGGCCCTAAAGGTGTCCCAAAAACCATTGTCGGTAAACATATAACCGGGCAGTACCTCGCCATTGTAGGGGCTGTAATGTATAATTTGGTTGGTGCTATTGATTTCGTAAAATTTTCGGGGAAAGAGCAGTACACGGTACAGACAGGAATAAAAGGTTTTTATATGGTCCAGGTTGTCGTCTTCAATTTTAATTTTGTTTAACTCGTTTTCCCAGGCTTGTTTGGCGTTTGCTTTGGTTTCTTCAAAAGAATTGTTACCAATTTCCCGGTCTAAATTTAATTGCGCCTGCTCGGGGCTAATAAACGATGAGGCTACTTTTACATGTACCGCATCGCCCTTTTTGGTGTTAAAACTTATAATAGCACCAACGTGTTCGCCCTCGCTTTCAAGTAAATTTTCCTGAAGTTGCCAATTGTCGTGCCAAGTATGGGTAAGTTTAAAATCGGTATCAAACTCGGCCACAAAATAATTGTGGAAATTATCGGGTACGCCCCCGCTGTTGTTTTTGCAATACCCAATAATTTTGCGTTCCTCGGGAATAATTTTTACCATGGAGCCTTTAAAAAAGGCATCTAATACAATATAGGAATGTTCGGCTTCGGGAAAGGTAAATTTAAAATGGGCGGCTCGTTCGGTTGGGGCTACTTCGGCAACCACATCGTAACTGGCCAAGTATACCGAATAATAATAAGGCCTTGCTATTTCTGCTTTATGCGAAAACCAAGAGGCCCGCTCGTTTTCCCGAAATTTTAAATTGCCCGTTACCGCCATTAACGAAAAGGCCGCATAATCGTTAATCCACGGACTGGGCTGGTGGGTTTGTTTTATGCCCCGTATGGTTTTGGCATTGTAGTTATAGGTCCAGCCATCGCCCATTTTGGCCGTTTGGGGCGTCCAAAAATTCATGCCCCACGGGGTTGCAATGGCGGGATAGGTGTTGCCGTTGGACAAACTAAAATCGGATGCCGTACCCATAAGCGGATTTACATAATCGACCAACGGGGGCATGGCTTCCGCTTTCGAAATGGTTTTAGGGTTTTGGCACGATACAATGCTTAGAGCCAATAAAAGTATGTACGTTTTATTTCCCATGAATTTTAATTGCTTTCAATAACTTGGCCTTCTTCGGTATATAAATCCACTTCGCCATCCAATTGCATGGCAATAACGGTAACGTTTTCATCTTGTACGTGTTCGGGCAAATCGATGTATAACAGTCCGGGAACTTTGCTCCAGTATAACTTTCCAACAACATTAGTGTCCAATTTGGTGCCGTTGCCCACCACCCAGGCACGGTTTACTTTATTTTTTAGCCCTTTTATAAGAAGTGGTCCGGTAGGCTTGTTGTCTACATAAAGGTAAAGAATGGTTTTATCCTTTGAAAGTGCCGTATAACCGTTAAAATGCCCAAAGGGAATACCTGCCCGAGTACCATAAATGGCGGCTTTGTGCTTATTGGTCCATTTGCCCAAGCCTTCCAGTCGGTTTATTTGCTCTTGGGGAATGGTGCCGTCCGGTTTTGGGCCAATATCCAAAAGTAGGTTGCCGCCCATGCTAATACAATCTACCAGAATACGGATAAGTTGGTTAACACTTTTGTACTCGGTATCGTTGGGCTGGTAGCCCCATGAGTTGTTCATGGTCATGCAGAGTTCCCAATACGGATTTGAAGGTTTTGTAATGGGTACGCCTTGCTCGGGCGTGGCATAATCGCCATAGCCTTGCAGCCGGGAATTGATTATTGTCGTTGGGGTTTCTTTTAATAAAAGTTCGCGAACTTCCTTAGCTTTCCACATTTCGGCGGATTGCTCCCAGTCGCCATCGAACCAATATAGGTCGGGGTTGTATTTGGTTAATTCTTCAATTTGCCCAAAATTGAACTTAGAAAATTTTTCCCAGCGTTTGGCATCGTCTTTATAACGTTTTTCGTTTCTTAAAAAGTTTGGGTAATCGGGGTGCGACCAATCCAACAACGAATAATAAACCCCCAGTTTTAAGCCTTCGTTACGTACTGCTTTTGCAAAAGGGGTAATTAAATCCTTTTTTGCGGGCGTGTTTTCAATTGCGTTTAAATGGTTTTGCTTGGTGTTCCAAAGTGCCACACCGTCGTGGTGCTTGGTGGTTATTACCGTATATTTTGCCCCGCTATCCTTGATGAGTTTTGCCCAGTATTCGGGGTCGTAGTTTTTGGCGGTAAAGCCGTCAAGTTGCTTCATGTAATCGTCGTAAGTAATATAACCGTTATGGAACGACCAGGATTCGTCAATGCCGTTTACGGCATAAATGCCCCAATGGATAAATATGCCCAATTTGGCGTCCTTAAACCATTCCATGCGCGCTTCCTTGCTAATTTCCTGTGCTTGTAAATAGGAAGATGTATTGAAAACAAGCAGGGTTATTATAATTGTTAAATATTTCACACGAATAAATTTAAGTTAAACATTTGATTTTAAGTGTTTTTGAATAGTATGGAAAAAAAGCGAAAGCTTATTGCCCGTTGCTTTTATTCATGGCCTTTTGTGGAGGCCTTTACCTTGGCTTTGCTAAAGCCCTCAATGAGGGTTTCATCGTTTTGTTTTTTAGTTTACTAAAACTTCATCTATAAATAGCCACACGCCGCCCCCTCTTGGGTTTTTTTCCAATGGTATGGCCTTAACTTTTATAAATCTTGCCGATTGTTGGGGAAAGGTTACCACAAAATCTTTTAAGCCGGGGTGCAGTTGTTCTTGGTATGCTCTTGTTGTTTCTCCTATTTTTTGGAATATTTTTCCATCGTTAGATGTGGAAACCTCTACTTTAACGGGAAAATAAATCCCTGCTTTTTGGCTTTCCAAAGTTCCAACGGTTACACTGGTTATATTGGTTTCCTTTTCAAGGTCCATAATAACCTTCATATTGGTTAGCCAACCTTGCCATTGCCCATCGTGAAAGTTTTCCGAGCCTCTTAACGCATTGTTTAAAGTATAGGCCCCGGTGCCTTTATAGGCGTTGCTATATTCGGTATTGTACCGTACCGGCTTGCCAATAGCTTTGTGGAATTTTATGGTGTCGACAAGGGTTATCCCTATTGGTTTGTTGCTTTTAAATAGGGAAGCCTTTAAAATAGTAGTTTTCTTAATTTGGAACGCCTTGGTATATTGCTGTGCGTTTTCGGTTAAATTTCCGTTGCCGGTAACATAGCGGATATCCGAATTTGGAAATTCGTTTTCTATGGATAAATTAACGGCTTGGTTTATGGAGTCAAATGTGTAGGCTGGTCGGAGTATATAGGCACTTTTTGCATAGTTTATGCCCAAATTATCGTAGCGGTTAAACAGGGTTTCTAACCGATGTGAAAAATCGCCCCAATTGCGGGACGCCTTTGTGCTCCACAAAACTTCGGACAAGGCTGCCAACCTGGGAAATATCATATACTCGGAATGGGAGGTAGTGGCAATATACTCGGCCCATAAATTGGCCTGCCCCCCTAATACGTGTTGGGCTTCTTCGGGTGTCATTTCATCTGGTACCGGGTCGAACCCATACACTTTGCTCAGTGGGATGTATGCTGTAAATGCCGTTGGCTCATAGGCTTGTGGGCCTTGGTAATAATCGAAATAACAATGCGAAGTTGGGGACATAACCACGTCATGCCCCTGCTTTGCCGCCTCGATACCGGGCTTGGTACCGCGCCAACTCATTACGGTGGCCTCGGGGGCCAAGCCGCCTTCAATAATTTCATCCCAACCTATTAATTGTTTTCCTTTGGAATTTATGTATTTTTCCATGCGCTTTACAAAATAACTTTGGAGTTCATCAACATTTTTTAAACCTTCTTCTTTTATGCGTTTTTGGCAATGGGGGCATGTTTTCCAATTGGTTTTGGTGGCTTCGTCGCCACCGATGTGGATGTATTTTGAAGGGAAAATTTCGATAACCTCATTTAAAACGTTTTCCAAAAAATCGAACGTGCTGTCCTTTCCAGCGCAGTAAATATCGGTAATGGGCCAAAGCCCGCCTGAAGGCACTCCAATTTTTTGGTCGAAGCATGCCAATTCGGGATATGAGGCAATGGCACTCGATACATGGGCGGGCATTTCAATTTCGGGAATTACCTCAATGTTTTTGGTTTGGGCATAGGCTACGATATCCTTTAATTCGTCTTGGGTTAAAAACCCACCATAAGTGGTTTTGTCTTCATGTTTGTTGGTAGTCCTTGCGTGCCAGTGCTTATCTTCTTGATTAACCCGCCAAGCCCCGACTTCGGTTAGTTTCGGGTATTGCTTTGTTTCGATACGCCAACCTTGGTCGTCCACCAAATGCAGGTGTAGCACGTTCAGTTTGTGCATGGCCAAGCGGTCAATGGTTTTTTTTATATAATCGGCATTAAAAAAGTGGCGGGACACATCCAACATTAAGCCACGCCATTTAAAGCGGGGCTGGTCCTGTATTTCAACATTGGGGATTATCCAATTGCCATTATTTACCAATGTAGGGCTTTCAATTGCGGCGGGTAACAGTTGCCTTAACGTTTCTAAACCGTAAACAAACCCGGCGTTGCCACTTGCTTTAATGCTAATGTTTGAAGCGGAAACCGTTACCGTGTAGGCTTCTGGGGCAAGCGAAGTATCGGTTTCTAACGCAACATAATTATCCAACGCTTTTTTATGTGAAATGCTCAAGGGCCATCCCGCAGCTTGTTTGAATTTCTTTGAAAGCGAATTAAAAAGATGCTCTTGCGATTGGTTTTCAACCACAAAAACCGTGTTTTTAGAAAACTGAAAACCTCCCGAATGTAATTGCATTGCGGCGGGTTTTGGAATGATGTTTATATCATTTTCATTAAATACAACGGGTTTGTCCTGGCATGAAAAAAAGCTGAACAACAGGACGGTAAACAAAGCTTTAAAATAATATTTAATTTCCATTTCTTCTATATTTAATCGGTGTTTTTCCATGGCATTTTGTAAGCCGCATCCTCCATTCGGTTTCCGTTGCTGTTGTCGCATACGGCATAGTTAAAACCGGAGCGCAAGCTGTAACCGGCATACTCCCCGTTTTTATTTAGGGCAATAAACCCAACTTGAAGGTATTCCATATCGTTGTGGTTTTTATGTTTGAGGTAAATGCGCTCGACAATTTCCTTACAGGCTTCCAAAGGCGATTTACCTTGCCGCATAAGCTCGACCACCATGGCACTCCCGGCGGTTCTAATAACGGCTTCGCCCAATCCGGTTGCGGCGGCGGCGCCCACGTTGTTGTCCAAAAAAAGTCCGGCGCCAATTATAGGGGAGTCGCCCACGCGGCCGTGCATTTTCCAAGCGGCACCGCTGGTTGTGCAGCCGCCCGACAAATTTCCTTCACCATCAATTAACAACATGCTAATGGTGTCGTGGTTTTCCATATTTATTACGGGTTTATATTTCGATTTTTCCAACCACTTTTTCCAATCTTTTTTCGAAGTCTCGGTAAGGAGGTTTTCTTCCTTAAAACCTTGCTCCAAAGCAAACTGTAAAGCCCCCGCCCCGGACAACATTACGTGGGGCGTATTTTGCAGTACACGCTGGGCTACGGCAATGGGGTGCTTAATATTCTGAAGAAAAGAAACCGAGCCGCAATTGCTGTTATGGTCCATAATACAAGCATCTAAGGTTACTTTTCCTTCCCTGTCGGGGTAACCGCCGTAACCCACGCTGCGTACGTTGGGGTCGGCTTCGGGTATGCCTACGCCCGCTACAATGGCATCTAAACCGGATTTTCCTGCTTTAAGCTGTTTCCAGGCTTCTTCGTTGGCGGGCAACCCGTGGTTCCATGTGGAAATAACTAAGGGCTTTTGTCTAGGGGGCGTGTTTTCTGGTGAAGCTGTTATCCCTGCTTTAATAGCTTCTTTACAGGAAAAAAACGTACTTGCCCCAATAGTGCCAAGCGTTGCTTTTTTTATAAAATTTCTTCGGTTTGACATGCTTAACTAATTATAAATTTGTGATGATATTGCCATGGTTTTGTTTTCGGTTTCATTGGGAAATTCACCCATATTAAAAATAAGATGTCCGCCATTTATAATATCTTGATGCGTAATATAGCTTTGGTTAAAGGGTGTTCCGTTTAAGGTTACCGATTGGATGTATTTGTTTTTATCGGAATTATTTTCGGTTTCAACAACAAATTGTTTTCCTGATTCTAAGTTAATAATAGTTTTGTTGAAAATAGGCGAGCCTAAGGCATACACGCCCTGCGCCGGATTAACGGGATAAAACCCCAAGGCGCTTAGCACGTACCACGACGACATTTGTCCGCAATCTTCATTCCCGCAATGGCCATCGGGGGCGTTTTTATATTGGGTATTAATAATAGCTCTAACAATACGTTGTGTTTTCCACGGTTTTCCCAAATAATTGTACAAGTAACTTACGTGGTGGCCGGGTTCGTTGCCATGGGCATATTGCCCAATCATGCCCGTACTAAAAATAGGGAGCTTGTCGGTAGGTAACGGATTGAACGTAAACATAGAATCGAGTTTTTGCTCAAAGGCTTCCTTGCCCACAATATTAATTAAGCCCTCGATATTTTGGGGTACCGACCACATATACTGCCATGCGTTGCTTTCGCAAAAATAAGGTGTGTATGCCTTGGGGGTGAATGGGCTTATAAAGGAATCATTTTCTAATTTAGGCCTAAAAAACGTGCTTTTTGGGTCGTAAAGGTTTCGCCAATTTTCCGAGCGATTTAAAAAATAATGGTAATCGTTTGTTTTGCCAAGGGCTTTTGCCAATTGTGCCACGCCCCAATCGTTATACGCATATTCCAAGGTTTTGGAAACCGACCAGTTTTCGTGGTGGTTGTCTATAGGGATATAGCCCAAGGCTTTGTAAACACCTAATTGTCTGGAATTTGCCATAGCGCTTTCTTTGCAGGCTTGGTAGGCCAAATCGGCATTAAATCCTCTTATGCCTTTAAAATACGCATCTACAATAACGGGTATGGCGTGGTTGCCAATCATCATATTGGTTTCGTTGCCCTGCATGGACCACACGGGCAGCAATCCTGTTTCGTTATAATGCGCCAGTAGTGAATTGATGAAATCGGCAGTACGCTTAGGATGTATAATGGTGTACAGCGGGTGGGCGGCACGATAGGTGTCCCATAGCGAAAAGGTGTCGTAGCGGTTAAATCCGTTTGTGGTTGCAACGCTATCGTTAGCGCCTTTATAAGCGTTGTTGTGGTCGCTTAAAAGGGTAGGGGCCAACATGGATTGGTATAACATGGTATAGAAGACGGTCTTTTTATCTTCATCTTCAGAAAAAACGGTTATTTTATTAAGCTCCGTGTTCCAAATGCTATCGGCTTGGGCTTTATAGGTTTCAAACTTAAAATGTGGCGCTTCTACTGCCAGAGATTTGTGTGCACCATCGATATTAGCGGTAGATAATCCTGTCTTTAGAAGAATAGTGTCGTTGTTTTTGGTGCTATAATTTAAAACTATTTTGGTGTTTTTTCCTGAAATTTCATTAGACAGAATAAGCGAATCGTTACGGTACAAATTATACGATTTAAAGGGTTTTGATAATTGAATTTCGAAATACAGGCGTTGGTTTTTTGCCCACCCCGTTGAAAAGCGATAGCCTTGAATAGTGGTAGTGTTAACCACTTTAATTTGGGTGTCGGTCGGGGCATCCCAATTTAAGGCATAGCCCAAATCGATATGGATTTGCGACAATGAATCCTCGGGAAACGTATAACGGTGAATACCCGTTCTTTGGGTAGCCGTTACCTCGGCATTAATACCATAATCCAACAAATTTACTTGATAATAGCCGGGCGATGCGTTTTCCTGAGTATGCGAATACCTTGAAAACGGCTTGAAATTATTGGCTTCTATTTTTTTTGAAAATTTGCTGTTGGTGGGCATTACCAAAATATCGTACAAATCGCCGGCACCCGTACCCGATAAATGGGTGTGCGAAAAGCCGGAAATAATGGTGTCCCGATAAAAGTAGCCCGCTATCCTGTCCCAGCCCGGTATGCCAATATCGGGGCTTAATTGTACCATACCAAAAGGAACGGTTGCCCCGGGGTAGGTGTTTCCGGGGCCGTCGGTGCCAATAAAAGGATTAACGTGTTTTGTTAAAGGAGCAAGGGTTATGGCATTGTCGCGCCTGCACCCAAATAGGAGCAATACAAACGGCAAGACAACATAGCCAAACAACTTCATTATATTTAATTTAATTCGGTTTTAGTTTCCTTAATTGTTTTTAAAAAATCTTCTGTAAGTTCGGGGCCGTCGAAAAAAGCAACACCCTTGGCGCCGTTTTGTTTGGCCAGCATAATAGCCTGTTTTAACTCGTTGGGGTTGGCAAAAGCGGGAATGTACAAGCCTGTGTTAATATTAATATTTCTATCTTCAACATCCATAACGCCTTGTTTTGTGGCATAGCCCACCCAGTCGGGTTCTTCGTTGTAAAAACCGTGGTAAATCATGGGGTAAACGGCATCTATGCTCCATTTGTCCCAGCGTTGGCGCACCATGTGGTCGGCCATTTCGGGGTACGGAAATACCGCTGCCGTTAGGTGTTTATTGTTGTTGTGCGCTATTTTATAAGCATCGTCTACAACGGCTTTAATGGCATTAAGCCTAAAGTTTTTCCATTCCATATCGATAGCCGTATTTTTGGAGTCGCGCGGATTTTTATGATGGATGTCCTCAAATGTGCTAACACAAACATCGCAATAACAAAAGTCGTATTCGGGCAGTTCAACATCTTGCACCAAATTGTATTTTGGAAGTAGCCCGATAGGCAAAAAAATATCGGGATAACGAATGTAGTCGAGGTGAACGCTAACAATACCATCTACTTTGGCAAGCCCTTCCACCAGGCTTAAAACATGGTTGCGCGATGCTGTTCTAACGGGGCATAACCATTGGTAATAGTCTACATAAGGGCGGTTGTCGAAACAGGATTTTCCGTCGCGGCTTACCATGTACCACTCGGGGTGTTGTAAGGCAACCGAATCGTTAGGGCGGTTCATGGCCATAATCCAAGCATGGACTTTTAGGCCTTTTTGGGAAGCCAACGGTACGAGCCGTTCTAAAAGTTTTGGATTGGCCTCGGTATTGATTAGCACTTCGTCGATGCCCGCGGTTTTGTATTTTTCAAATTCATTTAAATACGCTTGGTCTGTTTTTTTGGCATCGGCGGTTATCCAAACCCCAAACTTAAATTCCGTTTTTTCAACTTTGGTTTCTACTGCTTTATTGGCTTCGCTTTTCGGGTTTGTAGTTTGCGTATTGTTGCACGCCATAAGGCACAACAGCATTACTATTGCCGATAGAAAAGCAAATTTAGTGCGATAATATTTTTCCATCTTCTTTAATTGTTAAGGTTTTGTTTGAAAAAGGGCTTTTTGCCGAAATGTTGTATCCCGTAGCATGGTTTTCAAGTTTTGGGATAATGGTTTTTCCGTTAACATTATACGTTTCGTTTGAAAGATTTTTAATAGAAGGCGCCCATTTGCCGTGGCTTTGGTAATATTTTTTTTGCGCCCTATAAAGTTCGAACAAGCACCATTTTATGTGTTCGTCCTCGGGAATTGAAAACGTATCGGCACTTCCTATTTCCTTTGAAGAAAAATAAACATAGCCCCATTTTTCGGGCTCGTGCATGTTAATAACGCCCTGCGGCGACCATACCCAATTGTATTCGGGCAAAAACTTGCCATTGGTATCTTTTTTGCGTTGGTATTTGCCGTTAACAATATCGTGCTGCCAATTAACACGGGAAAAATTTACCCGCCAAAACGCATCTGTGGGTACATTGTTTTGTCCATACGAGGTCCTGAAAGCTGCCCATGGCATGGCTATTTCCAACAGCCATTCGGTATCGGTATCGGTCGGGTTGTTTAGCGTGCCGTTAATGGTTATGGCCGATTGCATATTGGTTAACGTCCAATCGTTTAAAACCGCATTGCCCGATTCCCGGTACGGTTTGGTTATAAATAAATCCCAAACGGTGTTTATGGCGTTAATTTCGATTTCGTAATAGTTGTGGGTGTCGTTGTCGGGGTCCAAAAAAACTTCAAAATCGTTGTTGTAAAAAATAACGGTATCGCGTTGTTTTAGGCTTGCCCAAATATGGGGTTCTTCAATTTTTGCCAAAATATAGTAGTTGTCCTTGTCCCACAACATTTTAACTTTGGTGTTGTATTTTGGTTTCACTTCACCTTCAATATCAATAAACAAATCGGTCCAAGTTGCTTTTTTCCATGATTTTTCATCGGCTTTGCCATCGATTTTAATAGCTTCGGTTGTGTTATAAGCAATGTATTGTTTGGGTGTTATGCTTTTGGGTTGCGAAACCCCTATAATACATATACTGAAAGCTAAAATGAATAAAATAGGTTTGTTGGCCATCATGTTACAAGCTGTTTTGTTTTGTGTATTCAATTACTTCGCTCAATTTGCCAAAGGCGAGGGCAACCACGGTATCGGCGGCGCCGTAATAAATGGCGAGTTGGTCTTTTTCGGTGTCGTGCAGGGCGGCACAGGGAAAAACTACATTAGGCACGTCGCCACAGAGTTCGTAAGGTTCGGCAGGCCCTAATAAATAGGATTGTGTGCGGTACTTAACCTTGTCGGGCTGGTGTTCGTTTAAAATTGCGGCGCCCATGGCATACCTAAAGCCGTTGCAGGTATTTATAACGCCGTGGTATAGCATAAGCCAGCCTTCATGGGTTAGTATGGGTATTGGCCCGGCACCTATTTTGGTGCATTGCCAAGCGCTGTCGGTAAAAGGGGCGGTTTTCATAACGCAACGGTGCTCGCCCCAATATTTCATATCGGGGCTGTAGCTTATGTAAATATCGCCAAAGGGCGTATGGCCGTTGTCGCTCGGGCGGCTTAGCATGGCATATTTGCCGTTTATTTTTTTGGGGAACAGTACGCCGTTTCGGTTAAAGGGCAAAAAGGCATTTTCGCATTGGAAAAAATCGACAAAATCGAAGGTGTAGGCAATGCCAATAGTAGGGCCGTGGTAGCCGTTGCACCATGTAATCCAATACCTATCCTCGATAAAAACCACTCGGGGGTCGTATTTGTAATCGGAGTCTATCATGGATGTATTGCCCGCTTTCATTTTTATGGGCTCGTGGTTAATGTTCCAATTAATGCCATCGGAGCTAAAACCCGCAAAAATATTCATTTGCACGGCTTTGTTATCGCACCTAAAAACACCCGCAAACCCATCTTTAAACGGTACAACGGCACTGTTAAAAATACTGTTGGATGTGGGTATGGCATAACGGTTAATAATGGGGTTTTTATCGTACCGCCAAATAATGTCGTTACTGTTTGCGGGTTTATCCTGCCAAGGTATAGCCTTCATTTTTTTAATTTTTTAAGTTAAGTTGAACAAGGTTAGTCGGTTATATTATTCACCTTATCCAACCAAGTATATTTTAAAATTAATGATGTTATTGCAAATACAACAACGGCGATTAAGGTTTTTTGATAATCGCGTATTAAAAGGTAGATAGGGATTACAATCATGCTGGATTGCCAAATAATTCCGACGGCACAGTTAAACATATCCATTAAAAAGCTGTTGTTTTTAACAAACGAACCGTCTATGGCCTTAACATGGTTGTAAACGGGTTTCCACCACCCCCAAGGTTTAACGTTAAAGTAAAACGCTTTTAAAACTTCCATATCGGTAGGCTTGGTAAAAAAAGTACCCAAAAAACAGCCCAATAGCGAAAACCCGAAAATTATGGGGAACAAATAAATAGCGTGCATAGATGACAACTGGTGGAGTAGGGTGCCTTCGGTTAGGACTTCTTTATTATGGTCCAGTACAAATTGCAACGAGGCAATTACAAGCCCGGCGAGCATGCCCCAAAAGTAGCCCCAGCCATTAAAGCGCCACCATACCCATTTTAAAAAGTTGGCTGCTACGTAACCCCCGAAAAGTGCCGAGGTTATCCATAGTGTTAGCGAGTTTATGGAATCGGCAAAAAAGCCCATAAAAACGCCGAGAATAACAACGATGAAAGATGAAATATGGCTAACCTTAATATAGTGTGAAGACGAAGCCTCGGGCTTAAAGTATTTTTTATAAATATCGTTTACAATATAGGCAGGCCCGGCATTTACAAAAGCCGAAAAAGTGGACATAAAGGCGGCTAATAACCCGGCCAGCAGTAAGCCCTTAATACCTACCGGAACATGAAAGTTGATAACTTTTGGAAGAATAATTTCTAAATCGGCACCGGTTAGCGCCGGGTTGGCATTCATTTCCGGGGCAAGTGTAATTAAGGCAATTACCACAATGCCCGCAATTAATAAATATCGGGGAATAAATAATATTAAATTGGTAAACCCCGACATATAAGCGGCTTCCTTAACTGTTTTGGTGGATAAAATACGTTGTAAATCGTAACTGGGCGTTGGTCCGGCTATACTGGCAAAAAAGCCCTTAAATAACGACATGCCCACCAAAGCCCCGAACATTTTATAACCTTCGGAATCGATTAGCTTGTTAAAGGCATCGTATTTATCGCTCCATTGGGGCGCTAATTCCCAATCGAAAAAAATGGTTTTCCATTCTTCTGAAATAATCGATGAAATTTCAAAATCCGTAAAATGCACCATGGTATATCCCGCAACCAAAAGGCCCGCTATAACCATAATGCAATATTGTAATACTTCGGTTGCCACCACCGAAAACATACCACCTTTTACCGTGTACAGCGTTGTAAGGAATACTATTATTAAGGCGTACGACTGTTCGGATGTTAACACGATTGAATGTCCAGCATACAAGGTTAAATCCCAGGGCAGGATAATGGTTAAAAACTTACCAACGCCCTCAAAAAAATAAGCAATAAACCCGATGGCCGATATAATGGCAAATATGGCCACGATAATGTGCGATGCCTTGCCGGCCCTGTCGTTTCCAAAACGGGTTAAAATCCATTCGGAACCTGTCATAACCTTCGAGCGCCGTATCCAAATAGCCAAGAACATCATAACAAAAATTTGGTTCCATATAGGCCACAGCCACATAAACATAAAACTTTTAACGCCATAGAGAAATAGTATGCCAACCATCCAAGCGGTACCGGACACATCGAACATACCCGAGCCGTTGCTTAGCCCCAAATAATACCATTTAATCGACTTTCCACCAAGAAAATAATGGTCAAGCCCTTTAGAGGCTTTTTTTGAAATCCATATCCCAACACCAACGGTAAGAAGAATATATAGGGCAATAATGCTTACATCTAAAATATTCATTTTATTGCTGCGTGTTATTGGTTTTTACTCCCCATGATTTGTTGGGTTCCGCCCCCATAACAAAATGCAAAGTACCGCCTTGCAATATCTGTTTGTGCGTTATAGCGGTTTGGTTGAACGGTTTCCCGTTTAAGGTAGCCGACTGGATGTAAATATTGGTGTTTGATACATTTTCGGCTTCAATATTAAAGGTGTTGCCGTTAGGAAGGTTTATTGTTGTTTTGTTGAAAAGCGGGCTTCCGATTTCGTACTCGCCCGAGGCGGGGTTCATGGGGTAAATGCCCATGGCGCTTAAAACGTACCAAGCCGACATTTGCCCACAATCCTCATTGCCACTAAGCCCGTTGGGCGTTGTGTTGTACTGCGTATTTAAAATATGCCGGACCCAATATTGGGTACGCCAAGGTTTATTGGCGTGGTTAAACATATAGGCAATATGGTGGCTGGGTTCGTTGCCGTGGGCGTACTGGCCGATAAGTCCGGATATGTCGGCCGAAATAAAATTGCCCGTAATTTCGGAGCTTTCCGTAAACAGTTGCTCCAAGCGTTGTGTAAAAGCATTATCGCCACCGTGAAGCGTAATAAAATCAGGAACATTGTGCGGTACAAACCAACTGTGCTGCCAAGCGTTGCCCTCGGTGTAGTCGGTTTGGGTTCGGTGGTTGGAATGTTTAGGGTCGAAAGGTTCGTTCCACGCCAAGCCGTCTTCCGATTTTCCCCGCATAAAGCCCGTTTCGGCATCGAATAAATAACGATAGGCTTTCGAGCGGTTTAAAAAGTAGGCGTAATCGTCGTTTTTGCCCAATGCTTTTGCCATTTGTGCTACGCACCAATCATTAAAAGCATATTCTAAGGTAATGGTTACCGATTCGTCCAACAAATTATAGGGAATATAACCGAATGTTTTATATTGGTTTAGGCCGCGTTCGTCCTGCATCATGGTTTGTTTCATGGCTTGGTACGCCTTTTCGGCATCGAAACCCGTTACGTCTTTGGTATAGGCATCTACAATAACAGGAATGGAATGGTAGCCGGTCATGGTATTGGTTTCGTTGGCATATAGGGTCCAAACGGGCAATATGTTTTTGGTTTGGTAGTAGGCCAACATGGAATTTATAATATCCGAAGTTTTGTCGGGATACAGCAGGGTTAACAATGGGTTTTCCGCCCGAAACGTGTCCCAAAGCGATAGGGTAGAGTAAACCGTGTGCTTGGCGGTTTCAATGCTGTCGGTTTCTTTTCTAAATTGGCCGTTTTTGTCGCTAAAAACAACCGGTGCCAGTTGCGAATGGTACAAAGCGGTATAGAAAATGGTTTTAAGCGAATCGATAGGGGTTTCAGCTTCTATTTTGTTGAAAGTGGTATTCCAAATACTGTCGTTTTCTTTTTTTACGGCATCAAAATTAAATGCGGCATCCATATTTTCTCGGGCATTATCAATACTTACCGACGATACGGCAACCTTAACGCACAAACTATCGTTGTTTTCGGTGTTGAAAAAGAGTTGTGCCGCGGTTGTTTCGCCAATGGATGCAAGGCTATTTACTACGCTTTTGTTTTTGGTTAAAGTTTGGGATTTAATAGGTTTTGAAAATTGGGCCACAAAAAACACTTTTTGGTTTTTTGCCCAGCCCGTACTGTGCCTGTAACCGCTTACGGTATGTGGGTTTTCAATAGTAATGGCGGTTTCCAAAGGCTTGTCCCAATTTAAGGCGTAACCCAAATTAATAACTACGGATTGGTCGCTGTTGGGCGTAAAGGTGTAGCGGTGGTAAGCGGTGCGTTCGGAGGTGGTTAGTTCGACATTAATTTTCGGGGTTTCCAAAAACACTTGGTAATAACCGGGGGAAGCCTTTTCGTTGTTATGGTTGTAAGCCGATTTGTAAGGAACCGAGTCCCGGTTGGTCATGTCCGTGGTTAAATCTACGGTTTTGTTGGTGGGCATGAAGGAAATATCGGTTAAATCGCCTATACCCGTACCGCTTAGGTGCAAATGGCTAAAACCAACCACAATGGAATCGGAATAATGATAGCCCGAGCACCAATCCCATTTCGCTATGCCGTTATCGGGACTAAGCTGCACCATGCCAAAAGGCGCAGATGCCCCAGGATAGGTATGCCCGTGGCCACCCGTACCAATAAAGGGATTTGCAAAGGGGGTTAATGTTTTGTTTGTAGCGGTTTTATTAGTAACATTGTCCTTGCAACCTACCAAAAGAAGAGCTAATAAGGCAACGGTTAGTTGGTTTTTCATGCTTAAAATAATTTAGAAATTTAAATATTCCCGATTTTTCGGAAATTTGAAAGTATTTTAGACGGACGACACGTTTTTAACCCTAAACACCCAAAATAATTCTATTTTTTTAGTTTATGACATACGACGATAATAAAAATTACGGAATACCCTTAAAATACCACGTTGTGTTTTGGGGCGGTTATTTTTTGTTCAACACCTTTAGGTGGGGCAGCTATTTTAACGACTACGCCTATTCCTTAAAAACCAATTTGTTGGGGTTTCCTATACACATGGCGCTGTGTTATTTCAACCTTTTTGTACTTATGCCATATTTTGTTTACAACAAAAAGTACATACAATATGTAG
This sequence comes from Flavobacteriaceae bacterium, assembly GCA_047975545.1. GTDB lineage: Bacteria > Bacteroidota > Bacteroidia > Flavobacteriales > Flavobacteriaceae > JBKEDS01. The sequence goes on along the minus strand of JBKEDS010000003.1, from coordinate 16,730 downwards.
CGTTGTTAATGGCGGCCATTTTTATAATGGTTGTTGTAAAATTTAACGTAACCTATTATTTTATAAGCGACGATGTTTGGCCCGAGGCCGAAGGGCAGCTTAACCAATTTTCGTTTAATTACGCCATTACCATGATGATTGGCGAGCTTTATGTTATTACCTTTGTTTCGGCCATTAAGCTAACCTTGGATTATTTAAGGGAACAAAAACGGGTTGCCGATTTGGAAAAAGCGCACCTTGAAACCGAACTGCGTTTTTTGCGTACCCAAATATCGCCACATTTCTTTTTTAACACGCTTAACAACATCTATTCGTTGGCGGTCGAAAAATCGAATAAAACCCCGAAAATAATATTAAAGCTATCCGAATTAATGCGGTATTTAATATACGACACCCGCGAAAAACGCCAAACCCTCGAAAACGAAATCATCTGTATTCAAAACTATTTAGATTTGGAGCGGGTAAGGCACGACGACTCGCTTGAGGTTAACGTGTACATTTCGGGCGATATACACGATAAAGAAATAGCGCCCATCCTGCTTCTAACTTTTATAGAAAACGCCTTTAAACATGGCGCCAGGAAAAATATAGGACATGTAAAAATAGACATAAACTTTAAGGTTAAGGAAAAATTCCTTTACTTTACGGTTACCAATCCCATGCCTCAAACCGTGGAAGGTATCGATGCCAAAGGGCAAGCAAAAGGTATAGGTTTGGAAAACGCAAAAAAAAGATTGGCCTTGGGCTATAATAAAAAAGACTATAAGCTAAGCATTAAAATTAGAAACGATAAATTTGTGGTCAAGCTAAAAATTAAAGTGTCTTAAATACAATTGTTTTAAAAGAAAAAGAACAAATAATGAAGATTAAATGTATAATTATAGACGATGAGCCCCTTGCCATTAACGTTATAAAAAACTACATAGAACAAATTGAGGGGTTTAAGGTTGAAAATACATTTAACAATGCCATTGAAGCCCTTAACTTTTTGAAAAATGAAAGTGTCGACGTTATTTTCCTGGACATAAATATGCCCGTGCTGGACGGTATTAGTTTTATTAAAAGTCTGGAAAAACCACCCATACTAATTGTAACCAGTGCGTATAGCGAGTTTGCAATACAATCGTACGAGTTGGAAGTTTTGGATTATTTGGTAAAGCCAATAGAGTTTCCAAGGTTTATGAAAGCACTGAACAAAATAACCAAACGCTTGGAAAAAACAAGCACACTGGAGCCAAAGTCCCAAAAAGAACACCCATTTATCTTCGTTAAAGTTGATAAAAAGAAGATGAAAAAAATATTTTTGGACGAAATATTGGTAATAGAAAGCCTAAAGGACTACCTTAAAATAAAAACCATATCGAGCAATTACATCGTACACCACACCCTGCGCGATTTTACCGATTTGCTGCCCGCATCCGATTTTATCCGTATACACCGCTCGTATACGGTAGCCCTTAATAAAATAGATGCCTTAGAAGGAAATAGTGTAGAGGTCGAGGGCTTGCGCTATGTTATAGGAAGATCGTATTTGGATGAGGTTAAACAGCGTATTTTGGAATCCTCAATTTAAGATTTTTTTCCTTAAAAACATTTTTTATCCAACCGAAGGAGCTTATTCGGTAATAATCCCATTGTAAAACCTTATTTTATTACTTATTTCTTCATATTTTTGCACAATTAAACATAATTATCTAATTAAAACCAATTGGTTTTTGTTGATAGTAAGTTTCAATGTTAGTGTAGTACTTGTTAGCTTTTAAATTTCGTAAAGAGATTGTTTCGTTGTTGAACTTCTCATAAAAGCGTCATTGCGACGACAAAGGAGGAAGCAATCTCATCCAACGATTTTAGGATAACACAACAGTGGTAGAGTTTACATGAACATAGTAAAAACAAGATTTTAATGCCCTAAAATCTACTTTAATATTATGCTAAAGCACTTGTGTTTGTTGTTGTAAACATTGTCTGTTTATCTAAAACTCTTCTAACAAAGAAATGGCTTACTGTATTTGGATGTAATACTCTCAATATTATATTAAGTAAGCATATATGGTGTTGTAAAACTGTGACTTACTTGTCGTGTGGTGTGTCAAAAAAATTAAAAGATGTAAAAATGAAAAAAATTTTACTATGTGTTTTTGTTTTATCAAGTGCGTGGTCTTTTGCGCAAGTTAAAATAGGGGATAATCCTAATGTAATCGATGCTAATTCAATATTAGAATTGGAAGGCAATGACAAGGTATTCGTATTAACCCGAATAACCGATGCGCAAATGAATGCCTTAACGCCACTTGCTGGTGCGTTGGTGTATAATACCGATTTTCAATGCCTTTACCAATTTAATGGTACAAGTTGGGAAGGCTTGTGCGATTCGGGAACCGATAACCAACAGTTAAGTTTCAACTCGGTAACCAATATTTTAACCTTGGAAAACGGGGGAACAGTCGATTTATCATCCTTAATTAATGATGCCGACAGCGATGCAACTAATGAAATACAAGTAATAACCTCCATCAACAATACCGTATCGATTACCCAAACGGGCAACGACTACGATTTATCGGTAACGCCATATGACGATACGACACTTCAAAGCCAAGTAGCGCAAAACACGGACGATATAGCCACTAACACGGCAAACATTACCACTAATACGACAAATATCGCCACCAATGCAAGTGATATTGATACTTTGGAGGCGGAGCAAACCACGCAGAACACGAACATAAGCAATAATACTGCGGCCATCAACACCCACATAACGGACGACGAGGACACCGACAACGAGAACGAGCTTCAAAACATCACCTCTACGGACAGTTCGGTATCGGTAAACAAAACGGGCAACGACTACGATTTATCGGTAACGCCCTACGACGACTCGGCACTTCAAAGCCAAGTAGCGCAAAACACGGCCGATATTGCCACTAACACGGCAAATATTACCACTAATACGACAAATATCGCCACCAATGCAAGTGATATTGATACTTTGGAGGCGGAGCAAACCACGCAGAACACGAACATAAGCAATAATACTGCGGCCATCAACGCCCACATAACGGACGACGAGGATACAGACAACGAGAACGAGCTTCAAAACATCACCTCTACGGACAGTTCGGTATCGGTAAACAAAACGGGCAACGACTACGATTTATCGGTAACGCCATATGACGATACGGCACTTCAAAGCCAAGTAGCGCAAAACACGGCCGATATTGCCACTAACACGGCAAACATTACCACTAATACGACAAACATCGCTACCAATGCTTCTGATATCGATGCTTTGGAGGCCGAACAAGCTACGCAGAACACGAACATTGCCAACAATGCAGCGGCAATTGCCACCAACGCAACAGATTTTGCCGATCACGAAGCAGCGGATTTGGATATGAATTCTTCCAATGAGATTCAGACATTATCCATTTCAGGCAACGATATTTCCCTTTCAAATGGAGGAGGTTCGGTAACCTTGCCAACGGCCGACGGCAGCGAGACGGCGGTATCGGCAGGGACTAAGATATAGGTAACGGGCGAGGGGACATCGGCTACGCCGTACGTTATCAACAGTACCTTTACTGAGGTTGACGGCAGTATAGCCAACGAGGTAAACACCGGGTTTTCTAGTTCGGGCAACACCTTGTCCATCACGGATTCCAACGGTACTTTGACCGCAGAAGCGGTTAATACCGTTACCAACACGATTGATTCTGGCGCATTGACCACAACGGTAAACGGCATTTCCTCGACAGCTATTGCCTTGCCAACGGCCGACGGCAGCGAGACGGCTGTAACGGCAGGGACTAATATATCGGTAACGGGCGACGGGACATCGGCTACGCCGTACGTTATCAACAGTACCTTTACTGAGGTTGACGGCAGTATAGCCAACGAGGTAAACACCGGGTTTTCAAGTTCGGGCAACACCTTGTCCATCACGGATTCCGACGGTACTTTGACCGCAGAAGCGGTTAATACCGTTACCAACACGATTGATTCTGGCGCATTGACCACAACGGTAAACGGCATTTCCTCGACAGCTATTGCCTTGCCAACGGCCGACGGCAGCGAGACGGCTGTAACGGCAGGGACTAATATATCGGTAACGGGCGACGGGACATCGGCTACGCCGTACGTTATCAACAGTACCTTTACTGAGGTTGATGGTGATGTTGAGAACGAACTCCAAACCCTTAGCGCTACAGGGTACACGGGGACTGGTGGAACTACAAGCAATACGATTACGTTATCCAACGAAGGTGTAGTAGGTAAAGGGGGGAGTTTCACTATAACCAAAGAAACCATTGGTTATGTGTTTTCATCCGCTTACATAGCTGGTAGTGGAACAAATTTATTTACTAATAATGCTACTGTAACGCGAAATAGTACAGGTAGATATACCGTAACGTTTACTAATGCGCATCCTAATGGTGTTAATTATGATGTTGTTTTTGGAACTCATGAGTCCTTTTCATCACGGGATACAAAAGATGCTACGGTAATTGAAGGCTCTCAAACAGCCAATGGTTTTGAAGTTTATGTTTCAACAGGAGATAATGGTGCTACGGCGGATGTTCTTAGGGATGCAAATTGGTCGTTCCAAGTGTCGGGAACAAAAGAGGTAATAACAAATATTCAAATGAACTAATCAAAACATATAACTATTTTTTATAAATAAATTTTAAAATAATATGATGTCTCCAAAACAGTATTTATTTTTTTTAGCTTTTTTATTTACAATAATAATGAGAGCTCAAACTCCCACAGGCGAAGAACTAATAGGGTTGTATTCCGTTGAAACTTCTGATTTAACAAGTGTAACAATGCCCATAATTGGCTCTATTTTATATAATCCAACGGTTAAGAATTTATATGTTTATACAGTAGATGGTTGGAGGGAAGTAGGCAATCAATCGGTAACTTTAACGGGTTCTGGGTCAACCACTATTTCGGGTACTTACCCCAATTTCACCATTAGTTCAACAGATAATGTAGATGATGCTGATGCCGATGCTACTAACGAACTTAGTAATTTACAGTTAGCAGAATCCATATTAACCCTGTCTAAACCTGCAACGGCGGGTAATTCGGTGGATTTGTCCAAGATGGTAAATAGGTATATTTCTATTAACGAATTTGTTAGAAGCGAGCCTGTACTGCAGGATAAAGGACGGATTATGTTTACGGTACCTGCCGATTTGGCCGGCTACCAAACCAATAAAATGACATGTTCAATAAGAGAATTAGGTGGGGGGGCAGGTACGGTACAAATAAGCGCTTTATATTGGAGGGCAGGAACGGAAGCCCCTATTAATGAAACGGTTTCATTTAATTCGTCGACCACCTATACGGGAAGTAGTTCTGGTGCCAGTGCGATAACATTGCAACAAGGCGATTTAGTTTATTTAAATATTGATTCTGCACCTACCTTTAGTAATGCGCCAAAAGGATTATCGTGTACTATTAAACTTGTAAAGCCATGAGGATTTATATTGTTGTTTTTATGCTGTTTTCAGAGTTTCTTGTTGCTCAGGTTAAGGCGGGCGAGAATATTTCAGTAATGCGTCATAGAACAAAAACTTCTGGTTTTTATTGGATTGAAACCATTGAGAATACAATACTTGGCCTAAAGCCTTATTTATGGATGGATGCTTCTTTGGGAAGTTACTTTCAAGGGACTTCAGGAAATGTTATTTCGTGCGCTGCCCCTAACGAGGTTCATATTGCACAAACCTGGTTGGACAGGAGTGGTAACGATCGTGACTTTGTTGCACCAAGTACTGTTGCTTCCCCGTCTTATAAGTGTGATTCCCAGGTACGTCCTTTGTACCAATTAGATGGTTATTTGGAAGGTGATGGAACGGACGATACCATGTCATTTAATTTTGAAACGGCTCCAGCAGGAACCGAAGATGGGGTTTCGGGGGTAATAGATACCGATTTTACTTTTATTTTTGTAATGCAAGCGGTAGACGAAGTGCCTTCGGCAAACGATTCTTTTATAGCAAGTGGCGAGTATGGTATTGCTAAAAATTGGCAAATAGGAACAACGGGTAACGATTTAAATAATATTTATTTTCGTTTAACCAATGCGTCCAATTCAAATTACAATGTTCAGCTTCATGGGTACGATACTAATCCCCATGTATACTTTATCCAAAGGAAAACGGCTACTGTTACCTTTAAAGTAGATGGTAATTTAGTAGCTACCGAAACCTATCCAACCAATAAATTACCAACTCTTAGGGAATTAAAACTATACACTAATCGAGCAAGTAATGTTAATATTAATGCTCATTTTTCAGAATTTTTCGTGTTCACGGGAAGTCTTACTTCCGATCAGGAATTTGGGATACAACAATATTTGCTATCCAAATGGGGCGTTTAATTTTAATTTGAGGCATAAAAGAAAACAAAGCAAAAGAGCAATATGCTACTTAAAATAAAAACAGCAATTATGTTACGATTGATTATTATGTTATTCATTTTTCCGTTAGCTTTAAATGCCCAAACCCCAATTGGGGATGAATTGGTAGGGCTACATAATGTTGAAACTACCGAAATATCAAATATTACCAATCCGATAGAAGGAAGTATTTTTTATAGCCCAACAGATAAAAACGTTTACGTTTACACCAATACAGGTTGGAAAGCCTTGGCAAGTACAACAGCTACTGTTTTTACGGGGTTTTTTATAATTCCTGCTCCAGATCCGGCTACCCAAACAACCGTAACTGTTAGTAATATACCTTTTCAGCCGTCTCAAGTTACTTTTGTTGCCCATGCCAATGTAGAAAGTGTTAATTTGGATTCCGATAACGGTGTTAGCAATAATACCGCAGGACTTAAAAATGCTTTTGGAACAATGAATGGTTTTGCCAATGCCAATACAAACACGCAGCAGGTTATCTTCATTGGGGGTAATGGAAATTCAATTAACGATATTTCAAGATACGCAAGCAGCACACATTGTGTAGGAGTAAGATTTACCGACCAAGATGGTAATGACTTAGGGCTTATAGAAGGAAGTATATCCAGTTATAATACCAACGGTTTTACGCTTTTGGTGAATTATACAGATGGTACTATTTCTACAGGATTGAGTAGTAGCGATAAAAACAGGATACGGCCCGACGACGTTCGAGAAGAGGGGTCTCGTTGTACTTTTTACCGCTTATAAATAACAAACTTAAAGATGAAACAAGTAGCATTTGTAATACTAAATTTGGTTTTCTTTACATCTGTAGCCCAAACCGCCCTGCACAACTACGGCAACCTACAAATACACGATAACGGCCAAGTGGGGTTTCATACCAATTTAATAAACAGTGGTATGTTTAACCAAAACTTGGGGCTGGCGGGGTTTTACCACCAAACCGAACCGTTATCTGTTTCGGGTACGCAAATACCACGGTTTTTTAATATGGAAACGGCCGTGAACAACCATTTACATTTACAAATTAATACCGAAATCGCAAGCGAATTAAGCTATATCGTGGGCGATATTGTTACGCCGCGCGAAAATCCCGATATTTCGTTGGATTTTTTGGGTACATCGTACCATACCTTAGTTAATAATTTGCGCGATACCGATGGTTATGCGTCCATTACGGGCATTAACCGTTTTACCTTTCCCATAGGCCACGACGATAAATTCCGCCCCCTTATTATTCCCAATCAGGATAAGGTAGCTATGTTCAAGGCAGCTTATTTTAACGAGGACCCTAATTTTCCCAGTACGTTTTCGCCCTTTAATACCGCGGTTTCCGAAGCCGTTATAACAAAGGTAAGCATAAGCGAGTTTTGGGATTTTAACGGTACCGAGCCCACCCAAGTTACCCTAACATGGGATGCCGATAGCAATATAACCGATTTGGTTACCGATTTAAGTTTTTTAAGGGTCGTAGGCTGGAGCGTGGCCGATAACGAATGGAAAAACTTGGGCAATGTTAAGGTTACGGGCAATTTAACCGAAGGCACTATAACGTCTTTTGCCTTTATTCCGGACCATTACCAAAGCCTAACCTTTGGCACTATAAACGAGGACGCCATAGTAATAGGCACTTCCGGAATTGTAATCCATAATGCGTTTTCGCCCAATGGCGACGGTAAAAACGATACTTTTTTTATAGAAGATATTGAACTGTTTGAAAATACCCTAAAAATTTATAACCGTTGGGGGCATTTGGTTTACGAGGCCAACAACTATAAAAACGATTGGGATGGCACAAGCGCGTTTGGCGTAGTAATAAATAAAGGGAAAAAATTGCCTACCGGTACCTATTTTTATGTCCTGGAGCTTCCTGTTGAAAAGGAAGAAATATCCAGTTGGCTGTACATTGTTAACGATTAATGTTTTTAGGGTAACTAAAGCAGAAGTTTTGTACATTTATCGCAAATAGTTTTTAAATGAGAAGCAGAAATTTTAAAGTCCGATTATTAATAGGGGTGGCCATAGCCCTTTTTTTCGTGGTAAAGCGTTGTAGCCAGCGCGAGGAAAACCCATATACGGGCCGCATGCAAACCATATCCATGGCGCCCGAAAAGGAAATAGCCATAGGCTTACAAAGCGCCCCTCAGTTAACCGAACAGTACGGCGGGCTTTACCCGAACACCCAATATCAGGCCTTGGTGGACAATGTGGGCAATAAACTGGTAAATAACAGCGTAGCCAAGGAAACGCCGTACCAGTACGAGTTTCATTTGTTAAGCGACCCCAACACCATTAATGCCTTTGCGTTGCCGGGCGGGCAGATATTTATTACTTATGCCTTATTTTCCAAACTTGAAAACGAAGACCAACTTGCAGGGGTTTTAGGTCACGAAATCGGGCATGTTCTTGGGAGGCACAGTGCTGAGCGTATTGCCGAAACCGAATATTGGCAAGGTTTGGCAACAGCCGGTTCGGTTGGTGCCGATATTGGCGATTTGGTTGGCAATATTGGCCAAAACACATTGTTGACAAACGGTAGGGACGACGAGTTGGAAAGCGATGATTTGGGCGTGTGGTTTATGATTAACGCAGGATACAACCCCGAGGAAATGATTGGCGTTATGGAAATTTTAAAAGCCGCCGCAGGCCCCAATCGTGTACCCGAATTCCAAAGCACGCACCCCGACCCCGATAACCGAATTGAAAAAATTAGGGCGGCAATAGAAAAATACCGCAATCAATAAAAAAAAGCCTTGCCAAGCAAGGCTTTTTAAGAGCGACTAACTCAAAATAATTAAAAATATATTAATTATTCTTTTCCAATAAAGCATTTTCAATAACGGTTTTAGCCTGTTTGGCACCGTGCATTTGTGCATAGTTTAAAGCCGTGTAGCCTTTATCGCTTTTAGCTTTTAAATCGGCGCCTTCTGCCATTAAAAGCTTTAAAATTTCCGTACGGTTAAATTTTGCCGCGTACATAATCGGTGTCATTCCGTTCGATTTTTTGTTGGCATCTTCACCTCTCGCCAATAAAATTTTTACGGTTTCCAAGTCGCCTTTGGCAATAGAAACACAAAAGGCATTCACCTTAAATACGGTTTCGGTTTTAAATGGTTTGGGTTGAAGTGCTGAAGGGTTTGCATACAGGGTTGTTGCTGAAAAACAGGCAGTAACAGCCAATGTGATGATTGTTTTTTTCATGATGAAAGATTTTAATTTAATGTTCGTTTTTTGATGTATTTTAAAGACGCTGCCATTTTCATTTTGTTACATAAAATGAATATTTTTTATGGATTTTAACATTTGAAGTGCTTATTTCTATCATATTGTGGGTTTTTTTTAATTCTACGGAAAAGCTTGTAAAAACGGCTATTTACAAACTTTTATCGGTGTATTTCGGTATATCTTCAGTATATTTGGTACAGTAAAAATTCAACACCATGAACAAAAAAGTTATACTTATGATATTAGACGGTTGGGGCAATTCCCCCGACCCAAAAGTATCGGCCATCGATAATGCCGATACGCCATTTATAGATTCACTTTATAAAAAATATCCTTACGCCACTTTACGAACCGATGGGCTGCACGTTGGCCTTCCCGAAGGACAAATGGGCAATAGCGAGGTAGGGCATATGAACCTTGGCGCCGGGCGTATTGTGTACCAAGATTTGGTAAAGGTTAACTTGGCCGTTAAAAATAAAACCTTAAATAACGAAAAGGTTTTGGTTGATGCTTTTGCCTATGCAAAAGAGAATAACAAGGATGTTCACTTTCTTGGGCTTTTAAGCGATGGTGGCGTGCATTCGCATATCAATCATTTATACGGATTGTTGGATGCCGCCAACGATTTTGGGCTAAAAAACACTTTCGTACACGGCTTTACCGATGGGCGCGATGTTGACCCCAAATCGGGTTATGGTTTTTTAACCGAACTGGAAGGCTATCTCGAAAAGTCGAACAGCAAATTGGCCACCGTAACAGGGCGGTACTATGCTATGGACAGGGACAAACGTTGGGAACGTGTTAAGTTGGCCTACGATGCCGTGGTTAATGGCATAGGCGAACATTCCACCAACGTTACCGAAACCATTCAAAAAAGTTATGACGACGATGTTACCGACGAGTTTATTAAGCCCATTATTATGGTCGACGGCAACAATAAACCCGTAGCCACGATAAAGGATGGCGATGTTGTAGTTTTCTTCAATTTCAGGACCGATCGTGGGCGTGAACTTACCGAAGCCCTTTCGCAAAAAGATTTTCACGAGCAAAATATGCACAAGCTCAATTTGTATTATGTAACGCTTACCAATTACGACGATACCTATAAAAACGTACATGTAATTTTTAACAAGGACAACTTAACCGAAACCTTGGGCGAGGTGCTATCTAAAAACGGCAAAAAACAAATCCGTATTGCCGAAACCGAAAAATATCCGCACGTTACGTTTTTCTTCTCTGGGGGGCAAGAAAAGGAATTCGAGGGCGAAACCCGTATTTTAAGAAATTCGCCAAAAGTAGCTACATACGACCTAAAACCCGAAATGAGCGCCTACGAACTGCGTGATGCTTTGGTACCGGAGCTTAAAAAGGGCGATGTGGATTTTGTGTGCCTAAACTTTGCAAATGGCGATATGGTTGGCCACACGGGTGTTATGGAAGCTGCCATTAAAGCCTGCGAAGCCGTAGATGTTTGTGTAAAAGACGTAGTAACCACGGCTTTGGAAAACGGATACACCACCCTGCTAATAGCCGATCATGGTAATTGTGAAACCATGATAAACCCCGACGGTACACCAAATACGGCGCACACCACTAATCCGGTACCCGTTATTTTAATCGATAAGGATTTAAAACAAATTAAAGACGGTATTTTGGGCGATGTTGCGCCTACCATATTAAAACTAATGGGCGTGGAGCAACCAAAAGCCATGACCCAACATGCGTTAGTATAGATGAATTTTAACCAGCATAAAATTATAGCGGTCGATTTTGATGGCACTATTGTAGAAGATGCTTATCCAAAAATAGGAAAACCTCTAACGTTTGCGTTCGATACCCTAAAAATGCTACAAAAACAAGGGTTTAGGCTTGTTTTATGGACGTATAGATACGGCAAAGAATTGGATGAGGCCGTGGCCTTTTGCCAATCTAACGGCGTTGTTTTTTATGCGGTAAACCAAAGTTATCCGGACGAGGAATATTCTAACGAAAGAAGCCGAAAAATCCATGCCGACATATTTATCGACGATAGAAATATTGGCGGAATGAAAGGTTGGGGCGAAATTTATCACGAACTAACCAATACCGAGTTGCCAAAACAAGAAAAGAAAAAAGGTTTATTTTGGTTTTTCAAATAAGCCTTTTTTTTAACCTTCTGTTAATACCACTTTTCTATGTACTTTTGCAAATATTTTTAAGAGCATGATTGTTATAAAAACCAAAGAAGAAATAGAGTTAATGCGCGAAAGTGCCTTAATCGTATCTAAAACCTTGGGCGAGCTGGCCAAGGAAATAAAACCAGGAGTAACTACTTTGCAATTGGACAGAATTGCCGAAACCTGTATTCGCGACCATGGTGCGGTGCCGGGATTTTTAGGTCTCTACGATTTTCCCAATACGCTTTGTATGAGTCCCAATAGCCAAGTAGTGCACGGCATACCCAATAACGAACCCTTGCAAGAAGGCGATATTATTTCCATAGATTGTGGTGCTTTAAAAAACGGTTTTTATGGCGACCATGCCTATACCTTTGCCGTTGGCGAAATTGCCCCCGAAACCAAAAAGCTGCTTCAAATTACAAAAGAATCGCTTTACGTGGGCATAAAGGAATTTAAGGTAAACAATAGGGTGGGCGATGTTGGTTATGCCATTCAAAAATATTGCGAGGACCACGGCTACGGCGTAGTTCGCGAGCTGGTAGGACACGGTTTGGGGCAAAAAATGCACGAAGATCCCGAAATGCCAAACTATGGCAAGCGAGGTAAGGGCAAAAAGTTTATGGAAGGTATGGTTGTGGCCATTGAACCCATGATTAATATGGGCACGCACCGTATAAAGCAACATAACGATGGCTGGACCATAACAACTCTGGACAACAAGCCCAGTGCACATTTCGAGCACGATGTGGCCATTGTTAACGGCAAGCCCGAACTGCTTTCAACGTTTTCTTATATTTATGAAGCCTTAGGAATTGCGAGTAGCGAGGAGGACGAGTTTAAGGCGTAGGGATATTACAGAGATTCACAAAGGAACGCAGAGATTCGCAAAGAAAACAAAAGAAAGTAATTGTTGGTACTCTGTTTTTAAGGAGTGTAATCGCATATTGGGTTAATGGAAAAACGTACAAATGCAAGAGGGAAACTTGACAAAAGTAATAATAGGGAAGGCAATCGAGGTTCATAGAGCCTTGGGGCCTGGGCTTTTAGAAAGTGCATATCAAGAGTGTTTGCGTTTCGAATTAAAATCTGAAGGCTTAAAAGTTGAAAAAGAAAAAGCGCTTCCAATAATTTATAAAGATATAACATTGGACCACGGTTACAGAATCGATTTATTCGTGTGAAATTAGGGAAGTATCCGCTTGGACTTCTTATTAATTTTAATACAAAACTTCTGAAAAACGGGATAAAACGTTTTATAAACACACCGTGAATTTTTGCGTTTTTTTATGTAACTCCCCGTTTAACAACATTTTAATTCAAAAATCCATCCAAAATAGGACAAAAAAACAAAAACTCTGTGCAACTTTGCGTTTCTTTGCGAAGCTCCGTGTAACAAACCCGACAAATGAAAATTTTAAAAACACTGCTCAATACCATTCCAAGACCTCTGCTCATTAGGTTAAGCTACATTATTCGCCCCATTCTATCATTTGTTTTAAAAGGAAAAAAATACACCGACCCAATCGATGGCAAGAGTTTTAAAACCTTTTTGCCCTATGGCTATGGCAAACAGCGCAATAATGTGTTGTCGCCTTCGACCTTAAGTTTAGAACGCCATAGGCTACTTTGGTTGTATTTAAAAAGCGAAACCGATTTTTTTACTTCCGCAGAAAAATTGAAAGTCCTACATTTTGCGCCCGAGCAATGTTTTTTAAAACGGTTTCGGGCATTAAAAAACATCGATTATACCACAACCGATTTACTGTCGCCCATAGCCGATGTTAAGGCCGATATTTGTAATTTACCTTTTAACACCGACACTTATGATGTTATTTTGTGCAACCACGTTTTAGAACATATCCCGGACGATACCAAGGCCATGCAGGAACTTTACCGGGTAATGAAGCCCGGAGGTTGGGGCATTTTTCAAATTCCGCAAGATTTAAACAGACCAACAACTTTTGAGGACAATACCATTACCGACAAAAAAGAACGGACAAAAATTTTTGGACAATACGACCATGTTCGGGTTTATGGCCGCGATTATTTTAATAAATTAAGAAGTATTGGTTTTAAAGTAGAAGAAGTTGATTATACCTCAAATTTAAAAGAAGGCGATATAGAAAAATACCGCTTGGCAAAAGGCGAAATTATTCCCGTAGTACAAAAAACATAATGGGCGTTGGGCGAGTCAACCCCGATATTAACTGAGAATAAATAAAAGTAAGTAATCTGAAAAATTATTCATCAGGAAACCCATTTAGCGAAAGCGTTTCAAAAGCACCGTTTTCGTTTTCAAAAATCAAGAATGCTTTTAGTTCGGGACGGGTTTTTAAAAATCCCGAAACGTTTTCAATTCCCATAGTTTTAAAGGCTGTGGCATAGGCATCGGCGGTCATGCAGTCCTTGGCTATAACCGAAATGCTTAACAAATTGGTTTTGCTTGGGTAGCCCGTTTTGGTATCGATAATGTGCGAGTAACGGTTGCCGTTGCCGTCTACTTTAAATTTGCGGTACGTGCCGGAGGTTGCCATGGCTTCGTTTTGTATCGAAATGGCTTTTAAAATAGATTGCTCACCGTTGAAATGTGGCTGTTCTATGCCTATTTTCCAAGCACTTTCTTTTTCTTTATTTAAACCTTTAGCCCGTATTTCGCCACCAATTTCAACTAAATAATCGGCAATATTTTGGGTTTCCAAAAATTCACCTATAACATCTACGGCATACCCTTTGGCAATGGCGTTAAAATCGATAAAAGTACCGGGTTGCTTGGTTATTATGTTGTTGGTTGCGCTTACCTTATTAAATCCTACGTAGGCCATTAGGCTATCGATTTTTAAACTATCTAAACTCTGGATTTTTCCCTCGGGGCCAAAATCCCAAGCATTTACCACAACGCCAATAGTGGGGTCGAAAGCGCCACCGGTGGCTTGGTATATGGTTTTTGAAGTATTAAAAACGGTTAAAAAATGATTGTCAATTTCAACCGTTTCGTTATTGTTTATCCGCGATATTTTCGATGTGGGGATATAGGTGGACATCGATGCGTTAATAACCCCGAACAAACTGTCGAATGCCTTCTGGTAGTTAATAGGCGAGAGGTAGGTTATATGGTACGAGGTGCCAAAAACACTTCCGGATAATTTGGTGTTTTTAACAGTATTGGTGCACGATACTAAAATTAAGGCGGAAAAAATTAGAAGAAAGGGTTTCATCTTGACAGGGATTACGAATTGTAGGTGCGGCTTTGTTTAAATTTGCGAGGGGCTTTATTTGTCGTGGTTAATTTAGGTTAGTTTCCAAAAACTGAATGCCGTTGTATTCCATCAGGTATTCTTCGTTTAAATAAACAGGAAGATGCTCGCCATTGGGATTTCCCAGGCCCACGCCCGCATACAGTACTTTGGCGTTTTTTTCGTAGGCGTGTTTTTTAAAATTTTCCATCCAAACCACATCGTAATTGTTGGGGTTTTCAGGTAGGATTACCGCCCGAACGATAACAAAATAATATTGGCTGTTTTTATCGATGCACACAAATTGCGGGTGTTTTTTTAACTGGCTATTAACGGCAATAAACTCGAAGCCCCGCTGTTCCAGTTCCTTGCCCACATGGTTCATGGCCAGGTTATGGAGTTGCTGTGTTGTTAAAGGTGTGCTCATGGTGCAAAAGTACGATAAACGTATTGAACTTGTTTAAACTTTTTTGATTGGCCCAAAAAAATGAGTATTATTTAAAACGTACAAATTCCGAATTTGTAAAAATGTAGTTGGATACGGGTATAACTTGGTGGCGTTCCAATTTGTACCATGGCGAAATGCTGGTGTCCTCAAGGTTTTTTACCAAATGGACACTTTGTGCGGGCGTATTGCCCTGAAATAGCAAATAACGCTTTTCGCCTTGTGCGTTTACAATTTCGTCGCAAATAATGGCTATATGGCCGGGCGAGCCGCCTTTAATGAGCATGTCGCCAATTTTAAGGGTTTTGGTATTGGTTATTTTAGGCAGTTCGTGGTATAGCGATAAAGTACCCGAATACATAAAAATAAGATTAAGATAATTGTAAAAATTAGCTTTTGAATAATCGGTTGCAGCCGTTTTAAGGAACGTTACTTGGTTGCCGCTTATCTTGGGGCGGTAACCTTCGGCGTATTTTGTCCAAGCGCAATAATGCCCGCTGGTAAAATTAAAGCCTATTTCGTTTTTGCGGTTGTTGTTCCAAAGGTACTCGCTGCGTACCCGGATAAGGGCATCGGCGCATTGCTGCAAGCCGTTGGCGGGAACGGGAATATCCAAAATGCCAATATGCCCCATTTGCCAAAAATATTCGGTATTGTCGTAATTAATAATGCTGCTGCCAGAGGGTTTTAGTTTGTAGTGGCGCAAATAATCTTGAAACGAACCATCGGGATATGCTGCCCGTTTGTAGCCTTCGGGAACTTTTACCCGGGTGGCAATGGTCGTGCCTTCTTCATTTATAAAATCAGTGGGCTTTATCGTGGTGGCAACGGCATCAACACCCAGTTTTACGGGTTTAAATTGGTAGGCTATCAGGCTTAGGGTGCATAGTAGAATAATAAAGCTAAGTATTTTCTTCATTTTAATGCCTCGTTAGTTTTCAAAGTTTGGGTTTAGTTTTAAAATTAGTGCGTTTCTTTCCTTCTTTCTTTTTTTTGAAGAAACAAAAAGCGGTATTGAAACTCCCAGTTCTATTGTCCCTACGGCGGCAACAATGCCGCCAAATACAGTTAATAGGGCATCTCCTTCATTTAGATTATCCTGCGTATTGTTATTGTCTACTTTCGATAAAACCAAAATTCCGCTTGTTGTTGTTAACACGCCCAGACTGCCAAAAATATATCCCAACGTTTTGTTTTTCTTTCGTTTTTGTTCTTTTTTTATGATT